>CAYYIT010000046.1:0-18995 GCA_964472035.1 uncultured Ruminococcus sp.
ATACCACTTCTATGTGAAAAAGTCCAGCACTGGGCTGGACTTTTTTGACAGACTGTGAAGGGTTCCCTTTATAGGGAACCCTTCTTTTGGGGGATCATTCAATTCTAAACGCTTCATAGGATCTATACAATGCCTCTATTTTTTCGGTGTCAGACATTTCCAGGAAATCACGGTAATCAATGGATTCCATTGTAATTGAAACCTCTTCCAGATTTTCCAGATACGCCTCTATCTGCGCATGGTATTCGCTCTCTGTAAACGTATTTCCGCTGCCGTCAGCATATACAGGATCGCCATGACTTCCATCGGGGTAATACTCATACATAAAGAGCAGTTCTCTTTGTAAGCTGCCCCCTGCAATGGAAAGCAGGTTATATTCTTCATATTGATATCCATTGCTCATGGGACTGTAATAATTGATATTGACATATTCGCCGTTATCTCTATTCCGGTACAATGTCAGTGAATCGCCATAGGACTTACTATCACCTGGGCACTCTAAATATTCCCAAGCACCATTCTGGTAACGATAGATATAATGATAAGGTGGTGCACTTGCGCCGCCATATCCATAAAAGAAGATTTCGCAGATTCCATCCATATCAATATCCCTGAACCAAAGTGACATGCCGCCTGGGCCTGATGTACTTCCCATCCGATCTGTCCAATCGTCCTCCTGGGACAGGAACATTTCCAGCATTGCCTCTGAAACACCCTGCGCCTCCATCTCCGTACTGCTGATCAACACCACCTCTTCCTCGATCATCACCGTCTCAGAAAAACGCTCATAGCCATCCAAGCCCACCGAAAGGATATACTCTCCGGCAATCGCTTCAAACGTGTATGTACCATCAGCACCGGTTACAGTATCATAGATTCTCAGACCAACGGAAGAGTTCATTTCTACATAGGCGCCCTCAATGGGTTCGCCGGTCTGTGCATCGATAACAGTTCCCTGCAGCATTCCCATCTGCGGCGTGTAGGTCACATGGTCGCGCAGATCAGTATAATCCTCAGCAGTGAACATGAAGTCAACATTGAAACTGTTGCCGCTTATGTTATGGCTGCTTGAAACCAGATATTCCAGGATCCGCTCCGCCTCCGGCGCATCGGCATCAAAGCCGCCGCTCGGGAAATACGCATAATTATCCGCATCCGCAAGCTCCGTGGTGATGCCGTAATCCTCGTACACCGCCTTCAGTGCGTCAACGAATTCGCCGTCGTAGGTAGCCCCGATGTCTCCATCGTACCCATCACTCCAGAGCACTGAGTCGGAAACCACCTGGCCGTTCTCAAATTCATAGAGGTTATAGACAAAGCCCACACTGCCGCCGGCCACCTTGGTGACCGAGAATACATTTTCAAGTACGCCGTCATGATAGCGGATCGCCCAGTAATTTCCGCCGCCGCCATCACCGAACGCAGAGGCAGTGTTGCATTCGAACATAAAGTAGGTGTCCTCTCCGGTGTCGATCGCAGTGATATAATAGAAGAAGTTGTTCGATTCGTCCGCACGCATTCCAGCAGAAAGTTCACCGGTTCCGTTATCATTTGTCGGCAGGCATTCCAGTTCGGATTGGAAGGTCACTTCGCCATCCTCGAAGGTGAATAAATAAGCAGTCATGACATAATAAGGAATATCATTTTCATAGATCTCCATCGACACTAACTGTTCATTCGTGCAGAACACCACCATCTCCGGCACGTCATCCCCGTTGAGGTCCTCGATATAGGCGGAGTATACACCCTCCGGGCTGAGCCAGTTCTCCTCACCGTAGGACTCCATCGTGACCTGCGCATCGGAGAGATCCGCCAGACCGTAGACCGGCACAAACTCCTCCTGCAGATAATCATAGTAGAGCTGCTCGAAATCCGGTTCCGTGGGAGCCTCCGTTACCGCCTCCGTTTCCGGCACAGGCTCCTCTTCGTTCTCCTCCTCGTTCTCCTCCTCGCGCTCGCCGGCGGCGTATTCCAGTGCCTCTTCGTCGAGCTTCATGTCCTCTGCATCCTCCGGCACCACGGGGGTCGGGTACGCGCCGATCGTGGATTCCGCCTCCACGATCACGGACACGATCTCCTCATCCTCGACAAGCAGACCGAAGCCTTCCAGCTCCTCCAGCTCCTCGTATTCCTCCGAGAGCAGGTACAGGAAGTAGTACGGTTCGGAAACGCTCACGTCTCCGGCATCGGGGACATCGTCCGGCTTTTCGTAGGCATCCGTCACGAGATAGCAGCCGTCCTCGATGCGGCAGCCCTCCTCGCTGACAAGCTCCGCAGCGTCCTCCGCTGCCTTGTACAGCGTCTCCGCCTTCTGGTTGGCGGCATCCAGTGCGGACGGCTCCTCGCTCTTCTCCGAACCGAACAGCGACGCGAGCTTGTCCCGCATCAGAAAGCATCCGCCGCCTGCCAGCACCAGCACTGCCGCGACTGCGGCAATGATAATGGGTGCCTTGCGCTTTTTCTTCGCCGCCGGTTCCTCCAGGATCGGCGGTGCGATCATTCCTGCCGGATGCAGCATCTCCGGCGGTACCACCTCCCTCACAGGCGCCGACAGCGCCGTGCCGCAGCCGATGCAGAACTTGGCTTCATCCTTGTTTACTTTTCCGCATTTGGTACAGAACATGGTATTCCTCCTTGACTTGAAAACTCCTCGCTTATTGCCTGCCTCGGGATCAATAACTGATCTCGCAATTAGGCAGTGCTTCCTTCAGCATTTCTATATCCTCATCGGATATGTTATTTCCTGTAATATGTAACACTTCCAGATTCGTAAGGGATAACAACGGCGTGATATCGCTGATTTCATTTTCTGACAAATACAGTTCCCGAAGATTTACCAGCGATGATAACGGAGTAATATCTGTAATTCCATTACCAAACAAATTCAATACTTCAAGACTTGTAAGAGCCTCTATGCCGTTGATATCAAGATAATCATCAGCCAGCTCATCCATCAGAATGCACAAATCCATCAAATGCTCCATTTCAGACAGCGCCTCATAAATAGTCTCGTCAAAAGAAGCACATTCATATATATTTAATGTGGTAAGATTCGGGAGATAGGGAAATGTACTTGTGCCCAAATCGCAATACGCAAGTGTCATTTGCTCAAGTGTGCCAAGCTCCTGTGATAACCAATCCAGATTGTAGACAGGGGAAATTTCATCCAATGCCCATCCAAAGTTAGAGGCCCGGTTGATTTCGCAAAATTCGTTGCCCCAGATTCCGATCTTTGTAATATATTGCCATTGTTCGTCTGCAAATTCCTCAGGAGTGCCCTCTCCACTTACAACACAGGACATGATCTTTTCTTCAAGCCTGTCTTCATCAATGTAAATTTCCGCACTTTCTCCCCCATTTCCATCAACTACGGTGATGGAACCAGCAACAAGAGCAGGCTGCAGAGGATTGTTGTCACAGTCAGTGAATGCGGTCTCGTCTTCATTGAATGTCAGTTCATAAACTGTACCGGAAGCTGCATCCGCAGGAACCGTGAACCACATGGTTACTACGGGGGAGCCATCCACTGCGAAACAGTTGGACGCTGCACCGTCGTATGCAGCCGCAACCATCAGTTCCTCAGGATATGGGACGAACATATTGAAATCGGCATAGGTATCTACATTGTAATCCACATCGCCAGCTGCGATCTCATCGCAAACCAGTGCGGAATCGCCGATCTTCTCCCCATCAACGAGGATCTGGAAGAGATATCCGGTACAGCCGGCATCCTCCTGCACAGTGACATAAACCGGGACACTCTCACCGGGAGCTGCCGTAACATCTCCAATCGCCCATGCATAGCCATCTGAAGCAGGGGCTTCGGTGGGCGCTTCCGTAGGAGTTTCCGTTACGACCTCCGTTACCGCCTCCGTTTCCGGCACAGGCTCCTCTTCGGTCTCCTCCTCGTTCTCCTCCTCACGCTCGCCGGCGGCGTATTCCAGTGCCTCTTCGTCGAGCTTCATGTCCTCCGCATCCTCCGGCACCACGGGGGTCGGGTACGCGCCGATCGCGGATTCCGCCTCCACGATCACGGACACGATCTCCTCATCCTCGACAAGCAGACCGAAGCCTTCCAGCTCCTCCAGCTCCTCGTATTCCTCCGAGAGCAGGTACAGGAAGTAGTACGGTTCGGAAACGCTCACGTCTCCGGCATCGGGGACATCGTCCGGCTTTTCGTAGGCATCCGTCACGAGATAGCAGCCGTCCTCGATGCGGCAGCCCTCCTCGCTGACAAGCTCCGCAGCGTCCTCCGCTGCCTTGTACAGCGTCTCCGCCTTCTGGTTGGCGGCATCCAGTGCGGACGGCTCCTCGCTCTTCTCCGAACCGAACAGCGACGCGAGCTTGTCCCGCATCAGAAAGCATCCGCCGCCTGCCAGCACCAGCACTGCCGCGACTGCGGCAATGATAATGGGTGCCTTGCGCTTTTTCTTCGCCGCCGGTTCCTCCAGGATCGGCGGTGCGATCATTCCTGCCGGATGCAGCATCTCCGGCGGTACCACCTCCCTCACAGGCGCCGACAGCGCCGTGCCGCAGCCGATGCAGAACTTGGCTTCATCCTTGTTTACTTTTCCGCATTTGGTACAGAACATGGTATTCCTCCCTGTCAATAAATTGCATTCATCTCACGATCAAAGGCTTCTCCGGAGTAAGTTCCCACGATCTCCAGCACACTGGTGTCATACTCTACATCAATGATGGTTCCCACAAAACCGGGATTATTGGAAATCATAACAGGCACGCGCACCGTATCACCCTGATCACCGCGCACGCTGCCGACCGTCAGGGTAAACGCATCGCCCGCATCCGGCTGTTCCGCCGGAAGTGTCCGGCCGACAGCAACCTCACCATCGATCGTCTCCGGAAAACGTGATTCCAGGCTCCAGCTTCCGATATCCGTCCTGACAATGGAAACAGGATAGCTGCCGTCCGGCGCATCCTCCTTGATCCGGAATTCGATCACAAAGAATTCGCCATCAAAGTAGAAATCCTTCATTTGCGATGTATCAAACCAGAACATCTCGCAAATGTCCGTTTCTCCGGAAGGTGTCTCCTGTGCACCGCTCTCCACAGGATCCGTTGTGTCCTCGCCGTAGTCAAAAGTCATCTCATTTCGTAGGCTGGATACAGCCATAGTCGTCGGCTCCACCGCAGGACGCTCCGTTTCCTGCGGTGTGAAAATATCACCGCCCTGCGGTGTATCCGGACGGGAATCCTCCGGCCTCTGCGGCTCCTGGGGTTCTGCCTCGTCCGCATCGGAGGGTTCTGCCGCAGAATCCGGCGCTTCCTCTCCGGACTGCCCGTCCTCCTGCGCATCCGTTTCCGGGGCAGGGGTTTCTTCCTCTTCATCTTCAGGTTCCTTTTCCAGCTCCGCCTGCGTCACGCCGTCATCTTTTCCGCCGAACAGCTGCTCACGGAACAGAAAGCCCGCACCGCCGCCAAGCAGCAGCACTGCCGCGATCGCACTCACTGCGATGATGCGTCCCTTCCGTTGTTTTGCAGGAACAGCCATTCCCTCAGCGGGAATGGCTGTCCGTTCCGGCGCAGATGACACCGCAGTCGGGCTGCCGCAGCCGTTACAGAATTTCGCTGTATCCGGAAGCTGCCTGCCGCACTTTCTGCAGATCATTACGCACCTCTCCTTTTTTATTCGCAGATCAGCTCAGGAATATAGCTCTGTGCATTGCTCACAAACATATCCATGATATCCTCAGCAGGATCATCGATGTAATCGCGCAGACTCGTAATGAACAGATCCTTCAATGTCTGATCGTACTTGGTAGCCTGGCTCATTTCAATGCCGTCCGCAACCTCACGCAGCACCTCGAACTGGTTCTGACCGCCGAGGAGATCGTTGTAGTAGGCAACACCGTTCATAGCCTCGCTGTTGTTGACAAAGTCACCATATACCTCTGCATATTCCTGCATGGAATCCGTGTCCACGGTGAAGTAACGGATGAAGTCCGCTGCTCTGTCAGGATTATCGCAGTTCTTGGAAACGCACAGCCAGCTGCCGCCCCAGAAGAACTCAGAGGGACCTGCAACGATATTGATATTGCCGGCATCGCCCATGCACTGCTGCAGCTGTGCCTCAGGGAGCAGGCACCATGTGGAGAAGAAGTAGCCGAAGGTCTCACCGGCATTACCGGCATTGTACCACGGATCCTCCCACTGACCAACGGTGGGATCGATATAACCGGCATCCACCATCTCCTTGGCAAAGCTTGTAAAGTTGCCGGCGATCTCGGTCTGCAGAACACCGTCATCCACCCATACGGCATTCTGGGAGGTGCTGTAGCACTGCCACAGGCCGCCGAGGGATGCGCAGACTGTCACACCATTGTCCTTCAGGTCTTCTGCCACGGCCTTGAAGCCATCCCAGTCAGAGATCGCAGACTGCATATCATCGGGATTTGTGATACCCAGGTATTCCTCTGCCATATCGGTGTAATAGCAGAAGCCGCCGGGGCATGCCTGCCAGGAAGCACCCATGAGCATTTCAGAAGTATTGGTAGCCACGTCCACCGTATAATCGTATGCATTTTCAAATTCGGAGTCCTCAATGCCGATATGGGACAGCGGCACTGCATATTCGTCTGTTTCGATGTAGTTCAGGATCCAGCCAGCTTCAGCAACAAACAGGTCAACGTCCTCGCCGGAATTGAGGTAGGTCGCATACTGGGTGCTTGCCTCGCCGCCGTTGGTACCGCACTGTACCCACTGCACATCCGAGCCTTCCACCATGCCTCTGTCATCACAGTACATCTCGATCATATTGTGCAGGTCAGCATCGGTCCAGCATACGATGGACAGGGTGCCGTCCTCATCAATGGCTGCCTGTGCGCCGTCCGGCTCGGTCGGTGCTTCGGTCGGTGCCTCGGTGGGCGCTTCTGTTGGAGCTTCGGTGGGCGCCTCGGTGGGGGCTTCGGTCTCCTCTTCATCGGGATCAAGACCAGCAGCGATGCGCATGGACTCCTCGTCAAGCTTCATATCCTCGTAGGTATCCTCATCCACACCCTCAGGGTAGGCACCGACGCATGCATCAGTCTTGTAGAGGGCACTCATCACAGCGCCGCCCTTAATGTAGATCGCATAGCCCTCGCATTCTTCAATATCCTCAAAGAAATAATGTACCTTATACAGATAGTAGTCCGGATCGGATACGGACGCATCTCCGGCATCCGGACGCTCCTCCGGCGCTTCGTAGGCCTTCTTGAAGATGTAATAGCCGTCCTCGACCTGATAGCCCTCGGCATCCATTTCTACAAAAGCAGTTGCAGCGGCATCGTATACAGATTTTGCATGACCATTGGCATCTTCGATCGCTTCCTCGATGTCCACTTCTTCCTCGGACTCCACGACCTCCTTGTCGTTATCGCCGCCGAAGAGCTTGTCGCGCAGCAGGAAGCAGGTCGTTCCGCCGCCCACGAGCAGCACACCGATCACGGAAAGGGTGATGATCACCGGCGCCTTGCTCTTCTTTGCAGGCTTCACATTTCCGGTCACCTCATACTGGTTGGGATCGATCGGCATGGTCGGTCCGGACATCTGTGCCATTCTCTGGTTCAGCTCCTGATCATTCTGCGGGAACTGGGGCTGCTGTGCAGCGATCTCGCGGCTTCTTGCACCCGCCTGATTATCGGCTACGGGCGTGAGCGGAAAACCGCACACGGTGCAGAATTTTGCTTCATCCTGATTCTGGGTTCCACATTTTTCACAAAACATAATTCAACTCTCCTTTGTTTTTGATTGGGGATGTATCTCAATACAGTTCCGGGAAGATCGACAGTGCCTCTTCTGTAAAGCGCTCAACGATCTCCGTTTCGGAAGCCGCATAGTTTTCCGTAAGAACGGTCAGATAGGTATCCTTCAGGGCCTGGTCGTAGTAGCCGATGCCGCTCATATCGACGTATTTTGCGGTCTCTGCAAGCACCGCGATCTCATCCTGACCGCCGAGCAGCGGATTGTTGTAGTACAGATCCGCCATCACCGTCAGGCTGTTGACATAATAGCCGTAGTTCATCGCGAAGTCGTACATCGTATCCGTATTCACCGTGAAATAACGGAGAAATTCCTCCGCCATGGAGGCGCTGTTGCAGTTCTTGGAAACGCAGAACATGCTGCCGCCCCAGAAGTACGCCTCAGGGCCTGCAACGACATTGACATTGCCGGCGCTGCCCATGCACTGTTCCAGCTGTGCACCGGGGGACAGACACCAGCTTGAGAAGAAGTAGCCGAAGGTGCTGCCGTTCTGACCGGCCACATACCAGTCGTCCCACCACTGGCCGACATCCGGATCCACATAGCCGTTGTCGATAAAACGCTTTGCCATCGCGGTGAAGTCCTCGGCATAGCCGGTATCGAGGGTACCGTTGCTTACCCAGCCGTTGCAGGGCGTGCCGTAGGCCTGCCACAGGCCGCCAAGCGATGCGCAGACGGTAATGCCGTTGTCTGCAAGCGTTGCGGCAACATTCTCAAAGCCGTCCCAGTCACCGATCATCGCCTGCATCTCCTCGGGTGTGGTCACGCCAAGGTACTGCTCCGCCATGTCCGTATTGTAACAGAAGCCGCCGGGGTTGATATCCCACGCCGCTGCCATCAGCTCGCCGGAGGCATTGGTGCCGAGCTGCAGGGTATATTCGTAGGCGTCCGCGTAGTCGCTCACATCAATATTCAGCGCGGAAAGCGGTACCGCATATTCATCCGTTTCGATATAATTCCGGATCCAGCCGGGTTCCGCAAGGAAGAGATCCACATCCTCGCCGGAATTGAGGAAGGTCTCATAATAGGAATTCGCCTCATAGCCGGAATACGCACCGCTGCATTCCACCCACTGCACATCATAATCGGGGTAATCATAGCCGAACTGCTCGATCATGCAGCCGAGATCATAATCCGTCCAGCAGACAATGGAGAGAGTGCCGTCATCATCCGGAAGGCTGTACTCGCCGGAGGGAGCATCGGTTTCCGCCTCGGTCTCTTCTTCCGTTTCGGGTTCGGTCTCTTCTTCGGTCTCCTCTTCCGTCTCCGGCTCGGTTTCCGGTTCAAGATCCTCCTCCGCGTAGGCGACCGCATCCTCCATGCTGTCGATATCCTCAAGCGCCTCGATGGTCATCTCCTTCGGATAGGTGCCGATCACGCCGTCCACCTCAATGGCAACGCCGCGCAGGGAGGAATACTCGCCGACCGTGAAAGCCGAAGCATCCGCATCCTCATAATCCTCATAGTACAGCCACACGATATACTGCAAAATATCCGCATCGTCGGGATCGACATCATGTCTGTCAGGATCCCCCTTCGGTGCATCGTAGGCATCATCAAAGAGGTAGAGCCCCGATTCCGTCACAAATCCCTCGCTGTCAAGATCGATCATCGAAGAGGCCACCGCATAATAGAAGCTTTTGGCTTCTTCATTCGCATCATCGACCGCATCCTCGTAGTCGTCCTCGTCGGTCTCGTCCTCTTCCTTTTCGTCATCCTTGTCGTCACGATCGGACAGCTCCGTATCCTCGCCGCCAAAGATCTGGTCGCGCAGCAGGAAACAGGTACCGCCGCCGGCCAGCAGGACTGCCGCCGCCGAAACCGCCGCGATCACAGGCGCCTTGCTCTTTTTGGCAGGTGCCGCTTCACCATGCAGGTCTTGCATGGAACCGGCATCATACGGATCCGGCTCAGGTGCATCCGTCGTGCCCATATTCGCACCGCAGCCGATACAGAATACCGCATCGTCCTCGTTCTGGTGACCACATTTCATACAGAATTTCATGATAACTCTCCTTCTTTGTGCGCTCCGTTGCCGGAGCAGTCGGATTCCATCCCATTCATTATAACATATAACGAATGGAAATTCCAGTATTTTCTATGATTTTAACCAAATTGCAAATTTTTGCTGGCAGCAGCGTTTCATTTTTGCTCTCCGGCTGCATCGCTGCATTTGTTCCGAAATGGAAATTTCTGGTTTTTCATTGACTTTCATACCGGCTTGTGTTATACTGAAAGCATAGTATTTTGCACAATCCGGAGGGAATATTATGAGAAATGTCAACCGTTTCAGCGCATTTGTGACCGCGGCAGCTGTCAGTGCACTGAGCATGCCGCTCGGTGTTCTGGCGGAATCGCCCGTGTCTGCGCTGCTCGATGTCACACAATTCACCATCATGGACGAAACGCTCACCCACCTCAGCGCGGAATTCCTGTACGACGCCGGCACATTGTTCGACGATCAGGACAAGGTTCCCGTCTCACCGGAGGACACCTCCGTGGACAGCGCGCTGCTGGAGGCGACCTCCCATACCAACTGGAAGCCGAACTATCAGGCTGAGTTCGGTAATGATGCCTTCTACATCGACCTCGGAGCGAATTACGTCATCACCGGCATCTGCTTCTTCGATTCCAACGGCACCAACGACTGGACGGTCGAATACGGCGAGCCGTTTGCATGGGAGCCGCTGACGACCTTTACAACGGACTGGTACAACAGCTGGCGCGGCATTTCCTTTGAGGACCCCGCGCCGACCAGATATCTGCACTTCTCAACGCCTGCCGGCGACAGCGGCGTCAGTGAGATCGCGCTCTACGGCTACAAGGTCTCCGAGCTGAGCGAGCAGCAGCGCGCAAAAACCGCCGCCAAGCCCTCCGGCAGCGCACAGACCGATCTGACCGCAGGCGGCATCATCGGCTTCAATGCGTTCATCGACGATCCCATGACTGCGATCATGGCCGGCGGCAATGTCCGCGAATACCACAACTTCAACTGGCTCCTTGATGCAAGCGGCAAGGCGAAATTTACGCAGGGCTCGTGGGGCGATATGGACGCCTTCTACACCGCCATGAAGGAACAGAACATCAGCATCATCCCCTGTTTTCAGGGCGGCAGCTCCTATATTTCCGGAAGTTCGGACTCCATGCCGGAGGTTGCCGTTCCCGAGGGCGCGGACACGCTCGATCCGGCAAGCTACGCACTCCACGCGCAGATGCTCTATCAGGTAGCGGCACGCTACGGCAGCAACAAAGACGTGGATCTCTCGACCATCAACATCACCGATGCGCAGGAGGTCAGGGTCGGCATGGGACTGCTCTCGGCACTGGAGAACTCCAACGAGCCGAACAAAAGCTGGTCCGGCAAGGCCAATTACTTCACCCCCTATGAGCTGGCGGCGATGTGCTCCGCGGACTATGACGGCCACGAGGGCACCATCCCGAACGCCGGCGTCAAGAACGCCGACCCCGATTTCAAGCTCGCCATGGGCGGTCTCGTGGGCTATTCCACGATGCTGGATTATCTGTCGGAGATGAAGCTCTGGTTCGACTACAACCGCACCGACGGTAAATTCGCCGTAGACATCATCAACGTCCACATCGGACCGGATACCGCCAATCCCGAGGACAGCAGCTTCGTCGAGACCATCAACGCCCTGCAGGGCTGGATCGATGAAAACGCCCCTGGAACGGAGCTGTGGATCTCCGAGTTCGAGGTCGTCATGACCGACTGCGAGGTCGAGGGCGTGGACAATCACGACAACGAGAACTTCCAGCGCAAGTATGCGCAGCGCGTGGCGAGAACCTACCTTGCCGCCATTGCGCAGGGCGTGGACAGAGTCTCCAAGTTCCAGCTGCGCGACGAGGGCGAGGGCGTCTACTATGACTCCGGTCTGGTGACACAGAAGGGCAGCTGGGAGAAGAAGGAGGCGTGGTACTACGTTTCCTGCATGACGGATGTGCTGGAGTTTGCCGATTTCACGGCGGATCTTTCTGCGGACGGCGTGAGCCGCTACCGCTTCACTGACCGGAACACGGGCGAGATCATCGACTGCGTATGGTCTCCGACCAACGAGGACAAGGTCATCGCGGACTACACCCTTTCCGTAGAGGGCGCGGACTACGCCTACCTGACCGTACCCTCCGAATTCGCCGAGGGCACGACCACTGCCATGGAGATCCAGAATGGCAGCGTGACGCTGGATGTGACCGAGACCCCCGTGTTCATTACTATGAGCCGCGAGAACAAAACGATCATCAACGGCAAGGGACAGTACATCGCACCCGATGCGCTCTGCCTGAGCGAGGATCGTTCCACGGAGCTTTGCGACCTGAGTGCCGCTCCGGCGGACAGCACCCTGAACCAGTTCTACCGGATGTTCGATGAACCGTCCTCCATGCCGGCATTCATCTACGACGGCACCTCCGGTCTGACGGCGCCCTCCACGAACGTGACAAGCTCCAATATCACATGCTATGTGGATCTGGACAGAGAATATGTCTTCACGGGCTTCGGCGTGTACGACACCTACGGCACGGGCAGTCTGGAGATCTACGACGCGCACACGGACACCCTGCTCTGGTCGAGCGACATGGGCGGCTACATGTACCGGAACATTGCGCTGACGGCGGACTCCGCACCGACCGACCGCCTGAAGATCGTCAAGGGCGGCGGCGACCTCAACGAGCTTGCCCTCTACGGCTACGCTGCGCCGGAGACAGCACCGGCACCGGACTATGACTTCACCGGCGACGGCCGCATCGATATCTTCGATCTCGGCTGCGCGAAGACAGCCTTTTCCCATGGCGAGGCAGTCTGCACAGTGGAGGAGCTTGTGCGGCTGCAGCGGTATCTGCTCTGCGGCGATCCGTCCCTGCTGCTGTAAAATCTCCCGCCACCCCCTTGACAACCCCTGGAAAATGCGGTATAATAGTACTGTCTACGATGAACATGTGTAAGTAGTGCGCAGAGTACAGCATGGCAGAGAGTCCGTTCCACTGGCTGTAAGAACGGGTGATGCAGGCTGCGGATGAATTTCAGCATGGGAGTAGCCGGCGAAGGTCGGTGCGTTCCGATATAAGCCGGGTGTTTCACATACACAGCAAAATGTGTCAAAGTGCGAAGGGTTCCCCTTCGAATTTGGGTGGTACCGCGGGTAATCATGCTCGTCCCAGAAAAGCCTGGGACGGGCTTTTTCTATGTACGAAACCAAAGTCTCAAAGAAAGGAATGCATTTGTTATGTCAGAAACCATTGCACAGCTGCAGCAGGAATTTGCAGCGAAGCTCCAGGCTGTCACAAGTGTTGCACAGCTCGAAGAGCTGCGTGTCGAGTACCTCGGCAAAAAGGGCAGCGTGACAGGTCTGCTCAAGTCCATGAAGGACATGAGCGGCGAGGAGAAGAAGGCATTCGGTCAGCAGGTGAACGTCCTCAAGTCGGAGGTCACCGAGGCGATCGCCGCAAGAACCGAAGCACTCAAGCAGGAGGAGATCGAGCGCGAGATCAACTCCATGCCCGAATTCGACGTTTCCATGCCGCCCCGTCTGGAGCGCGGCTCCTATCATCCGATCACGCTCGTGCAGCGTGAGTGCGAGGCGATCTTCCGCTCCATGGGCTTCAATGTGGAGGACTACAGCGAGATCGTAACCGACTACGAGTGCTTCGAGGCACTGAACATCCCGAAGCATCATCCGGCAAGAGATATGCAGGACACCTACTACCTGACCAACGGTCAGCTCCTGAAGTCCCATACCTCCGCTGCGCAGAATGCGATTTACAAGAAGTACAAGGACGCTCTATTCAACGAGGGCAAGCCGATCAAGGCGATCTTCCCCGGCAGATGCTTCCGCAACGAGGCGACCGATGCCTGCCACGAGAACACCTTCTTCCAGATGGAGGGCGTCATGGTGGACAAGAACATCTCCATCTCCAACCTCATCTTCTTCATGAAGAACATGCTCTCCGAGGTCTTCAAGCGCGACGTCAAGGTGCGTCTGCGTCCGGGCTTCTTCCCGTTCGTGGAACCCGGCTTTGAGCTGGATATCAGCTGTGCCATCTGCGGCGGCGACGGCTGCCCCTCCTGCAAGAACAGCGGCTGGCTGGAGCTCTGCCCCTGCGGCATGATCCACCCCGAGGTACTCAAGGCAGGCGGCATTGACCCCGAGGAATACACCGGCTTCGCATTCGGTCTTGGTCTGACAAGACTTGCCATGATGAAGTACGGCGTGAAGGATATCCGTGACCTGAACAGCGGCAGCCTCAAGAGCCTGTCCCAGTTCACCGAAGACCGCTAAGGAAGGAGGCAGAACCATGTATTTATCCATGAACTGGATCTCTGATTTTGTGGACCTCAAGGGTCTTGACAAAATGAAGCTGATCCACCAGTTTTCCCTGTCCACCGCTGAGGTGGAGAACGAGATCTTCCTGAAGGGCAGCGACATCAGCGGCATTGTCTGCGCTGAGATCAAGTCCGTCGAGGAGCATCCCGAGTCCAAGAAGCTGCACCTTCTGAAGGTGGATATCGGCGAGGCTGACCTTGTCGATGTTGTCTGCGGCGCACCGAATGTCCGTGTCGGCATGAAGACAGCATTCGCAAAGCTCGGCGCACAGATCGGCGAGATCACCATCACCCCCAGAAAGCTTGCCGGCTACACCTCCAACGGTATGTGCTGCTCCGAGAAGGAGATCGGCATCAGCGACAGCAACGACGGCATTATGGATCTGACCGACGACATCCCGGTGGGTACTGATCTGAAGGACGTCTATGCCATCGAGGATATCATCTTCGAGGTGGACAATAAGTCCCTGACGAACCGTCCCGACCTGTGGGGTCACTACGGCATTGCAAGAGAGTTTGCAGCCCTGACCGGCAGACCGCTCAAGCCCATTGACGGCGTGGATCTGACACAGTACAAGGATCTCCCCCAGATCGACATGAAGATCGAGGATCCGCTGTGCCAGCGTTATTCCTGCCTGCAGGTGGAGAACATCCAGCGCAATGTCAGCCCCGTGAACATGCGCATCCGTCTGTACTACTGCGGCATGAGAGCGATCAATTTCCTTGCAGACCTGACCAACTACATGATGCTCGAAATGGGACAGCCCATGCACGCATTCGACTCCCGCAAGGTGGACAAGCTCCGCATCAAGCGTTTTGACAAGCCCTTCACCTTCCAGACACTCGACGGCGTGGAGAGAAATATCGACGAGGACATGCTGATGATCTGCAACGACAACACCCCCGTTGCGATTGCCGGTATCATGGGTGGTCTGGATTCCGAGATCGTGGAGGATACCACGACGCTCACCCTCGAATCCGCGACCTTCGATGCGGTTTCCATCAGAAAGTCCACTGTTCGTCTGGCGCACAGAACGGACGCTTCCCAGCGCTATGAGAAGTGCCTCGACCCCGAAATGACCGTGACCGCCATCGCACGCTTCGTTAAGCTCATGATGGATGCCGATCCCTGCGTGAAGGTGGTTTCCTCCCTGACGGACGAGCAGGCATACCAGTATCCGCAGGTGAACCTGCAGTTCAATAAGGCATATGTTGACCGCTATGCCGGCATTGCCATCAGCAATGAGACCATCGTGAACACCCTCACTGCACTCGGCTTCGGCGTGGATCTGAAGGATGACGAATTCTCCGTGACCGTTCCGAGCTGGAGAGCGACCAAGGATGTCACCATCAAGGCTGACATCATCGAGGAGATCACCAGAATCTACGGCTATGACAACTTCGACATTCACACCGCTGTTGCGCCGCTGTATCCGGTTCGCGCAGCACTGGAAAAGAACGTGGAGGAGCAGGTCAAGGATCTGTTTGTCAAGCGCTATTCCCTGCACGAGGTGCACTCCTATGTATGGGCGTACAACGATGAATACAAGGCACTGGGCATCGAGGTGGAGGACAATGTCAAGCTCGTCAGCGCGACCAACCCCAACATCGAGACCATCCGCCGCAGCATCATTCCGACACAGCTGTGCCAGGTGAAGTACAACACCGGCTTTGCCGCTGACTTCGGCGTATTCGAGATCGGCAGAGTGGTGGACGGCGTGAACGCCGAGACCAACCTCTGCAATGAGCAGAAGAAGCTCTGCGTGACCCTGTTCAGCAAGACAAAGTCCACCGAACAGCTCTATCTGGAACTGCGTGATATGCTCTGCGTGATGGCGGACGACATCAAGCACGAGGCACTCTCCTTCCAGAAGATGGAGGCTTCCCATTCCTACGAGCATCCGAGAAACCTCAATGCCATCCTCTGCGACGGCAAGGTCATCGGTGAGCTGGGCGTGGTACATCCGACCATCGGCAAGAAGATCGACAAGAAGGCTGCCATTGTCTTTGCAGAGCTGGATATGACGGCATTCTCCGAGATCGCAAACCGCAGCATTGCCTATGCGGAGCCTTCCAAGTATCCGGAGATGGAGGTTGACCTGACCTTCGTAACGGACAGCTATGCACCCATTGGTGCCGCTGTGAAGGCTGCGGACTGCGCACTGATCCAGAAGGTCAGCGTTGCGGACACCTATGCGGACGAGAACGGCAAGACCATCACCGTACGCATCGTCTTCGCTGACAAGACCAAGACCCTGACCCGTGAAGAGGTCACCGCAGTTGTGGACGGCATCATCGCTGCCCTCGCTGCACAGGGCGTTGCTCTGAAGAACTAAGCAATTACGCAAAACAATCCCCTGCGTTTGCGAAAACGCAGGGGATTTTCTGTTATTCCTCCTGATGCTCCTTCGCATCGGGATAGAGATGCGCTTCGATATATGCCATCATCTGATTGTTGGTATGGATGCTGTAAGCAAAGCCTGCAATCGCCGGCAGCAGGATCAGATCCTTCCAGAAGAAGAAACACAGCACCATCGCACCGACCAGAACGATCATGGCAAGCGTCATGGAGAAGGCATGTTCCTTCTCCCACTTCTTTTTGAAATAGGCAAACTGCTCCTTCTTCGTAAAACTGCTGCTGTGCAGGACGGTTCTGAGGTTATCCTCCGCAGCAGCCTTGTATTCCTCCTCGGGGAGCTTTCTGCCGCTGAGGATCTCATTGATGCTCACGCCGTACAGCGCACTGAGCTGCTGCAGCATCTCCACGGGCGGCATGTAATTGCCGTTCTCCCAGCGGGAAATGGTCTTGTTCGTGACGCCGAGCTGTTCACCGAGCTGCTCCTGTGTCAGGTTCCGTTCCTTGCGAAGCTGTGCCAGGTATTTTCCTACTGCGATCGTATCCATCATCATACCTCCGGAATGTTGTTCTGCGTTCAGTATAGCATATCCCAGGGAAAATGTCTTCCCCATAAACCGCGAATGCACTGGACATCACGGAATATGGGCTTTTTCAGTGAGAACATATTCCCTACTGCTGCATGCTCTGTCCGACGGCATCCTGTTCGACGCCTTCGATGATACGGTCAAGCTCCGTACGGAGCATCTGTTTCTCACGCGTCAGTGCGGAAATTCTGTCCTCGATCTTCGTCAGCGCAAGGGAGAGCCGCGCGCGCGCCTCCGTCATATTGCCGCTTGCGATCTGCATCTGCAGGATCTCTGCGCCCTCCACCTGAAGGTCTTCCAGCTCCTTGTACAGGCGGTTCAGCGGCACCTGGATCGCAAGCTCTTCATTCTGTCGGTCGCCGCGGAATGCTTCCAGAAGTTCCTCCCTCGCCTTCAAGGATTTGCCATAACGCCTGCCGCCGACCGCCGCCATCATCAACTGCTGCTCGTAGGTCGTCTGCATCTGCAGCATGCTGTGTGCGCTGCGGCCTGTCTTCTCCTCCAGATTGGTACACTCGATCTTGGCTTTCGCCAGCCGTGTGAGCGCGGATTCCACCGTCCTGAGACGCTCCTCCAGCACGATCGCCCTTGTCCCCTCCGAGGTGCCGGAGGCTCGCAGATCCTCGTACAGCGTACGGATCCTTGTATGGTACGCCTCCTCAAACGGCAGCAGTTCATCCAGCTCCTGCTGGTAGGCGGCCTGCTGGGATTTCAGCTCCTCCAGCTCCTGCTGCGCCTGTTCCAGCTCCATGGACGCTTCGAGGCACTCGTATACCTCCTTATCCATGCGAAGGTCATAATCGCCCGCAAGCTTGCTGAGAAAGCCGCTTAAACCGCTTTTCATGCGGTCCACATCCGCCTGTTCTTCCTCCTGCTTCGTCCTTGCCCGCGACACTGTATAAGACAGCGAGCTGCGCTGCCGCCGCATCAGCTCCAGAAGCTCCCGCAGCTTCGCAGCACGCTCCGCCTTCTGCTTCAGCTCGATCAGCTGCTGATCATAATCTCCCATATCCGCACCTCCGTACTTGTTTTTCTTATCATATCACAAGTCAGGGAAAATGTCAATGCACCGAAGCAGCCCCTCCCGATCTGGGAAGGGCTGCTTCTTGCTGCACTATCTGCCGCACAGGCGGCGTGTCGTATGTCTCATCAGGATTCTGGCTGCGCCGAAGGGTCCTCCTCCGGCTCACACACAAACGAAACCAGGTGGTAATAATCGATATCGCCCTGCACTACCTCATAGAAAAACGGATCGTTGCGCAGAACAGTGGAGGTATTCACGATAAATTCCTTCCACGGGAACAGCGTGAAATTCTTGTAGTGGATGGTGATACGCAGTGAATAGCCCTTGTATCCGGAGGAGATCCTCTTGCGCTGCACCTTCACATCGCGCAGATCCTCCATAATGACCGCAATGGTTTCCGGATCCTCGATAACGGCGCGCTCGCCGTTGTTTCCGTTGAAGATCTCGATATATTCCACATCCTCGCCGCTTGCATCCGTGATCCGTACCGGCATCTGCATCCAGAACCATGCGGCAAGTGCAAGAAACGCAAGGAAGGCTGCCCATTTTGCAGCGGTTTTCAGTCGTTTCATAGGCTTCTCCTTTTTGGTGTTGATCTGATTATAGCACGGGCCGCGGAGGCTGTCAATGGAATTCTCCGGATTGCCCCCAAAGTTTCATCCCAGCGTCAACATTGTTTCCAAATCTCCATTTTCCGACACGGAATGACAATGCTTTGTTACCGGAGAACAACTTACCCTTCATACTATATACAGCTGTGCGGGCGGATTCCTGACAGCTGCCGGCGATGCCGCCGGAGATTTCTGCGATCTGCCCAAATACGGCGTCATATTCTTGTGCAGAACAAACAAGCCCCCTCGGGATCCCGAGGGGGTTGTAGTCTGTCGAAAAAGTCCCGTCCAGCCACTGCGCCTCTGGCGCAGGGCTGGACTA
>CAYYIT010000047.1:0-18600 GCA_964472035.1 uncultured Ruminococcus sp.
ATTTGAGTCAGCTGGCGCAACTAAATGAAAAAACTTAGTCCAGCCCTGCGCCGGAGGCGCAGTGGCTGGACGGGACTTTTTCGACAGACTGACGGACTTGCACCGGAAAGTGCAAGTCCGTTTTTGATGTTATTGTGCCAGAAATTCTTCAAGAGTGCCGGTGTAGCCCGTACCGACCGCAGCCGCATACTGGAGCACGATGGCAGCATCCGATGCGTCAAACGCGCCGTCTGCATTGACATCTGCGACAATCGCCTGATTCTCTGACAGTCCGCTTTCGTTGCCGGACCCGACTGCCGCTGCGGCAATCAGGATTTCAGAAGCGTCGGTGGCGTCGATCATACCATCTGCATTCACATCGCCAAGCCGCAGCTCCACGGCGTTGATGGAGATGATGTTGGAATAGTCGCCGGTCAGCGGCTCGCTGTAGCGCTGTCTGACACGCAGCTGGATGTAGTCATAATCGGTGAAGGGGATGCCGTCCGTGTCTTCGGAATCAATGATTCTCGTACCGCCCGTGCACCAAAATCCGTTGATAACTGCCACCTCCTGCCAGCCGGTGTTGTTGATGTTGATTTCAGCGTACAGATCTCCGACGGTACCTTGATAGTCAAAATACCAGCTGTTCATATTATAGTAATAATAATCCGCATACGCCATCTCAATCGGATAGAACAGCTCGAAGGTCATGTAATAATTGCCCGCCTCTTCCGTCAGTACCTGAAGGTTCGAAATCTGCGGTGCAGGAAGTGCTGTCGGGGCAGTCAGCTCACCCTGATTGCCGTCCTTGCCGATGGACTGTTCCTCCGACCAATCGCTGAAAAACGCCTGTGTTTCGTAGGTTTCCGAATCGGTATACTGGAGCATGTATCTTGCACGGAAGGTAACAGTGTGGTTTTCGTCATCGAAATTCGGGCAGTCATATCCGTGATAGTCATTGTAGACCCAGACAAGTGCGTCCTTGATATTCTCATACTCCGCCATATCCTCGTCAGAACCGCCAAGCACGGAAGCATTGTCGCAGAGCCAATTGCCGGCAGAGGGCCAGCAGATACCGTTGACAAAATCACAGCCGTAGATTTCCTCATCCCATGCGGCATCGTACTGCCATTCGCCGTCATCGATTTTGTAGTCGATCTGCATCACGAGACTCATGTCCTCCAGACCGTATGCCTCACGCATTGCCTCATCATCCTGCCATGCAATCAGGAAATCATAGACCTCCTGTGAATTGGCAAAGGTCGGCTCGATCCAGAAGCATTCCTCGTTGTTATCCAGCAGGATGTGGTGGACGGAGGGTGCTTGGGTAAATCCATCGGGGAAAAAGTCCTGTGTAAAGTCCCTCTCGTTGTCTGAGAATGCTGTAAGGGAACACATCCCCATACAGAGCGCTGCTGCGGTTATCATTGCTGTCAATCTTTTCATAGAAATTCCTCCTTCTCGGCCCTGCCGTGTATGATGCTCTTATTGTACCATAAAAAACACAAAATGTCAAGCGCATTTTGTACAACTTGCTTAAAAAATCTTTCGGAAAGGACGCAGTTTTATGCGCTTTGATCTGCGAAAAATTTTCATAAATTTTTATCAATTACCACTTGCAGAATCCGGAGAAATGGTGTATAATATAAGTGTTGCGTCGGAATGGCAATTTCCGGCACAGTCACCACAATGCCGAAAAGGCAGAAAATCTATTTCGAAAGGATGTCATAACAATGGCAGGTTTGAACAAGGTTACTGTAGAAGATATTCAGGTAAAGGGCAAGAAGGTCCTGGTTCGTTGCGATTTCAACGTTCCGCTCAAGGAAGGCGTGATCACCAACGATAACAGAATCCAGGCTGCACTCCCCACCATCAAGAAGCTCCTCGAGAACGGCGCAAAGGTTGTACTCTGCTCCCATCTGGGCAAGCCGAAGAATGGTCCGGAGGAGAAGTTCTCCCTCGCTCCTGTAGCAGCTCGTCTGGCTGAGGTTCTGGCTCCGGCTAAGGTAACATTTGCAAATGATGATACCGTAGTTGGCGAGAATGCAAAGGCTGCTGTTGCAGCAATGGCTGAGGGCGAAGTTGTTCTGCTCCAGAACACCAGATTCCGCGGCGCAGAAGAGACCAAGAACGGCGAGGAGTTTTCCAAGGAACTGGCTGATCTGGTTGACGGCGAAGCATTCGTAATGGACGCATTCGGCAGCGCACACAGAGCACATGCTTCCACTGCTGGCGTAACTAAGTTCGTAAAGGAGACCGCAGTAGGTTACCTGATGCAGAAGGAGATCCAGTACCTCGGCAATGCAGTAGAGGTTCCGGAGCGTCCGTTCGTAGCGATCCTCGGCGGTGCAAAGGTAGCTGACAAGCTCAACGTTATCTCCAACCTGCTCGAAAAGTGCGATACCCTGATCATCGGCGGCGGTATGGCATATACATTCATCAAGGCACAGGGCGGTTCCATCGGTACTTCTCTCGTTGACGATGAGAAGATCGACTACTGCAAGGAGATGCTCGCAAAGGCTGAGTCCCTCGGCAAGAAGCTCCTGCTCCCTGTTGATACTACCATCGCAGCTGAGTTCCCGAACCCGATCGATGCAGAGATCGCAGTAGAGGTTGTTTCCTCCATGGAGATCCCGGCTGACAAGATGGGTCTGGACATCGGCACAGAGACACAGGCTCTCTTCGCAGAGGCTGTAAAGTCCGCAAAGACCGTTGTATGGAACGGTCCGATGGGCGTATTTGAGAATCCGACTCTGGCAAAGGGTACCATTGCAGTGGCTAAGGCTCTGGCTGAGACAGATGCTACCACCATCATCGGCGGCGGCGACTCCGCAGCAGCTGTTATGCAGCTCGGCTTTGCTGACAAGATGAGCCACATCTCCACAGGCGGCGGTGCTTCTCTGGAATACCTCGAAGGTAAGGTTCTGCCGGGCGTAGCTGTTATCGCTGAAAAGTAAGCGCGGAACCCGCGCGGGTGATACGCGAGGGTAAGCAAACCATAAGGACAAGCTTACTGCTCGCGTTGTGAGCTTGCTGAACCGCATGTTCCTTGCTTCGCATAGGAACATCGCTTCTGAAAGCATTTTGCATTGCTCTTGTGCAGATGCATAAAATTAAGCATAAGGGCGGATAGTTCCTATTCGCCCTTACTGTGTATCAGGAGGTTTTCAAATGGATCTGATGGATAAAATCAAACAGAATGAAAATACCCCCATTTACATTGCGCTGCTGATCGGATTCCTGATCGGCATGCTCTTCGGCATCCTCCTGTCCCCGGTGATGAAGGGACTGAACATCAATACGAGGATCGCCATCGGCAGCCATAACGGCTGCAACAACGCTTACTCGGATTCTTGTAATACGAACAAGCCCCTGAAGCATCCGCATTTTGACAGATGCGGTGAATTATGCAGATAAGGAGAAAATGAGTATCGCGATGATTGAGGATATGATGTTGACTGCGGTCGCAGTCGCCTGCCTTATAGCTGCTGCAATCGTCATTTTTTTCAGTGTTCGCAAAAAAGGCCGCTCATCTGCCCACAGCACAAAAATCCTTTTCATAATTGGCTTGCTGTTGATTTTGATGTCAGTGGCGATATTCATTTATTTAAGGCGGACTTATAGTCCATTCGATTATTATAACTTTTAAGGAGTAATTACCATGAACAAGGCAACAAGAAAGGCAATCATTGCCGGCAACTGGAAGATGAACAACACCAGAGTAGAGGCTAAGGCTCTGCTCGAAGCAATCAAGCCCCTCGTGGCAAATGCAGAGGGCAATGTAGAGGTAATCGCTTGCGTACCCTTCACCAACCTCGAAACTGCTATGAACGTAACTGCTGGTTCCAACGTAAAGATCGGTGCAGAGAATGTACACTTTGCAAAGTCCGGCGCATACACCGGCGAGATCTCCGCTGATATGCTCGTTGAGCTGGGCGTGGAGTATGTAGTCATCGGTCACTCCGAGAGAAGACAGTACTTCGGCGAGACCGACGAGACCGTAAACAAGAGAACTGTTGCTGCTCTCGAAGCAGGCCTCAAGCCCATCGTTTGCGTAGGCGAGCTGAAGTGGGAGCGCGAGTGCAACATCACTGAAGAGGTCATCGCTCGTCAGATCAAGCTGGATCTGTGGTCCCTGACTGCTGAGCAGGTAAAGAACACCGTGATCGCATATGAGCCTGTTTGGGCTATCGGTACTGGTCTGACTGCAACACCGGATCAGGCTGAAGAGGTTTGCGCATTCATCCGCGCACAGCTCGCTAAGCTCTATGATCAGGCAACTGCTGACGCTGTGACCATCCAGTACGGCGGTTCCATGAACGCTGGCAATGCAGCAGAGCTGCTGGCAAAGCCCAACATCGACGGCGGTCTCATCGGCGGCGCATCCCTGAAGGCTGCTGACTTCAACACCATCGTCCAGGCTGCTGTAAATGGTTGATTGTAACTGAATCACAAAAAGGGGATGCCGTCCTCGGTGTCCCCTTTTTGTAAAGCTGTGATAGGGGGACTGCCATGGCATTTCTGAAACTCCTGACAGTGGAAGAACTCTTCGGGAAGAAGCCGAAGGAGCGCAAATTTTCCATCTGGCGGTATATCGACATCCTGCTCTGCTTTTTATTGGCGTTTCCGATGAGCATGATAGGGCTTGCCTACTCCTATTACAGCACGATCTGGCTGATATCCATGCCCCTGCTGTTCGTTCTATGGCTTGCAAAGCCGCTGTATGACAAGAACAGACCAACACCGAAGTGGCTCCGGTATGTCACAGGCATACTCCGCACGGTGCTGTATGGAATTGCGGTGATTGCCATCCTCATTCCCCAGACAATGGGGCTTGACTGGAAATGGTACTATCCCGTGCAGAGGAACGTGTATCTCTCGAATTATGAAAAGGGATGCTTTCTTGAGGGCTTTCTTCCTGAGACAGTACCGCTCGATGCCGAGGAGTATCAGGTGACATTCATTCCGAAAATGCTGCAAGGCGAGGCTGCTGTAGAGATCAGCTTCTATACCAACAGTGAAACGCTGAGCGATTACATCGCTCACGCGGAGTCACAGAATACGCAGTTATACGACATCAACAGCACGAATGCCCAGAAGTGGAAAAATTGGCTGATTGAAGATCATATTGAGGATTCCGGAGCTGTTGTGTATGAATTCGATGGCCCCGGTGCCTACACGCCAGTATATATTATCAATGAAAAAACCGGATATATCCGGATGTATTACTGATGAAAAGAAAGGGTTAATTACTATGAGCAAAAAACCAGTCGCACTGATTATCATGGACGGTTTCGGCTATAATGCGAGCGATTACGGCAATGCCATTGTCGCTGCAAAGACACCGAACCTCGACAAATACATGCAGGGTCCGAACACCATCATCGGCGCAAGCGGACTTGACGTTGGTCTGCCGGACGGTCAGATGGGCAACTCCGAGGTTGGCCACACCAACATCGGCGCAGGCAGAATCGTATACCAGATGCTCGTGAAGATCTCCAAGTCCATCAAGGATGGCGATTTCTTCGAGAACAAGGCTCTTGTTGATGCGATGGAAAACTGCAAGGCAAAGGGATCCGCACTGCACCTGATGGGTCTGCTGTCCCCCGGCGGCGTACACAGCCACATGGAGCACCTCTATGGTCTTTGCGAAATGGCAAAGAAGAACGGCCTCGACAAGGTATATGTACACGCATTCCTCGACGGCCGTGACGTTCCTCCGTCCTCCGCAGCGGATTTCATGGCTGAGGCTGTTGCCAAGATGAACGAGATCGGCGTGGGCAAGGTTGCTACCGTAATGGGCAGATTCTATGCAATGGACCGTGACAACGCATGGGATCGTGTGGAAAAGGCCTATGCTGCGATGGTTTACGGCGAGGGCGTTTCCGCTTCCTGCCCTGTACAGGCAATCAAGGATTCCTACGCAAACGAAGTAACGGACGAATTCATGCTCCCGACAGTCATCGACGGCGGTGCAAAGATCGCAGCTGACGACAGCGTGGTATTCTTCAATTTCCGCCCCGACCGTGCAAGACAGATCACCCGTGCCTTCGTGGACGAGGCATTCAACGGCTTTGCGCGTAAGAATGGCTTCTTCCCGCTGCATTTTGTCTGCATGGCACAGTACGACGCAACGATGCCGAACGTATCCGTTGCATTCCCGCCCGAGGCACTGACCATGACCCTCGGCGAGTATCTGAGCAAGTGCGGCAAGACCCAGCTGAGAATTGCCGAGACCCAGAAGTATGCACACGTTACCTTCTTCTTCAACGGCGGCGAGGAGAAGCAGTTCGAGGGCGAGGACAGAATCCTCATCAAGTCCCCCGATGTGGAAACCTTCGATATGAAGCCGGAAATGAGCGCATATGAAGTGACTGACGCTGTTGTGGAGGCGATCGAGTCCGACAAGTATGATGTCATCATCCTCAACTACGCAAACTGTGACATGGTAGGCCACACCGGCATTTTCGATGCAGCGGTAGCTGCTGTTGAGGCAGTGGATACCTGCGTTGGAAGAATGGTGGATGCGATCCTTGCAAAGGGCGGTGCGGCTCTGATCACTGCTGACCATGGCAATGCGGACAAGATGTACGAGCCGGACGGCAGTGCCTTCACCGCACACACCACGAACCCCGTTCCGTTCATCGTAGTGGGCGCAGGCGACTGCAAGCTCCGCGAGGGCGGCGTTCTGGCTGATCTCTCTCCGACCATCCTGAAGCTCCTCGAACTCGAGCAGCCGAAGGAAATGACCGGCAAGTCCCTGATCGTGGACTAAGAAATTACTGAACAAAGGGCTTTCCCCGAAGGGGGAAAGCCCTTGTTATGTGTATAGATGGGTCTGGGGGCGAGCGAAGCAAAGCCTCCAGGGCGGGGCCGGGGCGCGGCAGCGCTCCGGGTAATTCCCCCCTCCCTTTAGGGCGGGGGCAGGGGGAGGGCAGATTCAGTATCCTCCTCGGATCACCCGAACCTCTCACAGAGCTTATCCCACCACTCCACGAGCTTGAACTTCACCTCAAAGCGCTCGGAGTCCTCCAGCACCTCCTGCGTCCGGCTGTCGAAGGACTCCACCGTCTGCTTGTTCTCCTTCACGCCGGCACCTGCCGGAATACACAGCGGCGGATACAGCACGCACCACCAGTTCTGTCCCTGCGCCTCTCCGATCAGAATACGCACCGCATCGTACACACCGGCCGGCATCGTGATCTCCTCGTATTGCTTTTCGTCGAATGCCATCTGCACGAGCTGCACGCGCACCTGCGCATCGCTGCCCTGGTCCTCCACGACATGCTGCGCAAGCAGACGGATGGTCTCCTGCTGTTCGAGTGCGCGGCTGCGGAAGTCCTCCGGCGTTTGGCAGCCGGAAAAGAGCGAATCTGCGTGGGAAAGCAGCTCGTCCCGTACCATGAGCTTGAGTGCCTGATCCTCTGCGCTGTCCGACTGTGCAAGAATGTGCAGGCGCAGCACCTCCTTGCGGAGCGAGTCCACCGTCTGCCGGAAGCCGCTGAGATTGCCGCAGAAGATGGCGCCGATGATCCCGACCACCGCGGCGATTTCCAATTTCTTCATGTGTATCACCTCGATGGAAGTATGGGCAGGGAAGGGGGGATTATGCAAACAGGACTGCCGGAATTCCGACAGTCCTGTTGTTTTAATTGGGAACATAAATGTGGCTGGGATAGTAGATCTCGCCGTTTTCTGCGATGTAGAGGGAGAGGGGCATTGCTGCGGTATATGCTCTATATGATTTTTCAGCAGATCTGTTATCCTCATCAAAATTGGCTTTGGCGGAATCTTCGTCAATTGCCATTGCAATCAGTCCAGGATAGGATTCGCTTTCCTGATAGGTACCATTATTGATAAGATCACCTTCACTGTTGTACCATTCCCACTTGCCATCGGAGAATTGGAGCGTGGTGTCTTTTTTCCAAGACTCGCCGAATCCCATTTGCGGTGCGTGGAGATTCCAGTAGTTTTCGTAATCTTCTGCACTCTTTTCAGCAAGATAATAGGTGTAGTAAAGGGAATATTCGTCATCCATCTGCATGTCATGAAGATTATAGGTAATGCTGAAATCCTTTCCGTGTTCATAATCCGATTCCAGAGTTAAGCCATAAGTCTCGGTACAAAGAAACTTTCCGTGCTTTTCGAGATAGACAGCTTCATTCTCTGTGCGTGTGATTTCTCTTCGCAGGATCGGAACAGGACACATACCATAATCTACATGTCTGTCAATTCCTGAAATTTGTGGCTGACATCTCACCAAATATGTGTTCGTCTGATTAAGTGTGCTAAAGGATTTGGCTAACTCAGAATAGGTTCCATCCGTATCTTCAGGTGTTACAGTGATCATTGGTGAGGCATCATCGGAATAATCCTCAGGGAAAACAACGGATTCATAGGTGAATAGCAAGCGGTTGTCTACAACTTCATAGCTGCCTTTATATGTGGAAAAGGAGTATTTCATTTCAAATGCTCCGTCTTTTAGTGTTATTTCAGACAATAGACTTTGAAGGGGATCTTTTTGCAAATACTCCTGCATTACTGGGATCAGATCATCCAGTGCCTGATCCAGATCTTCTAAGAACAACTCTTTTTTTACAAAATTATAGTTCACCATTACATAGGTTCCCTCATCGGGTGTTTTAGCAGAATTGTCTTTTGCACCGCACCCCGTCATACCGACAATCAGACAGCAGGCAAGCAGCAGATTCAGTTTCCGTTTCATATTCATCCCTCCTGATAATAAGTGGTAATTCTATTATAATCCATAATTTGGGAAATGTCAATCCTCTTGGAGAGAATGCACTCCCGTTCACCAAAAGTTCACAATTATAGTTGACGAACACAGGAAAATATGTTATACTGAATATATATAACATGACACAGGGGGAATTGACAAATGTCCGAACAAATGCACTTAAACGTCGACGCAACGCACGATACATCCCATTATGACGCGTGCCGCACCATGCTCAGCAAGCAGAAGAACCACCACCTGATACAGAGCTTTTTCCTCACGCTGCTCTGTGTCATCAACGGCTATATCCATATCATTCCCATGCCCATGCGCCGCACCACCGGCGACTATCCCATCTTCGTGCGCAACGGCATCTGGGACATCGGCTTTGCCTACGGTCTGCTGGCGCTCGTGGTCACTGTCGTCATCATTGTGCTGAGCTTCCTTGGCACGCAGGAGAAGCCCAAGCTGAAATACACTGTATGCGGTCTGCTCGTACTCTGCATAGTGTTGGATCTGATGCTGCTGTGGATCGCGATCCCCTGCATGCTGATCTGCTTCTGGTCCATCTACGAGAGCAAGCGCGCTGCATGGATCAAACAGCAGCCCGGCTATCCCTATTTCAATGAACGCTTTGCCGACCAGCTGACACGGCACGGCAAGCAGTATCACTCCCGCTACGACCTCAAGCAGAAGATCGACGGCATCATGACCGAGCTTGATGCTGAGAAGGAACATGATACCTTTACTATGGAACCTGCGCAGAAGCGCGAATATGACGGCATCGCCGGCGCGGATATCCCCTTTGCGCAGGCGCAGACGGATCGTCCCTCGGTACTAATGAATGTTGAGGCACCCGTGGTCTCCGCCATCTCCGATCTCTCCGAGCCGACACCTGCCGAAGCGCTGCAGGCGGCGCCGGAAGAACCCAAAGCAGTACCGATCGCAGTACCGGAACTGTCACAGGCAGCACCGGAAGCACCCAAGGCAGCATCGGAAGCACCCAAGGCGGCACCGGAAGAACCCAAGGCGGCACCGCCGAAGCGGAGCATTCCCAAGCCGGAGCCCGAGATCGAGGTTCCCTCCGGCAATGACATCCCCGATCCCGTGTGGGATGTTCCGGATCCGGTGATGGATACCGGCAGCATCCTGTCCGATTTCCCCGAGGTGAACGGTGACATTCCGGATCTTCCGGAAGTACCGGACATTCCGCAGCTGTAAGGGAGGGGGATGCAGATGTTCCAGCCGATCACCGATACCACTCATTTCGCGGAATACCACGACCGCGTGGAGCTGTATGAGAAGCACCATCAGAAGCGCACGACGAATTTCTATAAAGTCTGTGCAGTCAGCCTCTTTGTGCAATGCGTCCTGCTCATCATGTTTACTGGCTACTGGTTCCTTGTGTTCTGGGCGATTGCGATCGCAGTGCATGCGGGCATTGCCGTACTTGCTATGCATGCAAGACCGGAAAAGCCCAGAAATGTGATCTGGTTCTATGCCGCCATGGTGGCAGCCTCGGTGCTGTTTCTGTTCAATCTCGTTGCCGCCGTGGCAGGCGTGATCCTGTACGTTCCGGCGATCAAGGAGTCCAGAAAGGCGGTATGGCTCTCGCAGCAGCCGGGCTATCCCTATTTCAACGCACGTTTTATGTGCCAGCAGGATCACTATCTTGAGGATTACCCTGCCGAGCATGATTTCAGCGAACGCCTCGGCGATGAAATGTTCGCCATTGAAGAGAATGAAGCGGAGATGGAGGCGCATGCCCAGAAGTCCGCAACCGAGGCACTCCTCATGCAGGATGCCGATATTCCTACAGAAAGTAAGTGATACCGCATGTTTTCCGTTGTACACAGCATCGGTCTGTTCGGTATGAATGCCTTCCCCGTGACAGTGGAGGCGGAGGTGAGTGCCGGACACCCCCAGTTCGATATCAGCGGCCTGCCGGATGCCGGCATCAAGGAGAGCCGCGACAGAGTCCGCAGTGCGGTGCAGTCCGTGAACATCCCCTTTCCGAAGGGACGCGTTCTCATCAACCTCGCGCCGGCGGATGTGAAGAAATCCGGATCGTCCTTTGATCTTGCCATTTTCGTCGGACTCATGCGCTCCATGCAGATTCTGCAGATGGGGCTGGAGGGCTCCGTCTTTGTCGGTGAGCTTGGCCTCAGCGGCCAGATCCACAGTATCCGCGGCGTGCTGAATATGACCATGCTCGCCAGAAAGAACGGCTGCAAGGAGATCTATGTTCCCTATGAAAACGTGCAGGAGGCGTCCGCCATCGACGGCATCGCCGTGTACGGCGTCCGCACCGTGAACGAGCTGCTCCTGCATCTGCTTGACCAGAAACCGCTGCAGCCTGCGAAGCCCTGCCGGACGGATGCCATCCGCGCCATGCAGCCCATGCTCGATTTCAGTGACGTCCGCGGTCAGAAAAAGGCGCGCTGCGGCATGGAGCTGGCAGCTGCCGGAGGGCATAATATCCTCCTCGTGGGCAGTCCCGGCAGCGGCAAGAGCATGCTCGCCAACCGTCTGCCTTCGATCCTGCCGGATATGAACCGCAGTGAGATCCTCGAGACGACGAATGTCTACTCCGTTGCCGGACAGCTCTCCGCATCGGAGCCCCTCATCACGCGCCGTCCCTTCCGTTCGCCCCACCATACCGTCTCCGCAGCCGGACTCATCGGCGGCGGCAGCATTCCGGCACCGGGCGAGATCTCCCTTGCGCATAACGGCGTACTGTTTCTCGATGAGCTTGCGGAATTCGACCGGACGACGCTCGAGATCCTCCGCCAGCCGCTCGAGAGCAGGGAAGTGACCATTTCCCGCGCCGCCGGCACGGCAGTCTACCCCTGCAACATCATGCTGGTTGCGGCGATGAATCCCTGCCCCTGCGGCTATTACGGCTCGACCCAGAAGAAATGCACCTGCTCGAAAAATCAGGTCGATCGCTATCTGTCGAGAATTTCCGGTCCGCTGCTGGACCGTTTTGATATGCATGTCGATGTGGATCCCGTTGTCTACGAGGATCTTGCCTCCCGTGAGCCGGCGGAGCCGTCCGCAGCCATCCGCGAGCGTGTCGAGGCTGCCCGTGACCGCCAGAAGGCGCGCTTTCAGGGTACAAATATTCACTGCAACGCCATGATCCCCGACCATCTGCTGCGGGAATACTGCGTGCTGGAGCCGGCTGCGGAGCAGCTGCTCAAGGCAGTGTTCGAACGGTACTGCCTCAGTGCGCGCGCCCACAGCCGCCTGCAGAAGGTCGCGCTCTCTTCCGCGGATCTCCACGGAAGCGCGGCGATCCGCCGCGAGGATATCGCCATGGCCGTGCAGTTCCGCGGCTTTGACAGCAAATACCTGCACTGACTGCTGTGCATGACAGACAAAAGACGCACAGTACAAAAGAAAGGACCCCTACATGAAAAAACTCTTCCATACGCTGCAGAAATACGTCCGTGCAACGGACAAAATGCTGCTGCTGGCGGCGATAGTATGCTCCGCCGTCAGCTGCCTGATGCTGCACAGCATCGCTGCGAACCAGCTGCTGGACAAGGTGGGCTTCGGTGCCTTCCGCACGCAGCTCATTGCAAGCTGTCTCGGACTTGTCATCTTCATCATCCTGAGCTTTGTCGATTATAACCGCATCATCCGGCTATGGTGGATCTACGCGCCCGTCGCGCTGTTCCTGGTCATGCTGACCTTTACGGGACTCGGCTACAAGCGAGCCGGCGCGGATGACCAGGCGTGGCTGAGCATTGCGGGCTTCCAGCTGCAGCCCTCGGAGGTGCTCAAGCTTGCGTTCATCCTCAGCTTCTCCTACCATCTGAGCAGGATGGAGGAGCAGATGAACCGGCTGCCGCACATGGCGCTGCTCTGCCTCCACGCACTTGTCCCCATCGGCCTTGTCGCACTGCAGGGTGACTACGGTACGGCGATCGTCTTTGCAGTCGTGTTTGCCTCCATCATGCTCAGCGCGAAGATCTCCGTGCGATATATTATCGCCGCCGCGGTGGCGATTCCGGTGATGTGCGTCCTTGCGTGGAATTTTCTGCTTGGCAGCACGCACAAGAACCGTATCCTCGTCCTGCTCAATCCCGGAAGTGATCCGGAGGGCGTGGAGTACCAGCAGGATCTGGGCATTACTGCCCTTGCCCATGGAAAGATCTTCGGGCAGGGACTGACCGGTGCGGAAAAATACGTCAGTGTACCGGAGATGCACAACGACTTTATTTTCGCCTATATCGGGCAGATCTGGGGCATTGTCGGATCGTTGCTCGCCGTGGCACTGCTGACCTTCCTTGTGCTGAAGGTGCTGGTGGGAAGTCTCGTATGCAAGAACGCGTGCGGCAGATTCATCTGCATCGGCGTGTTTGCGATGCTCTTTGCGCACTGCTTCATGAACATCGGCATGGTGCTGAAGATCATGCCGGTAATCGGTGTACCGCTGCCCTTTTTCAGTGCCGGCGGTACGGCGGTGGTATGTATGTATACCGCCCTCGGGCTTGTCAACAGCACTCGCTGTCATAATGTCCGGAAGTATCGCGTATTCTATGATGCAGAGCCGGAGAAATAAGGGCTTTGCGCTTTGGTGCAGGAGAACTGCATCGCTTCTCCCCGCCTTGCGGCAGGAGAAGCGCCGACTCGCAAGGGTCTGGGGGCGAGCGAAGCGATTGCCCCCAGGGCGGAGTCGGGGCGCGGCAGCGCCCCGATCCATTTCCCCCTCCCTTCAGGGAGGGGGTCAGGGGGAGGGCAGTCATGACAGCCCCTCCCCCTGAGCGGATGACCTGTCAAAAATGGATGCAGAGCCGGAGAAATAAGGGCTTTGCACAGCTGAACATATCCCATTGGTGAAAGGGGGAGAACCTGTGAAGAAATACCTTCCCGTCCTGCTGCTGCTCGGACTCATGGCAGCACTCTATCTGTTCTCCGCGCAGGAGGCGGATGCCACCAATGCCGTGAGCTATCGTTTCTGCCGCTTTGCGGCAAGAATGATCTACGTCAAATACGATGAATATGACGCCGCCACACAGGAAATGCTCTGGCGCGGACTCAACAGTTTCATCCGCAAGGCCGCGCATTTTTCCCTCTACGCAGCAATGGGCTTCCTCGGATATCTCTGGCTGCGCAGAAAACCGCACAATATTTCTACCGTGCTGTCCTGCGTGTTCCTCTTTGCGGCGCTCGATGAATTTCACCAGACCTTCGTGCCGGGCAGAACGGGACTGGTCAGTGATATTCTGCTCGACTGCCTCGGAGCCGCCTGCGGCATCTTCGCCGCCTACCTGCTGCTCTGCATGCGCCACTGCCTGCGGCAGAAACAGATCGTGGAGAAAGGAGTCTGGAAGCAATGAAAACCATCCTCATGGTGTCAAACACCGCCTCCATGCAGTACCAGTTCCTCCTTCCTTGGACGCTGCTCCTGCGTGAGATGGGTTATGAGGTGCATATCGCCTGCAATTTCGAAGAGGGCAACAACGCGTCCCCCGAGCGTATTGCGCAGTTCTGTGCGCAGCTCGATGACCTCGGCATCCGTAGGTTCCAGATCGATTTCGACCGCAATGCCCTGAAGCTCCACAAGTACAAAAAGCCCCTCGCCCAGCTCGATGCCATCCTCGAAGCGCAGCCCTACGAGGCCATCCACTGCCACAGCCCCATCGGCGGTGTCTGCGGCAGGATCGCCGGAAAACGCCGCGGCGTGAAGGTGCTCTATACCGCCCACGGCTTCCATTTCTTCAAGGGCGCGCCCCTGCTCAACTGGATGCTCTTCTATCCGGCCGAGCGCATGCTTGCGCACTGGACGGATACCCTCATCACCATCAACCACGAGGACTTTGCCCGTGCGCAGAACTTCCGTGCCGGAACCATCTGCCGCATCCCCGGTGCAGGCGTTGCGCTGGATCGCTACCGCACTGCATCGCGCAGCCGCAGTGACATGCGTGCAGAGCTTGGCATTCCGGAGGATGCCGTGGTCTTCCTCAGCATCGGAGAGCTCAACCGCAACAAGAACCATACCGTTCTGCTCCGCGCCCTGCACCAGCTGCAGGATCCGCAGCTCCATCTGGTCATTGCCGGAACCGGCGCACTTATGGTGGAACTTGCATCGCAGGCTGAAAAGCTTGGGATCGCAGACCGCGTACATATTCTCGGCTTCCGCACGGATGTGCCGGAGCTTCTGTACATGGCGGATGTGTTCTGTTTTCCTTCCAAGCGCGAGGGACTGGGCTTTACGGCGATCGAAGCGATGGCGGCAGGGCTGCCGCTGATCACCTCGAACCGCCATGGAATTCTCGACTACAGCAAGGACGGCATCACGGGCTTTGCCTGCGATCCGGAGGATGCCGAAGCCTTTGCCGATGCCATGCGTACCCTCGCGGCGGACGGGACCCTGCGCAGAACGATGGGTCGGCACAATGCTGGCGCCGCAGAGGCATTCGCGCTGGAAACGGTGATCGCGCAGATGCGCGGCATCTACGAAACCGCCCTCGGTGCGCAGGAGGTGCCTGCTCCCGTGCCGGAAACTGTAAAAAGGTGATATGTTGGTTTGGGTGACTGTATCAACTGAACTATCAGGTCTGGGAGCGAGCGAAGCAAAGCTCCCAGGGCGGGGACGGGGGTGCGGCAGCACCCCCGACTTATTTCCCCCTCCCTTTAGGGAGGGGGTTAGGGGGAGGGCAGATTTCAGAATATCATCACTAAAAAGGACGATGCCTTTCGCATCGCCCTTTTTCTTATTCTACAGAGAATTCCTGCGCCTTCTTCTGACGCTTGACATCGACCATGACATCCACGAGCGTACCCTCGGCGGTGTATTCCTCCGAGAAGAGCTTGCCCTCCTCGCGCAGCAATTGCAGGAAGCTGCCCTCGGAATAGGGAATGCAGAGCTTCATGCGTTTTGCCGTCTGCGGCAGTCCATGCATGATCGCTTTGAGCAGGGCTTCCAGTCCGTCGCCGTGCTTCGCACTGAACCAGACGGTCTCCAGATCGTTCTGCTTCGGAATGTCCACAAGATCCGCCTTGTTGAGGACGTGTACCTGCGGGATCTCCGCACAGCCCAGATCGTTCAGAAGCTCCTGCGTGATCTTCATGCGCTCCTGTACATCCGGCTCGGAGGCATCCAGGACATGCAGGATCAGATCCGCCTGCGCCGTTTCCTCCAGCGTCGAACGGAATGCCTCGACCAGATGGTGGGGCAGACGGCGGATGAGTCCCACCGTGTCCGAAAGCAGCACCGTTCTGCCGTCCGGCAGCTCCAGCGCTCTGGCGGTGACATCCAGTGTTGCAAAGAGCTTGTTCTCCGCCAGTACGCCGGCATCCGTCAGGAGGTTGAACATCGTGGATTTTCCGGCATTCGTGTAGCCGACGATCGCAACGGTCAGTACGCCGTCCTTTTTGCGCCTGCCGGTGATGAATTTGCGGTGCTGTTCCATCTCGCGCAGCTCCTTTTCGAGCTGTGCCACGCGGCTGCGGATGTGGCGGCGGTCGGTCTCGAGCTTCGTTTCGCCGGGTCCTCTTGTGCCGATACCGCCGCCCAGACGGGAGAGCGCATTGCCCATGCCCGTCAGGCGCGTCATGCGGTACTTGTACTGCGCAAGGGAGACCTGCAGCTTGCCCTCACGGGTGCGCGCACGTCCTGCGAAGATATCGAGGATCAGCATCGTTCTGTCGATGACCTTGCAGTCTGCAGCGTCGGAGATATTGCGCATCTGCATGCCCGTCAGCTCCAGATCAAAGATGAGCATGTCCGCGTCGAGTGCCTTGACCTGCTCTGCGATCTCCTCGAGCTTTCCGGCACCGATGCAGGTGGCGGATTCCGGAGAGGGGCGGCTCTGGATGACGGTCGCCAGCACCTCGCAGCCCGCCGTGTCGGCAAGCTCCGCGAGTTCCTCCATGGACTGCTGTGCATCGTATTCGCCTGTATCCAGACCCACGAGGATGACCCTCGTGAGTGCATCGTTCTGTTCGATCTCGTGCATAGATTATTCCTCCGTTTCTGCGTTGCGGTGCTTGGGATGGCGCACATAGCCCTTACCGGGCTCCTGCACTCTTGTTGCCGGATGGCACTGGCCCCAGTCGCCGCGCTTCTTCGCGTCAATTTCCTTTTTTGCCTTCTTGCTGAGCTTTTCGTAGGGAATGAATCGTTCCATGATGCACCTCCTATTTCCTGCGCGCAGGGAGCTCCTCGCTGCCTGCCTTGAAATTGTAGATGGGTTTGATGATATCCGTGATCTCTGCCGTATCGCCGATGTGCCGGACGATCTCGTCCATGTCCTTGTACGCCATGGGGCATTCGTCGAGGGTGTCCATGCTGACCGAGGTCGTGTAGATGCCCTCCATCTGGCGGCGGTACTCGGCGATGGCGCACTGCTCCTTCGCCTGACTTCTCGAGAGGAGACGTCCGGCGCCGTGCGGCGCGGAGTAATTCCACTCCGGATTGCCCTTGCCGATGCACAGGAGACTGCCGTCGCGCATGTTCATCGGAATGAGCAGACGCTCGCCGGCTTTCGCCGAAACTGCGCCCTTCCGGAGGATCATCTCCTCCAGATCGATATAGTTGTGGATCGTGGAGAACTGCTCCGCGATGTGCCAGTGCATGCCCTTGACGATGGTTTTCATCATCGCGCGGCGGTTGAGGCTTGCGAATTCCTGCACGATCGCCATATCATGCAGGTACTGCGTGAACAGCTCGCCCTCGCAGTAGGCAAGTCCCTTCGGCACGGCGGTGCGCTTGGTGTTTTTGAGCTTTTTGATCTCAGAAGCGATCTCGCGCTGCCGGCCCTGTGCCTTCAGTGCCTCCGTCAGCTTCCGGATCTCGCCGTCATCGGACTTGTTCAGCCTCCGGTAGGCTTCGTTCTGGTACCAGTTTGCGACCTCCACGCCGAGGTGACGGGAGCCGGAATGGATCACAAGGTACAGTGTGCCGTCGCTGCCGCGATCGACTTCAATGAAGTGATTGCCGCCGCCGAGGGTACCGATGCTCTTCTCGGCACGCAGGGCATTGATGCGGTCGAAGCAGTGCAGCTGTGTCAGGTCGATCTCCTGCGCGAAGGGATGGCTCTTGTCGCGCACCGCAAAGCCGGAGGGGATCTCCTGCCGGATGAGTTTGTCGAGCTTCTGCGGCTCGATGTGGGTCTCCTTGAGAACTGCGGTCTCCATGCCGCAGCCGATGTCCACGCCGACGAGATTCGGAACGACCTTGTCGGTGATGGTCATGGTGGTGCCGATGGTGCAGCCTGCGCCGGCATGCACATCGGGCATGATGCGGATACGCGCTCCCTTTGCAAATTCCTGACTGCAAAGCTGTGTGATCTGTGCAATGGAAGCGGCGTCCGCGCAGTCGGTAAAGACTGCCGCGCTGTTGTAAGCGCCGTTGATCGTAAACATATTTTCTCCTTTTCTGCCGCTTCCGGACGCAAAAAGGCGCTCCTGTCCAAAACAGAAGCGCCATCCAACATCACAAAGGAATCTCGGAATTCCGGGTTTTGTCCTATCTGTTTCCGTCGTCCGAAAGGCTTGCGGCTGTCTTGTTTGTCATAGTATATGCAGTTGTGCTGTGGTCGTAATGAATGAACATGCCGTTCACCTTCCTTTCTGAATATTTCGTCCCGTCCACACCGGAACGCTCTCATTATAGCACAGTTTCCGCCCCTTGTCAAGAGGGAATTTTTCGGCTTGTGTAATTTTAATAAATAGCACTCCGCAGGAGAGCGGGTGGAGGGTGCGGTAGCACCCTCCCATAATCCCCCTCCCTTTAGGGAGGGGGAAGGGGGAGGGCAAATTTCGCAGATATCCGATTTTTTCGCTGCGTACAAAAAAAGGATGCCCCATCGGGGCATCCTCAGCTTGTCAATAAACCCACCCTAAACGAATATCCCCAATAAGCAAGCCCT
>CAYYIT010000048.1:0-18578 GCA_964472035.1 uncultured Ruminococcus sp.
GTCCAGCCCTGCGCCAGAGGCGCAGTGGCTGGACGGGACTTTTTCGACAGACTGGCTCCGGTTTTTAAGAAACCGGAGCTTTTCTGTGAGTGTGGTTAGCTTGCAAGAAACTCCTCAATCGAGAGCGTGCCGCCGGAACCGACATAGGCCGCGTACTGGAGGATGCGCGCCGCGTCGGTCGCATTGAAGGCGCCATCGCCGTTGATGTCAGCAGCAGTTTCCTGCGCAGCTGTCAGGCCGGATTCCGCGCCGGAGCCGGTATTCGCCGCAGCGATCAGGAGCACGGAAGCATCCGTGGAATCCACTGCGCCGTCCGCATTGAGGTCGCCGAGGGGGACGCTGCCCTGCGCATCCACCAGCTGGAGCTCTGCTCGGAACAAGAAGGTGTTGGAACTCTGATCCACCGTCGCAGCGAGCGCATCCCACTGCGCCTGCGTACCGGTATAATACACGGTCTCGAGCGCCGTGCAGTTGAGGAACGCGCTGTCCTTGATCTCTGTGATGCTTGCCGGAAGGGTGATGGCAGTCATCGACTGGCACATAAAGAAGGCGTTTCTTCCGAGGGTCGTGACGCCCTCGGGGAGGGTGACGTCAGTCAGGCCGCTGCATCGCTCAAAACCGCAGTTGCCGATTTCGGTGATGCTGTCGGGAAATGCGATGCCGGTGAGCTTTGTGCAGCTGTCGCAGGCATAGGGTCCGACGGTGGTCACGCCGTCGGGGATGGTGAGCGTTCCGGTGTAGCCGCCGGGACAGCAGACGAGCGTTGTGCCGTCGGCGGTATACAGGCAGCCGTCCACAGCGGTAAAGGCAGGATTGTCCGCCTCGACTGCAATGGAGACAAGGTTTTCGCATAACTGGAAGGCATTGCCGGGAACGGTCGTGATGCTTGCCGGCAGGGTGAGGGATCGCAGTGCGGTGCAGCCGTAGAAGGACTGCGTACCGATGGAAGAAACGCCCTCAACGATTCTGACAACGGTCAGTGCGGTGCATCCGGAAAACGCCTGATCTCCGATCTTTACGACGCTGCCGGGAATGCTGACGGAGGTGAGCGCGGTGCGGTCACGGAGGGCGCTGTTGGCAATCGAAGTGACAGGGAGTCCGTCGATCTCGGACGGAATGGTAAGGCTGACCGCGGAGGCATCACATCCGGTGATGGTGATCTCGGTGCCGGTGCTGGTGTAGGTCAGCTGTTCGTAGGTGCCGTCCGCTGCGCAGACGAGCATGGTCTGCTCCGGCATGGCCGGAAGCACGGGTGTGCCGCAGAGCAGCGTGGTGCAGGCGGTCAGTCCTGCGGTGAGCATAGTGATCGGTCTCATAGGGATCCTTCCTTTCTATGGGCTTCAGGAGCCGAGTACGACGACGCTGAATTTGCCGATATCGGCAAAGCGTGTTTCCACGAGATCGCGTGAATAGCTCACGAGTCCGCGGCCGCCGTAGGGGTCGTTGAAATAGTAGTTCTGGCTGTCGTAGCCGACGAGCACCAGACAATGCTCGTTCGCCGGCCAGTAGTAGATCTCATCGGTGGTGTTGCCCTCCTCATCGAAGAGGTACCACGGGATGCCGGGATAAGTCTCCAGCATGCTGATGGTCGCCCAGATGAGCACGGGCATATCCAGCGGCAGGTAGGTCTCTGCGAGGACGGAAAGTTCCGTGCCGGAGGTATCCACGGCGGTCCTGCCCTCGGGGAGGAGCTTGTTCATCATCTCCACGATCACGGGCGGAAAGCAGCCGAAGCTTGTTTCATCCCACGGACTGCCGATGAAGGCCTTGTCGGGGGTGGGGGCGTAGCTCCTGCCGTTGATGGACTTCGGGTACATGCTCGTCGTGTTCTCGACGATGGTATTGATGTCCAGCACTGCGCCGTAGTACTCCATCAGCATCTTCGCGCTGACAAGCTCACAGCCGGTCGGGAGCAGTCCCTTCTGGGAATAGTAGGGAACGTCGATCATGACGGAAGCCGGCGGATTCTCCATCGGTTCGGGGAACGGAAGCGTCTCGGAGGGCGGCTCCGTCGGTGTCTCCGTCGCAGCATTTGCCTCCTGTGTCGGGAGGGGGGATGCGGTCGGATCCGTCGGTGTCTCCGTCGGGACGGAGGCGCTGTTCTGTGCAGGAGCATTGGCAGAGTGCGGTTTTCTGCCGCCCTGGAAGATCCTGCAGATGCCGTAGAGCAGCACGATCAGCAAGATCACCGCAAGGAGCAGTCGGTCCCAGCGGACATTTCTTCTGCGGGAGGAGTGGTTTGTATTCATATTCAGCCTTTCTGTTGTGGGTTTCTGTGATACATTCCTATAATACAACAAAATGCGGATTTTGTCAATCCATGGCAGGAAATGACGCATCTGAAAAGCAGAAGAACCCGATGGGCGGCTGCCCGTCGGGTTCGTTTCGGTTATTGTGCAAGATAGTCCTCGATGGAGAGCGTACCGCCCGTACCAGCATATGCGGCATATTCCAGCACGAGGGCTGCATCGTTGGCGTCGAAGGTGCTGTCGGCGTTGACGTCGGCCGCATTCAGCTGGCTGAGGAACAGGCTGCTCTGCGCGCCGGCACCTGCTTCCGCGGCGGCGATCAGGATGAGGGAGGCATCCGTTGCGTCCACAAGGCCGCTCGAATCCGCATCGCCCAGCGATGCGGTGCTTTCGCCGATGACGGTCTCGAAGCTGCCGTCACCGTCCGTGTCGATGCAGGCACGGAGCGTTCCGGCATCCACGGCGAAGAGGGCGACCTCCTGTGCGTCCGTTGCGATGGTGAGTGCGGCGTTTCCGGCATTGCCGGAGGTGAGGATCTCCGTACCGTCAAGGCTTTCGCCCGTGAGGAGATAGCCGTATTCCGTCGGCTGCACGGCAACATAATCCGTGCCGGAGCCGGTAACGGTGCATTCGTACCAGTCCGTGAAATGCGCACCCTCGTCAAAGATCAGGTCGATGCTGTAGTCCATGTCCGCACCGGAGATGGACACTGCGCCGGAGGGCGCGAAAACGGTGCGCTGCGCATTGCTGACATCAGTGAGGAGCAGGCATTCCTCATACGCCATGGACAGGTCCATGTCCTGCAACTCGTCATAGGCGAGCGCATAGCTGCCCTGTGTATCACCGAGTGTGAATTTGATCCGGCAGCCGTCCGTCGTCAGACCTGCATCCTCCTGTGTCATGGCAGCGAAGCTGCCGTCTTCGCCCTCTTTCTCAATTGTAAAGCCCTCCGGCAGGGACAGTGTGCTGAGGATCGCTGCGGTGCGCTCCGGCTGGACATAATCCACACCGCTGTGGAGTCCATGGAGGTTGATCGCGTCAATATCGGAGAGGAGACAACCGATGTACAGTTCAGTAGGGCTGTAATAGGGAATGGTCATTTCTTCCCAGTCCTCTGTAAAGTACAGGCAGTTTTCATCTGTGAATCCGCTGGCGTTGTTGTCGTAGATGAGCAGTCTGCCGCTGTATTCGGTTTCATCATAGACCCAGGAGCCGTATTCGATACCGTATGCAACCACAGCATGACCATAGATATTGGTATCACCCTCCGATGCCATCAGATCGCCGAAAAAGGTGAGATAAGTTGGTGTTCCGTCTTCCATAAGCTCTGCAAGTGTGTCCTCATCGCGGATATTGCCGAGCTCCAGTGCATCCGTCGTCTGCAGAAGGAAATAATAGGTGATCAGATCGCGCAGATCATCATCCAGTGCAAGGTCATGCAGGGATTGTGCATCATCCTGATAGTCCGCAGGATCCAGCACGCCATTGGATGCCAGTATGGAAATGAGCGCCAGACCTGCGCAGGCACCGCCGTACCCCTCATCAAAGGTTGCGATCAGAGAATCAATGAACGCCACTTCCTGCGAACGCATCCCCTCGGTCATTTTTGCGTAGCTTTCCTCCGAGAGATAGTAGTATTCCAGATCACCATTGGTGAAATTCCAGTTGTCCATGCCCTCAATGTAGGCGTTCTCACGCTCCACAACGACTTCGTTGTAATGGCACTGCACGCCGGCAGCAGCGAGCATTTCATTGCCTGAGGCAATGGAAAGTACATTCCATTCTTCTTCGCTGCCTTTATAGAGAACATTCTTGAGGGCAGTGCAGCCTGCAAACGCATCTGTTTCGATACGTTCGACTGTGGAGGGGATGCAAAGTGTTGTCAGACGGTCACAGCCGCGGAAGGCGCCCTCGGGAATGGTTTTCAGACTTGCAGGGAGAATGATCGTGCATGTCCAGCTGCCGGCAAATGCCTCCTCTCCGATCTCCGTGAGATTGTCATGGAAGACAAAAGCGTCAGTATTCCGGCATTCCGCAAAGGCACGGTCGCCGATGCGCTCAAGTTTCGGCGGCATGGTGATATAGTGAAGCTGCGTGCATCCGTAGAAGGCTTCATTGCCGATCTCTGTAATCTGTGGACTGAGATAGAGTGTTGTCATGGTTTTGCAGTTTTTGAATGCGCCGTCCGCGATGCGTGTAACAGGCACACCATCAATATCAAACGGCACCTCAACAACGGATGCCCACTGGTAGCACTTCGTGATCTCGATATGATCCCCGTAATTGAGATAGGTCAGGTCTTCGTAGGTGCCCTCCACCGCACTTTCCTGTGCGGAGGCGGTGAGAACGTTGAGGAGTCCCTCGTTTGCCGGTGCGCCTGCACCAAAAAGCATGCCGAGCGCAAGAATGCCGGCTGTCAGTCGTCTGTATGTCATATGCATCTCTCCTTTTTGCAATCGGTGTTGCGTTGTACCAGGTCGTGTTGACACTAAGCCTAACAACGCATCTTTTCGGCAAAATTTCACGCATCCTGCGTTGCAAAGGTTTGACAGGCGACAGCCTGCCTGCACCTTTTCGCCTTGTCTGCATGAAATTTCTGCTCGAAAATCTGCGTATTATTTTAGTGTCAACACTCCCTAATATAACAACACAGAAAGGAAAAGATTGGACGGATCCCGGAATTTTGTGGGAATCCACAAATCACATGGCAGGCTTTTGTGCAATATGCGGCATGGCTTCTTCGAGGAGCTGCTGTGCGATGGAGGCCTTCCGGAGTGCCTCGTGCGCCGCCTCCGGTGTGAACCAACGCGCATTCGCGACCTCGCCGGAGAGCGCGAAATCGCTGCGCTCCACCCTGCACAGGAAGCCCAGCATCAGGTTGTCGCCGCGCTCGTGATGCCAGCTCTTCAGGTAGGTGAGAGAAGTAACCTGCAGCCCCGTTTCTTCGAGTACCTCGCGGCGCGCGCAGTCCTCGGCGGTCTCGCCTGCCTTGAGGTAGCCTGCCACGCACTTGAAGCCCTTCGTGCCGTAGGTCTGCTCGATCAGGGCAACGCTGCCCTCGCCGTCCGTCAGCAGACAGATCACGCAGGGATGGGAAAAACTGAACCACGGGCGGCTGCACGGCTCGCAGAAGGGGACAAGTCCCTCGTCGCCGATCTCCCGTTTGGACAGCGGACTTCCGCAGTCCGGACAAAAATGAAATTGCATGGAAATGACCTCCGTTTTCAGGTTTTTCTTCATTATAGCACGGAATGCCCATCCGCGCAAGATTTCAGCAGGATTTCAAGAAAAAATTCTGGACAAACAACCGGAAATATGCTATAATAATGATAACTACGCAATATGTCATTCTGACAAACAGGAGAATGCGAATTTATGAATCAGAAGGAACTTTTACAGGCGCTTGCACGCGGCGCCTTTGACAATGCGCTTGCTGCGCTCCATGTCTGCTCCGGCGAGGAGATCGCCCCCTTCCGGAAACGGTACGCGGACGCGGTGACGGCTTTCTGCGAGGAGTTCGGGAACAGTGACGCGCTTGCGCTGTTTTCCGCACCGGGAAGGACCGAGCTTGGCGGCAACCACACCGACCATCAGGGCGGTCATGTCCTTGCTGCAAGCGTGAATCTGGATATCATCGCCGTGGCAGCGCCCCGCAGCGACGGCGTCATTCGTCTGAAATCCGAGGGCTACGATATGGATACCGTGGTGCTGGATGACCTGACCCCGCAGCCCGATGAGGTGAACACCTCCGCGGCGCTCCTGCGCGGCATTGCAGCGAAATTCACGGAAATGGGCCATTCCGTAACGGGCTTTGATGCCTACACGACCTCCAGCGTGCTGCGCGGCTCGGGACTTTCGTCCTCTGCGGCATTCGAGGTGCTGGCGGGCAATATCTGCAATACCTTCTTTGCAGGCGGCGCGGTCGATGCCGTGCAGATCGCACAGATCGGACAGTATGCCGAGAACGTCTACTTCGGCAAGCCCTGCGGACTCATGGACCAGATGGCCTGTTCCGTCGGCGGCGTGATCGCCATTGATTTCAAGGAAACCACCCCCGTGATCGACCGGATGACAGTGGCGCTTGCCAAGGAAGGCTATGCCCTGTGCATCCTCGACAGCGGTGCGGATCATGCGGATCTGACCGATGCCTATGCGGCGATCCCTGCGGAAATGCGCAGTGTTGCACAGCAGCTCGGTGTTTCCGTGCTTTCACAGACGACCAAAACTGCGCTGATGCAGAAGCTGCCGGAGATCCGCAAGGCCTGCGGTGACAGAGCCGTCCTGCGTGCGCTGCATTATTTCGGAGACGATGCCAGAGTCCAGCGCGAAGCGGATGCGCTGCGCGCCGGCGATTTTGACCGCTACCTTCGCGAGGTGACCGCTTCCGGCCAGTCCTCCTTCTGTTACCTGCAGAATGTGGCGACCTACGAAAGCGCCGAACACCAGGAGGTCGCCCTGACCATTGCGCTCTGCGAATCGCTGCTTGGCGGCAGGGGCGCGGTGCGTGTGCATGGCGGCGGGTTTGCCGGAACTGTGCAGGCGTATGTGCCGCTGGATCTTCTGGAAGCCTTCAAGGCCGCGACCGAGACGGTGCTGGGCGAGGGCAGATGCCACGTCCTCCAGATCCGCAGCATCGGCGGCACACATATCAAAGGAGATGAGACCATTGGGTAAGATTTTAGTAACCGGCGGTGCCGGATTCATCGGCAGCCACGCCTGCGTGGAATTTCTGGATGCGGGCTATTCCGTGGTTGTCCTTGACAACCTCAGCAACGCCAAGGAGGAGAGCATCCGCAGAATTGAGAAGATTACCGGAAAAACCGTGGATTTCTACAAGGCGGATATGCGTGATGAGGCGGCTGTCAGAAAGATTTTCGAGGAGCAGCAGATCGATGCAGTGGTGCATTTTGCCGGACTCAAGGCAGTCGGCGAATCCGTTGCCAAGCCCCTCGAATACTACGAAAACAACATCGGCGGCACCTTTGTACTGATGCAGGTGATGCGCGAATTCGGCTGCAAGACCGTCGTTTTCTCGTCCTCTGCGACGGTTTACGGAATGAACAACCCCGTTCCGTACGTTGAGGATATGCCGACCTCCGCGACCAATCCCTATGGCTATACCAAGGTCATGATCGAACAGATCCTGCACGACCTGTGCAATGCCGACCCGGAATTCCGTGTGGTTGCACTGCGTTACTTCAATCCCATCGGTGCGCATAAGAGCGGCCTGATCGGCGAGGATCCCAACGGCATTCCGAACAACCTCCTGCCCTACATCGGTCAGGTTGCAGTCGGAAAGCTCCGGCAGCTCTCCGTGTTCGGCGATGACTATGAGACTCCGGACGGCACCGGCGTGCGTGACTACATCCATGTGGTTGACCTTGCGAAGGGGCATGTCTGCGCGCTCCGCTATGCCGAGCAGAACACCGGCTTCATGCCCGTGAACCTCGGTACCGGACAGGGCGTGAGCGTCCTTGAAATGGTGCATGCCTACGAAAAGGCCTGCGGTAAGCCCATCAACTACCGGATCACTGACCGCCGCCCCGGCGACATCGCTGCTTCCTACGCGGATGCGAGCCGTGCCGCTGCGCTGCTTGGCTGGCAGGCATCCGAAACACTTGCGACTATGTGCGAGGACAGCTGGCGCTTCATGCAGCAGAATCCCAACGGCCTGTAAGAGAAAGGAATACCTATGGATAAGTTTTTGATCATTCTGGCAGCAGTTGCTGTCATTCTGCTCCTTGTGGCGATCTTCGGCGGAAGACGCTTCAACCTGCGCAAGATCCTGTACTTCTTCATCGAAGAGGTCGATGAAACGGACGGAGAAGCACCGCGCCGCAGCCGCGGCAGAAATGCCGGCAATGCGCGCACACCGCGCCGTGCTGAGAATCCCTCCGGCACAAACCGCAGAAATCCGAACCAGAACTATACTGAAATGGCGATCCTCATGCAGAAGATCGACGAGCGCCGCAGAGTGGTGGATTCCTCCGGACACTCCACGCTTTACGATGAGTATTTTGAACTGGTGTTCCAGACAAGAAAGGGCGAGACGCTCCACCTGACCGCATCCCGTGCGGCCTTCAAGGAGATCCCCTTCAACCAGCAGGGTGCGCTGACCTATAAGAAGGGCGCATTCGTGAAGTTCAAGTACATCGGCGGACTCGTTTCCGATGAGTATACGCCGGCACAGCGATAAGCAGGGAGGATTACCATGCCATTTATCAATGTCAAGACCAATGCAGCCGTTCCGGCTGCCAAGGCAGAAGCCATCAAAACCGCGATGGGACAGGCGATCACCGCCATTCCGGGCAAGTCCGAGCATTGGCTCATGGTCGGCATCGAGCCGGAACAGATGCTCTGGTTCCAGGGCAGCAGCGCGCCTGCTGCAATGGTCGAGGTCAGCGTGTTCGGAAGTGCAAGTGCCTCCGCTTACGATGCCCTCACCGGTAAGATCTGCGGCATTCTCACAGAGCAGCTGGCGATCGACGCCGCGCGGATCTATGTCAAATACGCCGAAACCTCCAACTGGGGCTGGAACGGCGGCAATTTCTGATGCACAAGGACACTCCGTCGCGGGTGTCCTTGTTTTGCAGTGCATTCATACTCACGTCACGCACGTCCGATGCTATCGTTGCAGGTGCGTTTTTCGGCGATATATCGAGGGTACAGGGAGCACAGCCCCTATATGCACCGAATGCCTTGCGCTGAGGTTGGATGCTGCACGAAGTGATGGGTATGCTGGCATAGGACTTGAGACGGCTGGCGCAACTTAATGAAAAAACTTAGTCCAGCCCTGCGCCAGAGGCGCAGGGCTGGACGGAACTTATTTCGACAGAATGAAGCCCCGACTCTCACAAGTCGGGGCTTTGCTGTTAATAATTACCGGAGGTATCGACCTCGAGCTTGAATTCGATCACGAAATGCTTGATGCTGCCGTCCTCCTCGAGGCGTGCGCATTCGGCAACGACCGTGTCGCCGCCCTCAAAGCCGTCAAGCACCTCGATGACATCGTCGTAGCTGCCGACGATCTCGCCGTTCATGCTCAGGATGAAATCATACGGCTGCAGCTCAGTGTTGGCAATGTCGCAGTCCTCGCTGATCTCGGAGATCCACAATCCCACGAATTCCTCCGGCATCGGAACACCGTACATCTCCTCGAAGCTCTGCGCCGTGTAGGGGTTCGCACTTTCAAGGAAGCTGATGCCGATGCGGTATCTGCCGGACACATAGCCCTGCGTGATCAGATCCTCCACGATCGGAAGTGCCTGATTGATGGCGATGGCAAAGCCCAGGCCCTCGTAGGTGCCGCTGTAGACGGAAGCATACTTCGAGGAGGTGATGCCGATCACCTGACCGTACATGTTCACCAGCGCGCCGCCGGAATTGCCGGGGCTGATGGCGGCATCGGTCTGGATGCAGTCCATGATGAAGGCATTGGATTCCGAGCGCACCTGACGGTTGATCGCGGAAACGATGCCCTTGGTGACGGTATTGGTCAGGCCTGCCGGATTGCCGATGGCTACGACGTTTTCGCCGACATAGACCTCATCGGAATCGCCCAGCACGGCGGCTGTCAGGCCGGAGGCATCGATCTTCAGCACGGCAAGATCCGTCTTGGCATCGCTGCCGATCAGCTCCGCGGTATGGCTCTGTTCATCGCTGGTGATGACGGTGAAATACTCGCCGTCCACCACATGGGCGTTCGTGACGATGTAGCCGTCCTCACTGATGATGACACCGGAACCTGTGCCGGTAACATCGATATCGCGCCGTTCTTCGTTGTCGTAGACATAGACCTCCACGATGGAGGGGGTGACCTTTTCCGCAACACCGCGCACGGTATATTCGCCGTCCGCTGTGACATTCTCGTCATCCGGATCCAGCTCCGGCTTCTGCTGCGTCTGGAGCACGACCTCGTTTTTGGGGACGAAGTCCTCATAGCCGAGGGCACCCTTCATCACGTCCGCTGCGATGCAGTATGCGCACAGCAGGAAGATGAGGATCGTGGCGACCAGCGTCACGGCGTAGATGCTCCGGTTCATGGGCGGATGCTCCACGGGGGGCGGAGGGGGCATCACGAATTTCGGAGGGGGCGGCGGTACAACGCCGACGGGGGCATTGGGATCACCGTAAAACGCGCTTTCCGGCGGGGCGGATGGCTCGGAGGCCGGCGCAGCACCGGGGAATTCCTGCGCATCGCGCACCTGTGACGGAATGGGATCCGCAGGGGGCACGGGCGGTGCAGGCTGCGGCGGTGCCGTCTCTCCGGCCGGATCGGGGAACTGCGAAGCAGCGGGTTCACCCTCCGGATCACGGGGTGCAAACATATTTCTGTAATCTTCCATTCTGAGAAATGCTCCTTTCTCAAACACTTATCCAGGCTGACCGCTGATGGGAAGCTGTATCTCAAAGGCGGTGTATTCGCCCTGTACGCTTTTCACCACGATCTGACCCTGATGGAGATTGATGATCTTGCGCGCAAGGGACAGTCCCAGACCAAGTCCGGTCTTATCCTTGCTGCGGGATTCATCGGTTTTATAGAAGCGGTCGAACACCTTGGAAAGCTCGTCATCCGCGAGGCCCTCACCGGTATTCTTCACACAGATGCAGGACATATTCTGCTCCGTACGCACGGAGAAGCTGATCACGCCGCCTTCGTTGACGAACTTCACGGCGTTTTCGATCAGGTTGTACAGCACCTGGAAGAGCAGATCCTCGTCGGCAGTGAGCTGCAGCGATGTGGATTCCAGACCCTCGACATCGACCTTCTTGTCATTGATACGCTTCTCGAACATCAGGACCGTCTTGACCAGGAGCTTGCCCACATCGAGATCCGTGTAGCGCAGGCTCATCTCGCCGGCTTCGAACTTCGTGAGGTTGAGCATGGATGTGATCAGTGTCCGCAGACGCTGGATCTCCTCCGCGATGATGCGCAGGTACTTGTCATGCTGCTCCGGCGGAATGGTACCGTCGATGATGCCGCTGGCAAAACCGCCGATGGTCGTCATGGGCGTGCGCAGCTCATGGGAAACATTCGCCACGAAATTCTTGCGGGTGGTCTCGTTCTGCTCGATGAACTCCGCCATGCGGTTGAGCGTCTGTGCAAAGGGATAGAGGTTGGAATGCTCCGGCAGCTCGACGCGCGCGTCGAACTCGCCCTCTGCGTACTTCTGCGTCACGGTGTTGATCTGCTCGAACTGTCTGTCCACGCGGCGTGCACCGATCCGGAACAGGAACATGAACAGCAGTGTGGAGATCAGAAGGCATACAACAAGGCTGAGCGTCAGCATCTGGCTGTATTCGACGATATTTTCGGCATCGACAACTGCGGCAAGATAGTACTCATCCATCGTGCCGTCGTCCGCCTCCAGGAAGAATCGGTAGGCATAGCAAAGCTGCTGGCCGGTGCGCTCCTCCGTGTAATAGCCGAGGCGCAGATAGTCCTCCGTCCGCAGATAGTGACGGGTGGAGGCCTCCAGCATGCGGCTGTCGTCATCACTGACGGGATACAGCATGCGTCCCTCCGCGCTGTACATGAAGATCTGGTAATTGTTCTTGCTCTCGGCGGTCAGCACAAGACGGTCAATGTTTTCATTGGGGATCCAGTACTTGTTGCCGTACACCTCATTGATATTGGCGACCAGCGCTTCGCAGTTCTGCACGAGCGACTGCTTCACGGAGTTCTTGTACTGGGTGATCGCCGTCGAGACCATAAAGACACCCGTCAGCAGAATACCGCAGAACAGCAGGATCTGCGCTAAGCGCAGATAGCCTGCTGAAATGGAAATACTCTGTTTTGGGGATTTGTGTTTCACGGATTATTCCTCGTCCGCTTCGAACTTGTAGCCCACGCCCCAGACGGTCTTGAGCGCCCAGTGAGGGGATACATCCTGCAGCTTTTCACGCAGACGCTTGATGTGAACGTCGATCGTACGGGAGTCGCCGTAGTACTCGAAGCCCCACACCTCGTCCAGCAGCTGGTCGCGGGTATACACATGGTTCGGGTTGGATGCCAGATAGAACAGCAGCTCCAGCTCCTTCGGAGGGGTATCCAGCACCTTGTCGTTGACGCGCAGCTCGTAGCGTGTCATATTGACAACGAGCTTGTCATAGCGTACTTCCTTGGTCTCCGGCTCGGAGGTGTTGGTGCCCATGCGGCGTGCGATCGCCTTGATGCGGGCGATGACCTCCTTGGTGTCGAAGGGCTTGGAGATGTAGTCATCCGCACCCAGTTCCAGACCGAGCACCTTGTCGAAGGTCTCGTTCTTTGCGGAGATCATGATGATCGGTACGTTGGAGTTCTTGCGGATCTCACGGCATACCTGTCTGCCGTCCATCGTCGGCAGCATGATGTCCAGAAGGACAATGTCGGGGTTCAGTGCGTTGAATTTCACCACTGCCTCCTTGCCGTCGTTGGAAATGATCACGCTGTAGCCTTCCTTTTCCAGATACATTCTGAGCAGGTCGCAGATGTTCTGATCGTCATCCACTACCAGTACTTTTTCCAGTGCCATAATGTGTTTGCTCCTCTCGGTAAATGTGGTATGCTCCTATGTTCAGCCGGCCGCGCAGCGCACCGGCGATGTCATTAAAAATTAAAAATACCCATAATAATTATACATGATTTGTTCACTTACAATATGAATAGATTGTGTATATTTAATGTACTTTCTGTAAATTAACAAAGTGAAGCGCCTCGGCAGATTCCTGCGGAGCACACTGCGGCGCAGCAGCGGACGCTATCAAGATGTGTCAAAGTAGGAGAACGCACTCGGTGGAAATTGTGCAATTCAACGAAATTTTAGAAAACTTCCAAAATACTCTTGATTTTTCCTGTAAAGCTGGTAAAATAGAATTAGCACTCGAAGTTCGAGAGTGCTAAAACGACCGGCATCGTGCCGGCATGGTACAAGGAAAACTTTTGAAGGAGGAATATAGTTATGACAATCAAACCGTTGTTTGATCAGGTACTCATCAAGATGACAGAGGCAGAAGAGACCACCAAGAGCGGCATCATCCTCGCAGGCGCGGCAAAGGAAAAGCCGCAGGTTGCACAGGTCATTGCAGTCGGTGAGGGCAAGCATGACAATCAGGGCAATCTGATCCCCATGGTGCTCAAGGCAGGCGACAAGGTCCTGACCAGAAAGTACGGCGGTACTGAGGTAAAGCTCGACGGTGAGGAGTACACACTGATCTCCCAGAGCGACGTACTCGCAGTGGTAACGGACTAAGACAACAATTAACTTAAGAAAGGTGCGATTTGATTATGGCAAAGGATATCAAGTACGGAGAAGACGCCAGAAAGGCACTGCAGGCCGGTATTGACAAGCTTGCAGATACAGTAAAGATCACCCTCGGTCCGAAGGGCAGAAACGTAGTCCTCGACAAGAAGTTCGGTGCACCGCTGATCACCAACGACGGCGTGACCATCGCAAAGGACATTGAGCTCGAGGATGCATTCGAGAACATGGGCGCACAGCTCGTGAAGGAGGTTGCTACCAAGACCAACGACGCTGCCGGTGACGGTACCACCACCGCTACCCTGCTCGCACAGGCGATCATCCGTGAGGGCATGAAGAACATCGCAGCAGGCGCAAATCCGATGATCCTGAAGAAGGGCATCGCAAAGGCTGTTGACACCGCTGTGGAGACCATCGTGGCAAACTCCAAGGCTGTGGAAGGCTCTGCGGACATCGCAAGAGTCGGCACAGTTTCCTCCGCTGACGAGAATGTCGGCAAGCTCATTGCTGAGGCAATGGAGAAGGTGACCGCTGACGGCGTCATCACCATTGAGGAGAGCAAGACCGCTGAGACCTACAGCGAGGTCGTAGAGGGCATGCAGTTCGACAGAGGCTACATCTCCCCCTACATGGTAACTGATACTGAGAAGATGGAAGCGGTTTATGACGATGCATTCATCCTGATCACAGACAAGAAGATCAGCAACATCCAGGAGATCCTGCCGCTGCTCGAGCAGATCGTACAGTCCGGCAAGAAGCTGGTGATCATTGCAGAGGACATCGAGGGCGAGGCACTGACCACCCTGATCCTGAACAACCTCAGAGGCACCTTCAAGTGCGCAGCTGTCAAGGCTCCGGGCTTCGGCGACAGACGCAAGGAGATGCTCAAGGATATCGCGATCCTGACCGGCGGTGAAGTGATCACCGAGGAGCTGGGTCTGGATCTGAAGGATACCACCATGATGCAGCTCGGCCGTGCAAGACAGGTTGTGATCCAGAAGGAGAACACCATTATCGTTGACGGCGCAGGCGATTCCGAGGCGATCAAGGCAAGAGTGGGCCAGATCCGTTCTCAGATCGAGACCTCCACTTCCGAGTTCGACAAGGAAAAGCTGCAGGAGAGACTGGCAAAGCTGTCCGGCGGTGTAGCAGTCATCAAGGTTGGTGCTGCAACCGAGATCGAGATGAAGGAAAAGAAGCTGCGCATCGAGGATGCTCTCGCAGCGACCAAGGCAGCGGTTGAGGAAGGCATCGTAGCAGGCGGCGGTACCGCACTGATCAATGCGATTCCGGCAGTGAAGGCACTGATCGAGACCCTGTCCGGCGATGAGAAGACCGGTGCGGACATCATCTGCAAGGCACTGGAAGCTCCGCTGCGTCAGATCGCACTGAACGCAGGTCTTGAGGGCAGCGTGATCATCGACAAGATCATGGGCGCAGAGAAGGTTGGCTATGGCTTTGACGCATACAACGAGGAATACGTGGATATGATCCCGGCAGGTATCGTTGATCCGACCAAGGTAACCAGAAGCGCACTGCAGAATGCAGCATCCGTAGCATCCATGGTACTGACCACCGAGAGTCTGGTAGCAGACATCAAGGAACCCGAAGCAGCTCCTGCAATGCCCGCAGGCGGCATGGGCGGCATGTATTAAGCGCGGAGGCTAACCGCCCCGTCCCCTCTGTCACTTCGTGACATCTCCCCACCCCGCGGGGAGTCACCGCGCTGGCGAGATATCCTGTCAGGATAAGGCTTGCATCATTTGATCACATACGCCCAATGCCTTTGGCAAAGGGCGTATTGTTGTTTCATCGCAGAGACCGCCAGCACAGCTGGCTTCATTCTCCCTTTTCTCTGAATTATGAATGAATAAAAAAGCACCCGTTATGGGTGCTTTTTGTTGCCTGTCAGGGGATACCGGGGTTTGGGGGCGAGCGAAGCGATTGCCCCCAAGGCAGGGGTAGGGGTGCGGCAGCACCCCTGCCTTCATTCCCCCTCCCTTTGGGAGGGGGTTAGGGGGTGGGCAGATCCAGAGAATCCCCCACTCCTTTCACAATCAAAAAGGGACCTTCCATCTCGGAAAGTCCCTTCTTTGCATTATTCCGCCTCCACGATCACAACCGACTGGCTGCCCATGTACTCGAAGCGATCCTCGAATACATCACGGTCATATGCCATCAGGCCGTTGCCCTTGTAGGGGTCGTTCAGATAATAGTAGTCCGCATCATAGCCAACCAGCACCAGACAGTGCTCGCTGCGCTTCCAGGTGAAGCTCTCGCCCGTACTGCGGATCGTCCACTGCGTGCCGGGGGTGGATTCCACCATATTGATCGTCGCCCAGACCGCTACCGGCTCGCCCCTGTCAATGTAGCGCGAGCAGAGCGTATCAAGATCCGTTCCGGTCAGATCCGCTGCCGTGTCGCCGTCCGTCAGGATATCGCCCAGTGCCTCGAGGATGACCGGTGCGTAGCAGCCGTAGCCGCTGGAGCTTCTCGGGTCGCCGATGAATGCCTCGGAGGGATGCGGTCCGTAGAGCTTGCCGTTCTCCCAGGAGAGCCAGCCGATGTCCAGCGCCTCGTCAATAAAGGTGTCAATGGTCGTGTCATAGCCCGCATCGCGCAGCAGCATCACGGCACTGGCACTCTCGCAGCCCGTCGGATAGCCGATCTGGCTGATGTACTGCGTTCCGAGCAGCACCTTGAGCACTGCACCGTTTTCGTCCGTTGTCACGCCGCCGTGGGTGCCGTTTTTGTAGAGGATTCCCGTCTCCGGCAGGAAGTAATACTTCACGCCGCCGATGGTGCCGATGCCCCTCACGGCGGTGTAGTTCGACTTCCGGAAATAATAGGTATTCCCCTCCAGCTCCTGCCAGCCCGTCACCGCGGTGCCGTCCGCCTGGAAATAATAAAGATTGTCCTTATAGGTGATGAAGCCGGTCTGCATCACGCCGGTTTCGCTGAAATAATAGCACTGCTCCCCGATATTCTTCATGCCAGTCTGCATTTCGCCTGCGGCATTGAAATAGTAGGTCATATCGTCATAGACGAGCCAGCCCGTGTACGCTGCACCTTCCTCACCGAAATAATAGGTAATGCCGTTCAGGTTCACCCATCCGGTACGCATCGCACCGTCATGGCCGAAGTAGTACTTCGCACCGTCAAGCTCGAGGAAATCCGTCTGCATCACGCCGCTTTCGGAGAAATAGTAGCGTTCACCGTCCAGCTCCTGCCAGCCGCAGAGCGCACCGCCGTCCGCTGTGAAATAATACTGCGCGCCCTGAACGGTCTGCCAGCCGGTCTGCGCTATGCCCTCGCTGCTGAAATAATAGGTCGCGCCGTCGATCTGCTGCAATCCGGTAAGCGCGGCGCCGTTTTCACCGAAGTAATACCTGCCGACGTCCGTATCCAGCCAACTGCTGCAGAGCGCCTCGCCGCTGCACAGGAAATAGTAGTATTTGCCGTCGATTTTCTGCAATACCTCCTGCAGTGCCGCGCCGCTGCGGTCAAAATAGTACCGCGCGCCGTCAATGGTCTGCCATCCGGTGCAGAGCGCGTAGTCCTCCCCTGCATAATAGACCGCCTCGTCGTCGGTCACCCATCCGGTCTGCAGGTAGCCCTCCTCGTCCGCATAGTACATCGCGTAGCCCAGCGGATCCGGCTGGTTGCCGGCACCGATCTCGGCAAGCTGCAGCAGCAGTACCGCCGCGTCATTGGCATCGACTGCTCCATCGCGGTTGCAGTCCGCATAGGCAAACGCCGCCTCAGGGGTCTCGCAGCTGCCAAGGGAATGCAGCATCTCGCCGACGGGAACACCCTGCGCTGTCGCATCGGCCGCTGCCCAGAGCAGTCCTGCCGCATCGAGCGCATCAAGCACACCGCTGGTATCGGTGTCGCCGATGAGGATATCGGGGGTCACGCTGAATTTTCCGGTAAATACGGTACCGTCCTGTATGTACTGCGCACGTCCGTCATCCGCAATGACAATGCCGCCCTCTTCGGCAGAGATCACGGACAGCGGCATTCCGGTCACGGTAAGAACGCATGCCGCCGCTGCGGCAAGCTGCCTTTTCGCTTTCATGCTATCGGCTCCTTTTTGTTTGAGATTTCTGGATTCTTTCTTTCCATAGTGTAGCATACAACGCAGAAAATGTCAAGTTTTGCAGACATTGACTTTTTTGCACAATCATGCTAAAATGAGAAGGTGAATTTCGTTTGACAGGAATGTCAAAATGCTTTGACATTCCCGAAAAATCGCGATTTGTAAAACATCTTTGATAGACAACGGATGCGTTTTCTGGTATCCTGTAATTGTTCCCGAACGGGGCAAATACAACACGAGGTGAATGAGATTATGGAAATTGGTACGATCATCAGAAAGGCAAGAAATGCTGCGAAGCTGACCCAGGAACAAGCGGCCGAGTCCCTTGGCGTCAGCCGACAGACCATTTCAAACTGGGAGAACGGGAAGTCCTATCCCGACATCATCAGTGTCATTACCATGAGCGATCTGTATTCCGTCAGTCTTGACCACCTCTTAAAGGAGGAAACATCCATGAAACAGACTTACAAGGAATATCTCGAAGAAAGCACCAACACCGTCAAGAGCCGCGACAGACAGACCAAGCTCCTGCTGACCTTCATCACACTGGGCATCTGGGTACTCTCCGTCATCGCCTTCTGGCTGATCGAGAAAGGCATGGGCGGTGCCGGCTTCAGCAGCGCCGTGATCTGGGGCGCACTGCCGGTCACCTTCTTTGCGTCATCGTTCGTCATCGGCTCCCACAATTATTTCGGCAAATGGAAATGGCTCGCAGCCCCCTGCTTCGGCGTGCTGTATGCCCTGACGGGCTCCGTCAGGGAAATTGTCTCCGAGAATATGATGTACCGCGAAGTGGTATGGCCCGATCTAACAAAGTTCCCGCTCGGCCTGCTGCTCTCCGCCATCGGCCTTGCGATCGGCGTCATGCTCCATCGCAGATCCCAAAAGACAAACTGAATCCCGGCAGAAAAAACCTGAGAGGCGGATGCCTTCTCAGGTCAGCTTGTCAAAAAAGTCCTTTTTCTTAGGGATAGGCATCATGTAACTGCC
>CAYYIT010000049.1:0-18507 GCA_964472035.1 uncultured Ruminococcus sp.
GTGCTGCCGCACCCCGACCCCGCCCTGGGGGCTTTGCTTCGCTCGCCCCCAGACCGCGCGGAGCCCGCGCTGCCGTTACGCGTGGGGGAGCTTCTCTCATAAAATACTTTTCTTCTCGCGACGATAGTTTGCAAGAGAATGAAGCCGGCTCAGCCGGCGGTCTCTGAAGAAATACCAGCTTTGCGCCGCTTGCCGCAAGGCAAAGGCGCATGCGGTCAGGCGTTCCAGTGAGAACCCCTCTTAAGAAACCCTGGCTGCGCGGGCTCCGCGCGGGGAGGTACGGAGGGGCAGCGCCCCTCCGGAAACAAGGGGGGCATACGGGGGCTTTGCCCCCGTCAAAAAAAGCCCCCTCCCCTTCAGGGGAGGGGGTTGGGGGTAGGGCAAGCGGGGCATTGCGGGTTATTGCAGGAGCGCGATCGCTGCGGCGAGCTGGGGGTCGGTGGAGGGGTCGGGTTCGCCGATCACGGTGTCCTCCCCTGCGGCAACCTCCACGTCGGGCGTCAGTCCCACGCCCTGATAGCACTCCGAACGCACCGTCTGGTAGGTCGCTACCGTCAGCGTCAGGCCGCCGCCGTCCTCGAGCTGCACGGTCGTCTGCATCACGCCCTTGCCATAGGTCGTCTCGCCGACCAGCTGTGCCTTCTCAAAATCACGCAGCGACGCCGAAAACAGCTCTGCCGCACTCGCGGAGTTCTCATTCACCAGCACTGCCATCGGCAGCATCAGCTCCTCCGCATCGGAATGCACCACGTTCTCGGTCGTGCCGTCCTGATAGGTCGCTGTCGCGATCACGCCCTCCGGCAGAAGCGGATCAAGCATCTGCTCCAGCGCGTCCAGCAGTCCGCCGCCGTTGTCGCGGACGTCAAAAATGATCGATTCTGCACCGTTTGCCAGCAGATGCTCCATCAACTTCTCGTACTGCTCCACGGTGTTCTCACGGAAATTCGTGATGCGGATGTAGCCGATATTCCCCTCGAGCAGCTCGCCCGTCACGGTGATGAGGTCGAAGGTGCGGCGCGTGATGGTGTAGTCGCGGTCGGTTCCGCCGCGGCGGACGGTAATGGTGACGTCCGTTCCCTCGTCGCCCTTGATATTGTCGATGGCGGTCTCGAAGCCGAGTGCAGCGACGTCCTCGCCCTCGACGGCAACAATGAGGTCATCGGGGAGGAGTCCGGCCTCCTGCGCGGGGGAATTCTCCTGCACCTCGACAAGGAGGATGTAGCCGTCCTCATTCATGGTAGCGGTCACGCCGATGCCGACGGTCTGGCCGGCGCCGCGTTCGAGGAGGGCTTCGTATTCCTCGGCGGTGAGGTAGCTGGAGTAGGGGTCATCGAGGCCTGCGACGTAGCCCTTGAGCATGCCGTTCATGAGGGCTTCCTCGTCGAGGTCGGTGTAATAATTGTCGCGGACATAGGTGTCGAGCGCTTCGAGACGCTCGTATTTCTGGGCTTTCTCCTTGACGGCCTGCACCTGGGAATTGAAGCGCTGCAGGGAGAAGAAGGAGGTCATGATGAAGGTGATGGCGGCGACCAGAGCAGCGATGCTGATGGCGAGGCCGAGGCTGATTTTCTTATTCATGTGACACCTCTGAAGTGAAAGATTGTGCTGATTTTGGGATAAGTATGCGGAAACTGCCCTCCCCCTAACCCCCTCCCAGAGGGAGGGGGGATAGAGTCGGGGTGCTGCCGCACCCCGACCCCGCCCTGGGGGCTTTGCTTCGCTCGCCCCCAGACCCGCTCCATCCTTCTAAGTTTCGCGTTTCCGCTTGGGCGCAGCCCAAAGGAAACAACTTGCCAGCGCGGGCTCCGCGCTGGGGACATTCGCTGCGCTCTGTCCTAAACTCAAGTCCTGTAAGAAGGCCAATGGCTCCCCCGAAGGGGGAGCTGGCACGCCGCAGGCGTGACTGAGGGGGCAAAACCAAAGACCAGCATCACTGTGCTGTGCGCAGCACAGCCGATGCGGACAGTTTGCGGATGCCGAGGGGTGAAGGGGCGAAGCCCCTTCTAAAATTCCCCCCTCCCCTTTTTAAGGGGAGGGGGTTAGGGGCACCCGAAGGGCGTGCGTTAGCTGTGGGGATACGGAGGCGCCGCCTCCGTATCAATAATTCAAGTAATCGCCCGGGTTCACAGCGGTGCCGTTCTTCCGGATCTCAAAATGCAGATGATAGCCCGTCGAGTATCCCGTGCAGCCGACGATGCCAAGGGCCTGTCCCTTGCCGACATATTCGCCGACCGATACATAAACCGACTCCATGTGCGCGTACATCGTCGAGAATGTTCCGTCATCGTGCATCAGCAGCACATAGTTGCCGTAGCCGTTGCCGCAGCAGTTTCCGCTCTTCGGGTAATTGTGCGAACAGCCCGTGTTCACACCGATGACCGTGCCGGCACGGGATGCAACAACCGTCGCACCTGCGTTGTTGGCAATGTCATAGCCCTTGTGCAGTCTGCCCCAGCGATAACCGTAGTAGCTCGATATGTAATAATGTCCCGGACAGGGCCAGCCGAAGGAATCACCGCTGTAGGACGGGGTCTCCTCCACTGTGCCGGAGTCGCCGCTGTCAGAGCTGCCGCCGCCGGAGGAATTGTCCTGATTCTGCTGCGCCTGTTCTTCCTGACGCTTCTGTTCTTCCTCTTCCTTGCGCTTCTGCTCTTCCTCTGCCTTCCTGCGCGCTTCTTCCTCCGCACGCTCAATGGCTGCCTGGATCTCGGCTTCGTCCGCTTCGAGCTGGGCGTTCTCTGCCTCCAGCTCCTCGATGGTCTTTTCCTTCGCAGCCTGCTCGTTTTCCAGACGCTGCTGCTCCGCTACGGACTCCTGGAAGGTCGCCTGCAGATCTTCCATGGAAACCTCCATCTCCGCACGCTTGGCATCGGCCTCGGCCTTTGCCGTCTCCAGCTCCGCCTTCTGGGTCTCAAGCGTTGCAAGGTTCGTGTTGTACGCCTCCAGCTCCGCCTTGAGCTCGTTGACCAGCTCGTCATCGTGACGGGCTACGCACGAGATCATCTCGTACTTCGACAGCAGATCGTAGAAATCCGTCGCGCCCACCAGTGCCGATGCCAGGCTGTTGTTGCCGTTGACATACATCGCACGCAGACGCAGCTTGAACTGCTCCAGACCGTCCTCGATGTCCAGCTTCTGCTGGGCGATCGTGACCTCGAGGTCCGCGATCGCAATGTCGAGGTTGTAGATCTCTTCCTTGATCGTTTCCAGCTCGGTATCGAGGATGAGCATGTTTTCCTGCAGGGTGTCGATCTTCAGCTGCAGGGCTGCCTGATATTCCTCCTGCTCCTTCTGATCGGCCGCAAATCCGGCAAGCTCCTGCTCGTACTGCTCGATGAGCTTGTTGTTTTCTTCACGCTGGGCTTCCAGCTCCGCAATGGTCGTATCCGCGTTGATGGAGGGCATCTCGTAGCTTCTGGATGCCGCCATGCCGACGAAGATACTCAGGGCGATGCAGACCGCCGCTGCTTTCATTCCGATTCTGTTCATAACAAATTTCCGCTGATGCGGAACATCACCGCCTTTATACGTTAATATGCTTGCGTGTGCAGACCACGCTTCCGATGGCACCGATGAGCGCGCCGCCAAGCAGGTAGGCTACGGACACCGGCAGGTAGATCTCGCTGAACTGAATGATGCTGCCCATGCCGATGATATTGAGCAGGTAGACCTGCTCCTGCAGGATCTGCACCAGCGCATCGTACACGAGCCATGTGATGACCAGCGCACCGCAGCCGGCAAAGAAGCCGGTGATCATGCCCTCCACGAAGAACGGCAGGCGGATGAAGGCGTTGGTCGCGCCGACATACTTCATGATCTGGATCTCCTCACGGCGCGCAAAGACGCTGGCCTTGGTCGTGTTGGAGATGATGACCATGGATACCACGACCATCGCGAGGATGATCGCACCCATGACCCAAGTCAGGATCTGGCGCAGCTGCGTCAGGATGTTGATGAAATCGTAGGGCGCGCGGATGGAGTACACATGTTCCAGACGCTCGAGCTGATCCATCGTGCGGTCGGTCTGGTCGATGTCCGCCACCTTCAGGCGGTAGGCATCCGGCAGGGGGTTGTCGTCGCCGAGGGACTCGAACAGCACGTCATATTCGGCCATGCTGGCCTTGAGGGATTCGTAGGCCTCCTCCTTCGAATAGAAGACGACCTCGACAATATTGTCCATTTCGCGCAGCTGGTTGCCGATGACCTCAAGCTGGGCGTCGGTGGTATCGTCATTGAAGTAGACGATGATCTCGTTCTTGGTCTCCATACCGCCGATGATCCGGTTGACGTTGTAGTACGCCAGAATGGAAATGCCCACCAGCAGCAGGGATACGAGCAGCACGCAGAAGGAAGCAAACGCCATCATACGGTTCTTCCAGACATTGTCCACGCCCTGGTCGATCAGGTATTTCACACCACTAAGCTTCATTGGAACCTCCTATGATCTCGTCGAACACGACCTGACCCTGCGTGATATTGATGATACGTCCGCCGAAATGCCGGACGAGGTCATGCTCATGGGTGACCATGAGGATGGTCGTGCCGCACTCATTGATGCCCTTGAGCAGCTCTACGATCTCGTAGGACAGCTCGGGGTCGATATTGCCGGTCGGCTCGTCGGCAATGATGAGCTTGGGGTCATTGACGAGGGCTCTTGCGATCGCAACGCGCTGCTTTTCGCCGCCGGACAGCTCATCGGGGTAGGAGTTCGCCTTGGACTGCAGACCCACGAGGCTGATCACATACGGCACGCGCTTGCGGATGTATTTTCTCGGAGCGTCGATCACGCGCAGCACGAACGCGACGTTCTCGTACACGGTCATGGACGGGATCAGACGGAAGTCCTGGAACACGAAGCCGATGGTACGGCGAAGCTCCGGGATCTTGCGGCGCTTGAGGGTATTGAGGTTGTAGCCGTTGACGATGACCTCGCCCGACGTTGCGTCAAGCTCCTTGAGGATCAGCTTGATCATGGTACTTTTACCGGCGCCGGAGGATCCCACGACGAAGGCAAAGTCGCCGTCGTTGATCGTGAGGCTGACATCATTCAGCGCATCCACGCCGCTGGAATAGGTGACGGAAACATTTTTCAGTTCCACCATTACAATGCACGTTCCTTTCTTTTTCTGGCAAAAAAACGCTGCCGATACATGGGGGTATCAGGCAGCGTCATGGATTTCTTGTTCCGCAAAGCGGCACACGCCGTTCCCAGTCGGAAATCAGAATTTCACAGGATTTGCCTGAAGATATTTTTTCACCATAAGTGCAATCTTAAAGATAATTGCGTGATCGAATTCTCTCAGATCAAGACCTGTCAGCTTCTTGATTTTCTCCAATCTATAAACGAGTGTGTTACGGTGTACGAAGAGCTTTCTGGAAGTTTCGGAAACGTTCAGATTGTTCTCGAAGAACCGCTGGATGGTAAACAGCGTTTCGTGGTCGAGGGATTCAATGCTTCCGCGCTTGAATACCTCATGCAGGAAGGTTTCGCAGAGGGTGGTCGGCAGATGATAGATCAGGCGGGCAATGCCGAGATTATCGTAGCTGACGATGACCTTATCCGTGTCGAAGACCTTGCCGACTTCCAGTGCCATCTGTGCTTCCTTGAAGGAACGCGCCAGGTCCTTGACGCTGGTCACAGAGGTACCGATGCCCACATTCACGCGGGTATAGAACTCACTGCTGAGCGTGTCCACGATGGAGCGTGCGAGCTTTTCGAGGTCACGCGCATCCACGGAGCTTTTGATCTCCTTGACGAGGACGATATCGCTCTCGGTGATGTTGAAGACGAAGTCCTTGTTCTTATCGGGGAACAGGTTCTGGATGACGTCATACGCAGAGATGTCGTTGGAGGACACGATGCGGATGAGCAGCACCACGCGGCTGATCTCTGCACTGAAGTGCAGCTCTCTCGCCTTGATGACGATATCGCCGGGAAGGACGTTATCCAGCACAACGTTCTTGATGAAGTTGTTGCGGTCGTACTTTTCGTCGTAATACTGCTTGATATTGGAAAGGGTAATTGCCAGGATATTGGCGTACTTGGTAGCGGTTTCGTCCGTACCGGAAACGAACACAGCGTAATCGGGCTTGGAATGCACACCGAACGGCTTATATGTATAGCCATCGCGGATGAAGATATCGTGCGAATCGGTGAGGTCGAGAGAAACGAACTCATTGGTGGTGCCGATTTTGGTCAGGTCGCTGCATGCGATGATGGTTGCGTTCTCATCCACGACGCCGATGGTAGCGTCCATGGTATCGCGCATCTGATGAACCAGTCCCTGAAACAGTCTGTTGGACATAGTCAAACTTCCTTCCGTATTTATTTTTACCATACACTCGTTATTTCGCAATTCTACTAACTATTACAGATTGTAACATATAGCTATGAACGCTGTATGAACATTTCGTTAATTTTCTTTGATTTATCGTGAAAACAGCGAAAAATTTTCCTCAGATTTGGTAAATCATCACAAAATGGGGTGGTGAATTGTAACCGTTTGGTAACCGCTGGGGGTGGGGTGCGGTGGAAACTGCCCCACAGCTAACGCACGCCCTTCGGGTGCCCAACCCCTCCCCAGAGGGGAGGGGCTTTTAAGACGGGGGCAAAGCCCCCGTATGCCCCCTTGTTTCCGGAGGGGCGCTGCCCCTCCGTACCTCCCCAGCGGTTTGGGGAGGGAGGCGGTTTTGGAGTGGTGCGGTGGAAACTGCCCTCCCCCCTGCCCCCCTCCCTAAAGGGAGGGGGGGATAGAGGAGGGTGCTGCCGCTGAACAGCCCGTCCCCTCTGTCTCACTTCGTTCGACATCTCCCCACCCCGTGGGGAGTCACCCTCCACCCGCCCTGGGACATTCGCTTCGCTCTGTCCCAGACCGCGACGATGCAAAACTCGTGAAGATGAAGCCGCCTTGTGCGGCGGTCTCGAAAGCACGCCCAGCCTTGCGCCTTTGCGCAGCATTGGCGCATGCGGTCACGCGCTCCAGTGAGAACCCCACCTAAGCATATCTTGGCTGCGCGGCCTCCGCGCTACATGGATTCGGGGCAGTCGATCTTGAGGATGGACATTGCGTTGCGCAGGGTCTGGCCTACGGCACGCGCGATCGCTGTTCTTGCTTCACGCAGCTGCGCGGTCTCCGCGTTCTTGACGCTGCATGCATCGTAGAACTTGTGGAACAGCGTCGCAAGCTCCGTCGCGTACTTCGTTACCCTCGACGGGTCGTATGCCTTCGCTGCTGCCTCCAGCTCCGCTGGGAATGCTGCCAGATGACGGATCAGCTCGATCTCCTGATTCGTGCCGCCGATCGGAAGCTCCGGCACTGCCGTTCCCTCCAGATACAGGCCCTCCTGCTTCAGATTGCGCAGGATGCTGCAGATTCTCGCGTGGGCGTACTGCACATAATATACCGGATTCTGCGAGGACTTCTCCACCGCCAGATCCAGATCAAACTCGAAATGCGAATTCGCTTCGCGCATGTTGAAGAAGAAACGCGCCGCATCCAGCGGAATGTCCTCCAAGAGCGTTACCAGCGTGATCGCCTTGCCGCTTCTCTTCGAAAGCTTCGCAACTTCGCCGTTTCTCAGCAGAATCACCATCTGCATCAGCACCACGTCCAGATGGCTCACGTCCACGCCCAGCGCCGTCAGCGCTGCCTTCAGACGCGGCACATAGCCGTGATGGTCCGCACCAAGGACGTTGATCGCCTTGTCGAACTTTCTCGTCACGAGCTTGTCGCAGTGGTACGCGATGTCCGGCACGATGTAGGTCGGAATGCCGTTCGCACGCACCAGCACAAAGTCCTTGTCTGCGCCGAATTCGGATGCCTTGAACCAGATCGCACCCTCCTGCTCGTAGGTGTAGCCCTTTTCCTTGAGGGCGTCAACGATCTTCCAGACGCTGCCGTCCTCGTGGAGCGTGCTCTCGCGGTACCAGTTGTCGTACTCGACACGGTACTTCCGCAGGTCGCGCTCAAGGCCTGCCACGTTCTTCGGCAGCGCGTAGGCTACCAGTGCGTCGCGGCGGGTCTTGCTGTCGGTATTCACGAAGGCATCGCCGTTTTCCTCGGCAAAGCCCTCGGCATGTGCAATGATATCGGGGCCGTGGTAGGCGTCCTCGGGCATCTCGATGCCCTCCTGATATTTCTGGAGATAGCGCACCTCCAGTGAGGTCGCGAACTTCTCGATCTGGTTGCCGGCGTCGTTGACGTAGAACTCACGCTCGACCTCCCAGCCCGTCCATTCGAGCAGGGCTGCAATGCCGTCGCCGAGTGCGGCGCCTCTTGCATTGCCGACATGCATCGGACCTGTGGGATTTGCGGAAACGAATTCCACGAGCGCGCGCTTGCCGCTGCCGCCGTCGGTTCTGCCGTAGGCATCGCCCTCGCTGAGGACTGCCTGCACGGTGTCCGCGAACCAGTTCTTCTTCAGGAAGAAGTTGATGAAGCCCGGACCTGCGATCTCCACCTTCTCGAAATAGGTGTCCTCAAAGCGCAGTGCCTCGGTCAGAAGCTCCGCGATCTTGCGCGGAGGCATGCGCAGTGCCTTGGCGGATGCCATTGCAACGTTGGTGGCAAAATCGCCGTGGGTCTTGTCCGCCGGGATCTCGATCTTGAATGCCGGAAGTGCCTCCGCAGCGATCTTCTCCTCGGCAACGAGGCTGCCCAGCGCCTCGGTCAGAATCTCACGCAGCTGGCTCTGTGCCGCCGCCATCATATTTGTCATAGCTGTTCCTCCCCTGCAGGATCCCTGTAGATCTCTGCAATGATTTCGTTATCCGTCAGAAGTGCGACGCCGGAGTCCACGGTGTACCGCAGCTCCAGACGGCCGCCCTCGTCCGTCAGTTCGTTCTTCATGTATTTTGCCGCAACACCGACGGAAAACTGCCCGAAGGGTGTTGCGTAGTGACAGTAGTGCTTGCGTCCCGGATGCACCACGAGATGCATCTGGAATGCGCCCTCGCGGATGATCGAGACCAGATCATCCTCGCCCACGCGGATCTGAAGGCGGCTGCCCTCCATGCCGGTGGTTTCGGACTCCTCATAGGAGATCACCCTGTCGCCGTTTTCGTCCTTCTCATAATTCGCCTCAGTGACAAGCTCGGTGGTTTCCTTGTCCTTCTCGCTGTACTGAATGCTGATGAGCTTCAAAAGCCACGCGTTTTTCATGTTTCTCCTTTATCTGCGGCATTACAGCCTGCTGCTGAACACCTGTCCGTGCGCCGCGTCCTCGAGAAAATGCCGTGCATTGTCGCGGAACATGCTGACGCTGTCGCTGACGTAGTAAACATTGTGTCCCTTTTCGGTGCTGTCGGTGAGGAGATCCTGCTCCTCGAGGGTGCGCTTGGCGAATTTCGCCGCCTCTTCACCGGGGGAAATGAGCGTCACGCCCTCGCCCATGATGTCCGCGATGATGTCGCGGATGATCGGGTAATGCGTGCAGCCGAGGATCAGGGTGTCGACCTTCGCACTGCGGATGGGCGCGAGGTATTCCTCCGCCGCAAGGCGCGTGATCTGGTTGTTCCGGTCGGTGTAGCCGTATTCCACCAGATGCACGAACAGCGGACAGGCCATGGCGGTCACGCTGACGGCGCTGTTGAGGGTATGCAGGGCATGCTCATAGCTGCCGCTGCGGATGGTTGCCGGCGTTCCGATGACGCCGATGCGGCCGTTTTCGGTGGCGGCGCAGGCCGCCTCCGCTGCGGGATAGAGCACGCCGGTGAAGGGCATCTCCCCGACGGGGGAATTGGTGCCCAGCACGGAGCTGACGGTGCCGCAGGCGGCGATGATCATCTTGACGGGGTGCTTCTGCAGGAAGGCAGCGTCCTCCCTTGCATAGCGCAGCACGGTCTCACGGCTCCGCGTGCCGTAGGGAATGCGCGCGGTATCGCCGAAATAGATAATATTTTCGTTCGGCAGGATCCGGTTCAGTTCCTTGACGGCGGTCAGGCCGCCGAGTCCCGAATCGAACACGCCGATGGCATTGCGATCCATATTCCGCCTCCTGCTTACAGATAGGTGCGGTCGGCGTTGTCGAGTGCCTGCTCGATGAGCTTATCCACGAGGTAGGACGGCGTCATGCCCAGATGCTCCATGAGCTTGGGGTACATGCTGATGTGGGTGAAGCCCGGCATGGTGTTGATCTCATTGAGGATGACCTCGCCCTCCTCGGTGAGGAAGAAGTCCACGCGGGACAGGCCCTTGCAGCCCATTACCTGGTAGGCTCTGACAGCGGTCTCCTGGATCTCGCGCGCCTTGTCATCCGGAATTCTTGCCGGAATGAAGAGGTTGGAGCCGCTGAGGATATATTTGGCGTCGTAGTCATAGAAGGTCTTGCAGGATTCGATCTCGCCCACGAAGGAACCGAAGGGCGTATCGTAGCCGAAGACAGCGACCTCAAGCTCGCGGCCGAAGATGCATTCCTCGATGATGACCTTATTGTCATGGGAGAAGGCGATCTTGACCGCTTCGATCAGCTCTTCCGCAGAATTTGCGCGGTTGACGCCGATGGAGGAGCCGCAGTTGGCGGGCTTGACAAAGAGCGGAAAGCCCAGTGCCTCGGCGATCTCGTCGCAGCGTTCCTCGAGATGATTGATCTCGCGCTGGAGGATCATGCGCCACTTTGCGGTGCGCACGCCGTTGTAGTCGAGCATGGTGTGGGTATGTGCCTTGTCCATGCAGGAGGCGGACGCCAGCAGGCCGCAGCCGACATAGGGGATGCGAGCCAGATCCAGCAGGCCCTGGATGGTGCCGTCCTCGCCGTTCTTGCCGTGCAGCACGGGGAATACGACGTCGATCTTCTTGAAGGAGGCATCGCCGTTCTCGATGGTGATCAGACCCTTGTGGATGGGATCGGGGGAGAGAATGGCGGAGGTGCAGTCGGGGTCACGCTCCCAGTTTCCGGAAGCGATGGCGCTGATGTCGCCGGGGTAGTAGAGCCATCTGCCCTTCTTGGTAATGCCGACGCAAACCACCTCATACTTATCAGACGGAATGCAATTGATGATGTGCGTTGCGGATTTCAGGGAGATCTCATGCTCACTGGACGCACCGCCAAACAATACTGCGACTCTGATTTTTGACATAACTGAAAAACTCCTTTTTTGCATCAATTCGGGTCTGCAATCTCCTGCAGGCCGCTGCACGGGGCGGGAGCCCAGCACAGGACACTTTCATTTTATTGTACCATATTTTGAAGCAAACTGCAAGTATTTTTTGAAAAAACACGGAAGCTTCGCTGATTTTGTCAGATTTCTGTAACCTTCCATGGCATTCCCTGCTGCATTTTATGCAAAAACCTTCCCCACGATACCTGCAAGCAGAAAAAAAGCGCCCCGCCTGCAACAGGCGGGGCCAGAGTCGTACATATTCGAAGCACCCTCCAAAAGAAAGGTTACTCCCAAAAAAGTTAGGGGTTCAGCCTTATACGCCGAACTTCTGAGTAGCAACCGGAACGCCAGGTCCCATAGTGGATGCTACTGTGCAGGACTTCAGGTAGGTACCCTTAGCAGCTGCGGGCTTAGCCTTAACAACCGCTTCCATGAGGGTGGTGAAGTTCTGCTCGAGCTTCTCTGCGCCGAAGGAAGCCTTGCCGATCGGGCAGTGAATGATGTTGGTCTTGTCGAGACGATACTCGATCTTACCAGCCTTAGCCTCTGTAACAGCCTTTGCAACATCGGGAGTTACCGTACCAGCCTTCGGGTTGGGCATGAGGCCTCTCGGACCCAGTACACGACCCAGACGGCCAACGAGGCCCATCATGTCGGGAGAAGCGATGACAACGTCAAAGTCCATCCAGTTTTCCTTCAGGATCTTGTCAACGAGGTCCATGCCGCCTACGAACTCAGCGCCTGCAGCCTGTGCAGCCTCGTACTTGTCTTCCTTGCAGAATACGCAGACTCTAACCTTCTTGCCGGTACCGTTGGGCAGTACAACTGCGCCACGAACCTGCTGGTCAGCGTGTCTGGAGTCTACACCAAGACGGATGTGAACCTCAACGGTCTCATCGAACTTTGCCTTGGCATTCTTGCAAACCATATCGAGTGCCTCTGTGCACTCATAAAGCTTTGTAGAATCAATTGCCTTGCGGCTGTCTACATACTTCTTGCCGTGTTTCATTATTATTTTCCTCCTAATTTAGTGGTAGTACCGGCGTGCTGATTCGCACGTCGATTAGCGGAAAGTTTCCTCCCACCGTATTGAGGGCAGGGACATCCTGCCGAATCAGTCCTCTACAACGACGCCCATAGAACGAGCAGTACCAGCGATCATGCTCATAGCAGTCTCGAGGGAACCTGCATTCAGGTCGGGCATCTTGGTCTCTGCGATCTTCTGGACCTGCTCCTTGGTGATCTTTGCCACCTTGTTCTTGTTCGGAACACCGGAGCCGCTTTCGATACCGCAAGCCTTCTTGATCAGAACTGCTGCCGGCGGTGTCTTAGTAATGAAGGAGAAGGAACGGTCTGCATAAACGGTAATCACTACCGGGATGATCATGCCGATATCGTTCTTGGTTCTCTCGTTGAATTCCTTTGTGAATGCCATGATATTTACACCATGCTGACCCAGTGCAGGACCAACAGGCGGAGCAGGTGTTGCCTTACCTGCAGCGATTTGCAGCTTAATATAGCCAACTACTTTCTGTGCCATGATATTGCACCTCCATTATTGTGGTAAAGGCGAGTGCGGTTCTTTTTGCCGCAGCTCTCCCACGGAAAGCGCAGTGCTTCGCGCCTTCGTCGTTTGTGTGTTTACACATCAGTCATCAAGCTTGACAGCCTGATTCAGAGCGATGGTCGTGGGTGTATCGCGTCCGAACATATTGACAAGTACTTCCACCTGTCCGCCTTCGAGGTCGATGTTCTGGACGATACCTGTGAAACCATCAAGCTTTGTACCCGTTACGCGGATCCTGTCGCCGACTGCATAGTCCACAACGATCGTTGTGCCGGATTCTACGCCCATTGCCGCCACTTCCTTTTCGGTGAGGGGGGTGGGGTCGGAGCCGGGGCCTACGAAGCCCGTTACGCCGCGGGTATTGCGGACAACATACCAGGAGTCATCGGTGCAGATCATTTTCACCAGCACATAGCCGGGGAATGTCTTGCGTTCCACTTCCTTGGTCTTGCCGTCTACGATTTCCGTAACACGCTCAGTGGGAACTCGGATTTCCTGAATAAAGTCGTGCAGCTTACGATTCTCCACAACCTTTTCAATATTCTGGGCTACTTTGTTCTCATAGCCGGAATATGTGTGAATGACATACCATTTTGCCGCCTGCGACATTGCAAATCCTCCTTGTCACTGTGTGTCTTACGCCTGGCTCAGGTCGAGCAGGAACTGTACCAGCTTAAACATACCGAGGTCCATCAGACCCACCAGTGCGCTGGACATTACAATTGTTGCAAGCACGATACCTGTGTTGACCATTACGGTGTGCTTTGTAGGCCAGGTAACGTTTTTGAACTCGATCTTCAGATCACGGAACCATCTTGCAACGCGGTTCTGCTTTTTGCCCTCGTCCTTTTTCTCGGACTTCTTGGACTTCTTTTCCTTGGACGGCTTTTCAGCGTCCTTCAAAGTGTCTTTTTCTTCTTTCGCCATGCTCAAGACCTCCGATCACTTTGTTTCCTTATGCAGCGTATGCTTTCTGCAGAACTTGCAATGCTTTTTCATCTCAATCCGGTCAGGATCGTTCTTCTTGTTCTTCTTAGTAACATAATTGCGCTGCTTACATTCTGTGCAAGCTAAAGTCACCTTAACTCTCATATCGGCACCTCCTGATAGAATACTTCATCTTTGCGATGATTAGGTTGTTTGCCTCCCTCGACTGGCAGGGTGTATAAAAGCACATAAAAATACCCCCGCAAAGAGGTACTTTTATTTTACCACACTTCTTTTTATTTGTCAAGGGGTTTTTTCAGTTTTTTCAGGGAATGGTGATGGTTCTTCGTGAAAACTGGGTGGGGTATGTGTAAACTGCCCCCAGCCGCCTTTTGCTCCAATGGCGGCATACCCGCTCACCTCGAGCAGCATCCTGCCTCGGTTCGGGGCACCCCAACCCCTCCCCAAGGGGAGGGGGAATCGCAGTAGGGTGCTGCCGCACCCTCCCCCGCCCTGGGGGCATTCGCTTTGCTCGCCCCCAGACCCCTTGACGTATTTGGAGGGGCGCTGCCCCTCCGTACCTCCCCGTGGGGGCATTCGCTTCGCTCGCCCCCAGACCCATAGCTATTCTTTGACCCATTCGTAGTCGAAGAATTCTGTCAGCGACATTTCAAAGCCGCGGCACAGACGCATGATCGTGACGATCCGCACCTCCTTTACCTTCTCCCCTCTCACCAGCCGTGAAATCGTGCGTCGGGTCACACCGCTGCGCCGCGAAAGCTCCGCAATGCTCAACTGCCGATCCTGCCGGAGACCTTCGATCCGCTCGGACAACTGCTCCGTAAACTTCATTTTTCCATCCTCCCTTTGTCTATCAGTATGGATTTCCACACTTATAATCATAACATATTCACTGTTAATAAGCAATATGTTTTTAACAGAAAGTGTATGCTTGTGAAGTTTTTTGTTAAAATGAGATAAACGGAGGTGGATGGCATATGTCAAAATCAATGAAAATTTCCAAGGAGAATGAGTTCAAATATATTCAGCTGGGACTCAATATCGCTTACTACCGCAAGCTTCAGGGCTATACGCAGGAGGAACTTGCAGAAGCCTCCGGCATCAGCCGTTCCCACATCAGTGCGATCGAAGCACCCAACGTGATCCATAATGTTTCACTTGAGGTACTGTTCAATATCGCTTCAGCTCTGGGGATCGAGGCGCACAAGCTTCTCGAATTCCGCGAATAAACAGATAACGGCATCCCTGTTTTGGGGATGCCGTTCAGCTTGCCAAAAAGGTGCAATTTCCAAAAAACTGCCCCCACCCCAACCCCTCCCCGAGGGGAGGGGCTTTATTGACGGGGGCAAAGCCCCCGTATGCCCCCTTGTTTCCGGAGGGGCGCTGCCCCTCCGTACCTCCCCGACGGCGCATCGACTGTGCTGCGCACAGCGATGCTGGGTCTGGGAGCGAGCGGAGCAAAGCTCCCAGGGCGGGGTCGGGGTGGGGCATGCGAGGAAATGAAGCAAGCTCCGCTTGTGGTCTCTACAGAAAAAACAGCGATCCCCCCTTTGCCGTCAGGCATTGGGGGGATGCGTTCTCTTGATTCAGGCCTTATCCTTTTAAGAAACCTTGCCAGCGCGGGTTACGCCTCCTCCGGCAGGATCTCTGCCTCGACCTTCGGAATGTCGTCGGACTTTGCGGATTCTGCTGTCAGATCCTTGCCGAGCAGCTCCGGAAGCTCCATGCCTGCCTGCTTGAACAGCTCGTTCAGCGGCGGCACTGCCTTCATCATGCCGGAAATAAAGCCGGCGGTGGAGTTCTGACCGTCTGCGTTCTGGCCGCTGTCCCAGACAGTGACCTTGTCGATCTTGATGTTCTTGATCGCCTCGACCTGAATCGCTACCAGATCCTCCAGCTTCTCGGCAATGAGGAGCTTGATCGCTGCCTCGGCATTGCCGCCGGCGGCTTCCACGATCTTGCGCATACCTTCTGCCTGACGCATCAGGATCTCCTGCTGACCCTTTGCCTCTGCTTCCATCTTTGCAAAGATCGCGTCGGCCTCACCGCGCGCCTTGCGGCGGATGACTTCTGCCTCTGCCTCGGCATCGATCTCGGCCTGTTCCTTCGCAATTTCAGCCTTTACGATAACGTCTGCGTGCTGGGTCGCCTTTTCCAGATCCGCACGCTGCTGCTCAGCCTGCTGCTGTGCTGCATAGGCTTCCTGCTTTGCACGCGCTGCCTGAACGGCTTCTGCTGCGGTTGCCTGACGCAGGGACTCTGCCTCGCGCTCACGGCGAACTGCCTCGGACTGTGCAACGGCTACTCTTGCCGTGTTCTCACCCTCGATGGCAGCTGCATTTGCGGCAGCAACCTGTACACGCTGTTCCTGCTGTGCATTTGCCTGACCGATCTCACCGTCACGGTTCTGCTCGGCAACGCTGCGCTTTGCGTCATTGACAGCCTTCGCAGCGGCTTCCTTACCGAGGGCATTGAGGTAGCCGGACTCGTCGGTGATATCGGTAACGTTCACGTTGATCAGACGCAGACCGATCTTCTTCAGCTCGATCTCTACGTTCTTGGAAACCGCCAGAAGGAATTTCTCACGGTCGGAGTTGATCTCCTCGATGTCCATCGTCGCGATGATCAGACGCAGCTGACCGAACACGATGTCCTTTGCCAGCTCCTGGATCTCCACGAGCTTCAGACCCAGCAGACGCTCAGCGGCGTTCTGCATCACGCCCGGCTCCGTGGAAATACCAACGGTGAATCGGGACGGTACGTTGATACGGATGTTCTGCTTGGACAGTGCGTTCTTCAGATCGACGTTCATGGAGATGGGCGTCAGATCGAGGTACTGGTAGGACTGGATGACCGGCACGATGAATGCCGCGCCGCCGTGGATGCACTTCGCACTGCGAGGATTGCCGTTGTGATCCGTGCCGACCTTACCGTAAACGACCAGGATCTTGTCGGACGGACACTTTCTGTAACGGGAGAGGATCGCCAGGAGCGTCGCGAACAGGATCACGACGATCACGCAGATGACAACAAGAATTCCAATATTATCCATATGTAGTTTCCCCTTTTCTTTCTATTATAATATGTACCGGAATCATTCCGGCATTGCGTCGCTGTCCTCCACCACGAGGGTGTCGCCCAGGACGTCCGTGACAAGCACCTGCGCGCCTGTCGGGATCGGGGTACTGCCGGCATTGACCGCGTCAAATTCCCCGAAGCGCCCCTGCAGCTGCATGGTCACCTTGCCCTCGCCGTTCCCCTTCGGCGGGATCTGCAGGTAAACCGTAGCGGTTTCGCCAATGGCGTTGTTGAGGTTGAGGATGCCGTTCTCGGCAAGCCTTGCGGAAACCTGCACGAGCTTTGCAACGACGAGCATCATCACCACGCCGAATGCCGTACCCAGCAGCACACTCGGCAGCGTCTTCATACCGGCGCTGACACAGACGATGGACACCCAGCTGAACACTGTCAGGAATGTCACGATGGTCTGCAGCGTCAGGACCCTGAGATTGCCGAAATCCGCCGGATTGCCGCCGTCATGCACCATATCCGCACCATCGGTCAGGACATCGGTATCCATGCCCGTATCGGCGCCCATTTCCAGATCGAGTCCGGACGTGTCGGAGACATCGATGCCGCCGTCGGCCTCACCGCCGAGCATCGACAGCACCATCTGCAGCACCAGCACCAGTGTGGACGGGATCGCAACGCAGTACAGCACACGAAGGATCTGGCTCAGACCTTCCCACCATGCTTGCATAATTTTCCTCCTTTCCCAGTGATCGCATTTCATCATGCATTTCGTTTTGCAGTGTAGTATCAGGACACCGCGCTAAAACTTGTAAATTTTATTTACTATCAACATTATAGCGCATCTTCCCTCGTTTGTCAATAGATTTCTGAAAGTTTTCTGAAAAAATGAAAAAAAGGACTTGCAATTCGCTTCAGAATGTGGTATGATATAGGTAAAGGAAGTAAATTGGATTTACCGCAAGGAGGTGGACATCCATGAACAACGCAGAATTGGGGAGACGGCTGAAGGCGGCACGCCTTGCAAAAAAGATGACGCAGAGCGAGGTTGTGGGGAATTACATCACGCGGAACATGCTCAGCCAGATCGAGAGCGGTACGGCGGCGCCGTCGATGAAGACGCTGGAATATCTTGCCGGGGTACTGGAGCTTCCGATGGAGCGGCTTCTGGCGGAGCAGGAGCTTCCGGAGGTACAGGACACGGCGGCGGTTCTGCAAAAGGCGAAGGCGCATCTGCAGAACAAGGAATACGCCTCGGTGCTTCGGGTGAAGGACGCCTCGGGGCAGTTTGAGGACGAGCTGCAGGCGATGCGGAGCATTGCGCATCTGGAGCTGGCGCAGAAGCTCAAGGCGAAGGGAAAGCCGGAGCATCTGCAGGAGGCGGTCATGCATGCACGCAAGGCCTCGGAGGAGGCGGCACTTGGCATTTACGCGAACGAAACGCGGCAGGCGCAGGCCTCCCAGCTGATCGCGGAGCTTGCACAGGCACTAAGCGCCTACTACTCGGATCTCGCACGGCGGGGAGCCCCCGCTGGCGATAAGCAGATGCCCAGCGAGGAACGAGCGCAGGCAGTCGCTTATGCACAGCAGGTTTCTCAGGAGGATTAGCACTGGATCAAGAGAACACATCCCCCAATGCCTTCGGCAAATGGGGGATTGTTGTTTTCACTTTAGAGACCGCCGGCGGAGCCGGCTTCATCTTCACGAGTATTTGGGTCTGGGAGCGAGTGGAGCAAAGCTCCATGGGGAGGTGCGGAGGGGCAGCGCCCCTCCGGAAGCAAGGGGGAATACGGGGGCTTTGCCCCCGTCAGCTTGTCAAAAAAGGGGCAATTTCCTGAAAATTGCCCACCCCCTAACCCCC
>CAYYIT010000050.1:0-17875 GCA_964472035.1 uncultured Ruminococcus sp.
AGGGGGTTAGGGGGTGGGCAATTTTCAGGAAATTGCCCCTTTTTTGACAAGCTGCGCTGATACACAAAGTATCAGCTGCGTTTTTTGTTTCATCTGACAAAAAATCTGACTGCGCATCTTGCACACAGTCTTTGTGCGGTGTTGCCCTATTATTATAGCATGCCGGAGGGAGCGTTGTCAACTTCTGCATCATGGGAAATGCGGCAGGTTGCGGAAAGACGGATTTTTCAAAATATGATTCAGAATTTCTGCACATGCAAAGCCATAATATGCTGATAAAGGCAGGACTTTATCAATAAACGAAACACGTATTTGCTTTTTGCACAAAAATACTTGACAAATGTTTTCGGATATGCTAAACTTTTTATAAGATCGGAAATTATTTCCAATATTTTTTCTGCTGCGTTGTTATATAGGTAGAAGCACTTGAATTCTGCTTTAAATCAAAGATCGGAGGTTGATAGTATGGACAGACAGTATGTATCCAGAATCGCAGCATTCCTGACAGCATTTGCTCTCCTCGGAGGCAGCGTGGGAATCCCTGCAGCAGAGCCGTTCCGGACGGCGATCACAGTAAGTGCAGCCGATGAATACACGATCGGCACCTATGACAGTTTCACCTACCGGGCGTATGCCGATCATATCGAGATCACACAGTGTGACTATACCGCATCGGAGATCGTCATTCCTGCAGAAATCGACGGACTGCCGGTGACCTCTGTGTGGGGAAGCTCTTTCTTTGATCCGGAAGTAATCGGCGGAAGTCTCAATACCACTCTTCGATCCCTAACAATTCCAGAGACGGTTTCAAACATCTCTTTCCATTCCTGTTTGAATCTCACTACTGTAATCATTGACGGAGAGAATTCACCGCTCTGTGTTGTGGACAATGTCCTTTTCACAAAAGATATGCAGACACTCATGCAGTATCCGGCTGGACTGACGGCTGAAAGCTACAAAATTCCTGATGGCGTAACAAGCATTCAGAGTTGCGCATTTACCCAATGTGAGAACCTGACCGCTGTTGAAATCCCGGAAACTGTCACATCCATTGGAAACTCTGCATTCGATGGCTGCGAAAAGCTGCAGGCAATCACATTACCTGCGGGCCTGACAGAGCTTGGAACTTCAGTTTTCTGGGGCTGCAACAGTCTGACAACTGCGAATATCCCGGAAGCCATCACAGAGGTGCCGGATTTTCTGTTCATGTTCTGCTCCAATCTCACAGAAGTCCAGCTTCCGGAGAAGACGACAAGCATCGGACAGTGTGCATTCTACACGACCGGTATCTCAAATCTGACGCTTCCGGAAACACTCACGACCATCGGCGATAATGCATTTACAGATTCAGCGCTCACGCGCATCACCATTCCGGCAGCAGTGGAATCCATTGGGAACAATGCATTTTCTGGCTGCCTGAGCCTTCAGATGTTCTATGTTGATCCAGAAAACCAGTTCTACGCATCCCAAGACGGCGTTCTGTTCGACAAGGAGATGACAACACTCATGCAGTATCCGGATGCATGCCAGTGTGCATCGGTCTATACCATTCCTTCCAGCGTACAGACCATTAAGCATTTCGCGTTTGAGTATAACAAGTTTCTGCAGAAGATCAGCATTCCGGAAAACGTCACCTCCATCGAAGCCTATGCCTTCGCTCACTGCGAAGCACTGACGGAGGTCGTACTCCTTGCAGAAACAGATTTGATTGAAAACTACACTTTTTATTACAGCGAACTGCTGGATACCATTACATTAACGGATGCTGTGACAGCTGTAGAGCATCGGGCGTTTACCGGATGCGCAGCAGAAACCACAGTCTACTACACCGGCACCGAAGAGCAGTGGAACGCCATGAGTATCGCCCATCAGAACGAAGCACTCACAGAGGCAACCGTGTATTTTGAGCAGATGCCATCCATTTACGCCCTCGGCGACGTGAACGGAGATGGCTGGGTTGACGCACGGGATGCCTCCTACATCCTGATCGAAGCCGCCGAAGTCGGATCGGGTGCTGACAGCACCCTCAGCGAGGCGCAGAGGGGCAGTGCAAATGTGAATGCAAGGGGCGAGATCGACGCAAATGATGCTGCGCTGGTACTCCTCTATGCAGCAGCCACAGGACATGAGCCCGTTACTTTCGAAGATTTCATTGCAGACTATCTCACATGAAACTAACCAAACAGCATCCCCCGTTTCTGCGGAGGATGCTGTTTTTCTTACCACATTTTGCGGAATTCGCCCGGAGAGGTGCCTTCGACCTTCCGGAAGACCCGCGCAAAATAATTGACATCGTTCAGACCGCACTCCTGTCCGATCTTCTCAATGGACAGATCCGTGAAGCGCAGCAGCTGCTTGGCGCGCGTAATGCGGATATGCGTCAGGTAATTCACGATGGAATCTCCGAACTGCTTCTTGAAAATGCGCGTCATGTAGAACTTGTTCACATAGAACTGCTCCGCCAGAAGATCCAGGCTGATCTTCTCCTGATAATGCTGCTCGAGATACTGCTTTACCGGCGTCATATCGCGTACGCCGTTTTCGGTCTCGGTCTCCAGCTCCTGCGTGCGGTTCTCCTCACAGAGCATGGTCATCAGATGCACCAGATACTCATAGAGCTGCAGGTCGCTGACGTAGACCTCCGATGCGGCATGACGGTAGATCTCCCCCAGCAGGTCACTGTACGCAAGAAAGGCCTTCGGACTGAAGCAGACACGTCCGCCGCTCTGACGATAATAGTCATACAGCTCCTTCGCGCCCGTTCCGCAGAAATGCACCCAGCGCAGCGTCCACTCCGCGCCGAGGGATTCGTGCTGGTATTCGTGGCGGCAGTCGATGAACACACAGGAACCCGGCCGGAGTGCGTACTCCTTGCCGCGGTAGTGCAGTCTGCCGTTGCCTTCCAGCACCAGAAAGAACAGGTACGAATGCAGATCGTCACGCTGCCCCACATGACGGCTGCTTGCATGCAGCTCCCCCGTCTCCTGCAGGTAGATCAGATGCCGCTTTGCAAAGCTGCTCGGGGTGTGTATGATCCGGTCGTTGCGTTCCAGTATTTCCATTGTACGGGGTGTTGCCATGCTTTCAGCCTCCATTCGCGCAAAATCTGCCGTCTTGCGGCGTTCTCTACTTCTATTATAGCACATTTTTTCAGAAAGTCAAGATTGTGCTGTGCATTTTTCAATATAAACCCTTGCAGATTTTGACATAATGCGGTAGAATAAGATTGTTGCCGGACTGCGTATCCCGGCAGCAACCTACGGGACATTGCAGAGATGCAAATGACCGGTGGGAATTGGGCGATTATTAGTAAAAAACAGATTCATCATTCTGATGGCGATCGGGTCGGCTTCCGCAGTTCTCTCCTGGGCTGCGTAAACCCCGGTTGGGATACAGCGTGGATCTTCCCTATCATCGTATCATCGTTTCGGCTGTATCGGTTTGTTTTTCGCGCACAATCAATTTTTATCTTCATTTGGACGGAAGGCTGACATGTTTTCCCATGCGTGTCCGCCCTGCTGCACCCTCAAAAGGTATGTCTGCGTCGTACCTGCGGCAGTATCTGACTCCAATCTTTTCCGTCCCCCATTCTGTGACAGGCAGCATGAGCAACCCAATTCGCTGGGATTGCTGATGCTGTCTCTTTCTTTTTTCCGGAAGAGAAGACCGGCTCACCGTGAAGGCGAGCCGGTCAGCTTGTCAAAAAAAGGGGCAATTTCCTGATAATTGCCCCACAGCTAACGCACGCCCTTCGGGTGCCCCTAACCCCCTCCCTAAAGGGAGGGGGAAAAAAGTAGGGTGCTGCCGCACCCTACCCCGCCCTCCTGCGGAGTGCTTTTAGACTACACTGAGGACAACTCTTAACAAAGAAAACAATTCAGCCGTACACTGGCTGGACGGAACTTTTTAGACAAACAGAACCGGCTCACCGTGAAGGCGAGCCGGTTTAGCGTTATGCCTGACCGTTCAGGAATTCTTCAATGGTTGCGTCGCCGCCTGCGCCGGCATATGCGGCATACTGGAGTACCAGTGCTGCGTCGGATGCGTCAAATGCGCCGTCCGCATTGAGGTCTGCCAGAGCCTCCTGCTCCGCATCCAGACCGGACTCCGCACCGGAGCCGACTGCTGCGGCAGCGATCAGAATGGCTGCGGCATCGGCAGCATCCACCGTGGTGTCGCCGTTGATATCACCCATGGAGAGCGGCGGCTCCTCCATGATCACGAATTCTCTGCCCTGCACGAGCGCATACGCATGTGCGGTGGAGTTTTCGTAGCAGTAGATCACTGCGGATTCGGGGATGGAAGCCGCTTCGTTCGGGATGTCGAGGTAGCGGTTCAGGAATGTGATCTTCTCCAGACCGGTGCAGTTGTCAAACGGGCCCGACCAGTAGTCTGCAACAAAGGTCGTCACATTCTTCGGAATGGTGATCTCCTTCAGATTAGTGCAGTCAATGAATGCATTTTCGATTCCCTCCAGCTTGGACTTTTCGCCGAAGGTCACGGTATCCAGTGCAGTACAGCCCGTGAATGCATCAAAAATATAGGTGACGGAATCCGGAATCGCAATGGTCTTAAGACCGGTGCAGCCCTTGAAGCCATAATGCATGGTGAGCAGGCCCTCCGGCAGGTTGATGGTTTCCAGACTTGTGCATTCCCTGAATGCGCCATCCAGTGTTTCCAGGCTGCTGTCTTCCGCAAAAGTGACGGTGGTCAGAGCGATACAATTCTTAAAAGTACCATTGAGGACCACTACATTTTCCGGAACATTGATCTCAGTCAGGCTGTCACAGCCGGAAAATGCATTGGCGATTTCAACCACACCGCTTCCAAGCACTGCTGTTTCCAATGTATCGCAGTTGATGAAGGCATTATTCATGGTAACAACGGAATCCGGAATGCTAACAGAAGTCAGACTTGTTCCGGTAAACACTTCAGAACCGATCGTGGTCAGCCCCTCCGGCAGCGCGATCTCTGTCAGAGAAGTGCAGTTCTTAAACGCATCGGCACCGATCTCGAGCATCGAATCCGGAATCGTCACCTCTGTCAGGATCGTACAATCACGGAATGCACCGGTTCCGATCTCTGTAACCGGCAGACCATCGATCTGCTCGGGGATCTCTACCGACATTGCCATTGCGCTGCATTTTGTGATCACCACATATTCATCATACTTTACCTCGTATGTGAGATTGCCATAGGTTTCCGCACTCGCCGGAATCGCTGCGGGCATCGCCGCCAGCATCACAGCACAGGCAGTCAGTGCGGCAAAAAACTTCGTGTTTCTTTTCATACATATACCTCTTTTCAACATTTTTCCACATTCTGCGTGGAATTATCACTTTTCATTATAACAAAAAAAAAAAAAAAAATACAAGTATTTTTTCAGAAAATGCCTGCACATTCTCTTTTCTGCACAAATTGACAGTAAATTCTTACGGCACGAATGGTAAAGCTGGCAGTCATGCAAATTCTTCGGAAACTTCGCCAAACCCGATTGACATTTGATTACAAATGTGTTACAATAAAACCATATACGATGATATGGCGCAAATCGCCCAGGAGGTATTTTATGAAATTTTCCGACGGACTCTGGCTCAACAAAAAGGGCTACAGTGTGTACTACGCGACGCAGGCGTATGAATGCACACACACCAGCAATTCCATCACCGTCCTTGCAACGGCAAACGCAGTGTTCAACCGTGCAATGACGCTCGGCGGCGTGACCTTTGAGATCACCTACACCGCAGTGGCAGATGATGTGATCAAGGTACATATCACCCACCACAAGGGTACACTGAAAAATCAGCCGAAGTTTGAACTCAACGAACCGGCAGATTATACCGCAGCAGTCATCAATGAAGGCGAGGACTTCATTGAGCTGACCGCAGGCAAGACCAAGGTACGCGTAAGAAAGGCTTTTGAATGGGATGTAGAATTCTCCTATGACGGCAAGCGCCTCACCGGCGGCGGCTGGAGAGCTACCTCCTATGTAGAGGAGAACAAGTTCCTTGCCAAGGCTCGTCTTGAGGCAATGGCGGACGACCAGTTCTTCAATTATCCCGCAGATCCCCGCACGACCTATATCCGTGAGCAGCTGTCCCTGGACGTGGGCGAATGCATCTACGGCTTCGGTGAGAAGTTCACCACCTTCGTGAAGAACGGCCAGAATGTAGAGACCTGGAATTCCGACGGCGGCACCTGCTCCGAGCAGAGCTACAAGAGCATTCCGTTCTACATCTCTTCCAAGGGCTACGGCGTTCTCGTGAACAGCTCCGATAAGGTTTCCTATGAAGTGGCTTCCGACACGGTTTCCAAGGTGTCCATGACCCTCCCCGGCGAAGAGCTGGAATACTACTTCTTCGGCGGCGAGAATCTGCAGACCGTTCTGATGCACTACACCGATCTGACCGGCAAGCCGGCACTGCCGCCTGCCAACACCTTCGGTCTGTGGCTGTCCACTTCCTTTACCACCGAATACAACGAAGAGACCGTTAATTCCTTTATTGACGGCATGTTCGAGAGAGATATTCCGCTGCAGATGTTCCACTTCGACTGCTTCTGGATGAAGGGCTACGAGTGGACCAACTTCGAGTGGGACAAGGAAAGCTTCCCGGATCCCGAGGGTCAGCTCTCCCGACTCCACGACAAGGGTCTGGGTGTCTGCTGCTGGATCAACCCCTACATCGCACAGCGTTCCAAGCTGTTTGACGAGGGCGAAGAGAACGGCTACCTGATCAAGAATCCCGACGGCAGCGTGTTCCAGACCGACCTCTGGCAGTCCGGCATGGCGATCGTGGACTTCACAAATCCTGCCGCTTATCAGTGGTTCGGCGATCATGTCCGCAAGCTCTGCCGCATGGGCGTGGATGCCATCAAGACCGACTTCGGCGAGAGAATCCCGACCAAGGTCAAGTACTTTGACGGCTCCGACCCGATCGCAATGCATAACTACTATACTTATCTCTACAATAAGTGCGTATTCGAGGCGATCGAAGACGTATACGGCAAGGGCAAGGCATGCCTGTTTGCACGTTCTGCAACCGTCGGCGGTCAGAAGTTCCCGGTTCACTGGGGCGGCGACTGCTCCGCAGAATTCACCTCCATCGCAGAGACCCTCCGCGGCGGTCTGTCCCTGTGTGCTTCCGGCTTCGGCTACTTCAGCCATGACATCGGCGGCTTCGAGCAGACAGCTTCTCCGGACGTTTATAAGCGCTGGTGTGCATTCGGACTCCTGTCCAGCCACAGCCGTCTGCACGGCTCCACCTCCTACAGAGTGCCGTGGGCATACGAAGAGGACACACCGGAGAATCCCGAGAACGCATGCGCTGTTCTGCGCTTCTTCACCAAGCTCAAGGGCAGACTGATGCCTTATCTGTACGCACAGGCTGTGAAGACCTCCACGACCGGTGTTCCGATGATGCGTGCCATGGTGATCGACTATGCAAACGATCCGGCATGTCTGTCCCTGGACAAGCAGTATATGTTCGGTGACAACCTGCTGTGCGCTCCGATCATGAATTCCGAGGGCACCGCGGACGTTTACCTGCCGGAGGGCAAGTGGACGGATATCATTACCGGCGAGACCTTTGAGGGCGGCAGATACATCCGCAGAACCTGCAGCTTCCTCGAAATGCCCGTATTCGCTAAGCCCAATTCCATCGTGACCTACGGTCAGTTTGACAAGAATGTCGTTTATGATTATGCACAGGGCGCCGATGCCGTGATCTACAACCTCGAGGACGGCAAGACCGCCGAGGCATCCATCTATGACAGTGAGGCAAACCTCGTCGTTACCATCAAGGCAGCAAGATGCGGCGATACCATCAAGGTGACTGCATCCGCAACCGATAAGACCTTTACTGTTTCCCTCGCCGGCACGGACAAGTCCGTGACCATGGGAGGCGGTATCACTGAGGTGGAGCTGTAAGCAGCTCCCCCATTCCCGGTGTTCCACCGGAAAGGAGTGTATCATATGGCAAAACAGGAAGCATTTGAATATCTCTGGACGGATAAGAAGCGCACGATCTTCGGCCTTCCGATCTCGTTCACACGCTACTATCTGACCGAAACAAAGTTCATCTGCCGTACGGGTCTGCTCAGCATCCAGGAGGATGAGATCGATCTGTACAAGATCACGGACAAGAAGCTGTACTTCCCCTTCTGGCAGCGCATCTTCAAGTGCGGCACGATCAAGATCTACAGCCGCGACACGGATTCTCCGGAAAAGGATGTCATCAGCATCAAGAACTGCCGCAAGGTCTCCGAGATGCTCGACAAGCAGATCACTGAGCATCGTGACCGTTACAGCATCCGCGGCCGCGACATGATGTTCGAGGACAACTGCCACTGCGAATAAGCAGCAATACCGCACAAACAAACGAAAGGAACTGCACTCATGAATGTCACTGCATATCCCCCGAAAGGGGCAGGTCTGGAAAGTCTGATCACAGAAAAGAAATCCTGCTGGGAACGTCTCCAGGCAGAAAAGCGCCCGATCTTCATCTATGGCATGGGGGACGGTGCGTCCAAAATCATGTCGGTGTTCCGGCAGTACGGCATCGCCGTAGCAGGTATCTTTGCAAGTGATGAGTTTGTCAGAGGACATTCCTTTGCAGGGTACCGTGTGCATAAGCTCTCTGAGGTGGAGGAGATGGTGGATGATTTCGTCATCGTCCTCGCCTTTGCAGCGGGCTATCCTTCCCTTGTGGAGTACATCCGTGAGCTTTCCAGAAAGCATACACTCTATGTCCCCGATGTTCCGGTCATCGGTTCGGGACTGTTTACCTATGACTACTGCATGGAGCATCTGCAGGAGCTGAACACGGTATACCGCAGCCTTGCAGATGACGAATCCAGACGCGTCTTCCTGAATGTCATCCAGTTCAAGATCAGCGGTGATCTGCACTATCTGGATGATATCACTGCCGAGCCGGAGGAGATCTACAAGCAGATCCTCCGCCCGAGCCGCAACGAGACCTTTGTGGATCTGGGCGCCTACAACGGCGATACCATCCGCGAGCTGCTCGAATACACGGGCAACCGCTACTATGCGGTCCATGCGGTGGAACCGGATAAGAAGAATTTCAAAAAGCTGGTGCGCTATATTGAAGAAGAAGAGAAAAAGCGCATCAATGTCTATCAGTGTGCCGCATGGTGCAAGGATACGGAGCTTCCGTTCAGCAACAAGGCCGGAAGACAGTCCGTTCTGTCCCCCGGCGGCTCCATGCTGCCCGTGCGCAGCGTGGACAGCATCCTGCGCGGCCAGGCTCCGACACTGATCAAAATGGATGTGGAGGGTTTTGAACGCGAGGCCATCTGGGGCGCATCCCGCTCCATCGTGCGCTACTCGCCAAAGCTGGTGGTGGCTATGTATCATCGCAACGAGGATATTTTTGAGCTTCCCCTGCTGGTCAAGAAATTGAATCCGAAATACAAGCTGTACATTCGTCACAGACTCTATATTCCCGCATGGGAAACCAATCTCTATGCTGTGACGGAGTAAGCGGCTTTCTGAAACGGAGGGCATTCCCATGTCTAAGTATTTCCGTACCGCTGCCATACTTCTGACAGCGGCAGCAGCCATGCTCATCGGTACGGCAAGCGTATCCGCTGCTGAGCAGACCGATGATATCTCCCCCTGCATCATCCTTCCCGAGGACGATTACTCCGAGGGCTGGATCACCTTTGAAGGCAAGCATTACTACATGCAGGCCGACGGCACCCTCGCCATGGGCGAGACCACCATTGACGGCGTCCCCTATCTGTTCGGCTACAGCGGCGCACTCAAGACCGACTGGCAGACCGTGGCAGGCAAACGGTATTACTACGACCCTGCGACCGGCACTCCGGTCTTCGGCTGGGTATCCTATTTCGGCAGCTATTACTATGTTTCCGAGGATACCGGCAAGCTGACGGACTTCTGCGAGATCGACGGCGAACGCTACTACTTCGGTACGGACGGCATGCTCCGTCAGGGTGCATTTTTCTATGATGATATGCTGTATTGTTCCGATCCGGAAAGCGGCGCACTCGGTTCCGGCATCCATCTTACGGATGACGGCATCTACTGCACTGACGGGGATGGCATCGCCCTCTCCGGCTGGCAGGAAGAACGCGGCAGCCGCTATTATTTCGATCCGCAGACCGGACGCGGCTATAACGACGGCTTTGCGGAGATCGACGGCGTGTGCTACTATTTCTCTGAGAACGGCGTTATGGCAACGAACTTCCTCTACACAGAGGACGGCACGCTCTACTGCTTTGCCGAGGATGGCAGCATGTACTGCGGCGGTCTGACGGAGGTTTACGGCAAAATCTATTATTTCCAGACGGACGGCTCCGCTGCAATGGGCTGGTACACCGTGGACGGAACGGAATATTATTTCCAGGAAAACGGCGCAATGGCGTGCGATGTGACACTGAGCCTTGACGGCTATCTGTGCACCTTCGATGAAGACGGCATCCTGATCAAAAGGGTGACGGATGAGATCCGCCTGGAGGTTCCCGACTACAAGCAGTTCGATGAGGAGTGGGGCAGCGAAGCACTCGGCAGCTCCACGCTCAAAAGCTCCGGCTGCCTTGTAACGGCAATGGCCATGCTCCATTCCTACACAACAAGCGCGGACGTCACGCCCGTCACGATGCGTGATATGCTGGCCTTCACCGGCGGCGGCGCACTGGCGAGCTGGGCGGACATCACGGATCTCGGCTATACCGTGGAGACCTACGAGAGCTGTGCCGTGACGGAAACCATCCTGGAGCATGTCTTTACGCAGCTGCGCGAGGGCAAGCCCGTTGTCATGGGCTGCAAGAACAGCTCCGGCGGTCAGCACTATGTCACCATCATCGGCTACACCGGTGACGGCAACAGCTTCACTGCGGATCTCTTCCTGATGAATGATCCCGGCTCGAGCAAACGGTATGTCCTGTCCGAATATCTTGCGCTCTTCCCCAGACTTTACAAGCTCATTTATTAGCATTCTGCATCCCTGCTTCGGCAGGGATGTTTTGTTTTTTCATCGAAACCGTCAAATCTCCAGTTTTTTCGTGATTTCAGAGATGGAATACTGTAAAAATTACCATGTGAAATCCTCTTGATTTTTTAATTGCGGTGTGCTATAATGAAATTATGAATATCTATTTAACAAAAAACGACTACTAACTGTTACCAAAACGAATGGAGGTACAGCATCGTGACGATTTCTGAAGCAACTGAAAAACTGCGCAGCTGCAAGCAGCAGCATCTTCTGCGCTGGTATGATACATTATCCGAAACCGCACAGGAGGAACTCCTCCGGCAGATCGACGATCTGGATCTGCATCTTCTGGATGTGTTCGCTGCACATCAGTCCGAGGCAGACCGCGGCGTACTGGAACCGCTCGGTGCGGTGACCCTTGATGAGATCGCCGAAAAGCATGACGAATATGAGGCAGCCGGCCTCGATGCGATCCGTCAGGGCAAGGTCGGCGCAGTGCTGCTGGCTGGCGGCATGGGTACGCGCCTCGGCTCCGACCATCCCAAGGGCATGTTCGATATGGGCGAGACAAGACCGCTCTATATCTTCGAATGCCTGATCAATAACCTGATGGAAGTGGTGGACAAGGCAGGTGCCTATGTTCCGCTGTTCATCATGACAAGTGAGAAGAATGACGAGGAGACCCGCGAGTTCCTCGAGGAAATGAAGTACTTCGGCTATAACGAGGAATACGTCCACTTCTTCATGCAGGAAATGGCACCCGCCGTTGATGAAAACGGCAGCATCCTGCTGGAGGAAAAGGGCCGGATCGCCACCTCCCCCAACGGCAACGGCGGCTGGTTCTCTTCCATGGTGAAGGCAGGTCTCCTGTCCGTGCTGGACCGCGAGGGCATCGAATGGCTCAATGTCTTTGCTGTGGACAATGTACTCCAGCGCATTGCAGATCCCTGCTTTGTGGGTGCGACCATCCTGTCCGGCTGTGATTCCGGCAGCAAGGTGGTCAGCAAGGCGGCTCCCGATGAGCGCATCGGCGTACTCTGTCTCGAGGACGGCACGCCCTCCATCGTGGAATACTACGAGATGACTGAGGAAATGGCGACCCGCCGTGAACCCGACGGCAGACTTTCCTACAACTATGGCGTGATCCTGAACTACCTGTTCCAGACCGAACGCCTCAAGGCCATGACCGGCGCCAATATGCCGATCCATGTTGTCAATAAGAAGGTGCCCTTCATCAATGATGCCGGCGAGCTTGTGCAGCCGGAGGCACCCAATGCCTATAAATTCGAAACGCTGGTGCTGGATATGGTGCACATGCAGAGCAGCTGTCTCTCCTTCGAGGTGGACAGAAGCCGTGAATTCGCACCTGTCAAGAATGCGACCGGCGTGGATTCCGTTGAATCCGCCCGAGCGCTGCTGCGCCGGAACGGCGTGACACTCTGATGCTGCCGAAATACGCGGCAGCCCTGCACAGCATTCCGCCCTTTGCCGAAAGCGCCGAGGCGCTTCTTCCGGAGTGCAGTACGATGCACACACGACTGACTGCACAGGTCACAGCTCCCGTGCTGTTCACCTATGTGTGGCATGTCCTGCGGGAAGCCGAGGCACTGGGTCTGAAGCGGCTGTACTTCCTTGCAAGGGATGGCTATGTCCTCCTGGAGATCGCAAGGGAGATCGCAAAGGTTCATCCTGTTCAGGCGGAACTGCGGTATCTGTACTGTTCCCGCGCTTCGCTGCGGATGCCCTCCTATCACAGGATCGCACCGGAGGAAGCCATGGAACTGCTCCTGCACCGTGGTACCAATCTGACCAGAAGACATATTCTCGACCGTGCCCATCTGACGGATGCGCAGCGCCTTGCTGTGTATGAAGCGCTGGGCTGTCGGGAAGAAAACGAGCATACCCCTCTGACAGAGCAGGCATTTGCGGATTTCTGCAAGGATCTGCGGAGCTGCAAGCAGTTCCGGGAGTATGTCGACCAGAATTCCAGGGATTCATATGATGCCGCCATCGCCTATTTCCGACAGGAAGGGCTGATGGATGGAGTTCCCTTCGGCATCGTGGACAGCGGCTGGACCGGCTCCATGCAGCGCAGCCTGCGGCAGCTTTCCGATGAAATTCCGCCCGTGACCGGCTTCTACTTCGGCATGTTTGCAAGACCGAAGTCCAGCGAGGACGGTGACTACCGGACGTGGTATTTCTCGGCGGACAGCAGTATCGGTGTCCTGACAAAATTCAACAACAACGTGTTTGAGTGCATGTGTGCAGCGCCGCACGGCATGACCATCGGCTACCGGAAAGAAAAAGAGAACCGGTATGTGCCGGTGTGCAAGGCAGCGGCTGCAGGACCGGATGTGCTGCAGACCATTGAAGCCCAGATCGGCGTGTGCAGAAAGTTTGCTGCTGCATGCGCACCGAAGATCCGGTTCGATGCCTTCTCTCCGGAGAAAATGCATCGCATCAGCCGAAAGCTCCTGCAGGGACTGATGTACCGTCCCGATGCGGCAGAAGCCGAGGCGTTCGGGGTCTTCCCCTTCTGCGACGATGTGACCGAATCCTACACCGGCACATTGGTACAGCATAACAGCGAACAGGTGCTGCGGGATCATCTCATTTTCCGCAGGATCTTCCGAAAACTCCGCGGCCTAAAGCCGTCCGGAGAACTCTTCTGGATATACGGCACGCTTTCAGTCAGCACGCTGCACTGCAAGGCAATGCGGCGGCTCTCACTGCGCGCCTGGGATATCCTGCGATGTATGATCAACAAGCATAGACCCTAAGCGTGACTGAACAACGACTGACGGACAAGGAATTTCCGACGATTACAAGGGGGAACACCATGGAAACTCCACTGATCTCTGTCATTATGGGTGTGTACAACGCTGACCGGAAGCTTCTGGTCAAGGCGATCAATTCCATTCTTTCGCAGACCTACGAAAATCTGGAATTCATCATCTGTGATGACGCATCAAACAACGGCACTTCGGAATGGCTTGCCGAATTCGCCGAGAAAGACAGCCGTATCCGCATTCTTCAGAACGAAACCAACCTGCGTCTTGCCAGCACCCTGAACCGCTGTATCGCTGCAGCGCGCGGTGAATTCCTCGCAAGACAGGATGATGATGATATCTCCGATCCGACACGTCTGGAAAAACAGGTCAACTATCTCCTGTCCCATCCGGAGGTGGACTTCGTCGGCAGCAACTGCAGTCTCTACAACACCCATGAGGGCGTATTCGGCGCCCGTTCCATGCCGGAAATGCCAGGAAAGAAGAACTTCCTGTTCAACTCACCGTTCATTCACGGCTCCCTGATGTTCCGCAGCTCCTGCCTCAATGAGAAGATGTGCTATGCCGTCACCAAATGGACCAACCGCACCGAGGACTACGAAATGTTCATGCGGATGTACAGCAACGGCATGCAGGGCGCCAACCTGCAGGAGAATCTCTATTGCTACCATTATGGCAGAAAGCAGCGTCACATCGCGATGCATTACCGCGTGGATGAGATGGTGCTGCGTTTCAAGGGCTTCCGCTCCATGGGACTGCTGCCGCAGGGGCTTCCCTATGTTGTCAAGCCCATCATTCTCGGCGTGATGCCGGAGAGTCTGGTGTGTACCCTCCGCGAGAAGTTCGCGATGTGACACCGCTTGCACGGATTACATACTGCACTGTTTTTGTCGTTTTGCGCCGATAAAAACAGTGCATTGTCTTTTTTGTGAAATTTATAGAAAAAAGCGGTCGGTTACCATTGACTTTTCGTGCAAAAAAAGGTATAATAAAGGAGAGTATTATCGCGGCAGAATACTCCTGACTGTTATTGTATACACATCGGATCAAGCCAAGCCTGCCGCCGGAATGACATTATGAAGAAAAATACGATTTTATGGATAGAACTTATTTTTGCCATATTTTCTATCTGGGTCCTGACCTATGTGGGTCAGAATCCGGAGCATGCCATTCATGCACTGCGCATTTATGTGCTCGTGCTGATCGGTCTGACCGGATCCCTCGTCGCGGTCGTGCGCTATTACCAGAGCCAGCACAGCTCCGTTGACATCGACCGCATCCTCAATATGGTGCGCAGCGTCAAGGTGCCCGCTCTGATCTGGGCAAGCGACCTCTCCACCCTGTACACCAACCAGGCAATGGACGAGCTGCTCGGTGTCAGCGAAAGCGAGGATCCCGGCGACAGCGCGGTGCTGCTGACATCCTTCTTCCACAGCATTGGCATTAACGCCCGCAATGCTGCGGACATGCTCGACGGCAAAACCTACGACAGCGCCATGCACGACGCTGCCAGCTACAAGCATTACATCAGCTGGAGCACCTCCCTGCTCAAGCGCAGCAGCAAGGACGTTTCGCTGTACCTGACGATCGGCTTTGATACGACGGAACTGGAGAGCGCAAAGCAGTCCCTGACGGCCTACGCCCAGAACCTTGCGGTTTCACAGAGCCGCTATGAGCTTTCCATGAAGCTCTCCGGTATCGGTATCCTCCTGTGCGAGAGCATCCATGACATGTACTACGTCTCCGAGGAAGCCAAGGCGTTCCTCGGCATTCAGGAAAGCCACATCACCTTTGTGGAATTCCGCAAAAAGCTGCATCCGGATGACCGGATCCTCTTTGATGACTACCTGAACAAGATCCGCACCACCAAGGCCGACGATGCTTCCAGCAAGCCGCGCTCTCTGGAACTGCGTATCCGCAGCGAGGCATGCAAGCCCTATGTCTGGTACGCCTACCACTACCACGAGAACCTCAAAAGTTCCAACGGCGCGCCCATCATCGGCGGTGCCCTCATTGATATTACCAGCGACAAGTCCAAGGATCTGACCATCGAGCGCCTTGCGTTCCTTGACGAGATCACCGAGATTGCCAACCGCAACAAGCTCATGCGCGAGGGTGAAGAAACCTACCGCATCTGCAAGACGATGGGCACCTTCTGCTGGATCATCGTTCTGGATATCGACCGTTTCCATATCGTCAACGACTCCTTCGGTTATGAGAACGGCGACAAGATCCTCCGCAATTTCGCACATATTCTCTGCAAGTACGCTGCCAACGGCGGCTTTGCGGCGAGAGTGAGTGCTGATAACTTCGTACTGGTGCTCCACGATTACACCGACTTCGGTGACGAGGAGCTTCCGGTGCGCACCATTGAGCGCATCCGCGCGGACATGGCGGATCTGACAACGGGCGAATTTGCTTCCCTTGCACTGAGCTGCTCCGCGGGCTTTGCACGCATCCCCTCCGACGGCAACAACTTTACGGATGTCCTCGAGCATGCGGAATTTGCACTTGCGATGGGTAAGGGCGAGCTTTCCTACCTCATGGGCTACGACGCCAACATGCATCAGGAGATCGTCAGTCAGGGCGAGCTGGAAAAGGAGCTTGCCGACGCTATTGCCGAACGCCAGCTGCAGCTGTACTACCAGCCGAAGGTGAGCCTGCATACCGGCAAGATCACCGGTGCCGAGGCACTCATCCGCTGGATCAAGCCCGATGGCACGCGCGTTTCGCCGAACGTCTTCATCCCGATCGCAGAGCGCACCGGTCTGATCTCCGAGATCAGCCAGTTTGTCCTGCGTGAGGCCTGCCAGCAGAACGCCATCTGGCAGAAGATCCGCCTGACGCCGATCGTCATGTCGATCAACTTCGCATCGGGTGATTTCTACCAGAAGAATGTCTGCGACGCCATCAAGGACGTCCTCATCCGCACCGGTCTGGACGCAAAATGGCTGGAACTGGAGCTGACCGAACGCCTTGCGCTCGGTGACATCAACTACACCGTACAGCAGATGAACGCCCTGCGCGAGATGGGCATTCAGCTCGCAATGGATGACTTCGGCACGGGCTATTCTTCCCTGAGCTACATCCAGCTGCTGCCGCTGACACTCCTCAAGCTCGACCGTTCCTTCATCATTGAGATCGAAACGGATACTGTCGCACAGGAGATCGTTTCCGCTGTCATTAAAATCGCAAAATCCATGAACATCGAAACCATTGCCGAAGGCGTTGAGCTGGAGGGTCAGGCGAAGATCCTCAAGAGTATGGGATGTGACTATATTCAGGGTTACCTGTACGGCAAGCCCATGCCGGCAATTGAGTTCCAGAGACGCCTGGAAGTGAATACTTACGGGAGGTAAACCATGAGCAAATCCACTGAACCATCCACCACACCCAAAAAACGCAAAAGGGACTACACCCTCGGTGAGGAGATCTTCAATTCCGTAACGCACGGAGTCGGCGCACTGCTGTCCGTTGCCGGCTGCGTGATCCTGATCGTCTTCTCCGCCATCAACGGCGGCCCCATGGAGGTTGTTTCGGCTTCCATCTATGGCGCATCCCTCATCATTCTCTACACCATGTCCACCCTCTACCACGCCATCACCCATCCGGTAGCGAAAAAGGTGTTCCAGATCCTCGATCACAATACCATCTTCCTGCTGATCGCCGGAACTTACACACCCTTCACGCTCTGCTGCATCAAGCCGCTCTGGCTCGGCTGGACGATCTTCGGATGCATCTGGGGCGCGGCGGCACTGGGAATCGTGCTCTCTTCGGTGAATCTTGAGAAATTCCGCAAGATCTCCACGATCTGCTATATCGTCATGGGCTGGGGTATCATCCTTGCCGTCAAGCCCCTGTATGAGGGAATACCCACCTTCAGCCTGGTTACACTGCTCATAGGCGGGGTACTCTACTCCCTCGGCGTGATCTTCTATGTGAAAAAGAAAATCCACTACATGCACTCCATCTGGCATATCTTCGTTGTCGGCGGCAGTGTACTGCATTGGTTTTCCGTACTCTATGCCATCGGTTTATAATATCGGTTGCGGTGCACCGTCTGGCAGGGGGACGCTGTCCCCCTGACCCCCTGCCAAAGGGATGTGATCC
>CAYYIT010000051.1:0-16649 GCA_964472035.1 uncultured Ruminococcus sp.
CGCTCTCGTTCGACAGCTTTATTATTATAGCACGGTTTTGGGGAATTGTCAAGTAAAAGAAACGATGTTAAAAACTTTATTATTTGTGCATTCTGCGCAATGGCATTGATAAGGCCCCGCACAGCGCTGCAGGGCCACATTTTTATTCCATCTCGCCTTCCAGCTCTTTCATGTAATCCATCAACGCATCCATTTCCTCAAATGTAGATATCATCAGAACCAGATCCTCATCATTATGATATCCCTTCACATACCAGGTCGTACCGTTTTTCACGACCTCCTCGCCATTACCGGATTCATCAATCACTTCTTCCGCCTTTTCTTCTGACAACCCCAGTGCCTCCTGTGCAACCAGCTCAAACAAGGCCGACTCCGTTACTTCTGTAATACTGCAAATGGTACTATACGAGTTTCCTTCATCAAGAATGGAATACAAGCCATACAAATCGCCCGAGACAATCATCTGCAATATCTCATGATCCTTTGCATCACAATAGCCCACTACGCTTAATCCCATGCTGTCAAAATTAAATCGTTCAATTTTCTTATCACTTGTCGAAGTGTACTTCACTTCTGGCGCATCCTCAAGGAGCTCCCATATTTCGATCAGAAATTCAGCATCGCTGTTCCCTTCCTCCGCCGCATCACGGAACCATCCTTCGATTTCCTCCGGTTTCACATCGAGCGTTATATTCCCATGCAGCAGGACGATCGCCGCCACAGCTGCCGCAGCAACTACCACAGCCGCAATAATACCGATCACCATCACTTTGTGACTTTTCTTCGGTTTCTGCGTTAAGATTTCTCCGGCTTCGGCGTTCAGCTCTGCTGCTTCCTGCACAGCTTGCGGTGCTTCATGAAGCTGTAGGCCGCATCCCCTGCAATTGAGCGCATCCGGATCATTTTCTCTTCCGCATCTCGGACATTTCATTTCTTCCATTGTGTTACCTCATTTCCATTATTTTTTCCTTACCGCATCTCTCGCTTTTTCAATCCGGTTACACAGCATTATACCAAAAAGCAATGCTGCGGAGCCGCCGAGCATCACCTGGAGGATTCCTGCAAGATTTTCTAAAACATCAACAACATCGGCCACATTCATTATATAACAAAACGCACCGCGTTGTATAGACTCAGTTCCGATTGCAATTTGCAAGCGTTTTCGCATATAAAAATCCCGGCACTTTCATCCGGGATCTCAATGAACACATAAAAAAAGAAGTCCTGAAGTATTCACTTCAAGACTTCGTTCTATACCGAAGATATTTCCCCGATACATATGGAGCGGATTACGAGGCTCGAACTCGCTACCTCCACCTTGGCAAGGTGGCGCTCTACCAGATGAGCTAAATCCGCATAAAATTGGTGCTTCCGGGCGGAATCGAACCGTCGACACATGGATTTTCAGTCCATTGCTCTACCGACTGAGCTACAGAAGCATCCAATTGGCGACCTGGATGGGACTCGAACCCACGACCTCCGCCGTGACAGGGCGGCGTTCTAACCAACTGAACTACCAGGCCAAGTTTATGGTGGGAGCTACAGGGCTCGAACCTGTGACCCTCTGCTTGTAAGGCAGATGCTCTCCCAGCTGAGCTAAGCTCCCACCGACTTTCACCGCAGTTCATGGAGTGTTTATCGCTCCCTGCGACTTTATTAGTATACCACACTTCAAGCACTTTGTCAACAACTTTTTTCAAAAAAAATAGCGAATTGTGTATTTTGTTATCGATATCGCTTTATCAGTTGTTGAAAAATGGCAAATTTGCATTAAATCAGTTCAATCCATTGTCACCATACTGCGCAAACAGGCGGACGATGTCCATGTAAAGCGGATGGTGTTCCTCCTTCCGGAGCGTCGGATCCTCCGCAAGGATCCGGTCGGCAGCCTCCTGCACATCGTGCACCATTGCAGAATCCGTCAGGCTCGCAAGCTTGAGCGGCGGCAGGCCATGCTGCATGTTTCCGAAGAAGTCTCCGGGGCCCCGCAGCTGCAGATCCGCCTCCGCAACCTGGAATCCATCCGTCGTACTGCTGAGCAGACGCAGGCGCTGGCGGCTTTCTTCATTGGCATGCTCGGTCACAAGGATGCAGTGGCTCTGGTGCGTACCTCTGCCGACTCTTCCACGCAGCTGGTGCAGCTGGGAAAGACCGAAACGCTCGGCATCCTCGATCATCATCACAGTCGCATTCGGAACGTCCACGCCGACCTCCACAACGGTGGTGCAGATGAGGACATCGAATTCGTGATCGCGGAATTTTCGCATGGCTTCGTCCTTTTCCGCAGCAGCCATCTGGCCGTGCAGAATGCCGATGCGCCATTCGCGCAGCATTCCCTCCTGCATTTCTCTTGCATAGGCAGTCACAGCGCGCAGGTCGTTCTCCCCCTCTTCGATCGCAGGGCAGACGATGTACGCCTGTCTTCCGGCACGCAGTTCCTCGATCAGGAAATTGACGGCGCGGCTGCGGAGCTTACCGGTAACGGCATAGGTTTTGATCGGTTTTCTGCCGGAGGGGCTTGCATCGAGAACGGACACATCCAGATCGCCATAGACCATGAGCGCGAGAGTGCGCGGAATGGGGGTCGCAGACATGACGAGCTTGTGCGGCACGCCGCCCTTCTCGGCGAGAGCTGCACGCTGTGCAACACCGAAGCGATGCTGTTCATCCGTGATGACGAGTGCAAGCTTCTGATACTGCACCGCCTTCTGCATGATGGCATGGGTGCCGACGATCACCTGCACACTGCCGTCGGCAATGGCAGCATGGCACTCGCGCTTCTGCTTGGCGGTCATGGAGCCGGTGAGCAGGCACACCGCGATCCCAAGGGGCGCAAGGAATCCGGAGAGCGTTGTATAGTGCTGCTGCGCGAGGATCTCCGTGGGGGCCATGAGGGCGCACTGGCAGCCGTTCTGCACGCAGAAATAGCATGCCGCCGCCGCAACGGCGGTCTTACCGCTGCCGACATCGCCCTGCAGCAGACGGTTCATGGGGGAACCTCCGGACAGATCCGCGGCGATCTCCTGCACGGCACGCTGCTGCGCATCCGTCAGCGTGAACGGCAGACTTCCGTAATAGGGTGCAAGGTCCGTCTCTGGATCCATGGGATACTGCGACACACGATCCGCCTTTTCCTTCAGAAGGCGCAGCCCGAGCTGCAAACGCAGCATCTCCTCAAACGCAAAGCGGCGTCTTGCCTGCTCCGTGATCTCCAGATCCTCCGGCTGGTGGATGGCATGCATCGCTTCAGCAAGGGGCATGAGTCCATAATGTTCGCGAAGGGCTTCAGGCAGGGTCTCGAAGGGCGCCTCATCGAGCATGGCAAGGCATTCCTTGATATTGGTGCGCACCATGGCACTGGTCAGACCCGTGGTCTGGGGATACACCGCTTCCAGCGGATTGTCCGTGTCCTTGAGCACCTGGGGCGAATGGATCTCGCGGTCAAGCAGGCCGCCGGTGATCTTTCCGGCCATGGTGTAGGTTTTGCCCACCTCCAGCGCACGGTAGCTGTAGACATTATTGAAGATGCGGATGTCCAGCACGCTTCCCTCTTCATCGGCCGCTTCGAGGCGGAACAGCTGCAGTCCGCCCCTTGCATAGATGGGGCGGTGCTTCTGGGTGATGGTCACACGCACCACGGCTGTCTCATCCGGCTGCGTTTCGGCAACGGGGACGGGATCGCGGTAATCATGATAGGTCCGCGGAAAATAATAGAGCAGCTCATACGGCGTATGGATGCCGAGTCTCTCGTAGATCTCAAAGCGTTTCTTTCCCACGCCCTTCAGATGCTGGATGGACAGGAACAATTTCGTCATGGTACACACCTCCCCTACAAACCATGCCACTCCCATTAAGGGAATGGCATGAAAACTTCTTGCATATTGATCTTGGCAGCATTTCCGCGCTTATTCGGCAGAAATGATATAATAGTATACGGGCTGACCGCCGTTGACAAGGATGATCTCGATGCGCTCGCCGAACTTGGTCTGCAGCTGTGCCACCAGCTCCTCGGCGGTCTCTTCGCTCACGTCCTCACCATAGGCAATGGTGATAAAGCCCGTTTCGCCGTTCACCAGACGCTTGGTGAGCTTATAGGCTGCACGGTTCAGCTCCTTCTCCGTAAAGGCAAGCTTGCCGTTCTCAAGGGCAAGTACCTCGCCCTTTCTGATCGGATGGCCGTCGATCTCGGAGTCACGCGCCGCAAAGGTCACCTGACCGGTCGCTACACGCTCGAAGGCCTTGGTCATGGCATTGCGGTTCTCATCGAAGCTCTGTGTTTCATCGAATGCCAGCATTGCGGACATTCCCTGCGGAATGGTTCTGGTCTGGAGCACGCAGACATTTCTGTCAGCGAGATCCACCGCCTGCTCTGCTGCCATGATGATATTCTTGTTATTCGGCAGAACGAATACATTCTGCGCAGGAGTTGCATGAATCGCACGGAGGATATCGTCCGTGGAAGGGTTCATCGTCTGGCCGCCTCTGACAACGCAGTCCACGCCGAGATCCTGGAACATCTGCTCAAGACCGGCACCGGCTGCCACTGCCACGAAGCCGAACGGCTTCTCCGGCTCTGCACGCACGTAGGTATCATCCTGCGCAGCATTCTGCGCCTCACGGACTCTGCCTGCATGCTGGATGCGCATATTCTCCACCTTGGGCTTCGGATCGTTGATGAACTGGCCGAATTCCAGTGCCTTCTGCAGTGCCAGGCCGGGATTGTCCGTATGCACATGCACCTTGATGATCTCGTCATCATCCACCACCACAACGCAGTCGCCGATGGTTTCCAGATACGCACGGAGCTTGAAGGGATCGGGACAATCCTTCTTCTTCTCCACGATGAATTCTGTACAATAGGTGAAATTGATCTCTTCCTCAAGGTCGGTTCTGCCGATCGCAGTCATCGCATTGCTCTCCTGCTTTGCAGGTGCCTCTGCCTTTTCCGGCTCTTCGCCGTGGAATACGGACTGCATTGCCTCCCAGATGGTCAGGATGCCCTTACCGCCGGCATCGACAACACCGGCCTTCTTCAGGATGGGCAGCTGCTCGGGGGTATTGGCAAGCGCTTCGGCTGCCGCCTTGCAGGTCTCATCCCATACAGTGAGGATATCCGCATTCTCTCTTGCAACGATCTGTGCCTGCTGCGCACCGAGTCTTGCAACCGTGAGGATCGTACCCTCGGTGGGCTTCATGACCGCCTTATAAGCAGCCTGTACGCCGATCTCCAGCGCGTTGGCAATGTCCTGCGCACCGGCAGTCTCAAGGCCGGCAAGGCCCTTGGAAAAGCCCCTGAACAGCAGGGACAGGATCACGCCGGAGTTGCCTCTTGCGCCGCGGAGCATTGCGGATGCCGCCTTGTCTGCGACCTCCGAAACCGTTGCGCTGTCGGGCATCACGGAAAGCTCCCTGCGCGCTGCGGACATGGTCATGGACATATTGGTACCCGTATCGCCGTCCGGTACGGGGTATACGTTCAGTTCGTCAATGGATTTTCTGTTCTTCTCGATGACGATGGCTGCAGAACACAGCGCATCCTTCAACAGTTTGCCGTTCATCTGAATTTCTCTCCTCCTGCTCTGCCTTTAGGGTTCCACGATCTCGTCCACATAGACTCTGACATGGGAAACGGGAATGCGCACGGCATCCTCAATAATAAACTCTACCTTGTGCATCATACTATGCACAACTGCTGGAATATTCACGCCGTACATCGCACGGATATGGATCGCAATGTCCAGCTGATCGTTTTTGGTCGTAATGCTGATCGGGCCGCTCTGGCCGTTCACCAGACGATCGAGCAGACGGGTTTCGGCAAGGCCGGCAACGCCGAAGCACTGCAGCACGGTCTGCTTGGTCAGCTCTTTCAGATACGCATCGGAGATGGTGATTTTTCCGATATGATTTTCCACATATAACATAACTGCCACCCTTCCTTCGGAACCAGATATTCTGTGCAGTCCCTCGCGGCGCCGTCCGCCCCGTCAGAATGCACGCTCTCTACCATTATACCACATCACGCAGACAATTACAAGTCCCATTTTTTCATTTTTGCATTTTTTCAAAAAAATCCCGATGCATCGCTGCACCGGGATCGTCTTGGTATCAGTTGAACAGTTCCTTGAGCTTGTCGAAGAAGCTGCCTCTCTTTGCGTAATTCTTTTCCGTCATGGAATTCTCGAACTCGCGCAGCAGTTCCTTCTGCTTCTTGGAGAGATTCTTGGGGACCTCGATATTCACGCGGACATACTGGTCGCCCCTTGCGTCGCGGTTGACGTGCTTGATGCCCTTGCCGCGCAGACGGGTCCTGGTACCGTTCTGGGTACCCTCCGGAATGCTGAACTTCACATTGCCGTCAATGGTCGGCACGGTGATCTCATCGCCCAGCACCGCCTGTGTATAGGTGATCGGCACATCGCAATGTACATCGTAGCCCTCGCGGTTGAAGATCGGATGGGGACGAACGGACACATTGACATTGAGATTGCCGTTCGGACCGCCGTTCACACCGCAGTCGCCCTCACCGGTCACACGCAGCGTCTGACCGTCGTCGATGCCCGCCGGAATGGTAATGGTCACGCGCTTCTGCACACGCGCTCTGCCCACACCTCTGCACTTATGGCAGGGGTCCTTGATGATATTGCCCTTACCGCCGCAGTGCGGACAGGGCTTGGAGGAGGAGAAGGTACCGAGCATGGTCTGCTGGGTCACCTTCACGGAGCCTCTGCCATGGCAGTCCGGACATACTTCCGTCGCGGAGCCGCTTTCGGAGCCGCTGCCGCCGCAGGCAGAACATTTTTCCAGATGGGTCACGGAGATCTCCTGGCTCTTGCCGGTGCACGCCTCCATAAAGGTAATGGTCACGGCAGTGTTGATGTCCTTGCCCCTTCTGGGTGCATTGGCTGCATTGCCGCGTGATGCGCCGCCCATGCCGCCGCCAAAGAAGTTGCTGAATACGCTCTCAAAGATATCGCCCATGTCGCCGGAGAAGCCGCCCGGGAAACCATCCATGCCGCCTTCCATGCCGGCGTGACCGAACTGGTCATAGCGCTGGCGCTTTTCCGCATCGGAGAGCACGGAGTAGGCTTCGTTGATTTCCTTCATCTTCTCTTCGCATTCTTCTACATTATCCGGGTGAAGATCGGGATGGTACTGTCTTGCCATGGTACGGTAAGCCTTTTTGATCTCATCCTCACTGGCACCCTTCTGCAGCCCTAAGACCTCATAATAATCACGTTTATCTGCCATACGAATCCACCGCCGGAGCGGTACTCCTTTCATCCATGTCCATGCTGCGCCGCAGCATGCCAAAAATCAGCCATGGGGGCAGAATAAATCCTGCCCCTGTGTCTGATTGGAATTACGTCTTATTTGCGTTGTTTTTACGCCTCGGTGAAATCAGCCTCGATCACATCATCGTCACCGCTGGGCTGACCGCCTGCCATGCCGCCCATTGCGCCGGGATCCATGCCCTCTGCGCCAGGCTGCTGGTAAGCCTTTGCGCTCAGCTCATAGAATGCCTGCTGGAGTGCATCCATCTTGGTCTTGATGGCATCCGCATCATCTGCGGAGATCGCAGCCTTCAGATCGTCGATCTTGGACTGGATCGGCGCCTTGTCAGCATCGGAAACCTTATCACCGAAGTCAGCCATTGCCTTCTCGCACTGGAATACGAGGTTCTCGGCCTGGTTCTTGTTGTCCACTGCTTCGCGGCGCTTCTTGTCTTCCTCAGCGTAAGCCTCGGCCTCCTTGACAGCCTTTTCCACATCCTCCTTGGACATGTTGGTGGAAGCAGTGATGGAGATGTTCTGCTCCTTGCCGGTACCCAGATCCTTTGCGGATACATGAACGATACCGTTTCTGTCGATATCGAAGGTAACCTCAATTCTCGGAACGCCTCTCATTGCCGGAGCGATACCGTCCAGACGGAAGGTGCCCAGCTGCTTGTTATCTCTTGCGAATTCTCTCTCACCCTGCAGCACGTTGATATCAACTGCCGGCTGGTTGTCAGCATAGGTAGAGAATACCTCGGACTTCTTTGCAGGGATCGTGGTGTTTCTCGGGATCATCTTGGTGCAGACGCCGCCTGCGGTCTCGATACCGAGGGACAGGGGTGTTACGTCGAGCAGCATCAGACCTTCCTTGACATCGCCGCCGAGCACACCGCCCTGCAGTGCAGCACCGAGTGCAACGCACTCGTCGGGGTTGATGCCCTTGAAGGGATCCTTGCCGATGAGCTTCTTGACAGCTTCCTGAACAGCCGGGATTCTGGAAGAACCGCCGACCATCAGTACCTTATCCAGCTCGGAAGCGGACAGGCCGCTGTCGGAGAGTGCCTGGCGAACCGGCTCCATGGTTGCTGCTACGAGGTCAGCAGTCAGCTCGTTGAACTTTGCCTGGGACAGGGTCAGGTTCAGGTGCTTCGGGCCGTTTGCATCCGCTGTAATGAAGGGCAGGTTAATATTGGCTGTGGGAGTGGAGGACAGCTCGATCTTTGCAGCCTCAGCAGCATCCTTCAGTCTCTGCATTACCATCTTATCTGTGGACAGATCCATGCCCTGTTCCTTCTTGAACTCTGCAACCATCCAGTCGATGATTCTCTGGTCAAAGTCATCGCCGCCGAGGTGATTGTTACCAGCGGTAGCCAGTACCTGCTGGAACGCCTCGCCCATCTCGATGATGGAAACGTCGAAGGTACCGCCGCCAAGGTCATAAACCATGACCTTCTGGTCTTCTTCCTTGTCGATACCATAGGACAGTGCCGCTGCGGTCGGCTCGTTGATGATTCTCTTCACGACCAGACCTGCGATCTGACCTGCGTCCTTGGTTGCCTGACGCTGGGAGTCAGTGAAGTACGCAGGAACAGTGATAACTGCTTCGTTCACGGTCTCACCCAGATATGCCTCTGCATCAGCCTTGAGCTTCTGCAGGATCATAGCGGAGATCTCCTGGGGTGTGTACTTCTTGCCGTCGATGTCCACCTTATAGCTGGTACCCATGTGGCGCTTGATGGAGGCAATGGTCTTATCCGGATTGGTGATCGCCTGGTTCTTGGCAACCTTACCTACCAGACGCTCGCCGGTCTTGGAGAATGCCACAACGGACGGAGTGGTTCTTGCGCCCTCTGCGTTCGGGATGACAACAGCGTTGCCGCCCTCCACTACTGCGACGCAGGAATTGGTTGTACCGAGGTCAATACCGATAATCTTTCCCATAATAATCTTCCTTCCTTATTATCTGTTTGTTCTGTTGGCGGGACTCCTGTCGAGAGTCCCTTGTATATGGTCAGTTCGCAACTGCGACCATCGCAGGGCGAATCAGACGGTCTTTGAGCTGGTATCCCTTCTGGAATACCTCACAGACGGTGTTCTCCGGATACTCCTCCGTAGCCTCCGACTGCTTGATTGCCTGGTGGATGTTCGGATCGAACTCCGCGCCAAGCGCCTCGATCTCGGTCACGCCGAGCTTGTCGAGAAATGCCTTGAGCTGTGTGAAGATCATCTCCATACCGCTCTTATACTGTGCATCGGACGACGGTGCATCCAGCGCACGCTCGAAATTATCCACAACGGGGAGCAGCTGCTCCACGCACTTGGCAGTGGCATCGCCGTAGGTCTCCATCTTCTCCTTGGCAGTACGCTTGCGGAAGTTATCAAACTCCGCATACAGCCGCAGGTACTGATCCTGAAGCTCGTCGATCTTCTCATTCAGATCCTCATCTTCCTGTGCAGCCTCTTCGGTGTCCATTTCATCGGCCGCATCGGTCAGTTCTTCTTCTGTTGCTTCCTGCTCGCGGATCTCTTCAGCTTCGTTCATGGGAATTCACCCTTTCTTGTTATTTGTCTTCCTCCTCATGCTCTTCGGTCATGAGATGGGATATTTTTTCAGAGAAATATTCAATGTACGGGATCACCTTTGCATAATCCAGACGCATGGGTCCGATCACGCCGAGGGAACCGACATTCTGCCCGCCCTTGCGGTACTTGGAAACGATCATGCTGGAGTTGCCGATGACAAAATTATCATCGCTCTCACCGAACACCACGCGGATGCCGCTGAAGGAATCATCCAGCAATTTTGTCAGCTCGTCCTTATGCTCAATGAAGCGGACAACCTCCATCTTATCCAGATCCTCATAGGAGAACAGGTTCTTCTCCCCCTTGAACAGCAGTGCATGCTGCCGGAGATCTCTGGAGATCTCGCAGATACCGTGTACCAGCGGCGCCATACTCATCATGTAGGCGCCCATCGCAGCTGTCAGATTCTCCATCCGCTCCTCGGAAAGCTCCGAGACGGACACACCCTCCAGATGCTCCGCAAGGAACTGGGAGAACAGCGCGAGCTGCTCATTGGAGAGGTCGAACTCCAGCCGGCAGGCCTTGTTCTTGATGCTGCCGCCGGATGTGATCAGCAGGATCACATAGACTCTCTTTCCGGTGGGGATGACCTCCACCTTGGAGATCACGGAGAACTGCGGAGACAGATCGGATACGACCGCTGCGCACTGTGTCAGCTCGGCAAGCGCCGTGGTGGCATTCTGGATCAGGAGTTCCTCCGTCAGGGGACCCTGCTCTGCAAGCATGCTGTCAAGGCGTTCGCGTTCCTCGCCCGGAAGGCTCGGCACCGTCATCAGCTCATCGATATACAGGCGATAGCCGTTGATTGTAGGAATTCTGCCGGCGGAGGTATGGGGCTGTTCCAGATAACCCAGCTGCTCCAGCATTGCCATATCATTGCGGACGGTCGCGGCAGATACGCCGATGTCCGGCATCGAGGCAATGGCCTTTGAACCAACAGGTTCTCCGGTTCTCACATACTCCTCCACTACGGCTGCCAAAATTTTCAGCTTCCGTTCATTCAAAGGAATACGCTCCTTTCTGGCAGTTTGTTGTTTTGAGTGTTAGCACTCTTCATCCCCGAGTGCTAAGTTTAGTGTACCACGGATTTCCCAAAAAGTCAAGGGGCTTGCAGAAATTTAGCATAACCGCCAAATCGGAGCACAGCGATTCGAGCGTTTTGTACAAAAACATGGATTCTTCAGGCACAGCGCCCAAAGAATCCTGTTTAGAAATATCAATAATCTCACTCTCCCGATTGATTGGCCCTTCTCAGATCATCAATAATCACCTGAATATGTGTAATCTGCTCATTTGTCAGACCCTCCACATTCACTGAACGTTTATCACTGAGTTCAAGAAGATAATCTGCACTAATCGAGTAAGTCCTTGCGATATTCAGCAGCATATCAATCGACGGCTGAATATTGCCATTTTCCCAATTGCTCACGCTCTGTTTTGTAACATTCAGACGTCTTCCGAATTCAACCTGATTGATTCCAAGCGATATGCGTAATTCCTTAATCCGTTCTCCGAACATAAAGCACCTCCAAGGCAATTATTCCAATACTATTATAAAAATATCGCTTGACAAATTCAAAATACTATGGTATACTGATCTTGGACGCAAACAGAATTCTTCTGCTTGTTTCCAATCCGTGCTGTGTAACTATACTGCACACACAATGGTATAGGGAGGTGACAATTTATGTGGTTTATCGGCGGCGCACTTCTGGGCGAGGCTCTCGCATACTTCATGTTCTGGAGATAACTAATTAAATTATACCGGCTTGTTTTCGAGTATAGTTCGATGAACAAGTCAAAACAATAAAGGACGGCAATGCCGTCCTTTATTGTTTATGCATATCTACCACACAAAAAGTCCGCCTCCATAAAGGAGACGGACTCTTCAATTTCTTTCAACAGCGATTTGCCGCTCGCTCTGCGAAGGCAAATGCGATCACGCGACCATTCCGCAAAATTTCGACTTCCGATTTCGGAAAGTTTCCGTAATGCGTCTGCCGGCGTGGGCTCCACGCTTAGTTGATGATGGTACGCTCGGTTTCCTTGTCGAACAGGTGGATCTTGTTGGGATCCAGAGCAACCTTGATCTCGTCCTGCGGTCTTGCAGTGGAACGAGGAGAAACTCTTGCAGTGATCGGAATACCCTGGCACTCCAGATACAGGAATGTCTCAGCACCCATCATTTCGGTGATTTCTACGTTACAATCGATCAGGCCGGTTGTAGCGTTGGAAATATACATTTCCTCATCGTGTACGCTCTCCGGACGGATACCCAGGGTAACCTCACGGTCAACATACTTCTCGAGCTCCGGAACGACCTTAGCCTCGGGAACGATGATCTGATACTTCTGACCTCTCTGGGTCTTGGAGTCCTCAGAACCGAACTCAACATAGTACTGCTGATTCTCGTTCTTCTTCAGAACAGCGTCGATGAAGTTCATCTGCGGAGAACCAAGGAAGCCTGCAACGAACTTGTTTACAGGATTCTCATACAGTGCCTGAGGAGTATCGATCTGCTGTACAAAACCGTCCTTCATAACTACGATACGGTCACCCATTGTCATAGCCTCGGTCTGGTCATGTGTTACATAGATGAATGTAGTACCCAGCTTCTTGTGGAGCTTGGAGATCTCAGTTCTCATCTGCGCACGGAGCTTAGCGTCCAGGTTGGACAGCGGCTCGTCGAGCAGGAATACCTTAGGAGAACGAACGATTGCACGGCCGAGCGCTACACGCTGACGCTGACCACCGGACATTGCCTTCGGCTTTCTGTCGAGCAGGTGGGACAGGTCGAGGATTCTTGCAGCCTCTTCTACCTTACGAGCAATCTCATCCTTCGGAACCTTGCGGAGCTTCAGGCCGAACGCCATGTTCTCAAATACAGTCATATGAGGATACAGAGCATAGTTCTGGAATACCATTGCGATGTCTCTGTCCTTAGGAGCAATATCGTTAACCAGACGGTCGCCGATGTACAGCTCACCTTCAGAAATTTCTTCCAGACCTGCGATCATACGCAGTGTGGTGGACTTACCACAACCGGAAGGACCTACCAGGATGATGAACTCCTTGTCTCTGATCTCCAGGTTAACATCGGAAACAGCTACTACACCGCCCGGATACTTCTTGTAAATTCCTCTGAGTGATAAACTTGCCATTTATTCCAATCCTCCGTTTACAAAAATTTTTTAAGACACCAACCGTACTTTTCAGCCGGCAGCATTTTGTCTATTACTATCATACCAAATTCTGAAGCTTTTTTCAAGTCGCTATTTACCTAAAGTTATTGCCCTTCATTTATCCAATATGACGAAAAGTTCTTCATAATTTGTTCATACACCCCTTCGATATCCCCCTCTTTCAACAGACTTTCAACATCTTTATGCACAATTTCCATATAGCTGCCGAGGGGCAGATCGGGGGGCAGGAGCATGCCTCCGATGGCCGCGCGATGGAGGTGCAGCACATGATTTCCGAGGGCAGCGAACATGCGCTTGACCTGATGGTACTTGCCCTCATGAAGGCAGACCAGAACGAAATTACCCTTCACATCGAGCACTTTCATCTCCGCCGGCATGCATTCCGTACCGTCTCCGAGCGTCAGGCCCTCTGTAAGGCGTGCGGCATAGCCCGGCTCCGGACGGCGTGCAAGCTGCACGAGGTAGTACTTCGGCACATGGCTTTTCGGGGCAAGCATCCGGTGCGCGAGGTCACCGTCATCGGTGAGCAGGACAAGTCCGGTGCTGTCGGCATCGAGCCTTCCGGCAGGGAACAAACCCTTCACGCGAAGGGATTTCGGCAGCAGCTCCAGCACGGTTTTGTGCGTCCTGTCCTCTGTTGCGCAGATATAGCCCTCGGGCTTATTGACGAGGAAGAAGGTATGCGCACCGCCCGGCAGCGGCTTGCCTGCGCAGGTAATGGTCTGCGCATCGGGGTCCACCTTGCGGCTGCCGTCGCATTCGGTCACGCCGTCGATCTGGACAGCCCCCTTTTTCAGGAGATTCTTCACATCGCTGCGTGAATGCTGCGTGCGGTTGGAAAGCAGCTTATCGAGTCTGATCTGTGCCATAATGCCTCCGTTCTTTTCCGGTTTCCGGATGCATAGGAATGTACAAAAACCATGCAGGAGGGAACCATGAAACGCTGTCTGTATTATTTGCTTCTTCTGCCGCCGGTACTGGTCTGTGCTGCGGCGGTCTGTCTGAGTCATGCCGGCTCACGCCGGAACCGGTTCCAGCACATCCGTGCGGAGACCGAGGACGCGCGGTGCAGTTATCTTTCATCCAAGGGACTTGCCGCGGAGCTCGTCGGCTCCCGCGCAGTGACGGTGCCAGCGGATCACTCCGGCGCCTACGCCGATTACGCCGCACTGCAGGCGCAGCTGCAGCTGCCGCTTGCGGAATACGCCGGTCAGCGTGCGGTGCTGTACACCTACCGCGTCACGGGGAGCGAACCGCCCCTGTATGCAGAGCTGCTCACCGCGGACGGCTGTCTGATCGGAGTGCAGTGCTACTATCCCGACGAGGGAATGACGCTCGATCTGCAGGGGAACCCTGTCGCGGCCGCACAGTAACAGCAGAAGATCGCCCGGTCCGTTGCGGAACCGGGCGTTTTGTATGCAGGTTCTTAGAACACCTTCAGCAGACCGCCGATGATCGGGATCTCTCTTGCCTTGCCCGTTGCTGCGCTGATAACGAGCAGGAGCAGGATGGCAAGACATACCAGACCCAGCGCTGCGCCGACGATCGCGCCGACGATCGGGATGATGCCGAGAATGCCGCCGATCACACCGCAGACCACGCTCAGGATGGTCAGGATCAGACCCTGATTTGCGTAGAACTTGCCGAATGCAGAATCGCCGCAGGCTACCAGCGGCACCCAGAACAGGAGCGGAATGCCTGCCACAGCGGCAAGGATCTTGTTCGCAGCGATATCGCTGGGGTCGAACTGGCTGGTGGAATCCTCGGGGTTCAGTACTTCTTCTTTGAGATCATTGAAATCCATGTAAATAAGCCTCCTCTTTATTTATGGTCACTGTCCAGCTCCGAGATCGCAGCGATAAATCCGGCAACGTCCGTGAAGTCCTGGTACACGGAAGCGAAACGGATGTAGGCGATGGCATCGATATGGCGCAGACGCTCCAGCACGATGGCACCGATCCTGTCAGAGGACATCTGACTGTTCCAGCTTCCGGCGAACTTATCCTCCACCTCATCGGCGATGGAATTCACCTGCGCAATGGTGACCGGACGCTTTTTGATGGCATGGTAGATACCGCTGAGGAGCTTGTTGCGGTCGAACGGTTCAAACGAACCGTCCCGCTTGACCACGATCCACAGGGGCTTCTCGACCACCTCATATGTGGTAAAGCGGCGTCCGCACTTCCGGCATTCTCTTCTCCGGCGTTTTTTCTCCTCGGAGGGACGGGAGTCGATGACTTTGGAATCCTCAAATCCGCAGAACGGACATTTCATGCCTGGCGCCTCACTTTCGCTGCTGTCCCTGCGGACAGTTCCATTCATAGTACACTTTCATTATAGCGGAAAATTTACCGGCTGTCAACTATAATTTCCCGAATTTTACGCATTGTAGAAAAATCACTTTTCATCATGATTCCGGCGGCTGCGCGGCACGTTCGACGCCGGTGATCATGCGCGAGAGCATGCGGTAATTACTGATGAGATCGGAGATGCCGCGGTAGTTGCTGCGGTACAGCTCCAGGATGACGGAGGCATCGGGGCTGCAGGCATACAGCTCCTCAAGGAAGCCGCGGATCCGGAAGCGCCCCGCACCGAGCAGGAGGCAGTCCCCCATCTCGCTGTGATCGCTGATATGGACATGCGCCACATGGCCGCCGAGGGCGCGGAGCATCTGGGCGGGATTTTCCTTGGCACGAACGGCCTGCTTGATATCAAGGACGAAGCGTGCGTCATCGCCCATGAGCTTTGCCATTTCCTGCAGGAACTGGAGTGAGCCGCTCTGGCAGCGGACGACGTTTTCCTGCGCGACGGTGATGCCGGCGGCTTTTCCGGCCTCATAGAGCCGGCGGTAGCGTTCGCAGTAGAATTCCGCCGGAACGGGGTTATGGATGCTGTTGCCGTGGAAGACAAAGATCTGCGCGCCGAGGGTCTGCATGGCCTCGAAGAAGCGTTTGTAGTAATCGAGCATATCCTCGACGCGGCGTTCGTAGCTTGAAAAGAGCATCATCGGCTCGATGGGACAGGCAAAGGGATGGACGGCGCTGCAGGTGACGCCGAAGCGCTGCATCAACTCCGCCATGGTCGCAACAAAGGGACGCCGCAGCTCACAGTCCGCATTGATGAACAATTCGATATGGGAAATGCCGTTGACGGCCAGCTCATAGAGGGCATCCTCCAGGAGCTTCGGGTACATACAGGCAGTGGACACACCGGCAAGCATAGCTGCGCCTCCTTTCGTTTTTCTCATTATAGCATATTTTCCGGAGGTTTGCAAGAAAAGAATGGGGGTGATTGTGATGACATGGATGGAGTTTCTGACTCTTTTGCTTGTTGTCTGCGGAATCATTGAGATTTACCAGAATCACAATAAAAGGAAATAACCGCCCTGCTGCTACATAGGACGGTTATTTTCAAATCACTTTACCTTTGGGAGCGACCGTCATCGGCGCGCTCTCTTTCTTTTATTATAGCATTTTTCTCTCTCTTTGTCAAGCAGTTCACAAAAAGTCCTTCTGCACACAGTGTACAGAAGGACTTTTCAGTCTGTCGAAAAAGTCCCGTCCAGCCACTGCGCCTCTGGCGCAGGGCT
>CAYYIT010000052.1:0-3823 GCA_964472035.1 uncultured Ruminococcus sp.
GTCCAGCCCTGCGCCAGAGGCGCAGTGGCTGGACGGGACTTTTTCGACAGACTGATTCCTCCGCACGCGGCGGAGGAATACGTTTCTATACGGATTTTTTAGCAATCTCCGGAATTTTACCGATCGCACAGGCGGCAATGGCTGTGAGCAGGATCTCCGGCAGCATGAAGGTCGCGTTGTAGATCAGCGAATAGAGCAGTGCCAGTCCCCATCCGGAGCAGTTTGCGAGGATCGGCTCACCGATCGCAGCGATCCCGTCCTGTGTAAAGAACCATTCTGCCCACGCGCCGAAAAAAATCGTACCGGAAAGAACATGCATCAGGTAGCGCAGCGTCAGCGCCATAATGCTTCCCACGCAAAGTGCTGCGGCAGGCTTGAGACGATTACGGAACACGCCGCCGAAACCCAGCATCGAATACGCCGCCACATAGTCCAGCAGGACGATGCCGATGCCTGCCCAGAGCGCGTAATCCTCCGGAACAAAGAACGCCTTGACTTCGCTGAAGCTCGTCACCATCTGCAAAAGGCTGTAGATGAATGCGGAGAAGAATCCCCATTTCACGCCATGGCGGTAAGAGATCAGCACGATCGGCAGCATGCTGACGATCGTAATGCCGCCGCCGAACGGCAGCTGGAATGGCTTGAACATGGACAGCACCACGGCAATGCCCATCAGTACGCCGGTCTCTACAAGTTTGAGTGTTTTCTGTGTTTTCATAAGATCCTCCTTTTTTTACCCGATGATGTAGGATCTCACAGAAAACACAAAGCCACCGGTGAACGAACCGATGGCTTGAGATTTCCCAGGTATTTCCCTACGGCGGCATTATCCGCATCAGGTCATGGGTCGAAGCATGTGCTTCCTCTCAGCCGTTGAAAGCTCCCCTTTGTATCACGCAGTTTTCCACTGCTTTTCCATTATACCACAACCTGACGGACTTGTCAATTCTTTTTTCCGTTGTCGCGGTCCAGCTCCTCGCGCCACTCATCGCACATCGGTGCGCAGGCACGGACGTTTCCCACGGCCCTGCTGACAGCCCGGAAGGCTGCGCGGCTGCCGCAGGCATCTGCGCTCCAGTTCACGGCACGCTCACGGGAGATGCCGATGTTCGCTGCGGTTTCCTCCGCGTCGATATTGGCGCCGAGGAAGATGAATTCCCAGCCGGCAGCCTTCTTCTCCTCCACCATTTTCCGAACCTGTGCGCCGCTGAAGTGATGGCTGGCGTTTTCCATGCCGTCGGTGATGATGACGAACATGGTGTTTTCCGGACGATCCTCCGGACGCGCATACTTGTGGATGCTGCTGATATGTTCGATGACACTGCCGACAGTATCATAGAGCGCAGTACAGCCCATCGGCTTGTAATCACAGCGCTGCAGGGGTTTCACTTCACTGAGGGAAATGCGGTCGTGAACGAAGTGCTTGTCATCGGAGAAGAATACGGTCGTGACCTTTGCCTCGCCCTTCTGTGCCTTCTGCTGTTCGAGCATGGTGTTGAAGCTGCCGATGGTGTCGTCGCGCAGGCAGCCCATGGAGCCGCTCTTGTCGATGATGAATACGATCTCTGTCATGTTCTGTTTCATAATTGTTCCTCCGTTTCTGGTATCGGGTGGTTTACCTTACAACTCTATGATACCAGAAACGAGGGCGGTTCTGGTCGCTTGAAAAGCGACAAATACGCATTCCGTCTCAGCAGCCGATCAGCATCTGGTCAAATGCGAACAGCGCTTCGTTGATCTCGAAGATATCGTAGCGTTTGCGCTCGATGAAATACCGCACGATCAGGTCGAATTTGATGCTGTCCGACAGCACGAAGCCGGCGCGTTTCAGGAGCATTGACGTTTCATCAATATCCAGCTCCAGCGCGATGGCAAACGCAAGGACGGTCTGTTTTTTGGGCTTGTAATTCACATCGCTGCGGATCTTGGAAAACAGCTTGCGGTCGATGTTCGCCTTCTTGTAGGTCTCGACATCGGTCATCCCCTTCTCGTCGATCAGCTGCAGGAGCGTCTGCGAAAAGGAGGCATCACGCCTTCTGACCATCTCTGCCAGTGAAGAGGACGCTTGGAATGCATGCACATTCGGCGCCTCGGAGGACATCTCGGTAGATGCCGCGGCGCAGTAGTCCGCGCATATCTCCTGCGAACGCGTCCCTGCTGAAAACAATGGTGTTTTTCTTGCAAAACGTTTGCTTGTTGTTTGAACCTCGCGTTCTGTGATGTACGACTGCAGGTCGCGGAAGCGCTCCGTTCCGGCGGTGCAGGCAGCTTTGTCAAAGAGCACAAGGAATATGTGCATCTCTTCGGCTGCGAGGAATTGCCGAATCTCGTCCAGTGCGATCTCCATGGCCTTTTCTACTGGAAAGCCGCAGGAGCCTGCCGCCAACAGTGGAAACGCGATGGATCTGCATTCCAGCTCCTTTGCCCGATACAGGCAGCGCTTGTAGCAGATGCGGAGAATATTCTCCTCCTCGTGATGGCCATCCTGCCAGACAGGCGCTACGGTATGGATGATGTACCTGCACGCAAGGTCATACCCCTTCGTGACGACGGTCCTTCCCTGTACGCATCCTCCAAGACGGCGGCATTCTGCCTTTAGTCCCCTTCCGGCGGCGTGATGGATCGCGGCTTCTGCCCCGCCGCCTGGCTGCAGATCGTGACTTGCCGGACACACGATGGCATCCGTGGCCATTTTTGTGATATCATTGCGAACAATGGCAAATGGCATGAATACGCCTCCTTTCTTAACAAAGAAGCCCTTTCTCCGTCGGGCTGAGAAAGGGCTTGCGGTGCATTACTTTACCTTGGTGCCGCAGAACTTGCAGAAATTCATCTCGCCGGGAACCATCTGGCCGCAGGTCGGGCATGCAACGGAAGTCACTACGCCGGGGCCGGGGCCGGGAGCCGGTGCAGGTGCAGGAGCCTCATTGACAACGGGCGTACCGCAGTTGATGCAGAATGCCTGATCATCGTTCAGCTCACAGCCGCAGGTCTTGCATCTCTTCTTCATGACAACGGGGAACTGGTAGCCGCATGTGCTGCAGAACATGGTGCCGGACTTTACCTGTGCGTTGCACTTCGGGCAGGACATCACGCCCTTGAGCACATTGACCTGCTTACGCATCTGGTCGATCTGGGAAACGATCAGCTTCACCTGCTCCACACTGTCTGCCAGAACAGGAATGTTATGCTGATCATGGATCTCACAGTACTTTCTGCCGATCTCGTGATACAGGCTGTTAAGTGCCTTTTCGGACTCAGAGATCTGAGAATTGATTCTTACCACACCAGCGGTATCCTTTGCCTTGTTGGATACATTCTGGCTCAGAGTGGACATTTTTTCCATGAATGACATAAACAAACATCTCCTTCAAATATATGATATGATCCGCTTGGGATCTCAGGAACTAATCATCAAAATCCGCCATGGGCTTGAAGTTCTTTGCTGCACCTGCCGCACGCGTCGTTTCCGGTGTCGTTGGCTTGGTTTTCATATTGATCGTCAGCGTTCCCGGAGCTGCCGGTACATGTACCGCCTCTTCCGAAGGCTTTGCATAGGACGCTGCAAGCTCCTCCTTGGAAGCTGCCTCCTCCGGCTCAGCGGAAGGCACTGCCATTGCTCTGACAGCGGTACCACACTGCATGCAGAACTCACAGTCCGGATCCAGTGCTGCGCCGCAGGTCAGGCAGTATTCGCCGCTCGGCGCTGTCGCATCCGCATTCTCCATCTTATGGCCGCACTCCATGCAGAACAGTGCATCGGGAGCAAGGGGGCTGCCGCAGTTCGGGCAGGCATTGCCAGCAGGGGCAGGCTCTTCATATC
>CAYYIT010000052.1:3923-15924 GCA_964472035.1 uncultured Ruminococcus sp.
CGCCGGATGCACCCTCTACGCGATAGCCGCACTCCATGCAGAAGGCTGCATCGGGTGCAAGGGGATTGCCGCAGTTCGGGCAGGCATTTCCAGCAGGGGCAGGCTCCGCATATCCGCCGGATGCACCCTCTACGCGATAGCCGCACTCCATGCAGAAGGCTGCATCGGGAGCAAGGGGATTGCCGCAGTTCGGGCAGGCATTACCGGCAGGGGCAGGATCCGCATATCCGCCGGACGCACCCTCTACGCGATAGCCGCACTCCATGCAGAAGGCTGCATCGGGAGCAAGGGGATTGCCGCAGTTCGGGCAGGCATTACCGGCAGGGGCAGGATCCGCATATCCGCCGGACGCACCCTCTACGCGATAGCCGCACTCCATGCAGAAGGCTGCATCGGGAGCAAGGGGGCTGCCGCAGTTCGGGCAGGCATTGCCGGCAGGGGCAGGCTCCGCATATCCGCCGGATGCGCCCTCTACGCGATAGCCGCACTCCATACAGAAGGCTGCATCGGGAGCAAGGGGACTGCCGCAGTTCGGGCAGCTGTCCATCATTGAGGTGGGATAGCTCTCCAGTCTTCCGGCCATATCCGCATAGGAATCGGCTGCATTCTGGATGCGGTAACCGCATTCCATGCAGAAGGCTGCACCGGGTTCCAGCGCGCTGCCGCAGTTCGGACAGCCGACACCGGAAGCGACCTGCTCTTCGCCAAGCAGTGTGGTGGCTTCGGCGCCGTCATCCTCCGTCCGATAACCGCACTCCATGCAGAATGCCGCACCGGGAACAAGGGCTGCACCGCAGTTCGGGCATCCTCCCAGAAGGGATGTTGCCTCTTCCTCCTCTCCGCCAAGCAGAGTTGTCGCATCGGAGCCGTCATCCTCTTCCAGACGGTATCCGCATTCCATACAGAATGCCGCGCCCGCAGCAAGCGGGGATCCACAGTTGAGACAGATATTCTCCGAAACAAAGGTGTCCGCAGAAGCACTGACTCCGTCAATACGGAAACCGCACTCCATGCAGAAGGCTGCGCCCGGCTCAAGAGGTGAGCCGCAATTCATACATTTGCTCATGTTCTGTTCCTCTCACAGTGTTTTGTTATCCTGAACACGCGGTGTTCAGGAGCAGGCTTTCGATGGCCTGCCATTCTTTCTCGTCCAGACCGTACAGCCCTTCCGAGTCAATTCTGATAGTTGCTGTATAACATTCCTGCGCCGCATACGGCATATCCTCCGCCGCTTCATACAGCGCGGCAAGGAGCTGATCCGGATCCGGCGGCAGCTCCGCCGATTCACAGATCTCTTCCGCATCTTCCCAGATCGCAATGGGACGGATCATGACCGGTACGCTGTAGGTACCGTCCGACGCCGTGCCATCCGCCACGGTATAGACCGTCTTTCTGAGGAGCATCTGTGCAAGCTGCTCCAGCGCATCTTCCTGCGCCTTTGAGAGCTGCGTGCTGTCCAGTCCGCAGAAGGTACAAAGCGTCTGGGCAAGCTGCTCGGTCTTCTCGTCATGGATATGCTGTGCACTCGTCATCGAAGATCCCGTAATGCGGATATACTCACTCAGATCCCCATGATACGCACAGTCCAGCACTGCACGGACATATTCCGTATAGCGTTTCGCAAGGGCGTCCTGCTCACGGTCCTCCTGCATTGCAGGAACCCGCAGCAGCACAAAAATCACACAGGCGATCACCGCCGCCACACCGACGGAAATGATCACAGCCAGCATACCGGAGACTCCGGATCTTCCCGATGACGCCTCCGGGCTGCAGCCGGATGTACTACGGATCATTGCAAACGCTTAGTCCATATCCATTTCTTCGAGCATCTCTTCCGGAATGGAACCCTTTACATCGTCCAGGCTGTTGATCTCAGTCAGGCCTGCGGAGATGGAACCGCCGTCGCCTTCAATGTCAACTTCCATGGTCATTTCCATGCCATTGAGCTTCTTGCCGTCATATGTAAAGTCAACCACTGCCTGAATCTCGCCCATTTCATCTTCCATGTAGGAACCGGAAGCGAAGGTGATGTTGGTGAAGCGGTCATTCTTTACAGAGTAGGAGAACTCAAGCAGCTCTTCATCAAGGATATCCTCATCCTCAGCCTCTTCACGAGCCTCCTCGAGGCCTTCCTTGGCATCTTCCAGCCAGTCGCCTTCAACATAGTCACCGGCAACCTCTTCGAACAGTGCAACAAATACATCCGCAGTGTTTACAAGGCTCTCAGGAGTCATCACAACAGAATAGGTCTTGCCGCCGTTCTCCTTGGTGGTGGTGAACTGCATTGCTTCTTCGATCTTTTCTCTGTTGCTGTCGGACTTGAGGCTGTCAACAAAATTCTTCACGATATTGTTGATCTCGTCGGTATCAATGTAGTCCTCCAGCTCGCTGTCGAGGTCATATTCCTCGAGCATGCCCTGCCAGTCCATTTCCTCGGCTTCCTTGCCGTAGGACTCCCAGATATCCGCAGGATCCATATAGTCGCTCATATCCACGACCTCATACTCATCCATGTAGCTCATGCACATGTAGGCCTCATCGTCCTCCACGCACATTGCCATTTCCATATCCATTGCATAGTAGTCGTCAGTGATCTCAAAGTCGCCGTACATATACATCGTCTTTGCCTTCGGATCCACGGAGAACTGGAATTCTGCATCGAACATGCCGTCCATTTCCATGGTCAGCACGCCGCTCTTGATATCCTGGCTGTCCTCATTCAGATTTTCCATTGCAGTACCGAATGCTGCGATCGGGCCGGACTTAAGGGCATTGATGTAGTACACGCCCACGCCTACACCGATTGCGAGTACAGCAGCGCCTGCTGCAAAGAATCCCCAGTACTTCTTGAAGAAGGGCTTCTGGTTATTGACGGACTCCACCGTGTAGGTAGCTGCATTGACTGCAGGCACATCCTGTGCCGGCATTGCACCGAGATTTACCTCGGAAGGCTGGGATGCAGCCGCATTGTTGGGTGTACCGCACTTCGGACAGAATGTCGTTGTAGTTCCGATCTGTGTACCGCATTTTTTACAAAACATAACAATAACTCCTTTTCAGTGCGGGAACTCAGCCAGAGTTCCCTTTTCATATGAATATATATGGATACCATAAAGGTATTCATTCCAAAATCAGTGGTTTCGCATCAGACGATGGTCAGAATGTACCACGCAAGCATGCCCGTATCGGCATCATAGGAGATCCCGACGCCAAGTGCAGTGCAGGCATCCTCGTACTCGTAATTCTGTTCCTGCTGCGAATACCAGAGGTCCATGACCTCTACCGCGGAGGTATAGCTGTCGCCAAGCAGCTTTGTAGCGCACCACCATCCATAGCTGACGCCGTAGGAAGTAAGCAGATCCGTGGGTTCCTCCACGGCATCGACATCGCCATAGGACAGCAGCTGTGAAGCGCGGATATCCGCGATCTCCTCAAGTGCGGTATCATAGGAAATGGAAGATACGCCGCGTGCACTGCGCTGAATGCAGATCTGCTCATAGAGCTGCTCGCTCTCGTACGCTTCTCCGTCCAGGATCACCTGGGAAACATCGGTCTGCGTCATGGCATCCGGAAACTGCGCATTGATCTGCTCTGCGATCTTCACTGCGCCGTTTTCACCGAAATAGTGTCCTCTTCCAGTTTCTTCCTCGAGCCATGCTGTCAAGCAGTCTTCGCGCGCGGCAGCGCTTTCCACCAGGAAATCCTCCTCGTCGGCAAACGCAAGCTCCGCTTCTGCGAGCACATTGATGGCAGACTGATATTCCGACTGCTGTACAAGCTCCTCGGCCTCTTCCAGATAGGAAGTCTTGAATTCCTCCAGCGTTTCCTCGATCGCCTCCTGCGCCTGCGCATAATAAACGGAATCCTCTGCGCTTACCTGCGCGTACGCATTGAGGGCGGTCTGGTAGCTGCCTTCTTCGCGAGCTTCCTCCGCTGCAAGGAACTGCTGGCGTGATTCATAGATCACCGTGATCCTCTCCTCGGAGTCCGCCACGAGCGACTGGAACGCCGCATCCTGCTCCTCCGCTTTCAGGTCTGCCATAATGGCGGCAGCCTCTTCATAAGTAATGGATTCTGCGATATATTCCTGCACCGCATCCTCCAGCTCCAGATAGAGAGCTTCATCGACGCCTTCGGGTTCGGTGGAGTCTTCCTCCTCTTCCTCCTCGTCGTCATCCTCTCTGCCGGCAGAAAGACTGCTCTCTGCATCGCTCTTATTTCCGCTTTTGAAGACATCGGAAAAGAACAGCAGAAGCAGAAGTGCAAACACGACTACAAGCATCAGCATGATCAGGATCAGAACGACATTCGCCCCTGCCTTCTTCTTGCCGACGGATGCCGGCGGTGCCGTAGCAGACAGTTCCGCCCTGCGGACGGGGGTATTGCAAAACGGGCAGAATTTCGCCCTGTCCGGGATATCCCTTCTGCAGTATTCACAGCGCATGCATGTTCCCCCTTCGCGGATCGTTTAATTGATACTCAGTACATACCAGCTGCACTGCAGCGTTTCGCGGTCAAACGCGATGCCGATGCCGATCGTAGAGTACTCTCTCTTGAATTCTCCATAACCGCCATACTCACCGCCGTAGGCCTCAATTGCCGTCTGCGCAGTGTTGATGCTGTTCATCTTGGTGGTGCTCCAGCGTTTCCAGTCAACACCGGCATCATCCAGGAGCCGGTCCGGCTCATCGACGGAGCCATCCGTGCTCTCGACCATTGCCTCTGCCTGCTGCTGCGCCACCTGCGTGACAGCCTCATTATAGGCGAGATCCGAAAGGCCCAGTTCTGCGCGGACTTCGTTATACAGAAGCAGCAGCTGCACCCGCTCATGGATCACACCGTCGGCGATCACCATGTCCGCATCGAGGCCCTCCGGCAGCACGTTTTCATAGGTTAGCGCCAGGAGTGCGGCACCGTCTTCGTCAAAATAATTGCCGGCATTGCTCTGCAGGGTGATCCATTCCTGCACATACTCGCCCATGAGGGCGCGGCATTCTTCGACATAGGTTCCATCCTCGGCATACACGACCGCGGCGTTGTCAAGCTTAGTTACCGCTTCCGCATAGCTGCCCTCCTGAAAGAACACCTCTGCGCTCTCCTTCAGGGAAGCCTGATGGAGTACGGTCGTTTCTTCGATCTGCTCCTGCGCAAGCGCATAGTAGGTCGGGTCATCCTCCGTTACAGAACGGAATGCCGCAATCGCAGCCTCATATTCCCCTGCCTTCAGAGAGGCCTCCGCCTGTCCGTAAACATCGCGGCACGCTTTCACCTTTTCAAGGTCTGCAAGGGAATCTGCCGCTGCGTCACGGATCTCAGCATCCTCCAGATCACAGAGCGCCGTCAGATCCTTCTGCACCTTTTCATAGGAAAGCGTTTCATTCAGGTACGCATCCACCATTGCTTCCTGCTCATCGGCAAAAAGCTGCAGCAGTGCATCATTCTTCAGAAAACGCTCATTTTCATTCATGAGCGCCACAGCTCTGTCGTAATCTCCGGAGGAAACGGCAGTGCGCACGCGCTGATCCGAGTTCCAGTAGAGCAGGTAGAAGCAGAGCAGTGCCAGCACCAGAAGCAGCAGCACAGCAAGCACGCTCAGCATCACGACCGGTTTCCGCGAACGGCTCTTCGCCGCTGGTTCCACTTCATAGGACGCTGGCCGCACCGGCGGTCTCACCGGAGCCGTGGGCGGTGCCGCAGGTCTTGCCGGAGCCGCGGTCGGTGCCGGAGGTTTTACCGGAGTCACGGGCGGTGCCGCTGGTTTCACCGGAGTCACGGGCGGTGCCGCAGGTCTTACCGGAGCCACGGGCGGTGCCGCAGGTCTTGCCGGAGCCGCGGGCGGTGCCGCAGGTTTTGCCGGAGCCGCGGGCGGTACCGGAGGTCTTGCCGGAGCCGCGGGCGGTACCGGAGGTTTTGCAGGACGCGGCGTTTCCGCCTCGACCGGCTTCTCGTAGGAGACCTCCATCGCGATGCGCTCATGACAGAAGGGGCAGATTTTCGCAGACAGAGGGATCTGCTTTTTACAATGTCCGCACAGCACTGCGAAATCAACTCCTTTCGTACAGAAGGTTTATTGTTTCTGGTATTCTAAAAGAAATACCTCACCATTGTCCTCACACCACAAACGGAAGACCTCATTGCCTTCATATCTGAAAATATACAGTTGTGTACCAATCATTTCATAAGTGCCGCTATGTTTTACTGGATCGGAATAATCAGGTCCATTTGAAATGATCATATCACGATATTCCCAATGACCGGAACCATCCACCATATCCAGAATAAAACCGCTGTTATTATTGCTATCCGTCATAATATCAGCACAGCCCCAATTGTCAAACATAGCCGACTCTTCAGCTTTTTTGATATCTTTTCTATTAAAAGAAGCAATCTGTCTGCCTAAATATACATTGCCTTCTGTGTCAGTAAACTGATAAACAGCTCTGGGTTCTTCTTCATAATTTCCAAAGTCGTTGGTATTGTTTTCAACAAGAAGTTTTTGAATAATATCATTCGCCAGATCTACTTTATGGTAATCTCTGCCAGACTCCGTATACGTATAATCATGTCTATAAGCATTTTGCTCTGTCTTAGTATAGCTGCCCATAGAATTTTCCTGATTTTCCACTTCGCCGGCGCTATCTCCTGATGAATAATACAACTGGAAGGTTCCATCCATCATATCTTCTATCATAACAAATTCTTGATTCCGGAGATTTCTGAACATCACCTTACTGCTTTCAGAATTTTCCAGCTGTGTCTCAGCCTCAGTGGCCTCCTGTGTCTCCGTACCGCCCTGTGGATCGGTCGGATCACTCGGATCGCTCACAGCTTCTGTAGAATACTGTGTTTCAGGCGCTATTCCAGTCTCCTTCGGCGGAGCAGTTTCCGCTGCAGAATCCTGACCGGGCGGCGCATCCGTTGCACTTTCCGGCGCATCCGGATGGGAATCCTCGGGAGTATCCTTCTCTTCGTCCTCATCCTTGCGGGAATCGGAGACGCTCTCCTCTGCCTTTGGCAGTCGCTTGCCAAACTTCGATACACACACCACCGCTGCGGTCGTTGCGATCACAATGCACAATGCCAGTACGGCAAGCCGCATATTGCGCTTTTTTTCGGCAGAACCGCTGGTCTGCTGCACGGAAGCAGGTGCTTCGGAATTGAGTTCGGGCTTCTTCATGACAGAAGGAGCCGGTGCCGGCATCGGCCGTGCAGGTGCCGCCGGACGCTTGGGCATCTCCGTCGCTTCCTCCTGCATGGAAGCGGTGTGGAAGCTCGCTGCCCTGTGTTCCTTTGCGGGAGCCGGATCATCCAATGCAGGCAGCTTCTCTTCCGGCGTAACTGCCGGAGCAGGAGCCGGAACCGGCGCAGGAGCTGGTTTTGCCGCCTCGGGAGCGGGCTTCTGCTCCTCCTTGGAAAGGATGGGGCTGAGTGCATATTCAAAACTGTTGCGTCTTAAGGGGTACCAGAGTTCATTTTCGTTGTTCATTTCTTATCTCACCACACTGCCTATATCAAAATAATGCTTACAACGACCGCGGCAACGATCAGCGCCATGATGTTCAGTGTTGCCAGACATCCCTTGCCAGCGCGCTTTTTGCCGCCGGTCGCCTCGCGTTCCGCGTATTCATCCACGATTCTGTCCACATCACTGTAATCCGGCACGGAATAGCTTCTGGCCGGCGGTTCTTCACGAACCGGAACGGGCGGAATCCGGACGGGCTCCGGCTTGACTTCCGGTCTTGCGACTTCAATCACAGAAGGCTTTTCCGGTTCCGCTGACAGGAAGGCATTCTTGTGTGCCTTACAGATATAGCAGAATGAATCGGTATCCTTATTAAAGGTTTCACATTTTTTGCAAACCCACATGGTCGTCCCTCCTAATCGAAATCATCCATGGCACGCCATTTTTTAGCTTCTTTTTTAGGTTCAGGCGCTTTGACGGGAGCAGCCTTCTTCTTTTTCTCAGCCAGTTCGCGGTCACGTTCCTCAGCGGCGTTCTTCTTGCGTTCCTCATAGGCACACAGATCCTCGTATACCTGCTGCATGGAATAACGCTCCATCGGATCACGCTTGAGCATGCGCTCAATGATCTGCCGGTGTACGGGCAGAAGATTGACATTCAGCTTGATCTCCGCCTCGTCCAGAACGGCCTCATACAGATAATTGTATTCCTCCGGAAATTCCGGCATTTCTCCGCTGAGCAGCTGATGGAACACAACGCCCATCGCGAACACGTCCACCTTGGGCGTCAGCTTCACATCGTCCTCTTCGAGCATCGCAAGGAAGCTCTCGGGGGCAAGATAAACGGGGTCTCCCTGGATATCATCCGGCTCCGGCGGTGCTTCCTGCAGGTAGCTGGCGTCGAAGTCGATGATCTTGATCGTAAAGAATTCGCCCACGGTCGGCTTGAGCATGAGATTGCTCAGCTTGAGGTCGGCATGGATGATGCCGCGCTCCGCAAGGCGGATGAAGGAGTCCGAAAGCACCTTCAGGATGGTCTGCTTCTGGATGAAATTCACCTTCGGCATCACATCGAAGCTCAGTGCGGACTTCGGAACAGCTTCCGTCACGAGATAAAAATGGGTGTCGTGGTGGAAGAACACAGCCGGTGCAATGATATTGCCGTTCTGCGCATCCACGATCCTGTCGTAGATCTTTTTCTTTGCGTAGAACCACTCATAGCACTGGTCGATCTTACGCTGACGCAGATCCTCCGCCAGTGCCACGTCATCGGACGGATACACAGGGCTGAGGAACTGCTTGATAAAATATTTCTTGTCTTCCTTATAGCAGAATCCCCATTTGGAGAAACCGCTGTTATCACTTGTCAGCGGCTCCTGAATGAGGTAGTCGCCGATATAATAGGGTTCGAATTCGTCCTTGTCCTTGACCTTGATTACCAATTCGCCCACTTAGTCTCACCGCCTGTAATATGTAGTACTGTACTGATTCCACAGCATCCGGAGCTTCTGCTCGTCCGCATTCTCTGCCGGCGCAATGAAGGTCCTTGTCAGGTATTCAAAGCGCTGACGGAAGTACTGCTGGATCTCCGCAAATGTCTTGACTCCGTACATTGCGATGATGATCGCAAAATCATCTCCGGCTACGCCGGAAATGTAGGACTCGATGCCTTTTTCCCATTCGGATACGCTGCCTGCGCGGTACAGTGCCTGCAGAATGGCATATTCAAATTCCATGGGCGTGGTAAAATAACCGAATGCACCGTCAGTTGCCGTGATCACCGCCGCAGGCGCCTTCAGCTCGATCGTACGTTCATTCAGACGGAAATCCGTGTCGCCGTTGATGACATTTTCGAGGCGCGCGTCACTGCGCAGATTGCTGAATGCATCCTCCTCGGTATCCAGGTCATCCTTGGTGATCTGGCACATGCCCTCGCTGTCGAGGAAGTAGCCTCTGGAATCGCCCGCCCAGAGGTACTTGCACTGCACCTTATCCGGTGTTGTCTGATGGAGCAGCACAATGCTCGCGGTCGTGGGAATGGAGCGGAACAGGCTGCCGCCGATCTTCACAGTTTCTTCCTTCATGAGATAGCTCTTCATGGTCGTGAAGATCCGCTTCATATTCGCCTTGAGATTGGCGTTGTCCGACTGCGTAAAGGTCAGCTGCTTCTGGTTATAGGCTTCGTCCGTCAGGTAGGCAGCAAGCGCGGAAGCAAGCTTTGCACCGCTCATATTGCGCAGCTTTGCATACTTCTTGGATCCCATACCGCCGCAGCCGTCAAAGACGCTGATATAGCCGATGCCATCCTCCGTGAAAGAGTATGCAAATGCATCCTCTCCAAGATCCTGGATCTTTTCCTTCTCTGCGCAAAGCACTACAGATGGTCTCAGATTCATCATATCCCCTCGTTTTCCAATCAGATAGAGTTCGTGATCGCGTCAATGATCTGCTTGTAGCTGACTTCCTCAAGGCCCTTGCCGGCCTCGGACATGTAGTGGATGACATTATCCCAGGTCTTGGTGATATCGGACCAGCCGGGAACATCCGGTGTGAAGAGGATGAGGCGCTTTGCGTTGTACTTTACATAGCCCTCGTTCTGTCTGTCACCCCACCAGCGTGTCAGCTCGTTGAAATCCTTTGCCATCTTCTGCGGATAGTTGGGCTCGCTTCTTGCATATCCCAGCGGATGTGTGGAAGCATCGGACCATACCACGATGATCTGGCGTCTCTTGGTACCTTCCTCCTGCCACTTGGAACGGATCGCAAAGCCGAGTGCTTCCAGACCGTCCTCCGGCTCATCGCCGCCGCCGAAGGCAGTGATGGAGTTTACGGTATCTCTGAATTCATCGATATCCTGGGGGCAGACAGAAGAAGTCCGTTGTGAGCATTGCGTCTTCCTTGTCCTCAATGTAGTCACGGTAAGCGATCACCTTAACGCGCAGGCTGTCGATCACCTTGCTCTTCTTGTCCATAACCTCCTTGAGGTCGTAGTAGAAGCGCACGGCATTGTTCTTGACCAGATCGATCAGATCCGTCATACTGCCCGTTGCGTCGATGCAGAATACGATGTCCACATTGTACGTCATTTTATAATTCGATCCCATAATCAAACCAACCTTTCATGCCCCGGCCGCGCTTCTTCCGGACGCCGCAGAACTGCCGTTCCTGCTGTCTCCGGACTGCATGGAAGCCCCGACCCCAGGGCAATATATTCTTATTTAATTATATATTACTTTAGCGAATCTGTCAATAGATTTTCCCGAAAAAAGCAGAAACGTGTCCGATACCGCAGTTTTCTGTTGACTTGCAGAAATTGCTATGTTATAATATAATTATATCATATCCTGCCCAGCAGGACTCAGGGAGGGAACTATCATGGTTAAAAAAACATATCTTCTGGCGCTTTGCTGTATGCTCACCGGCGCATTGCTCGGATGCGGGGAAAAGGCCCCCAAGGTCGACGGCACCTACGTCAGCATCAATGGTCTGAGCAGTCCGGCGGAGGCGCTGCGCGACGATGTGGACGACGCCATTGACGATATTCTCGATGAGGCGGAGGATGCGGAGGACGCCGTGACCTTCATCAGCTTTGATGACGGGGAATTTGAGATGCAGTACAATGTAGGACAATCCACCTATTATGGCAAGTATCGTATTGAAGAGAGCGCACTGCTGTTTGACTACACAGAATATGCCGCCCTGTCCCGTGCGGACAATTCCAGAAAATACTATCACATCGATGACGACACGGACGATGACGCTGCTGCAAGAGCTGTTATCTCAGTGATGGAAGAACTCAACGATACCGGCACCTATCCCATGCAATGCGTGCCGCAGATCTACATGATCGACAAAAACCAGGACTACGGCATGTATCCGACCTTCATGATGAAGGATACCTCGATGGGCAGACTTGCAGAGGACGATGCTGTTTTCCTCAAGCCCATGGGACAATTCCTCTGCGTGGATACCTATGGTTGCAAGCTTGACGGCAAGTACAAGACCGGCAAGGATTTCGAGATCGTCTATAATCCCTTTAACGCTGCATATGACGACGAGTGCTCCCGTTTTGCCGTAAGGGGGATGGATAACGATGAAACCGACAAAATACTCGGCTATTACTACAAGATCGGCTTCGAACAGGATGACTGGGATAAGGACAGCGACACCACCATTGAATTCTCCGACGGTGAGTGGAAGTGGTACAACGAGGAAGGTCACCTGATCAACGATGGTGAATACCAGGAAAGCAAGGACTATCCCGGACTGATCATGATGACCATCACGGAGGATTCCGATCGTGTCGACACGGACAGCGGCCCGTGGAAGACTTACTCCAATTGTGCTCCCCTGCTCTTCTACATCCATGACGGCCAGATCTACTATCCGGCATTTGTAAAAGCAGAATAACGAAACCATACCCTTTGTCCCACGGACAAAGGGCATTTTCGTGCAACGGAAAGCGCCCCTGCAATGCAGGGGCGCCCAGTCTGTCGAAAAAGTCCCGTCCAGCCACTGCGCCTCTGGCGCAGGGCTGGAC
>CAYYIT010000053.1:0-5252 GCA_964472035.1 uncultured Ruminococcus sp.
GACCACAAGTTTCGGAAGTTGGTTGTAATACTAATTCCATAATTTGACACCTCCACAAATTCTTATTGATCAGTCCGTCCGATCTCCTATATTATACCACACTCCGTGGTCGATTGCAATAAAAAACCTCCGATGCGTTTGCATCGGAGGTTATGGTCTGAGTGACGGGACTTGAACCCACGGCCTCTACCACCCCAAGGTAGCGCGCTACCAACTGCGCCACACCCAGACGAAAGGGGATGGTGAAAATCACCTTAATTACTTTACCACAATTCCATGCATTTGTCAAGAGGTTTTTCTCAAATTGTGTGTTTTGCACAAAAAATACAATGAATTTGCGGTAATTATGCCGGATATGAGAATGATGCGACATTGCCCTGCGTGATCGGTGCGAAAAAAGAAAAAAAGAGAAAAAACCGTGAAATTTTCTCTTGACAAACGCAGAAAAACGTAGTATAATATTGGTTGTATGGTTATCTGCGGAGTAACCGCCTGCGGATGCCCCATTCATCCCATTGCAGCATGCGCTTTGGGTATCCCCGTTCCTGAAGTTCAGTAATGTGCGGTGAATGTGTATTCAAAATATTGAAAATGGAGGAAATGATTATGTCTACAACCATGCCTAAGGCTGGCGAAGTCAGCCGCAAGTGGTATATTTTAGATGCAACTGGCAAGCCGCTGGGTCGTGTTGCTGCTAAGGCTGCACACATCCTGAGAGGCAAGCACAAGCCCACATTTGTTCCCCACGTTGACTGTGGCGACCATGTAATCATCATTAACTGTGAGAAGGCTGTTCTGACCGGCAAGAAGCTGGAGCAGAAGAAGTTCTACTGGCACACCGGCTGGATCGGCGGCCTGAAGGAAGTTTCCTACAAGCAGCTGATGGCTGAGAAGCCTGAGAAGGCAATGACCATCGCAGTAACCGGTATGGTTCCCCACACCGCACAGGGCGCAGCACAGCTGAAGCGTCTGCGTACATTCAGAGGTTCCGAGCACAACCACGCTGCTCAGAAGCCTGAAATGATCGAGTTTTAATTAGAGGAGGCGACACGATATGTACGAACCTAAGGTAGCTTACCATTACGGTACAGGTAGAAGAAAGCATTCCGTATCCAGAGTGAGACTGATCCCTGGCAACGGCACAATTACCATCAACGGCAGAAGCATCGATGATTACTTTGGTCTTGAGACTCTCAAGCTCATCGTTCGTCAGCCTCTGGCACTGACTGAGACAATGGACAAGTTTGACGTTGTCTGCACAGTTCAGGGCGGCGGCGTTACCGGCCAGGCTGGTGCAATCCGTCACGGCATTTCCCGCGCACTGCTCCAGTTCGACGCTGATCTGCGTCCTGCTCTGAAGGCAGCTGGTTTCCTGACTCGTGACCCGAGAATGAAGGAAAGAAAGAAGTACGGTCTCAAGGCTGCTCGTCGCGCACCGCAGTTCTCCAAGAGATAATTTCAGCCCTTACAAACCTCGCATTTATGCGGTTTGGGGCACATCAATTATCAATTTGGTCAACTTTTGGTCAACTAAAAATTGCTTTGAAAGCCTCCCTGTTCGTGCAGGGAGGTTTTTTGCGCATCCGGCATCACAGAGTTGCATTTCCTTCCGGCATGTGCTATAATAGAACCAAAAGGAGGTGCGCCCATGATCCTGTTTCCGTTCGATCTATTCAGCGAAACGGCTGAATTCCCCATCCACATCCAGTATGGCTTCCACGAAAAGAACGACTGCTACGAACATATGCACGAGGATTTCTGCGAGCTGGTGATCGTGCTGGACGGCTCCGCGGAGCATATCGTCAATACGGAGCACTACCCGATCGCCAAGGGCGATGCCTTCGTCATCAATCAGGAGACGGCGCACAGCTTTGCGAATGCGGTGCATCTGGAGATCTGCAACATCATGTTCAAGCCCGAGCTGACTTTCGCGGCGGCCTATGACATGAAGCAGATGCCCGGTTTTCAGGCACTCTTCGTGCTGGAGCCGCATTTCACGCAGAACCACCATTTCTGCAGCCAGCTCCGTCTGACCGCCGGAGCATTCAGCACCGCGCAGCAGCTCATCCACGGAATGATGGACGCCTACACGGAAAAGGCACCGGGCTGGAGGGATACGGTATTTGCACTGTTCAGCCTGCTCTGCCTGTCGCTGTCACGGTTCTACCGCACGGAGACGGCGACCTCCGGCAATGCCTTCGTCAAGCTTGCCAGTGCGATCGCACACATGGAGAACAACTACTGCAGCGCGCTTTCCACCGAGACACTTGCCTCGATCGCCGGCTACTCGCCGCGACAGTTCCTGCGGCTGTTCCGGGAGGTGTTCGGCACTTCCCCGAACGCCTATATCCTCGGACTGCGGATGCGCAGGGCGCAGCAGCTCCTGAGAGAATCCCAGCTCACGATCGGCGAGGTCGCGTGGCAGTGCGGCTACGATGACCAGAATTATTTCAGCCGCACCTTCCGCAGACACACGGGAATGTCCCCCTCGGCATACCGGATGCTGCAGCACTGAACCAACAACAAAAACAAGGCCTGCCGCTGGATCACGGCAGGCCTTCTGTTTACTTGTAGTATTACTTGATGGGAAGAACGGCTTCGAGCTTCACGAGGTATTTCATGATCGCCAGTGCATCCGCAGGGGCGATGCTGCCGCTGCCGTCGCAGTCGGCGTTCGCGCTCTGCGCTTCGGTCAGGTTCGCAGCACCCATCAGTGCCTTCGACAGGGCGATGACATCGTTGATGTTCACGGTGCCGTTGAGGTCCACGTCGCCGCACAGACCCTCCTCCCCTTCCGTGGGAGCGGTTTCTTCGGGTTCGGTGGTTTCGGGTTCTTCCGGCGTTGTCTCGGCAGTCGTCGGCTCGGTCTCCTCCGGAAGTGCGCCGGTCGGGGCAAATTTCCATGCATCCACGGCAATCCCCTCGCCGGAGAAGACAAAGTACAGGTCGCGGACGCCGCCGACAGCAGCTACGTCGTCATTATAAATGGTGCGGAAGGCATCCGGTGTGTCGAAATCGATGCTGGTCAGCAGATCGCCGTCCGGTGTATCCAGACGCACCTCCAGACGACCCGTACCCTTGACATTGGCATAGAAGGTCACGGGGGTTTCGAGTAGGGGCGCATCGCCGAGGTTCTCGTCCTGAATATTGGCTGCCGCATAGAGGCAGATCGCATCGCTTGCACCGACATAGCGGAATTCGGCGTATTCGGAGGTATAGACCTTGTCGCCGTCGGCAAAGCCGTTCCAGATATTGCGCAGGCCGTCCGCCCATTCTCTGGTATTGGTCAGTTCTGCGGAAATATCGATCGTGTACTTGCCGTTGACGGTAATGGAATCGACCATGAAGGTGATCTGGGCGTCGTCACTTGCGGTGAAGTAGCCCATGTTCATCATGCCGGAGGCACTGCCGATGTCGCAGGAGATGGTGTATTTTCCCGTGCCGGTGATCTCCGCGCTGCCGGTGCAGTTGTTGCCGGAGGCATCGGCGGGGTGCATGGAGACGGTGGTATTCTTGTCCACGCTCATAACATTGATGTTGTAGTCGATGGTGGAGATCTCGGTCAGCTCCAGCACGGCGGGGGTATCCTCATCGCCGGATTCGGAGGCGGTGAATTCCACGTCACGCACGCTGAACCAGGAGCCTTCGCCGTCGCCGATGACGGTCGGGCGGTGCATATCGGAGGTATCAAAGGTGATGTCCGCGGTGTTGTTCAGATCCGCCGCGAGGTTCTCGGAGAAGGGATCGGTATGAACGATGGCGCCGGGGCCCTTCTTGGTGCCGGCGGTCTTCTCGATGGTGACGGTGGACTCATCCACGTTGATCTTGTCCACATTCATGCTTCTGTAGCTGCCGGAGATGCCCATGCCGCGCTTGAGCATGAGGGTATGGTAGAAGAGGTAGTACTCACCCTTGAACTTGTGCAGGTGGGTGTGGTTGTTGGAATAGTCGAAGCCGGCGGTACCGGGGTTGACGAAGTATTCGCCGCGCATTTCCCAGCTTTCGGGATCGAGGGGGGTCTTGGAGGTCATGTAGACCATGCTGCACTGGGAGGGACGAGGACAGTCATAATTCCATTCCACCTCGTTGCTGATCCAGTCAATATTATAGGTGTACACATAGGTGCCGTTGATATAGTTCAGTTCGCTTGCCTCAAAATGATATGCTGCGGGAATTTCTGCAATCTCACTGTCGAGAGAAATCATGTCCTCGCCAAGACGAACGATTCTGTTCGAGCCGCGCAGCATGTCCGTTCCGCTTGCAGCTTTGCCTGCGCCGAAGGAGAGCCAGCCCACGCCGTTCTCATCGATGACAGCACCGGGATCGAAGGGGTTGGGGCAGTCGCCGAGTCCGGGAGTGGAGCCGGAAATGAGGGGCTTGCCGAGCGGATCGTCCCATTCACCGAGAAGGTCGGTGGTATGGATGACGCCGACACCGAGGCCGTTGTTGGAGAAGTACATGTAGAAGTGGGTCTTGCCGTCGGCTTCCTCGCGGGAAACGATGGTCGGTGCCCAGGAGTTGGTGATCCAGGGGGCGACCTCACCGACATTGATCTCACCGTGGTAGATCCAGTTGACCATATCATCGGTGGAGAGGATGACCATGGACTTGATCTGCTCGTAGGTGTTGTCCACATCGGGACCCTTGACCTCGAACTGCTCGTGGTCGTTGGTACCGATGACATAGAGTCTGCCCTCGTACTCCACAGCGGTGGGGTCGGCACAGAAAAACTCCGAGGAGAGGGGATTATTGTACTTGGTGTCCTTGTAATTGCCCGTGCTGATCTTGTCATTGCTGATGGCGATGCCGCCGCCGAGCGAAGCGATGGCCTCCTCGGTATTGAGGCTGCGGTCGGCAGCAATGCCGGGTATCACGGACGCGCACATGCCAAGGCTCATCACGGCGGACAGTGCATACGCGGTCAGTCGGGATCTGCAGTGTTTCATCATTCCATACCTCCTTGGGGGAATCAAACGTATTCTATACTTCCATTATAGCACAGAAGAATGCTATGAATTAGAACATTTTCGACTTCCATTAGCACAATTCCGCCGCAAAGAATCTGTGCCGGCAATAAGCAGATGCCCAGCGAGGAATGATAAGCAGACAGCCAGTGAGCTTGCGAATGCGGCTGGTCGCTTATACACAGCAGCGCGGGGAGCCCCCGCTGGCGATAAGCAGATGCATAGCGAGGAACGATAAGCAGACAGCCAGTGAGCTTGCGAATGCGGCTGGTCGCTTATACACAGCAG
>CAYYIT010000053.1:5352-15659 GCA_964472035.1 uncultured Ruminococcus sp.
TGCGAATGCGGCTGGTCGCTTATACACAGCAGCGCGGGGAGCCCCCGCTGGCGATGATTCTTAGTGGGGGTTCTCACTGGATCGACTGAACGCATCCCCCCAATGCCTTACGGCAAAGGGGGTATCGCTGTTTTTCTTTCGAGACCGCAAGCGGAGCTTGCTTCAGCTTCACGCGGACTATCGTCGCGAGATGGGAAGTATGCAAATTATGAGAACGCCTCCGCGCGTAACGACAGCGCGCCCTCCATATAGTTGACAGGGATTCCGAAACATGGTATAATAACATTATTAACCCCCAGAGAAATGGAGTGAACTTTTTCATGATCAAAGCTGCAGAAGCAATGGTACAATGCCTGACCAATGAAGGGATCAAGGTCGTTTTCGGCTATCCGGGCGCGGCGATCTGCCCGTTCTACGATGCCCTCTATGACTCCGAGATCCACCATGTACTTGTCCGTCATGAGGCGAACGCCGGCCACGCTGCCAGCGGTTACGCCAGAATTACCAATAAACCTGCCGTCTGCATCGCGACCTCCGGTCCCGGTGCGACCAATCTCCTGACCGCCATCGCCACCGCCTATGCCGACAGCATTCCGCTCGTCTGCATTACCGGACAGGTCTCCACCGACCAGATCGGCGGCGACGTGTTCCAGGAGGCCGATATCACCGGCGCTGCGGAGCCGTTCGTCAAGCACAGCTACCTCGTCAAGGACGCCGCTGCCCTGCCCCGTATCTTCAAGGAGGCCTTCTATCTCGCAGGCACCGGCAGAAAGGGCCCCGTTCTGATCGATGTTCCGGTCGATGTGCAGAATACCCTGATCGATTTCCACTACCCCGAAACCGTGCAGATGCGCACCTACAAGCCCACCGTCAAGGGCAATCCCATCCAGATCCAGAAGATCTGTGAGATGCTGCGCAAGGCCGAAAAGCCCCTGATCTGTGCAGGCGGCGGCGTGTTCCTCTCCGGCGCGCAGGAAGAGCTGCTGGCCTTTGCCGAGAAGGCAAAGATCCCGGTGGTCTCCACCATGATGGGCATCGGCATTATGCCGAGCGCACATCCGCTGTACCTCGGCATGCTCGGCATGCACGGCACGGGCGCTGCCAATTCCGCGGTAAATGCCTGCGACGTGATGCTGCTCATCGGCGCGAGAGTCGGCGACAGAGCCGTGCGCTCCCCGAAATTCCTCGCGGAAAGCACCACCATCATCCATATGGACATCGACCCTGCCGAAATCGGCAAGAACATCAACACCGACATTCCCCTCGTCGGCGACTGCGAAGCCATCCTGACCGAAATGGCGCAGAAGATCGGCGATATGCCCGATAATCCGTGGTTTGCAGAGCTTGCGGAAAGCCGCCGCACTGCGGTCCCCGTACAGGAGGGCGACGCCATCAATCCGAAGGTCTTCCTGCGCGAGCTTTCCGCACAGCTCCCCGACAATACCGTCTGCGTCGCAGACGTGGGTCAGAACCAGATCTGGAGCTGCAACCACTTCCAGCTGCGCGAGGGCGGACGCTTCCTCACCACGGGCGGCATGGGTACCATGGGCTACTCCCTCCCCTGCGGCATCGGCGCAAAGATGGCCGATCCCAGCCGCGAGGTCGTTGTGATCTGCGGCGACGGCTCCTTCCAGATGCAGATGATGGAGCTGGCGACCATGATGCAGGAGGGCATCACCGTGAAGGTCGTGATCTTTGCCAACACCCGCCTCGGCATGGTGCGCGAGATCCAGACCATGCGCTACGGCGACCGCCAGATGGCAGTGCATCTCAATGGAAGTCCCGATTTTGCGGCACTTGCGAGATCCTACGGCATCGAGGCCGACAATGCCCACACCGCAGCGGAGGCTTCTGAAAAGATGCAGAAGCTGATCGCATCCGACAAGTCCTACCTGCTCGTCTGCCATGTGGACGCGCTGGAAGCGACACTTTCCTAAGGAGGCGGAATCATGAAGCATACCATTTCCATTCTCGTTGAGAACCACGCCGGCGTACTGGCAAGAGTCGCAGGACTCTTCGCGCGCCGCGCCTTCAATATCGACAGCCTTGCGGTGGGCGTGACGAGTGACCCGTCCATCTCCCGCATCACCATCGTTGCCGACGGCGATGAGCATACTGCGCAGCAGCTTGAAAAGCAGCTGAACAAGCTCGTGGACACGATGAAGGTCAAGACGCTTGCGCCCGAGGAGCTGCTTTCCAGAGAGCTGCAGTTCATCAAGGTCAGCGCCAATGCCGTGCAGCGCAGCGAGATCCTGACCATCTGTGAGATCATGGGTGCCAAGATCGCGGACATGAGCCGCGACGCACTGACCATTGAGATCTCCGGCACGACCGAACAGCTTGAGAAAATGCGCGAGCTGCTCCAGGGCTACGGCATCAAGGAGATCGTCCGCACCGGCGTCATTGCCATCCAGAAGGGCAGCGCCATGATGAAATAACCAAAGCTCCTCCCCCGAAAACGATCGGGGGAGGATGCATTTTCTTTGAAGGGAGGCGCTTTATGCGCATTCTTGTCACCGGCGGCGCCGGATTCATCGGCTCCGCGTTTCTCTTTCTGCTGCGCAGGCTCCGCCCCGACGCGCGGCTCATCTGTCTGGACGCACTGACCTATGCCGGCAATGCCGCGACGCTTGCGCCCCTGACGGGAACGGAGGGCTTCCGCTTCGTCCACGGGAACATCTGTGACCGCGCGCTGCTTGATGCGCTCTTCGAGGAGGAGCGTCCGGACGCGGTGGTGAATTTCGCGGCGGAATCCCATGTGGACAGGGCGATCGACAGTCCGGAGATCTTCCTGCAGACGAATGTCCTCGGCACCGCCGCGCTCCTCGATGCCTGCCGGACGCACGGGAACATCCGGTTCCATCAGGTCTCGACGGACGAGGTCTACGGCGCACTGCCGATCGAACGGCCGGAGCTGCGCTTCACGGAGGAATCCCCCCTGCGCCCGAACAATCCCTACGCCGCATCGAAGGCATCGGCGGATCTGCTGACGCTCTCGTACCACCGTACCTACGGGCTTCCGGTGACGGTCTCGCGCTGTTCGAACAATTACGGGCCGCACCAGTTTCCGGAGAAGCTGATCCCGCTGATGATCACGAACGCGCTGCAGGGACGGGAGCTGCCGGTCTACGGGGACGGCATGCAGGTGCGCGACTGGATCCACACGGAGGATCACTGCCGCGCGATCCTGCGCATTCTGGAGGACGGCGCACCGGGCGAGGTCTACAACATCGGTGCGGACTGCGAACGGACGAATCTGTCCATCGTCCGGCAGATCTGCGCGCAGCTTGCGATTCCGGAGGCGCGCATCGCGCATGTCACGGATCGTCCCGGTCACGACCGACGCTACGGCATCGATGCCGGAAAGCTCCGCGAGACGCTCGGCTGGACGCCGCAGGTCGGCTTTGAGGAGGGGCTTTCGGAGACGATCGGCTGGTACCGTGAGCATCCGGAATGGTGGAGCGTTCTTAAATAGCAATACGAAACATGCCCCCTGCGCCTTGCGGCGAGGGGGCATTGTCATCATTTCCGGATTCTCGTGATCTCCATCCCGAAGGGCGCGAGGGTGAATGCTTCGCCTGCGAGGCGGAAGGTCACTTCCCTGTCCGAATGGTTGAACAGGAAACGGAACACCGTCGTGTCATTCTCGCGTGTGCAAAGCTCCACCTGCGGAGGAAGTGACGGTTCATAGGGAATATCCGCCTGTGCAAACATCCGCTGCGCGAGCGTTTTGTACAGTGCGCGTTCGCCCACGGTGCCGAGGTAGTACGCCCTGCCCTTTCCGAAGGCATTGCAGGTCACGGCGGGCGTTCCGGCATAGAAGCCCTCCGCGTAGACCGCAAGGGGCTGCGCCGTCGTGCATTCCAGCAGGTCGCACCACTGGGAGATCCGGAAGGTCCCCTCCCCCATCTTCACGCCGGCCTGCGCCCAATCGAGGGTGTCGTATTCCGTGACGAACGCCCCGAAGAGGTCGGTCAGCCCTGCCGGCAGGGCTGCCATCGGGCAGTTGTTCTGCGGATCCTTCACTGCGCTGCGCGCCGTCATGAGCAGAATGCCGCCGTTCTCCACAAATCGGCGGAGCTTCTCCTGCGTCTGCGGATGCAGGACGTAGAGCGCCGGTGCAAACAGCACCTTGTAGCTGCTGAAATCGCGATGTTCCGCGATAATATCGACATTTACCCCGCAGCGCAGGCAGGCGTCGTGGCAGAGCTTGAGCTGCTGGAGGTAGTGGAAGCCGTCCGCCTGCGGCTGGATCCGCAGTGCGGCCTCGCTGTCGGCCGACCAGAGGATCGCTGCATCGCTGCGGTAAACGGAATCCGCGGCATCCGTGAAGTTCTGCGCGTCCTTGCAGAGCGCCTCAAACTCGCGGAATCTGCGTCCGGGAAGATTGCTGTGGTCGATCAGGCCGTGCCAGAACATCTCCGCGCCCTTGGCGGCGGTGCGCCAGCGGAAATGCACCACGGTATCCGCGCCGTGCGCAAAGGCCTGCAGGGCATAGCCGCGCAGCATGCCGGGCGAGGTCGTCCGGCTCATGGGTGCCCAGCTCCCCATCGCGCCGCTGAGCTGCTCCATGATCCAGAAATTCTGCTGCTTCACGCCGCGCATGAGGTCGAGGTGGAAGGCGTGGCTGCACAGCGCCTCGGGATCCTGCGGCATGGAAAGCGGCGGATAATTGTCGTAGGACACGAAGTCCAGATCCGCAAAAAGCGACGCAAAATCGGGCTGATTCTCACAGAACCAGGTGTTTGTGGTGATGACGGGTCGATTCTCCTCCGTGCAGCCGTCACACAGACACCCGATCTGGAAGCGGACGAATTCCGCGGTGCTTTCCGCGGCAAAGCGGTGGTAATCGAGCATGAGGGATGGGTTGTACCAGCCCTTCGGATGGCTGCCCATGGGCGGTGCGGCCTCCTCCCAGCAGGAGAAGCTGCCGCTCCAGACGGCGCTGCCGTAAGCGGCATTGAGCGCGTCCACGGAGGGGTAACGCTGCTGTAAAAAGCGGCGGAAGGCGGCGGCGCAATGCTCGCAGCGGCAGAAATTCGCCTCCAGCTCGTTGTCGATCTGCCATGCGATGACGCTCTTCCGGCCGCGGTAGCGCCTTGTCATTTCGCCGATGATGACGGCTGCGCGAGCGCGCAGTGAGGGGCTGTTGTAGCAGCGGTGGCCGCGGATGCCGAGGGAGATGCGGTTTCCGTCCGCACCGCACTGTACGGCGTCGGGGTATTTGCGGTAGAGCCAGAGGGGCGGACAGTTTGTCGGGGTGCCGAGGACGACGGAGATGCCGTACTTTTCGCAAAGCGAAATGGCTTCGTCAAGCCATTCGAAGTCGAATTCGTCCTCGTGCGGCTCCAGCACCGACCAGGCAAATTCCGCCATGCGCACGACCTTCACGCCGGTCTTCGCCATCAGGGCGATGTCCTGTTCCCAAAGGGAACGCTCCCAATGCTCGGGGTAATAATCCACGCCTATTCTCATGATGTACTCCCTTCCGATACTGCGATGCGGCGGATTTCCGCGCAGCATCCTCTTTTTCCCCATTATAGCATCGCGCTGCGGAGAAGTCAATATTGACACCTGTCCGTTTTTATGCTATAATAGTACTATGCGAGTATGGCGGAACTGGCAGACGCACCAGATTTAGGTTCTGGCGGAGCAATCCATGCAGGTTCGATTCCTGTTACTCGCACCAGCGCGGCGTATGCCGCTTCGATCGCCGTAGGAAGTTCATTTGTGTTTTTGAAATAATGTACAAGGTGGTGATAGAATGAAATGCCAAGTATGCAATAATGAAAGCGGAAAATATCCGCTTTGCCGTGTGTGCAATTTACAAAAAGAAAAAGGCGAAATCATTAAATGTCAGAAATGCAATCGCTGGCATTACTTATCGATGCCATGTCCATCTCCTACTTTCAGCACCTCTTGTAACGATTTTCTCTATCAAGCAAAACCATCTTTGATAACTAATATCGAGAAATCGTTTTATGCAGCAATACAGAATGCACTTCCACAAGGTTATATTGTTTTTCCACAGATGAACCTCGCTGCATTCATCAACAGAACCGATAATGCAGCTTTTCACAACGAACTTTTTCGTAATGTAGATTTTCTGATAACTGATGAAGCCTACCAACCAAAGATTGTAATTGAGATCAATGACCAGACTCATCTTACACCTGATAGAAAAAAACGAGATGAAAAGGTAAAGCACATCTGTGAAGAAGCAGGCATTCCAATTATTCCCTTATGGGTATCCTATGGAGTGAATCATTCATATATAGAGAATAAAATCAATCAAACATTGAACAGCTTGCCCATAAAACGAGTACAGCATTTTACAAAGGGGCAATTGTCATCCGTTGAAAGTACAACTACGACGTCCCCAAAAAAGACCATATCCCAAAAGAAAGGCTGCTATATTGCTACTTGTGTATACGGTTCTTATGATTGTCCATCTGTATGGACATTACGCAGATATCGTGATTTTGTATTAAATAAGTGTTGGTACGGAAGATTATTTATAAGCACATACTACATAATAAGCCCAATTATGGTAAAATTGTTTGGTCGCACTGCATGGTTTCACAAGTTCTTTAAAAGTAAACTGGATCATTTGGTTTCTGATTTACAGAAAAATGGAATGGATGATACGCCGTATTACGATTAACATAGTTCTCAAAACGCCCCTCAACCGAGGGGCATTTTTCTTTCCCCCTTGACAACCACCCCCATTTATGGTAATATAAGCGTAGCGGGGAGACTCCCCTGCTATTAAAATCCACTCAAAGGAGAGCGTTGTTTGAAGACAAATAACAGACCTGAGATTGTAGCGTAAACGGGAGGTTTGCGAATACATTCTCACACAAACCTCCCGTGGCCCGGTCATACCATTTCAGGAGGAAAAACAATGAATACACATGACTATATCATTCGACAGGAAACCGAAAACGACTACCGTGCGGTGGAAAACCTCGCACGCGAGGCATTCTGGAACCTGAGCGTTCCCGGCTGCAATGAGCATTATTTTATCCATGTGCTGCGGCAGCACGAGGCCTTCCTTCCGGAGCTGGATCATGTTCTGGAAAAGGACGGCGAGATCATCGGCTGCATCATGTACGCAAAGGGTCTGCTCGTTGACGAAAACGGCGAAGAGAAGCCCATTCTCACGATGGGGCCGCTGTGCATCCACCCCGGCCATCAGCGCAGGGGCTACGGAAAGGCACTGCTGGAATTCACGTTTGAGAAGGCGCTCGCGCTCGGCTACGACACCGTCATCAATTTCGGCAATCCTGACAACTACGTTGCGCGCGGCTACAAGAGCTGCAGGAAATTTAACGTCTGCTTTGAAGGCGATGTCTTCCCTGCTGCGCTGCTCGTGAAGGAGCTGAAGGAGGGCGCGCTCGACGGCAGGAAGTGGTTCTACCACCCTGCCAACACCGATGAGCCCTGCAATGACGAGGCAGCTGTGGCGGAATTTGACGCACTCTTCCCCCCGAAGGTGAAGGCATGGCAGCCCAGTCAGGAGGAGTTCTACATCCACAGTCATTCCAGCATCACCTGACGCGGAGCCCGCGCTGGCGAGCTGTTTCCTTTGGGCTGCGCCCAAGCGGAAACGCGAACAATTGTAAGTTAAGCATGGCCTGGGGCGAGCGAAGCGAATGTCTCAGGGCGGTGTAGCGCGCAAAGCTGAAGCAAGCTCCGCTTGCGGTCTCGAAAGAAAAAACAGCGATCCCCCCTTTGCCGTAAGGCATTGGGGGGCATTGCTTTTTCTTCGGGGAGGGGGCGCGGAGATTGCCAGCTTGTAGAAAAGACCTTTTTCGCAGTGAAGGCTTGCTTGAAGCTGCCCCCACCCCAACCCCTCCCCGAGGGGAGGGGCTTTATAGGGAGGGGCTTCGCCCCTCCACCCCTCGCATCCGCAAACTGTCCGCATCGGCTGTGCTGCGCACAGCGATGCTGGGTCTGGGACAGAGCGTAGCGAATGTCCCCCATCTCCGCCCGAAAATGAAGCAAGCTCCGCTTGCGGTCTCTACAGAAGGCAAAGCCTTGCGCCGCTTGCCGAAGGCAAAGGCGCATGCGTTCAGTCGATCCAGTGAGAACCCCCACTAAGAATCCTCGCCAGCGGGGGCCCCCCGCGCCGTTTAACAGAGATTTAACATTGGGAGGGGGATATTTTACAGTACTCTGCTATCAGAATTAACGGGAATTCGCTATAATAAAAATGTCCCAATACAGCGCAGGGGGAAGACCTGCAGAAAGGATCATTATTATGGGAATTCTTGAAATTATCACACTTGCCGGAGGTCTGGCATTCTTCCTCTACGGTATGAACGTCATGTCCACCGGACTCGAAAAAATGGCGGGCGGTAAGCTCGAAGGACTGCTGAAAAAACTGACCTCCAGTCCCCTGAAGGCACTCGGTCTCGGTCTTGGCGTCACTGCCGTCATCCAGTCCTCCTCCGCATTGACCGTTATGCTCGTCGGCCTCGTTAACAGCGGCATCATGCACATCGGCCAGACCGTCTGTGTCATCATGGGCTCCAACATCGGTACGACCGTGACCGCGTGGCTCCTCAGCCTTGCCGGTCTCGAGGGCAGTCTCTTCATTGACCTGCTCAACCCGAAGTACTTCTCCCTCGTGCTTGCCCTCATCGGCGCGTTCATGATCATGATGGCGAAGAGTTCTCGCAAAAAGGACGTCGGCAGCATCATGATCGGCTTCGCCGTCCTCATGTACGGTATGAAAATGATGGGCGATGCCGTTGAGCCGCTCGCAGATATGCCGGAGTTCACAAGCTTTATGACCGCCTTCAGCAATCCCCTGCTCGGCGTGCTGGCCGGCGCGGTGATCACCGCCGTGATCCAGAGCTCCTCCGCTTCCGTCGGCATCCTCCAGACTCTCGCTATGACCACCGGCGCGATCACCTATGGTATGGCGATCCCGATCATCATGGGTCAGAACATCGGTACCTGCATCTCCGCGCTCATCTCCAGCATCGGTACCAGCCGCAACGCCAAGAAGGTTGCTGTCATCCACATCACCTTCAACCTCATCGGTACCGCCTTCTGGCTGATCCTGTACCTGCTCATTGACGCGCTCGTCGGCCTTGCCATCACGGATCAGGCCATCAACGGCGCAGGCATCGCAATCGTCCACAGTATCTTCAATATCTCCACTTCCATTCTGCTCTTCCCCTTCTCCAAGTATCTCGTTATGATCGCCAACAAGGTCCTGCCCGACAAGGAAGACAAGAATTCCGTAGAAGAGCAGGAAGGCATCATCGACAAGCGTCTGCTCGCGACACCCTCCGTTGCGATCGCAGAGTGCAACCAGGCTTCCATGCGCATGGCAAAGCTCGCAAAGGAGACCGTTGCGCAGAGCCTTGCACTGCTGCAGCACTATGACGAGGCTGCCGTGCAGAAGGTCATCGAACAGGAGGATCAGCTCGATATCTATGAGGATAAGATCGGTACGACCGTCGTGCAGCTGAGCCTGCAGGCGCATTCCGAGCATGACAGCCAGGTGACCTCCCGTGTGCTGCGTGCCATCGGCGACTTTGAGCGTCTGGGCGACCACGCACTGAATTTCCTCGATATCGCGAAGGAAATCCACGAAAAGGGCATTCAGTTCACGCCCGAGGCACAGGCAGAGCTGCAGGTGCTGGGCGATGCGATCACGGAGGTGCTCGAGCGTACCTACCATGTCTACGCGAACACCGACGAGGCGGCTGCCATTGAGATCGAGCCGCTGGAGCAGGTCATCGACGAACTGACAAACACCATCAAGGCGAACCACATCCAGCGCGTCAAGAAGCATGCCTGCACCATTGAGATGGGCTTCATCCTCAACGACCTGCTGACGAACTACGAGAGGATCTCCGACCACTGCTCCAACATTGCAGTCTCCGTCATCGAGACCTCCCACAGCACCTTCGATACGCACAGGTATCTGCACAAGATCAAGTTCGGCAACGCTGCCTTCACTAAGAATTACGAGGCCTTCGCGGAAAAGTACCAGCTCCCCGTCAACGCATAACCTCTCTCACCGCTCTGTCGCAGCAATGCTGACGGGGCGGTTTTTGCAACTATTTGTTTCGGAGCTTTGCAGATTCTACCTGAGGTTGAGAGAATCAATCCGGATTCGCTTGCAATTTTCAAAACGGCATGCTATAATACAAATATACAAATCCCTTTAACTCTGATAGACAAAGTCTATCAGAGTTAAGCCGACGAAGTCGGCGCAGCTTGTCAAAAAAGAGGCAATTTCCTGAAAATTGCCCACCCCCTAACCCCCTCCCTAAAGGGAGGGGGAA
>CAYYIT010000054.1:0-15557 GCA_964472035.1 uncultured Ruminococcus sp.
GGGGGTTAGGGGGTGGGCAATTTTCAGGAAATTGCCCCTTTTTTGACAAGCTGAGGCGGAATGCAGTTTTGCATCCGCCTTGTTCTTTCAGCACGATCCGGCTGAACCTTTTGCTTTCCTATGCAGGGGATCCATACAGATCCTCCGCAATGCCAACGTTTTACTTCCCGCTGCGCAGATCGATGCTTCTGACCGCATCCCTGACCTTCAGCACAAAAGCAGGGGATACGGAAAGTTCATCAATGCCCATGCGCAGGAAGGTTTCTGTGAGGCTTGTATCCGCTGCAAGTTCACCGCAGATGCCGATCCATTTTCCGTGCTTATGTGCATTCTCCGCTGCCATTTCGATCAGGCGCAGAACTGCTTCATGATGGGGATCACAGAAACGGTCGATCTCCGGATTCTGCCGGTCGCAGGCGAGGGTGTACTGCGTGAGATCATTTGTGCCGACACTGAAGAAATCCACCATCGGGGCGAGCCGGTCGCTGATGAGCGCCGCTGCCGGCGTTTCGATCATGATGCCAAGCTCCGTGTCCTCCGCGTATTCGATGCCGTCATGCCGCAGCTCTGCTTTGACTTCATCGCACAGGGTGAGGATCTCTTCCAGTTCCCATACATTCGCAATCATCGGGAACATGATGCCCAGATTGCCGAACACCGATGCTCTGAACAATGCTCTCAGCTGCGTCCGGAACACCTCCGGCCGATTCAGACAAAGACGGATCGCGCGGATGCCGAGTGCGGGATTTTCCTCCTTCGGCATATGGAAATACTCGCACTGTTTATCCGCACCGATATCCAGCGTGCGGATGATGACCTTCTTGCCTGCCATGCTTTCCAGTACCCGCTTATAGATCCGGAACTGCTCCTCCTCGGAGGGATAGTCCGTATTTTCCAGATAGAGGAATTCACTTCTGAAAAGGCCAATGCCGCCTGCATCATTCAGCAGCACTGCACCGATGTTGTCCGCACTGCCGATATTCGCGTAGATGTTGATCTTTCTGCCGTCAAGCGTAATGTTTTCCTTGCCCTTGAGCTTCTGGAGCAGTTCCTTTTTTTCAAGCTCCTCCGCACGTTTCTGCTGCGCTGCGGCAATGGTTTCCGCATCGGGATGCAGGATGAATTCACCGGTAAAGCCATTCACCACGGCAGGGTCGCCGTCCCTGATCTCGGAGAGGAATGCCTCGCCCACGCCGATGATGGCAGGGATATTCATGTTTCTTGCGAGGATCGCCGTGTGCGAATTGGAAGAACCATGCGCCGTCACAAATGCCAGCACCCTGTCCTTGTCAAGCGTGACCGTTTCACTGGGAGCTAAATCATCCGCACAGATGATTACCGGTTCATCCGACTGTGTTTCCGTGCTTCCGCCATTTGTCAGACAGCCTATGATACGGTTGGAAATATCCCGTACATCGGCGGATCTTGCCTGCATATAGGCATCGTCCATTGCCGCGAACATCTCCGCAAAATTATCCCCTGTGATCGCAACGGCATATTCCGCATTGACATTCTGGGCTGTGATCATTTCTGTGATAGCGTCGTTATAGTCCTCATCCTCCACCATCATCATGTGGATCTCAAAGATCGCCGCATTCGCTTCGCCGACCTCACGCAGTGCCTTTTCGTAGATCTCCTGAAGCTGTGCGATGGCTGCCGCCTTGGCAGCTTCAAGCCGTTTCAGTTCGGCTGCCGGATCCTCGATCTTTTCCCGTCTGACCTGTACATCCTGCCGCTTGAACACGGAGATCTTTCCGACAGCGACCGCACCGTATACGCCCTTGCCCTGATACTTCAACATAGTTCCACCACCCTGTTCTTGTCTGAACGATCGCCCGTGTTTACAGGTTTGCTTCGAGGAATTCCTGCATTGCCTTTTCAGATGCCGCCTCATCACCGCCATTGATGGTCACAGTGATGGTGTTGCCGCACTTGATGCCCATTCCCATGAGTGCCATCAGCTTTGTTGCCGCAGCGGACTTTTCACCGCATGCAATGGTGATCTCGCTGTCGAGTGCCTTGGCGGTCTTTGCCAGCATGCCTGCCGGTCTTGCGTGGATGCCCAGTTCGTCCTTAATGGTGTAAGTGAATGTTCTCATAGTGATTCTCCTTTTCATAAATTTGGTAATTTTATTGTATCACAGCCTGCCGGAAAATGCAAGTCTTACTGCATTCTTCCATAGATCTGTGTTGCTTTGCGGATCTCCTCTTGCAGCGTATCCGGCAGATCCGTCGGAAGCAGCCGCCATTTCCAGTTCGTTCCCACTGTTGAGGGAACATTGATGCGGCTTCTGTCGTCCAGTCCCAGCCAGTCCTGCATGGGAATGATGCACAGCTTTGCACGGCTTCGCAGGATCAGGCTGATGAAGACCCTGTGCAGCTTCTCCTCCGGTGTAAACGCATCGCAGAGATATTCTCTTGCCATGCTGCGTTCTTCCTCGGTGATCGTCTGAAACCATGCGGCAATGGTCTGGTTGTCGTGCGTTCCGGTATAGGCAACGCAGTTGTCATCGTAATTATGCGGAAGATAGTCATTCCGGCTGCCGGTATCACGGCTGTCAAAGGCAAATTCCAGTACCTTCATGTTCGGGAAGCCGCTCTCCCTCACAAGCTGACGCACGCTGTCCGTCATGAATCCGAGATCCTCCGCGATGACCTCACGCTTTCCGAGCGCCGCTTCCACTGCGCGGAACAGATCCATGCCCGGCCCCTGTTCCCAGTGTCCGTTCTTTGCCGTTTTGTCACCGTAGGGAATCGCATAGTATTCATCGAAGCCGCGGAAATGGTCGATCCTGACCACATCATACATGGCAAAGCACTGCCGCAGGCGTTCGATCCACCAGGCATATCCGGTCTCTTTATGATACGCCCAGTCATACAGAGGATTGCCCCAGAGCTGTCCATCCGCTGCAAAGCCATCGGGCGGACAGCCTGCCACGGCTTTCGGAAGTCCCGTCCCATCGAGCTGGAAGAGCTTGGGGTTTGCCCACGCATCCGCACTGTCAAAGGCAACGTAGATCGGGATATCTCCGATGATCCGGATGCCGTTTGCATTCGCATAGGCTTTCAGCTTGTTCCACTGGCGGAAGAACTGGTATTGCAGGAATTGGTAAAAACCAATCTCCTCCGCAAGTTGTTCACTCCATTGCTCCAGCGCATCGTCTTTCCGCAGGCGGATGTCCTCGTCCCAATGCTCCCAGGACACACCGCCGAAGTGATCCTTCAGCGCCATGAACAGTGCATAGTCCTTCAGCCAGGGCTGGGATGCGGCAAATTCCGTAACCGCATCGTCATCCCCCATCCGGCGGTATGCCTTTTTCAGGAGTGCGTAGCGTGTTGCATAGAGTCCGCTGTAGTCAATGCTGTCCGTATCGGGCAGTGCCGCCGCTTCGCATTCTTCCTGCGTGAGCAGCTGTTCTTCGCACAATGCATCAAGGCTGATGAAATAGGGGTTTCCTGCAAAGGTTGAGAAGCTCTGGTAGGGGGAATCCCCGTAGCTTGTCGGTCCAAGCGGCAGGATCTGCCAGCAGGACTGCCCCGCCTCTTTCAGAAAATCCACAAATGCGTATGCCGCCTTATCAAAGCATCCGATGCCGTATTTTGACGGCAGGGAAGAGATCGGCAGCAGGATGCCTGCATTTCGCTGCATCATCCCTCACTCCTTTCATAGTTTACGATCACGCCATAATGATCGGATACGATGCTTCGGTTCGTTCCGTTGAAGATGACTTCTGAGGAAAGAATGTGATGCGCTTCGCTGCACCAGATCTGATCGATGCGCATCCCGTCCGTACTTGTCGTTTTGTCCTTCCAGCCGTCGATCACTTTACCGACGGTGATACCGCAGTCCTTTTCCTTTGCAAGCAGATAGCTGTCATGCCAGCCGGCATGGCGGATCATGTCGTACCCTTCGCCGCGCACCTCGGCAGGGCTGTTGAAATCGCCCATCAGCCAGACATGCAGATCTTTCTGCAACTCTTCCTGCGTCCTCTGCCACTGTGCCTGAAAGGGTTCGTCCGGATCATCCCACCAGCCGTAATGCACGCTGAAGAACCATTCCTCCGGTGCAGCTTCCGTACGGATGCCAAGGATCTTGCGGGTTTTCCAGTTGTTGTAATCGTCCATCGCGCTTGTCTGCACGATTTTGGTTTCGAGGATGGGGCTGCGGCTCATGAGGGCGATGCCCTCATCGTATTTGTCGTAGCCCTTCTTCAGCGGCAGCCATGTCCAGAAATAGCGGATGCCGCGCGTTTCCAGAAGCGCTACAGCGCTGCGGACATGGTTATCCTGCCGGATGGTAATGCCCTGCGCACAGGGGATGTACCCCTGTGCCGCTTTGACGGGCATTTCTGCAATGGTCTGGTTCACTTCCTGCAATGCGATCACATCGGGCTGTTCCTCCGATACCGCCTGCACGAACGCTTCCAGCTTTTCATAATAGTATTCTTCCACAAGACTGTGGGTATTAAGCGTGAGTAATTTCATAATTCACCTTACAGGATATCATTGATATCGGACTTGAGAACATCCGCCTTCGGGCCGTAGATCGCCTGAATGCCGGTTTCCTTCTTCACAAGACCGAGTGCGCCCTCCGCCTTCCAGGCGTCCTTATCCGCCACGAGGTCGGGGTTCTTGACAGTCACACGGAGTCTTGTCATGCAGGCATCGACCAGCTCGATGTTGTCCCTGCCGCCCAGCAGTGCGATAATGCGTTCGGGCTGACCGTCGGAGGAGGTCTTCTTCTCGTCGGGATCCGCCTCCTCGGCACCCTCTGCGGTGTAGTTGCCCATACGTCCGGGCGTCGCAAATCTGAATCTGCCGATCATGAAATGCGCCACAAAATAACCGATCGCAAAGAATACCACGACCGCAAGCAGGAAGTTGATGATATCCCCTGTCAGACCTGCCTTGACGGACATCGGCACGCGGGTCAGGAATTCCAGATTGCCGAAGGAATGCAGCCGCAGGTCAATGATGCCGGAGAGTGCAAATGCACAGCCCTGCAGGATGGCATAAACGATATACAGCGGCAGTGCACAGAACATGAACATGAATTCGATGGGTTCTGTCACGCCCGTGAGGAATACTGCCAGTGCAGTGGAAATAAACATGGAGCGGTAGTTCTTGCGCTTATCCGCATCCACTCTGCGGTACATCGCAAGTGCAATGCCCAGCAGGAGACCCGTTGCGCCGATCATCTGACCGACCTTGAATCGTGCGGGGGTCACGCCCTCCAGCAGTGCCTGATAGCCCGTCATATCGCCGGCATTCTTGAGATTGATCAGATCCGTTACCCAAGCGAGCCACAGCGGATCCTGTCCGAATACCTCGGAGCCTGCACTGACACCAGTAAGGATCTCATATGTTCCGCCGAAGGAAGTATAGTTCATCGGGATGGTCAGCATATGGTGCAGACCGAACGGGAGCAGCAGACGCTCCAGTGTGCCGTAGATAAACGGCGCAAGCACGGGGGAAGTATCCGAGGAATTGGCGATCCAGATACCGAACGCATTGATTCCGGACTGGATCAGCGGCCAGATCACAGCCAGTCCCAGAGAGATGATCACCGACCAGACAATGACCATCAGCGGCACAAAACGCTTGCCGTTGAAGAAGGAAAGTGCATCGGGGAGCTTGCGGAAATTGTAGAATTTATTGTATACCGTACCGCCTACAAAGCCGGAAATAATGCCGATGAACACACCCATATTCAGTGCCGGAGCACCGAGGACGGACGTGAAGTAATTCTCTACCAGCATTTCCTGTCCGAACAAGGAATGCACCACCGCATTCGGATCGGACAGCATGGCATTCGTTACGCCGAAAATGACACCCGTAATATTATTGATCAGGATGAATGCAATGATCGCGGCAAATGCACCGCCGGCCTTTTCCTTTGCCCAGCTGCCGCCGATCGCTGCGGCAAACAGGATGTGCAGATTATTGATGATTGCCCAGCCGATGTTTTCCATGACGCTGCCGATGGTCACTACAGCCGAAATATCCGCGCCAGCCATACCTACGAGCTTACCAAGGCTGATCATCAGACCTGCTGCCGGCATCACGGCAATGACGGTCATCAGTACCTTGCCGAGCTTCTGGAGAAAATCGAAGTTAAATCCCTTCTTCTGCTTCGGCGCAGGCTTTTCCGGTTCGCTTGCCGGTGTTTCCGGCTGCGCTGTTTCTTCCGCAGCTTCTCCGAAGGAAAGCAGTACATCACCGGCTTTCACGGTACCGCTTGTGACGTGCATTTCCAGATCATCCGCACCGTCACAGACCAGCACGGGCGTGATGAGGTTAATGCCCTTTTCCTTTAATAAGGCAAGATCCACCTCTGCGACAAGATCACCTTTTTTCACTTTGTCGCCAACTGCAACCAGGGGCTTGAATCCCTCGCCCTTCAGTGCAACGGTTTCCAGACCGAAATGCACAAGGACCTCCAGACCATCGTCCGAGGTGAAGCCATAGGCGTGGTTGGTTTCTGCAATGGAAGAGATCTCGCCGTCCACGGGGCTGTAGATCTTTCCATCCGTCGGGATCACTGCACAGCCGTCACCCAGTACCTTTTCTGAAAACACAGGATCCGGTACGCTGTCCAGCGCTGCCACTGTTCCGTTCAGCGGCGAATGCATCTTCAAAAGCTTGTTCATCATCATATCCTCCTTTTTGTTTTGCAATTGCACGATTGCGTTGTGCAATTTTGCGTATTCTGTATGCAATTATAATAACACGTTTCCGCAACTTTTGCAATAGTTTTCAGAAAAATTTCTCATTGTTTGCATAAATTCAGCGAATCCAACAAATTCGGCGTTGAGTTTTACAGCATTTTAACCATATAAAAGTACTCGTCGCCTTGTTTTTGCATTCTGTTGCATGGAATTTTGCAGAAATTTTCGCAATTGCATTGACATTTCCATGAAAATGCCTTATAATAAGTATAACACGCCAACCAGAAAGAGGGGGAGCCGCATGTCCGTTACATTAAAAGATGTTGCAGCACTTGCAGGGGTATCACCGTCCACTGCATCGAGAGTCTGCAAGAACCACCCGTCCATCAGCCGCGAAACCAAGGAAAAAGTCCGCAAGGCAATGGAACAGCTCGGCTATGAGCCGTCTGCACAGTCCGCCGGACCGGAAGCAGTCAGCCGCACCATCGGTATTATTCTGCCGCCGTCACCGAAGGAATCGTTTGAGAATTCCTTCCACCTTGAGGTGATCCGCGGCATCAGTCAGTTCTGCAATCAGCACGGCTACATCAATACCGTCATCACCGGACAGGATGAAGAGGAGATCCTGCTCGCGCTGACAAACATCGCCAAAAGCGGACAGATCGACGGCTATATTGTCACCTATTCCAAACAGGATGACCCGATTATTGACTATCTATACAGCGAGGGGCTTTTGTATGTTGTCATCGGCAAGGCGCATCGTTTTGCAAACCAGACGGTTTATGTGGACAATGACAATGTTCTCGCAGGACAGGAAGCCGCAGAGTACCTGCTTGCAAAGGGGCATACCAACATTGCGTATCTTGGCAGTGACGGCAATCTGATGTTTTCTGCCGACCGCAGAACGGGCTATCAGCTTGCTCTCCTGAACAGCGGCATTGCCGTTGATCCGGAAAACATTGTGGAGCTGCCGTTCATTCCGGAGGAGAACCTTGCATCGGTGCAGGCACTTCTCCAGAAAGAAGACCGCCCCACAGCGATCCTTGTCAGTGATGATCTGTTTGCCGTTGCGCTTGAGAGAGTCTGCATTGAAATGGGCATCCGGATACCGGAGGATCTGTCGATCATTTCCTTCAACAATTCTCTCTTTGCCCGCATCACATCACCGCCGCTGACTTCGATCGACATCAATTCCGTGCAGCTTGGCATTGAAGCGGCATCGCAGGTGATCAATCACATTGAGAACCCGAATCTTCTCGCCACGAAGATCATCGTTCCGCATAAGCTGGTGGAACGCAATAGCTGCATCAACCGATAACAAAGCGGCTGTACGGAGGTTTCCCTCCATACAGCCTTACTTTTATAGTTTCCAGATATCCCTGTTATATTCCGCGATCGTCCGGTCAGAGGAGAAGTACCCTGCCTGTGCAATGTTGACGAGCATCTTTTCTGCCCATGCCAAGCGATTTTCATAGTCTGCATAGGCGGATTCTCTCGCAGTTGCATAGCGGTCAAAATCGGGGAATGTCATGAACCAGTCCTTTGCGGTCAGCTCCTTGTAGAGCCGTTCCAGACGGACGCTGTCACCGATTTCTGCAAGTTCCGTACCTATGATGAAATCCACTGCTTTTTTGAGGGTCGGGTTTTCGGTGTAGTACTGCTTTGCATGGTAGCTGCCGTTCTTGTAGCGTTCCACGACGGTATCACTGTCATCGCCGAAGATATAGATGTTATCATCGCCCACAAGTGCATGGATCTCCACATTGGCACCATCCTCCGTGCCGAGGGTCACTGCACCGTTCAGCATGAACTTCATATTACCCGTGCCGCTTGCTTCCTTCGAGGCGAGGGAGATCTGTTCCGAGATGTCACATGCCGGGATCAGCTTCTCCGCCAGCGCTACGTTGTAGTTTTCGACCATGACAACACGCAGATAGGGGCTTACCTCCGGATCGTTTGCGATCAGCTCCTGCAGACACAGAATCAGATGGATGATGTCCTGTGCGATGGTGTATGCCGGTGCTGCCTTTGCACCGAAAAGAACGGTGACCGGCGTTCCCGGAGTCTTGCCGGACTTGATCTCCAGATATTTGCTGATGACATACAGCGCATTGAGCTGCTGGCGTTTGTATTCATGCAGACGCTTCACCTGAATATCGAAGATGGAATCCGCATTGATGGAAATGCCCTGTGTTCTGGCAAGATACGCCGCAAGCTGATGCTTTTTCTCCTGCTTGACAGAGAGCAGCTGGTTCAGTACCGCTTCATCCTGACGGAATGCGAGCAGCTGTTTCAGTTCCTCCGCATTCTGTTTCCAGCCATCGCCGATCAGCTTCGTGATGAGAGCAGCCAGCTCCGGATTGCTGTGCATCAGCCATCTGCGGAACGTGATGCCGTTGGTCTTGTTATTGAATTTCTCAGGATAGAGCTTGTAGAAATGCCGCAGCTCCTCCTGTTTCAGAATCTCCGTGTGCAAGGAAGCCACGCCATTGACGCTGAAGCCGTAGTGAATGTCGATATGCGCCATGTGTACACGCTCTTCCTTGTCGATGATATACACGGACGGATCATCAAATTTCCGGCGGATCTTGTTATCAAGCACCTCGATGATGGGCATGAGCTGCGGCACGACCTGATTGAGCTGGGCGATCTTCCACTTTTCGAGTGCCTCTGCGAGAATCGTATGGTTCGTGTACGCGCAGGTGCGGCTGACGATGGAGATGGCATCATCCATCGGAATGCCCCTTTCCATGAGCAGGCGGATGAGTTCCGGAATGACCATAGTCGGGTGGGTATCGTTGATCTGGATCACCGCATACTCCGGCAGATCATAAAGATCGCAGCCGCGCGCGGTGCATTCATCCAGAATCAGCTGCGCGCCTGCGGATACCATGAAATACTGCTGGTAGATGCGCAGGAGTCGGCCGGCTTCATCGCTGTCATCGGGATAGAGGAACAGCGTGAGATTCTTTGCGATTTCGGATTTATCAAAGTCGATGCCATCCTTTACGACGGATTCATCCACGCTCTCGATATCGAAGAGACGCAGCTTATTGGTCACGCTGCCATAGCCCGTGACATGGATCTCGTAAAGCCGTGCGGTGACTTCCAGATCACGGAATTTCACGGGATAGGTGAGATCCGTGCGGCGCAGCCAGCTGCGGTCATCCAGCCACGGATCGGGGATGGTCGTCTGTGCATTGTCCGCAAAGACCTGACGGAACAGCCCGAAGTGGTAATTCAGCCCGATGCCGTCGCCGTGCAGTCCAAGGGTCGCGATGGAATCGAGGAAGCAAGCCGCCAGTCGCCCGAGACCGCCGTTGCCGAGGGACGGCTCGTGTTCGATCTCCTCGATGTCGCAGAGATCCTTTCCAGCAGCGGAGAGCTGCGTCTTCACATCCTCGTAGATGCCGAGATTGATGAGGTTGTTGGAAAGCAGCTTTCCAATCAGGAATTCTGCGGAAATATAATAGAGCTTCTTTTTGACGGAGGCATGGCATTTCTGCGATGCCATCGCATCGGTTTCCTTCAGCAGGGCAGCATAGATTTCTGCATTGCTGCATTCGCTGATGGATCTGCCGTATGCTGCAAGCAGTACTTCATTCAGATTCATATCATTCTCTCCTTTGAATGGATTTTGTATCACTGGTATGATCCTATTGTACCATCTTTTTGGGACTATATCTTGCAGCATACGGCTTCGTTTTTGCACAATACTATCTTTTTTTGAAAGGGAGTGCTATTTTTGAACCTGACGAATTATGAGATCTATCACGAAGACAAAAGCCACACTTCTCCGGAATTCCCCTACAATACCTATCTGTGTTCCATTCCGTTGGATTTTTCTGCGGTGAATATGCATTGGCATGAGGAAGTGGAGATCATTGTGATCAAGAAGGGAACGGGCATCATTTCGGTTGATCTGACCGAATACGAAGTGCGGATGGGTGATATTGTATTTGTGATGTCCGGACAGCTTCACGCGATCCGGCAGCTGGGGGACAATGCGATGGAATACGAAAACATCCTGTTCAAGCCATCTCTCCTGCGTTCCGGCGGATGCGATCTTTGCTGGGAAAGCTTTTTGTCACCGCTGCTTTCTGCCAATGTCGATGCATCGGCTGTAGTCGGGCCGGAGCATGCGGGATATCGGGAAATTGCAGAAGCAATCGGACAGATCGACGGCCTTTGCGATACCAGATCATCAGGATACCAGCTTGCAGTGAAGGGGCATCTGTATCTGCTGCTGTACCATCTGTATGCACAATGCAGCACCTCTGAAAGCAGACCGCCCCGAAAACAGCTGGAAAAACTCAAAACGATACTTTCCTATGTTGAGTCGCATTATGCCGAACCGCTCACCATAGAGGAGATGGCAAATTTTTGCTTTTACAGCAAATCCTATTTTATGAAGTTCTTCAAGGAAAGCATGGGAATGGGATTCATCGCCTATCTCAATGATTTTCGTCTGGAGATCGCTGCACGGATGCTCCTCGCAGCCGACACAAATATTCTGGACATTGCTGCTGCATGCGGTTTTGAGAATCTGTCATATTTCAACCGTTCTTTTAAGAAGAAGTATGGAGTGACACCCGGCAGATTCAGAAAAAAATGATTGGATAACGGTTCGCAAAGACGCCAAAAATGAGTGCGGTTGATGTGATACGGATCCATGCCTGCACTGGTCAGGGCGTAGAGGACAAAATTCCGGATATAATCATCATCTTCGAGCATATAGATCATGACTGTACCTCTGCATCATGATGGAATCCTGTGATGGAAAATTCCACCCATTCGGCAATATTGGTCGCATGGTCGCCGATGCGTTCGAGGTATTTGGCGATCATCAGAATGTCAATGCAGGCTTCTCCGTGCTCGGGCTGTTCTGCGATCAGTGTGATCAATTCCCGACGCACCTTGGAGAACAGTGCGTCCACCTTATCATCCGCCGCCATGACCGCTTGTGCAGCGGCAAGATCCTGATCGACAAAGGATTGCAGACTGCCCGTGACCATCGCAATGGCTTCGAGTGCCATTTCCTTGATGTGCACCTTGCCGAAAGCATGCTCACTTCCGACAAATCCCGTCATTTCGGCAATATCCGCTGCCTGATCGCCGATGCGTTCCATATCGCTGATCATCTTCAGTGCCGAGGACACCGTCCGCAGATCGGTGGCGACCGGCTGCTGCTGGAGCAGGAGCTTCATGCAGAGTGCTTCGATCTCCCGTTCCTTTTCGTCGATCGCTCGTTCTGCCGCAAATGCACTCTCCGCCATTTCTGCATCATTGTCGAGCAATGCCTTGACCGCACAGGTGATGGCATCCTCGCAGAGCGTACCCATTCTGATCATTTCCATATGCAGCATGGAAAGCATTTCATCAAAGTGTATTCTCATAATACCCTCCCATCATCCGAAACGTCCTGTAATGTAATCCTCTGTTCTCTTATCCTTCGGCATCGAGAACAGCTCCTCCGTCTTTCCGCATTCCACCATATCGCCGAGCAGGAAAAATGCCGTTTGATCGGAAATTCTTGCCGCCTGCTGCATGTTGTGCGTCACCATGATGATGGTGTACTTCTTTTTCAGCGCAACTGCCAGATCCTCGATCTTGGAAGTCGAGATCGGATCGAGTGCGGAGGTCGGTTCGTCCATGAGAAGCACCTCCGGCTCGACGGCAAGTGCCCTTGTAATGCAGAGTCTCTGCTGCTGACCGCCGGAAAGTCCGAGTGCGCTTTTCTTCAGGCGATCCTTGACTTCATCCCAGATCGCCGCATCACGCAGGGATTTTTCCACGATCTTGTCAAGCTTCGATTTCGAACGGATACCGTGCGTTCTCGGCCCATAGGCGATATTGTCATAGACGCTCATGGGAAAGGGATTCGGCTTCTGGAAGACCATACCCACACGGCGGCGGAGGCGATTGATGTCCATATCGCCGTAGATGTCCTCCCCGTCAAGAAGGATCTCACCCGTGATCCTGCATCCGGTAACCAGGTCGTTCATGCGGTTGAGGGACTTGAGCAGGGTGGATTTGCCGCAGCCGGATGGCCCGATGAATGCGGTGATCTCGTTTGCGGCGAGGTGCAGGTCAATGCCCTTGAGCGCCTGAAAATCGCCGTACCAGAGCTTCATATTGCGGATGGTGAATTTATCCATGGTATTTCTCCTTATTCGTTTTTGCCAGCCAGTTTTTTTGCTGCAAAGCCCGATAATGCGTTGATGCCGACCACAAGCACCAGCAGGATGACTGCCGCCGCGTGCGCCTGATCCGTGTAGAGTCCCTCGGACAGCAATGCATACATATGCACGGAAAGCGTTCTTGCGGAATCCGTCAGGCTGTCAGGGACAGCGGCAAATGTGCCTGCGGTGAAGATCAGTGCCGCGCTCTCGCCTACGATTCTGCCGATGGCAAGGATCACACCTGCCAGAATGCCGGGGACGGCACTGGGAAGGACGATCGTGAATACGGTTCTCAGCCGTCCTGCGCCAAGTCCGAAGCTGCCCTCACGATAGGAATCCGGTACGGAAAGCAGCGCTTCTTCCGTTGTACGGATGATGAGGGGGAGGATCATGATCGCCAGTGTCACCGCTCCTGCGATCAGGGAATAGCCCATTCCCAGCGTGATGACAAAGAGCAGGTAACCGAACAGTCCGTAGACGATGGACGGAATGCCGGAAAGCGTTTCTGCCGTGATACGGATGAGTTTCACAAGTCTGCTGCCGCGCTTTGCATATTCCACCAGATAGATCGCTGCAAAGATGCCCACCGGAACGGCGAGGATCAGCGCCAGCACGGTCATGATCACGGTGTTGATGATCGCCGGTGTCATGGAGACATTCTCACTGCTGTACTCCCATGCAAAAATGGAGGGACAGTATTCGATCAGTGCCGGAATGCCCTTGATGAGAATATAGCCGATGAGCAGGAGAAGCACGCCTGCGGAGATCACGACCGACAGAAGCATGAGGATTTTCAGAAGGAGGGACAGAGGTTGTGTTCTGTATTCACGGAGCTTCTGCTTCCTTGTACGGATGTTGATCGCAGAGGATGCAGCTGTCTGTGCATTCTGCGGAAGTGTTGTTCGTTTGGCAAGTTCCATAGGACACCTCAGTCTTTCGAGCGGTTTTTGATCACAGAAAACAGCGTATTGATGAGCAGGATGAACACGAACAGCACCACTGCCGTTGCGATCAGGGCATCACGGTGGAGATCTGCCGCATAGCCCATTTCCAGTACGATATTTGCTGTCAGGGTACGGATGCCGGAGGTGATGCCATTGGGCAGCACGCTCTGGTTGCCGCAGACCATTACGACCGCCATGGTTTCCCCGATGGCTCTGCCGATGCCGAGGATCACACCCGCCATGATGCCGGTCTTTGCTGCCGGAAGCGTGGCAAAAAATACGCTGCGTTCCGCTGTTGCACCGAGCGCAAGAGAACCCTCATAATAGCTGTCGGGAACGGCACGGATCGCCGATTCCGCAACACCGATGATGGTCGGAAGGATCATCAAGCCAAGCAGCAGGGACGCCGTCAGCATACTCTTGCCGCTGCCGCCTGCGATATTCCGCATGGAGCAGACCTCGGTCAGCGCAGATTACCGCGACAACGAATGGGTGCGGACGCAGCGTGAAAAGACAAAGGCTTACCGCATCCTGAACTACCCTGAAATGGGCATGGCGGAAGACGAGGATCTTGGCACGGCGATGTGCTATATTCTCCTCTACCCCGCAGGCTCTGTCACCGGTACACTTGCCGATATCACAACATTTGCACAGGCTTTTGTTGATGATGAATGCCCCCTCTTTGCAAAGCAGGAAACGCTTGCCCTCATGCTTTCTGCAAGCGATTGCTACGGCGACAGTGATATTCCGAAGAACTGCCACGGCATGTGGGTGACGGAATACGCCGTAACCACAATGGGACACGGCGGCAATGTAAATGCCGGCTCTGCAAATCTTGTTTTTGATAAGGAATCAAAGACGGGCGTTGTTGTTCTTGCAAATCAGCAGAATGAAGCAGTGTTCAGCTATGGAATCCCCGAGCTGATATTCGGTTCATTTACAAACAACCCGATCTATACCAATGCCGCGATTACCGAACGCACTGACATCAGTGGAGATTATGTAGAAAGCAGAGGGTATTTTGACGGTCTGACAAAAATATCCGCTTGTCTGAGCTATCTGCCCCTTGCACAGGGAGAACATGCAGATTCCTATACACAGGGCGGTATCCCTGCACTGACGCGCATTTCCGACAAGCTCTATATGATCGAAGGTTCCAGTGATTTCCTTTATGAAACGACCACTTCTGACGGAAGGATCATACTTGAATATTCCTCGGTGGCTTATGTTCAGAGTCATACCGTTGCGAATGAATTTACCGCTGTATTGCTCTTTGCGGTGATTGCAGTTGTCACGCTTGTACTGCTTATCATAAAGGGCATCAGAACGCTTGTGAAGAAATACAAGGCTGTACCGGCAGGCAGGGCGATTCTCGCAGGGCAGCTTGCAAGGCTTGCAGTGGGAATCGTGCTTGTTCTCCTTATCGATGCAATGGTATCCAGGGCAGTGCTTGTCGTTATGTGCATTGCAGCAGGCGTGAGTGCGATCGTCTGCCTTGCTTCCGCAGTATTCACTGCCAAGGCGCTCTTTACCGAAAAGGAAATGAAGAAGCTTGCACGGGTGAGGTATGCCGTTTCCGTGCTCTGCAATCTGTTTGCGACAGGGTTTGTGGTGTATTTTGAGTTGTTTAATTTCTGGACGTAATAAAAAAATTTCTGTTTTCACAGAAGATTAAGCTTTTTCAAGGATGCTATGATAAATAGCATCCTTCAGCTTGTCAAAAAAGGGGCAATTTCCTGAAAATTGCCCACAGCTAACGCACG
>CAYYIT010000055.1:0-15326 GCA_964472035.1 uncultured Ruminococcus sp.
TATCAAGCCCTTATAGGGCTTCCTCAAACCACCCGTTCAACGGGTGGTTTTGATTGTTGGATCAGCGTTATTCCTCCGGCTGCAGGGTGATGTCGTAGACCACGCGGCGGATCTGTGCGATCTCGCTTGTGATGCGCGCGGAAACAACAGCAAGGAGCTCGTAGGGCAGGGAGGCGAAGCCTGCATCGGAAAGTTCCGATGCCCTGCGGCATCGCAGTGCGATCGTGCGGCTGTCGGTCAGGACGGCGTAATGTGCGCCGACACTTTGTTCAAGACCGGCTCTTGCGATCTCCTGCCGGAAAATACAGTCGGCCTGCTGCAAGATGCCGAGTGCATCCTTCGTAACGACACCTTCCACGCGGCAGGACAAGCCGTGCGCCGGAAGAAAATGCCGCTGCATCATTGCACCGGACAGTCCGAGCGACCGCCCGAGCCGGCGGATTTCATCCGGAAACAGCGGCTGCAGCGTATCGGGGCGCATACCGCCGAGTGCTTCACTGGAAAGGAAACGGCCGCCTCGCTGCTGCACCTCGCATTCAAGCACGCGCTCCATGTAGCGGCAGAAGGTACCGCGTTTTTCGTTCGAATCACGGATGCCGTCGAGGGCGGCAAGGAATGCCTCCGCTGCGTCGATGCGCTCTACGCGCATGCCGATGCTGCGGCATGCTGAGAGGAGCTCCTCCGCTTCGTTGCTTCGATAAAAGCCATGGTCTACAAACAGGGCGGTGAACCGCTCGCCGAGCGCGTTTGACAGAAGCGCCGCCGCCGTCAGATCCTCCGCATTGCCGGAAAGCGCAAGCAGGACGTTCCCGTCGCCGGCATTTTCGCGGATCGCGTCAATGGCGGTCTGCGCGTAGTCCTCCATGGACCAGTCGCCCGTGCAGCCGCAGACATTTTTCAGGAAGCTGTCCAGCATGCCAAGGCCTGCGAAGGTCTCGCGCATTTCGGGATGCAGCTGCAGCGCATAGAGCCTGCGCTCCGGACATTCCATCGCTGCCGGACCGGAGGCGGTGCGTGCCGTGACGGTGAAGCCCTCCGGCAGTTCGCTGACGGATTCCTGACGATGCATCCAGGAGGCTGCCTGTTCCGGCATCTGGATGCCGCCGAAGAGTACGCCGGAGGTATCGTAGCTTGTCGGAGTACTGCCGTATTCCGCCGTATGGCAGGTACCGATCGTGCCGCCGAGCGCCTGCATCAGCCACAGCGCACTGCTGCCGATGCTGAGCAGCGGGATTCCCAGGGACGCGATGCCCTCGGGGAAGGTAATGCTGCGGCAGCTGCCGGCTGTGCCGGCAAGGAGAATGCCGCAGGGCTTTTGTCCCGTGATGACGGAAAGTGGCGTGCTGCCGGGCAGGATCTCGCAGAAAACGCCGCATTCACGCACGCGGCGTGCAAGAAGCTGGCTGTACGGACCGCCCGGATCCAGTACGATGCAAAGCTGATGTGTCATGGGTGACTCCTTTATCATAGATCAGTGTTAATGCTCCAGCAGAAGCTGTTCATCGCAGTATTCGCAGATGAGGGTCGTTCCGGTGCTGGAGAAGCTCTTCGGCAAGTGGTTTCTGTGGTGTCGATTACCATGGAGTAATCGTTATATCAATGCCTCTGTTTTTTGATAATATACGAATCCTTCACAAACCAGTGCACTGCATTCGGGAAACGGTCAGCGTGGGTGGTGACATAGGCAAACAGCCCGGCAAATCCCCACCATACAACCGTTATAATCAGAGCCGCAATCAGCAGAATGGTTCGTGTTTCAGCGTTATGGCGGTTCATGCTTTCCAATGTCAGATATGGACGGATGTCAGAATTGAGTTTCTGAACGACTGCGCCGTCTGTGCGGACTTGCTCTTCCGTATTATCATGCTTGTCATAGCAGATTGTGAACACTGCACCGCTTTCGATGTCCGACTGCAGCAGCTCCAGATTTTCCATATCCTCCGGATACCACACCCGAAACGGTTTGGCAAAGCCCTCTGCATACAGAAAAAGATCTTCATCTCCCTCCGTATCCGTCCGGATTTCATAATCAGAAATCACAGCCGATACGCTGGCAAGATCCGCTTCTTTCAAATCACTGTTTGAGAAAAAGACCATTGCAAGCATGAGCAGCAATCCGATATAGACAAACCAAAAGACAAACACGAACTCCTCCGGATTGCGAACATTGCCGCCGAACAGCTTCGCTTCTGTACGTTTTGCATGTCGTGCGTGCATTTTCAGGGAATGCAGGAATGCGTCACGGTTATCGTATGATTCCTCCACGGAAATTTTCTTTTTCCCGATGTAGACAATCGCCGTGTTGTCAAACCGGATGGCGGTGACATCATCATAGAAATAATGACGGGAAATGCGAAAGAAATTCCGGTAGGTAAAGCCTGTAGTATCGAACGTGACCCGCCAGTTCAGTGCGGCGATGATGATCGACAACGACAAGAGTGTCATCGCACCGCTCGGGATTGCAAGTCCGATGCTTTCACGCAGTCCCATGATCAGCAGGAACACAAATAACGGCAGTGTCATAATGCCAACGATCAGATAAAACAGGGGCAGCTTTACTACACCGGATTTCGGGTAGTGGTGATAGACTTTTTTCGACTTGTTTCGCGGCATTTTAGTGTTCCAGCAAAAGCCGCTCATCACAGTATTCACAGATCAGCGTTGTGCCTGTGCCGGAGAAGCTCTTCGGGAGATAATCCTCCGCACAGGTGATGCACTTGGGATTTCTGCACGCAACGCCCGGATGTGTGCTGCCGCAGAGCAGCTCGGTTCTTGCCGTGCTCTGGAGCATGGTGAGGATCAGCGCCATGCGGACATACATGCCGTATTTTGCCTGCTTGAAATACATGGCTCTCGGATCGTCGTCAACGGAAACGGTGATCTCATCCACGCGCGGCAGGGGATGGAGGACGATCATATCCGACTTTGCGAGCTTCATTTTTTCAGGTGTCAGGATGTAGGTGTCCTTCTGCGCGAAGTATTCCTCCTCGGAGGCAAAGCGCTCGCGCTGGATGCGCGTCATATAGAGCATATCGAGCTTCGGGATGGCCGCCTCCAGGCTCTCGGTCTCCTCGTAGGTGCCGCCGTGCGCGCGGATCTTATCCTTGATGTAGGACGGCATGCGCAGCTCCTTGGTGGAGATCATGATGAAATGGTTGTCCGGATAGCAGCTCATTGCCTTGCACAGGGAGTGTACGGTCCTGCCGTTGTACAGGTCACCGCACAGGCCGATGGTCAGGCCGGAGAGCGTTTTCTTCTCCACCTTCAGCGTCAGGAGGTCGGTCAGGGTCTGCGTGGGATGCAGATGGCCGCCGTCGCCGGCATTGATCACAGGGCAGTCCGCCGTCAGGGCAGCTGCCTTTGCCGCACCCATGGTGGGGTGGCGCATGACAACGACATCCGCGTAGCCGCTGACGATCTTTGTGGTATCCTTGAGGTTCTCGCCCTTTGCAACGGAAGAAGTCGCGGGATTGTCAAAGCCGATGACCGTTCCGCCGAGCCGCAGCATGGCGGTCTGGAAGGACATCTGTGTCCGGGTGGAAGGTTCATAGAACAGGGTACCCATGATCTTGCCCTTGCAGCTGCCGGCATAGAGGGCAGGATTCTGCAGGATCTTTTCGCCCAGGTCGAGAACGCCGTTCCACCAGCTGACGGGATGATCGTTCAGGTCAATGAGGTGGGGAAAATTAGAAAACATAGAATTCCTCCTTGTGCGCCGTCTTGGCAGCGCAGATAGTATGGTTACAGTACGCTTGTACCGTTGATCAGCATTTCAAAGCGCAGATGCAGGAAGGAGGCGGCCTTCTTGCACATCAGCATGCGCTGGAGAAAGATCTCGAAGTATTCCAGCACGGAAGAGATCTGTGTGTCGATCGTCAGCTCCAGAATGATGGCGCTCTTATCGTCACTGAGCCGCAGCTCGGATTTTTCCACTGCAAAATTCACACGGTCGTGGATGTCGAACATCAGGAAATCCGTGGACTTGCGGACTCTGGTGCGGCGCACGTCGGTCTTGTCCGCAATGATGAGTGCCGCGGAAATGGGGTTGAGGGGCTGTCCGGTGGTTTCGTCGTGATTGCCGATCGCGGAGACGATCGAGCAGATCTCAGCTGCCGGCATATTCATATTGTCCAGCAGACGGAACGCCATGACAGCGCCGCTCTGCGCATGATCCACGCGGTTGATGACATTGCCGATGTCGTGCATGATGCCGGCGATCCGTGCAAGCTCTGCGGTGCGTTCGCCATAGCCCAGCTCCGTAAGCAGCCAGCCTGCGGCATGGGCGACCTTCTCCACATGGGCAAAGGAATGCTCCGTGTAGCCGAGCGCGCCGAGCTCATCATCTGCACGGCGGATATATTCCATGATGTCGGCATTTTCGCGGATGTACTTATAGGTGATGTTACTTGCCATAATCCGTCCTTTCTGTGGGTCATAGGGCCTCGTTCTCAAAATAGACCGCATACCAGGTCAGGAACATGAATACTGTCCAGATCCGGCGGCTGTTGTCCGCCCTGCCGTCGCGGTGATCATCCAGCAGCTTCACGATCTCTTGGGTGTGGAAGAACTGCTTGGCGGCGCTGCTTTCGAAGCGTGCCTTTACGATGCTGTAGTACTGCTCCTCCCGAAGCCATACGCGGATGGGAACGGGGAAGCCGAGCTTCTTCTTGGCAGCGGTTTTAGCGGTTTCCTGCGGCGTGTCCTTTTTTGCCGCAAGCCGCATCGCGTATTTTGTGACATAGGGTGTCTGCTCGTCCGTCACTGCTTTTCGGGTGACGCGGTATTTTGCAGGGATCCGTTCTGCCACCGCCATGACCTTTCTGTCGAGGAAGGGCACGCGCAGCTCAAGCGAATGTGCCATGCTCATTTTGTCGGCTTTGAGGAGAATGTCGCCTGCCATCCACATGTGCAGGTCAAGGTACTGCATTTTCGTGACCGTATCCTGATCCGCAGCGCGGCGGTAGTACTTTGCTGTCAGAGCCTGCGGGCCGGGTGCATCGGTTTTGATGCACAGGAGTCTTCTGCGCTCCTCCGGCGTGAAGATATAGGCATTGCCGATGAAGCGTTCTTCGATATCCCTGCCCTTGCGGACGAGGAAATTCACGCCGCGTTTTGCGGGGAGCTTTGCGGCAATGCTGCCGATGCCGCGCCGGATGCAGCGCGGAAGTCTGTCATATGCGGTGGAATCCGGCTCGCTGTAGACATTGTAGCCGCCGAAGATCTCATCCGCGCCCTCGCCGGAGAGTACGACCTTCAGGTGCTGCGCAGCCAGTCCGCATACGAAATACAATGCGATCGCGGAGGGATCCGCGAGGGGTTCATCCATCTGGTACTGAATGCGCCGGAGCGCGCCCCAGTATTCCTCCGGTTCGATGACCTTGGTGTAATGCTGCTTGCCGATCGCCTTGGAAAAATCCCTTGCCCAGCCGATCTCGTTGTAGCGTTCATCACTGCCGAAGCCCACGGTGAAAGTCTTGTCCACATCGGCGATGGCCGCCACATAGCTCGAATCCACGCCGCTCGACAGGAAGGAGCCGACTTCGACATCCGCGATCTTGTGGGCTTTTACGGAGTCATGGAAGACCTCGGAGATCTCATCCACCCACTCGTCCAGCGAGGGGTTCTGATCCGCGCGGAACTGTACGTCCCAGTAGCGTTCGATGCGGAGGGAGCCGTTCTGATAAGTGAAATAATGCGCCGGCGGCAGCTTGAAGACATCCTTGAAGAAGGTCTCATCCATGGCGGAATACTGGAAGGTCAGGTATTCCTCCAGTGCCGCGGTGTTCAGCTCCTTCCGGAAATGGGGGTGCCGCAGAAATGCCTTGATCTCGGAGCCGAACAGCAGGGTATCACCCATCTGCGCGTAGTAGAGCGGCTTGATGCCGAAGAAGTCCCTTGCGCCGAAGAGCTGCTTTTCCTGCCGGTCCCAGATCACAAAGGCGAACATGCCGCGAAGCCTTCCGAGCATCCCACTGCCCCAGACGGCGTAGCCGTGCAGCAGCACCTCGGAGTCGGTGTTGGTCGTGAAGACGCAGCCCTGCGCCTTCAGCTCCTCGCGCAGCTCGCGGTAGTTGTAGATCTCGCCGTTGAACACCAGTACATACCGGCCGTCCCCGCTGTAGAGGGGCTGGTTGCCCTGCGCGGAAACATCGATGATGCTCAGTCTGCGGTGTCCGAGGGCAATGCTTTCATCCACATATTTTCCGGATGCGTCCGGCCCTCTGTGACGTATGGTGTCCATCATGGCCTCGATGACCTGATGGGAATTGTCGATATGGTTTGTAAATCCTACAAATCCACACATGCGCGTGTGCCTCCGATCGTGGTGTGACAATGTGCCGCTTCGCAGCACTGCACTGCGGATTGTGCAGTGCATAAAGTTCTCCTTATATTATACAACAGTTCTTTGGGATTTGCAACAAAAAATCGTGAATTTATAAAAAACATCGGCAAAAGCCCTTGCAAAAAAACTGCCTTTGGGGTATAATAATACTATCCTGGAAAGGGCTTCCGGGAGATGGAGTATACTGGGCAGCCGGCAGCGGCGGCCTGTTCATAGATGGAGGATCAAGAGCAATGGCACAGAACAGAAAGAGAAGACACGGTAAGGTGGAGGCAAAAAAGATCAGACCCATGATCCGGTTCAAGCTGGGTGTTCTGATCCTGCTGATCATGCTTGCATTCGGCGGATGCTTCGCACTGTACATGGTGTCGGCACTTTCTCAGGAAGATTACTGGGAGAAGGAGATCGTCGGCAGCTCCCAGACCCAGCAGGAAACAGAGGCGGCGGATGCGCCTGCGGATACACAGCCCTCTACGTCTGCAGCTGTCAATCCCGTTCCGGAATCACCGGCAGCGGACGCAGGCTACATGACAACATGTGCATTTCTGGGGAACGTGACAGAATTTACGACATACTGCGAAACGGCATCCGGAATGGTTTTCACGGATGCCGTTTCTGTTTTGACGGAGGACACCATGCAGAATACTGCGGCATCACTGCAGGGAAAACAGCCGGCAGCGGTGTACCTCTGGTATTCCCGTCCGGAGGATCCGGACAGCGGACTGGAAACGCTGGAATCACTGGCCGGCATTCTGAAGAAGAAGCTTCCCGGTGTGCCCCTCTACATTCTGACGGCGCTTCCGGCCGAGGCGGATGCGGAAGCAAACCGCAATATCAACGACTGGAACGCAGCGCTCTTTGCACTTGCTGAAGCGCAGGAGCTGCATTATGTTGATGTGAGTACGTCCCTCAAGGGAAATGACGGCGGCCTTGCCGCTGCGTACAGCGATCCGGAACAGAAATATACCGCTGTGCGTGAGGAGATCCTGACGCATGTGGTGAGCTGACCGAAGGAGGAAATACGATGTTTTGTGAAAAGTGCGGAAAGCAAAATGATGACAGAGCAAGCTTTTGCAGAGGATGCGGTACGGCATTGCAGGGGGTCATCCCCGGACAGGCAGGCAGACGCAGCCAGAACGCTGCGCAGACCATGCAGCAGCCCGTACAGATGTCAGTGAAGCCTGCGAAGCAGCGCAGCATGGCACCTCTGTTTGTTACGCTCTCCGTGGTGACAGTGCTGTGTCTGGCGGGCGGCGGCATTGCACTCGGCGTGCATCTTTCGAACGAACGCAAGGCGGAAGAAGCTGCTGCAAAGAAGGCAGCGGAAGAAGCGCTGGAGGATGCGGTCGATGATGCAAACGACGGCGCAGAGGCGCTGTTTGTCAATGCTGCCATGGCACTGTGCCGCATTTCTTTGCAGGGATATGCGGTTGAGGACGGCTGCTATATCGTCAGGAATATGAACGACGTTCCGGAAGAATCGCCGGAGTGCGATGCTTCTCCCGGCGATCCGGATATGTTCCTGTATGCCATTTCGTGTGATGGGATGCCGGAGTGCGATGGCTTTGCAGTATGCGTGGAGGATGGACATATCACAGGCGCATTGTGCAGCGTGGAAGGATATATCGGAGCCTATCCCTGTGAGGCGGAGCCGGAGGATGCAGAGGATGCGGCGCTGGATGAGGATACGCTTGCACTTGCAGCCAGCGAGGAGGAAAAACTCGGCGGCTATGTGGATAAGAGCCGTGTGCATTCGATGAATGCCAATGCAAAGTCCCTGTACAACTGTGTTGCGACGGCGCTGGTGGAGAAGGATTCTGAGGGCGTGGACATTACGCAGTTCGACGGCGTACATATGTATGGCGACTGCGCGGAGATGGATGGGACGATGTACAATTATTTCAACGCGCTGGAAGAACTCGACTATCTTTTCGTGTACATTGTTGAGGATGGCTGGGTGACGGCGGCCTGGGTGACGGACGGCAGCTATGCGGGCGGCTATCCGACGACTGCTACGGTTGACAACGGCACACCGGCAACGTTTACTGTCTGGGATGTGAGAGAATAAAGGAGAGGAACCATGTTCTGTAAAAAATGCGGAAAAGAAATTCGTGAAGGAGCAAAATTCTGCCCGGGATGCGGTGCGTCAGCAGGGGCGGCTGCACCGACTCCGGCGCCGATGCCGGCAAAGCCTGCTGCGCCGGTGAGTGCTGATGCCGGATACAAACTGGCTCCCGTTCCCGAAACGCGAAAGAAAAAGAGCAGAGTCGGTATCATTGTGCTGCTCTGTGTGCTGTTGCTGCTGGCGGCCGGAATCGGTGTATGCTATGCATTCCGTGATGTTCTCTTCGGGAAACGCGGCGCGGATGCGGATAAGGAAAATCTCGATGCTGCCAATGCGAAGGCAGAGGACCTGTACACAGCTGCACAGGAAGCTGTAGAAATCGTAAGTGAAGAGGGCGTCAATATCGAGGCGGGCTATTATCTCTTCGCAGAATCCTATGAAAAGCCGGATGAGGCACCGGAGCTGCCGGAGAACGGTGCGGTATCCGTTTCCGAACCGGATTATTTCCTGTGGCTGGTTTCCGAGGAATTTGAGGAGCTCGAGGAGCTGGAGGGCTTCGGTTTCTATGTAGAAGATGAAGAGATTGCCGCCGTGATCGTCGAGCAGGATGACTGCATCGGCGCATACCCGACCCCTGTGCTGCCGGAGGATGCCGAGGATCTGGAGCTTTCGGAGGAGGCACTTGATTATGCAGCCGACGGAAATGCAGAAACAGATCCGGAGGGATCTGCAGCCGAAGAAACCGCCGAAGAAACGACCGAAGCGGAAACAGACGCTCCCACCGAAGCGCCGACAGAAGCACCGCAGTACAGCTGGTATCTCGAACCGGAGATCGAGGCGGAGGATATCAATGTTGCTCAGCAACGTTACCAAACTGCAAATTATGGGCATCATATCCAGTCTGAATATTCCATTATTAAAATTGATGGCAAGTATGGAATGATCGATCAGGATGGCAATATCATTATTGAACCGGATGCGGACAGACCGGATGCAGAATTAGCTGACCATTATGTATTGGTTTATCCGGATTATGAATATAAGGTTTTCTGTACGCAGCATGCGATTATTACGACAGACGGCTCAAATTACTGTGAAGAGTGTGATGTTCTGTCTACGACTGCAAGTGGATGGAACTACTATTACGACTTGAATATGTCCCAGCTGGTGTCGACTGGAGTTTATTCTATTGACAAAACAGAGTATTATATCAATCAAACGCAATTTGGTACGGTTTTTGAAGATATAGAAGAAGCGGTCACTGCAAGAGAAATCATACTGCCCGAGGATATGGAAGATTATGAGGCGGTGGTGCAGCTTGGCACCACCTACGGCGTCGTAAAAAACAATGAGGTCATCGCTGCATTTGAATACGAAAATGCGACCAGTTATCTCGATGGCGTTGCAGCACTTTGCAAGGACGGCAAATGGGGCTATGTGAATGAAGATGGTGAAGAGATCCTTCCCTTTGTATTTGATGCGGATCTGATCATACGGTATGAGTATACACAGGGCGAGTATCATAGCGAAGAAGAACGCCTTCCGTACCTGCCGTCGGAGGGATACATCGCAGTGAACACCGCAAACGGCGGCGGCTACTTTGATACTGCCGGCAATGAAGTGATTCCTGTCGGCATCTTCGAAGAAGCACGTCCGGTATATAATGGCCTTGCCTGGGTGAAGAAAGATGGCCTGTGGGGTGTGATCACCCTGGATGGGGAGACTGCACCGGAAGCAGAGTCGGCACCGTCGGGTGCCTATCCGCAGATCGTCAAGACCTATACCGGCACCTACTATGGCTCACAGGGCGAAACCGGACTGGATTTTACCATCGAGTCCTGTGATGAAGAGGGCCATCTGACGGGATACTTTTCCTTCTATGCCGTTCCTTCCAATCCGGATGTGCCCTCCGGTGAATATTGGATGGAAGGCACTGTGAAGCAGATTCTTACGGATGGCAGTATTGAAATTGAAGTGAGCGGAACGGAATGGGTGGTGCAGCCGAGCGGCTACCAATTTTGTAATTTTTCAGCGGTGATTGATGCACAGGCACGGACGCTGATCAGTGACAGCTATTCCCTGAGCCTGACAGCAAACGAATCATAACGGAAGGAAGGTAATCGCATGAATATCGCACGCGCAACCGCACAGGATATCCCCGGATTGAACTGCCTGCTCCGGCAGGTCCTGATGGTGCATCACAAGGGGAGACCGGATCTGTTCCGGGCGGATGCGAAGAAATATACGGATGAGGAGCTGGTGCAGCTGCTTGCGGATGACAGCCGCCCCGTGTTTGCGGCATGGGATGAGGAGGGCAGGATGCTCGGCTATGCGTTCTGTATCTTTCAGGAGCAGCGCGGCAGCAATGTGCTGCAGGACCTGACAACGCTTTATATCGACGATCTCTGCGTGGATGAAAATGCAAGGGGACAGCACGTCGGCACGGCACTCTATCAGCATGTGCTGGCATTTGCCAGGGCGTCGGGCTGCTACAATGTGACACTCAATGTCTGGTCATGCAATCCCGATGCCATGAAATTCTATGAGGCGATGGGGCTGAAGCCCCAGAAGATCGGGATGGAGCAGATCCTCTGATATCGCAATGACCCCTCCGGAAGGCAGCGCTTTCCGGAGGGCTTTTTGGCAGCGGGGAATATGGCAAATCTCACAAATTTTCGTCGTCTTCCTTATGGAAACAGCTGATTTTCTTCCGGCGGATGCCGTATCCGGTCTGCAAATCTTGCAAAAAAGGGGAAATTATGGTATAATAACCCTGATATTATGATGCTCTGCATGGCAGAGCAAAGGACGGAGTTCATCATTCATGGAAGGAATCAGACATTTCAGCAGCCGGAATCCGGGATCCGCAGGGCAGCCGCCCATGCTGGATCTGCCGGAGCTGTACGATCTGTTCGCGCAGGAGGACGTGGGAACGCCGGAAGCACCTGCTGCATCAAAGTCGGCAGAACCGGCAGTGCCGGAACACAGGATCATGGCGTATGCCGCCACCACTGTGGGCAATGTCCGGAAGACCAACGAGGACAATTTCTATCTTCCGAACGGCAGAATGCGCGGAAAAGAAAACGAAGTGCTGGCGGTTCTGCTCGACGAAAGCCGGAATTACCAGTTTGCTGTATGCGATGGTATGGGCGGCGAGTCGTTCGGAGATGAGGCGTCTGCCATTGCGGTACAGGCAGTGGCAGAGTTCCGGCCGCAGCTGTCCGGCTGCGAGAGCCTCAGTGCACTGCGCGACAGCGTCAACGCCTGCTTTTCGGCAGCCAACAACGGGATCTGTGAGCTTGTGAAGCAGCGCAGATCCGGCCGCAGCGGCAGCACCATGGTAATGGTGCATGTGGAGCGGAGAACGGTGTATCCGTTCAGCATCGGCGACAGCCGCATCTATCATTTTGACGGCAGAAAGCTGCATCAGCTCACGGAGGATCACACCCTTGCGATGCAGAAGCTGAAAGCCGGCATCTATACCGAGGACGAAGCACGCCGCAGTCCGGAGGCCCATATGCTCACCTGTTTTCTGGGTATGGATCCGGAGCAGCGGGGCATCCAGGCGTCCGCATATCCGGACGTTTCCCTGAAGGGGAAGGCGTGTGTGCTGCTGTGTACGGACGGCATCACGGATATGTGCTCGGATGCCGAGATCACACAGGTGCTTGCAGAGCGCAGCGGCAATCCCGCGCAGGCACTGATCCAGCATGCGCTGGCAAACGGCGGTGTGGATAATGCCACCTGCATCGTCATCTGCCTGCAGGAAACGGAAGGGGGGACGGTACATGAAGATCAATGAAGTGCTCGATGAGATCATCCACCAGATCCAGCAGCCGCTGTGGGAAAACTGGTATATCGATGAACAGATCGGCTCCGGCGCCTTCAGTGCCGTGTACCGCATCCAGGCCAACCGCCGCAACCGCATCGATACCTCCGCGCTGAAGATCGAACCCATCATTGCAGGGGACAACCTCTTTCTGGATGATGAGAAGAAACTAAGATATATTGAGAAGAAACGAGAATCCGTTGAAAATGAAGCGGCCATCCTCTATAAGCTGCGCGACTGCAAAAACATCGTCAGCTATGAGGAGGAATCCATCCGCCGCCTCGAGATCGACAGAAAGTTCGAGGGCTATTATTTCCTGATCCGCATGGAACTGCTGGACTGTCTGACCACACTGATCAAGGAACGACGCTTTGATTTTTCTGAGGCATCCATTGTACAGCTTGCCAAAGACATCGGAAACGGCATCGCGGCGGCGCATGCGATCGGCATCATCCACCGCGACATCAAGCCCTCCAATTTCTTCCGTTCCCATGACGGCATCTATAAGCTCGGCGATTTCAATATTTCCAAGGAGTCGGACACGGCGATGACATTTGCGGGAACCGAGGGCTATCTTGCGCCCGAGATTTACCGCGCCAAGCTCAATGTCCGGGAGTCCTATACGAAGCAGGCGGACATCTACTCGTTCGGCATTTGCCTCTACCAGCTGATGAACAACCTCTGTTTCCCGTTCGAAACGGACGGCATCAGTCCCGAGGCCTTCCAGCGCCGTATGAAGGGTGAAGCCTTTGAGCCGCCCGTCAATGCCTCTCCGGCATTTGCAAGGATCATCATGAAGGCCTGCAGCTTCCAGGTTGCGGACCGCTATGCGACGATCGATGAGATGCTCCATGATCTGGAGCTTCTGAAGCCGGCAAAGTCTTCTGCGGCCGGTACAGCGGTGAGAACTGAGCCGGTTTCTGACAAGAAGAAAAGCGTGAGCGAACCGATGAAATCCCAGGTGCCACCGAGATCCCATCTGAGCGTGTCTTCCTCGCTCGTCATCAAGCTCGGCGATTCCGAGAAGCGTTTTTCCCAGAGAGCGGATGCGGATCCTGCTGCGGAGGAGATCGCGGCTCTGGAGGCGCGTGCGGAAAGCGGCGACAAGGAAGCCCAGAAGCAGCTGATCCTGCGGCTGAAAATGACGGACAAAACCAAAGCCAACCGCTATGCACAGAAATACCATATGTTCGGCCTTTTGATATGAGTGATCAAAAATCCCCTTTCCCCAGCGGAGAAGGGGATTTTTCATGGCGTAAATTCGCCAAATTTCCACTTTTTGCACTTTCAATGTTGTGTGGTTTTGTCAATTGACGAAACCGCCCGATAGGAGTATAATTAAAAGGCTGTGGAAACATAGATATTTTAGGAAAAGAAGGCGAAAACATGCTGGTCAAAGCATACTGTCAATCACTCCGGAAGGAATTCAAAGGCTATAACGGTTCCAAGTTTGCCAAGGATCTCCTTGCCGGCATCACTGTCGCAGCGGTAGCGCTGCCCCTCGCACTCGCATTCGGTGTCAGCTCCGGTGCCACCGCCTCCGCAGGACTTGTTACTGCGATCCTCGCAGGTATCCTCATCGGCGGACTTTCCGGTGCCTCCTACCAGATCAGCGGACCCACCGGTGCCATGACGGCCATTCTCGTGTCCCTCGTTGCCCAGTACGGCATGCAGGGCATGCTCATGGCAAGCTTCCTGGCAGGTGTGCTGCTCGTGATCTGCGGTATCTTCAAGCTCGGCGGACTCGTGTCCTACCTGCCGATGCCCGTTATCACCGGCTTTACCAGCGGTATCGCCATTATCATTGCCTTCGGACAGATCGGCAACCTTACCGGTCTGACCTGTGAGGGCCTGACCACCATTGAAAAGGTGCAGAGCTACTTCCGTCTGGAGCAGCACTTTGACATGACCGCATTCCTGATTGGTCTGGCAGTCATCGTCTTTATGGCGATCTACCCGAAGAAGCTGAACCAGTACTGCCCCGGCTCCCTGATCGCCATCATTCTGGCAACGGCAGTGAGTGCGATCTGCGGCTTTGACGTACCGCAGGTCGGTGCGATCCCGAAGAGCCTGCTGCTGGAGGACAGACTCAGCTTCACCGGCATTTCCATGTCCCAGATGAGCGGACTGATCACGCCCGCGATCTCCATTGCGGCGCTCGGTCTGATCGAATCCCTGCTCTGCGGCGCATCCGCAGGACGCATGAAGAACGAGAAGCTCAACGCCGATGTGGAGCTTGTCGCACAGGGTCTGGGCAATATGATCATTCCGCTGTTCGGCGGCGTTCCGGCAACGGCAGCGATCGCAAGAACCAGCGTTGCCATCAAGTCCGGCGGCCAGACAAGACTGGTATCCATCATCCATGCAGTGGTACTGCTGCTGTCCATGTTCGTGCTGGGCGGCGTGATGTCCCTGATCCCGCTGTCGGCACTGGCAGGCGTCCTGATCGTGACCGCGTGGCGCATGAACGAATGGCATGCCATCAAGAATATCTTCCGTATGAAGATCAAGACCGCGATGATGCAGTTCCTGATCACCATGGCGGCAACGGTCATCTTCGACCTGACGGTAGCGATCCTGATCGGCGTACTGTTCTCCATCCTCATGTTCGTCATCAAGGTCTCCGATATGCAGGTAACGGTGGCTCCCGTGGATCCGAAGAGAGTGGATGAGCATCATGCGGATCCTTCGAAGCTCGACCACACCTGCGTCGTATACATCTCCGGCCCGCTGTACTTCGGTACCTGCTCTAAGCTCGAGGAAAAGATCACGGCGCTGGGCGAGAACTACAATGTCATCTTCTCCATGCGCGGTGTGACGATCGCAGATATCTCCGGTATTGAGGCGCTGCGCGATTATTGTGAGAGTATCGTAAAGCAGGGCAGAATGTGCTACTTCTCCTGTGTGCAGGAGCCTGTCATGCAGATGATGGAGCGCTGCGGCTTCAAGGAGCGCTTCAAGTATGACATGTACTTCTGGAGCACGGATAAGGTATTCGAGCATATCTCGAGCCTGTAAGAAAACATAAGAAGCGGCTTGTCAAAAAAGGGGCAATTTCCTGAAAATTGCCCACCCCCTAACCCCCTCCC
>CAYYIT010000056.1:0-14748 GCA_964472035.1 uncultured Ruminococcus sp.
CACCCGCCAAAAGGCTATCGCCTTTTGAATCCATGAGGTTTTTCGACAGACTGAACCGGCTTCTTTGCGGAAGCCGGTTTTTTCTATGCGTTCTGGGTCTTGCTGACAATATTCTGCAGCCAAACGCCGCTTCTGACCATGAAGAAGCCGAGGATGGCCTTGAAGAGCTCGGTGAACTGCACCAGGAAGAACACCGTCGCGATCGGCAGCACCGTGTGATTCGCCAGATAATAGGCGAACGGAATGACCAGCGCCCATGTGTAGACGCTGTCAAACAGGAACGTGACCAGCGTCTTGCCGCCGGAGCGCAGCGTGAAATACGCGCAGTGCGAAAAGGCACACAGCGGCATCGCCAGCGCCGCGATCAGAATAAAGGTGCGCGCCAGCGTCTTGATGCTCTCCTCCGTCTTGTAGATCGAGGGGAAGAAACCGCCGAATATCGCCATGATCGCTGCCACCGCCGCACATGCCGCCACGCTGAAGAAGATCATCTTATTGTCCGCATCGCGTGCCTTCCGGAGGTCTCCGGCACCGAGATGCTGCCCGACAATGACCGAGATGCATGCGCCGAGCTGGATGTAGACGATGTTGAAGAGGTTCGTGATCGTGGAGGAAATGTTCTGCGCCGCGACAACATCCAGACCGCGCACGGCGTAGCACTGCGAGATGGTAGCCATGCCCATTGCCCAGAGCATTTCGTTGATCATCAGGGGCGTTCCGGTGATCAGGATGTCCCTGCATATGCTGCGCGGGATCTTCGGGCTGCGGTATGCGCCGCGGATGAAGCGGCACTTCTCCGGATTGCGGTGCGTCCAGACAATGACGATGATGCACTCGATGATGCGCGCGATGACGGTCGCGAGCGCCGCGCCGGCAACGCCCATTTTCGGGAAGATGCCGATGCCGAAGATCAGCAGGATGTCCAGCACCAGATTGAATACCACCACGGCGGCACTTGCAGCCATGGCGATCGTGGTGCGTCCCGTCTCGCGGATGGTGCTGACGTAGGCCTGACAGAGCGCGAAGGGCAGGAGGGAGGCAAGCATGATGCGCAGGTACTCCTGACCGTAATGCAGCGCAAGCGCCGGATCGCCGACATCCGTCTGGTCGCTGAGGTACAGCGAGATCAGCGGCTCGCTGCAGAAGGTGAAAAGACACAGCGCGATCACCGCGATGGCGCTGCTGGCGTAGAGCTTGAACCGGAAGGCATGCTTCTGCCCCGTAAAGTCCCCCTTGCCGAAGAACTGCGCGCTGAAAATGCCGGCGCCGGATACGCCGCCGAAGATGCAGATATTGAAAACGAACAGCAGCTGATTGACGATGGCAACGCCCGACATCTGTTCGGTTCCGATCTGGCCGACCATGATGTTGTCGAGCAGGCTGACAAAGCTTGTCACGGCGTTCTGTATGATCATGGGCAGCGCCAGTACCAGCACCTGCCGGTAGAAGCGCCTGTCACCAATAAAGGTGCGTCTGAATCGTTGCAGTACCATAGTTGATTCCTTCCTTGTAATTCCATTGCATTATGCATTATAGCATATCCTTCCCGAAAATGCAAGAGAAAATCTTCTGTGATCTTCTGCATGGAATTCTGTTATAAAAAAGGGGAAAATCATGATAGAAATCACTCTGTTTCTGAGATATAATGATAACTGTAAAAATACAGAAAGAATGATAGCAGGAGGAGATCCTATGAATGGTGCAGAAAAGAAAGAATTTTACCGCAGCCTGTTTGCACTCGTGCTGCCGATGGCATTCCAGCAGCTGATGACAGCGCTGGTCGGCGTATCGGATGCCGTGATGCTCGGCTTTCTCAGCCAGGACGCCCTGTCGGCGGTGTCGCTTGCCGGACAGGTGCAGTTCGTCTATACCTTATTCCTCTTCGCCATGACTTCGGGCGTGTCGATTCTGGCAGCGCAGTACTACGGCATCGGCGACCGCCGGACGCTTGAGAAGATCCTCGGCATCGGCATGCGTGCCTCCGTTCTGATCTCCCTGCCGTTTACACTCGGTTCCCTGCTCTGTCCGGAGCTGCTGATGCGTGCATTTGCCTCCGATCCCGTGCTGATCGAGTACGGCGCGGAGTATCTGCGCACCGTCGGGATCTCCTACCTGATGCTCAGCGTATCCCAGATCTGCCTGTGCATGCTGCGCAACAGCGGCGGCGCGGCGAAATGCGCCGCGGTCAGCTCCGTTTCTGTGATCGTCAATATCGTGTGCAATGCCCTGCTCATCTTCGGCATCGGCATCTTTCCGGCACTCGGGATCACCGGCGCCGCCATCGCGACCGTGCTGTCGAAGGTCGTGGAGCTTGTCTGGGCGCTCTGCCTGATGCGCCGTCCCGGCAGCGTGAAGCTGCGCCTGCGTGACCTTCTGCGGCATGACCGCGAGCTGCAGCGCGATTTCTGGAAGTACACCCTGCCGTCCCTCGGCAACCAGATCGTCTGGGGCGTGGGCTTTACCATGTATTCCGTGATCATGGGTCACCTCGGCAGTGATGCCGCCGCGGCGAATTCCATCGCCAATATCATCAAGAACCTGTCCATCTGTGTCTGCTGCGGCATCGCCAATGCCAGCGGCGTCATTGTCGGCGGCCTGCTCGGAAGAGGGGAGCTGGAGAAGGCGAAGCAGTACGGCGCGAAGATCGTGCAGCTCTCCATCATTGCCGGCATGGTGTCCGGCCTTGTGATCCTCTGCGTTGTGCCGTTTGTGCCGCTGTTCGGAACGCTCACGGAAACCGCGCAGGGCTATCTGCGCGTGATGCTCATGTGCTGCTCGTACTATGTCATCGGCAAGGCCATCAATATGACCGTCATCGGCGGCCTGTTTCCGGCGGGAGGGGACTCGCGCTTCGGCTGCATCTGTGACGGCGTGACGATGTGGGTCGTGGTCGTCCCCATCGGACTCTTTGCCGCCTTCGTGCTGGAGCTGCCCGTGACGGCGGTCTATCTGCTGCTGAATATCGACGAGCTGATCAAGCTTCCGGCGGTGTTCCGCAATTACAGAAAATACCACTGGGTGCAGAACCTCACCCGCGAATCCATCTCCGGCAGAGAGCCGCAGGAGTGGAAGAAACGCGATGTTAAGGCGTTTTGTTAGGGGTGCAGGGGACTTTGTCCCCTGCACTTCCCCCCCTCCCTCCGGGAGGGGGCAGGGGGTGGGCAGAATGGCAAGGGAGAATCAACTGCTCATTTCGCCATTCCTGAAGCCGCAGTGTGCTTGACGATTCCGCCGGAATATGCTATCATAAAGGCAACACCGCACAAAGACCGCCTGACGGCTCAGCACGTCATCTGTTTGCATCTTTTCCGTCATCTCGCCCAAAAATTCCTTGACATACGGCAGTATGCCTGCGGAATTTTTGGATCATCTGACGAAAAATCTGCTGCACATCTGACGCACTGTCCTTTGTGCGGTATTGCCTAAAAGAAAACGACAGGAGGGGAGCGTATGTATTCCATGGAAGTGCTTGACAACAAATCGGAGGTGCTCGGCTATACCGTGCCGGATCTGCCCATCAAGGCCACGATCGCAAGGCAGGAGGACCAGCCCTATATCACCATCGTGAACCACTGGCATCATGATCTGGAATTCACCTATGTGCTGAAGGGATCGCTTGTCTACTGCGTTGACGGCGTGACCTGTACGCTGACGGAGGGACAGATGATCTTCGTCAACGCCGGCAGGATGCACTATACCGTGCGCATGGAGAACGAACCCTGTGAGTTCGCCTGCACCATCTTCCATCCCTCCATGCTCGACAGCAAGCTGTCGAAGCCCTACCTTGACCGGATCGCCGGCAATGCCGCGCCGGCGTTCATGATCCTCCATCCGGAGCTGCCGCGCGAGAAGCACCTGATCGATCTCGTGCTGAGCCTCCACCGCAGCAGCATGGAGCGCGAGGAGGGCTATGAGCTGCGCATCATGGCGGCGGTCTACGGCATTACCGCGACACTGCTGGAGCTGAGCAAGGCGGCGCCCGATGCGGCGGACAAGCCCGATGCCAAGCAGCTCGAATCCATGCGGCGCATGGTGGGCTTCATCCAGAAGCACTACGCCGAGAAGATCCTGCTGACCCAGATCGCCACGGCGGGCTTTGTGTCGCGCAGCGGATGCAGCAGTATTTTCAAACGCTATCTCGACAAAACTCCCATGGAGTACCTCACCGAGTACCGCATCTCCAAGAGCTGCGAGCAGCTGGAACTCGGGGAGCTGAGCATCACCGAGATCGCCGCGCAGTGCGGCTTCTGCGGCTCAAGCTACTATACAGAGACCTTCCGCAAGGTAATGGGCTGTACCCCCTCTGAGTACCGCAGCCATCATCGTGCCTGAATTTCTGCTCCAGCCTCTTCTGAGACTGGAGCTATTTATTACAATTGGTAATAAAGGAAGAGAATTTTTGTGAATTATATTAAGCTTTTAGCACGATAAACTGAAAATTCTATAAATTTATGGGAAGTTTACAAATTATCCATTTACTTTCCGTAAAACGCGGTGTATAATAGAAGTAACATTTTTGAGACCGAGTTCTCAGGAAAGGAATGGGAAAATTATGAAGAAGCACAGGAGATTGGCGGCCTCGTTGGCACTGATGATGAGCGTGAGCAGTGCAATGGGCGTATTCAGCACAACGCAGGTTGCTGGAGCGGATGATGCACTGAAAATCATGGCTGTCGGAGATTCCATCACGCACGGCTACATCAACGGAGATAATGGCTATCGAAAATACCTTAACTATTATCTCGAGCAGAGCGGCATCGAGTATGACATGGTCGGGCCGCAGAACAGCTGGTCGGATACCGCGACCTACAATTGGAATGGTACGACGATCAACTATGATCCGGCACACTGCGGCTACAGCGGTTATTCTACCATGAACTACTCCGGCAGAAACGGTATTTATGAAACCCTCTTCGGCGGCTCCAATCTGATGCAGACCTACGATCCGGATATCGTGCTGCTGCAGATCGGAACCAATGACCTGCTCGATGCAAGCCTTGACATCCGCAGCGGAACCGGAGATATCCGCGAAACCACCACTGCACTGGATCGTCTGGAAACGATTGTGGATGAGATCCTGGACAATATGGACAGCACCGACGTACTGTTCGTGTCCACCATTCCGGATATTGACGCGGTTGTGCGTGCAGACTGGGTAAGCTCCTACACATGGGTATACAATATTTCCTCAAGCCAGCTTTCTGACAAGGTGCAGGAATGCGTGGATGCCTACAATGCAGGCGTAGCAGCGCTGGTTGCGGAAAAACAGGCAGAGGGCCTGAACGTGCAGTTCGGCGATGTGAACAGTGTGATCGACATCGATGCCGGCGATCTGGAGGATGGATGCCATCCGAGTGAGCAGGGCTATGCGAAGATGGGTGCACACTGGGCGGAAAAGATCACTTCCTATCTCGGCGGCGAACTGCCGGAGATCATTCCTCCGACCACCGAAGAAGAGCCGGAGACTCCGACAGAAGCAGAGACTGAGGTTCCTACCGAGGCGCCCACACAGGCTCCCACGGAGCCGGCAACCGAGGCTCCTACAGAGGCAGAAACCACAGCACCTTCTGCAGAGGGTGATGTGATTCTTGATGACGTTGTGATCGGTACAAACTATGATATTTCGGCATATTCCGGCGTCAAGGAGATCTCCTTCGTGTTTGACAGCACGCCGCCTTACGGCATGAACGGCTGCGTTGCATTCGACAACTGGACAAAGAGCGTCAATTATACCGGCGATGATCTGGTCAACAATACCATTACCATTCCGGTGGATGCGGATCACGATTCCTTCGTGATCTACAAGTGGTACGGCGATACCAATCTGAAGCATGTAGTTCTTTCCTTCGGCGGTGCTGCGGAAGCCACCACCACTGCTCCGGAAACCACCACAACCACCACGACCACCACAACAACGACAACCACCACGACTACCACAACAACGACAACCACCACGACTACCACGACCACCACAACAACGACAACCACCACGACTACCACAACCACCACGACAACGACCACGACTCCGGAAACGACGACTACAACTACCACGACCACTCCGGAGACCACGACGACCACGACTCCGGAAACCACAACCACCACCACGACTACCACCACGGAAGAGACGGAGACCGAGACAGAGACAGAGACCGAGAGCAACACCGTTGTTCTTACCGATGTTGTTTACGGCGCTTCCTATTCTCTGGCAGATTATGATTACGCATCCATCACCAAGATCACCCTCCAGCTGAGCGGCGAGGTTGGACATGGATTCGGCGGCTGCGTTGTTCTGGGCAGCTGGGTAGTACAGAATTCCTACGACAGAACCAACCTGACTGCGGACAATACCATCGAGATCGAAGTGACCAATCCTCAGGATGCAATGACGATCTTCAATTATTGGGGCAATATGAGCCTTGAGTCCGTAACACTGCATTTTAACTAAGTGATAATCAGGGCTCCCGTTCAAACGAATGGGAGCCCGATGCTTTTGTGCAAAATGCGTAATATCCCCTTGCAAATCCTGAAAGGTTATGCTATAATAATACTAATCCTCCAACCCCCAATAGATGATTGGGGGTTGGAGGGCGGCTGACTATGTCATCCGCCGATTTGAATGCAGAGCATTCAAATCCCGTCTCATGCCCGAATGTGAGTCTGGATTCTGTCGAACATGAGCGGTATGCCGTGCATGGATTTGACACGGCTTGCAATCCCTAACGCCGACTTTGTCGGCTAAACTCTGATAGACTTTGTCTATCAGAGTTAAAGGGATTAGTATATATAAGAAGAGAAGAAAATTTCCTGGAAAGGTGGAAATGCCCATGCGCGTCCTGACAAAACACTTTCTGCTGCTGCCGCTTGCCGCTGTGATGCTGTGCAGTGCCGGCTGCTTCGGCGAATCGAAAACAAAGGTGACCATCGAGGTGCAGAACCTGACCGGCGTCGAGATCTCGCAGCTGATCATGTACTGCGAGGCCTGCGAAATGGATCGCGAGAACCGTCTGGAGGGGAACCTCGCCGTGGACGGTACTGCCGAGGTTTCGCTCGGCCGCTATACCGAGAGCCAGCTGCAGGAGGGCTTTGCACTGGAGGTCTACAATGCGCAGGACGGCTCGTTTGAGGAATTCGGAATGCTCATGGTGCAGGACGGCGATACGGTGAGCTTCTATCTTGATGACATGGGACTTGCCCTTGCGGTCAATATGACGCCCGAGGAGATCGACGAGCAGCGCCGCCATGATAATGAGATGATGGCCTCCGTGACGGAGCCCGATGCGGCGGAATCCGCCGAATAATGTTGGTTTCTGCTCCTGCTTTTGTGAAATCATCCCAATTCTGTTACGATTTTTTACAAAAAACTAAAAATTTAATGTAGATTTAAGTTTATTTTAAGAGACCGCCTATATAATGGGAGCATAGGGAAACAGGAACAGAAAGGAGCGGAGGACTCCGGACAATGCGATCCGGCGCCCGAATGTATGGCAATCAGTACATTTCAGCGTAAGGAAATCAAGTTCATGCTGTGCATGGAACAGTACGAGGCTCTCCTTGAAGAGATCCATAAATACATGGACCCCGACAAGTACTGCGTCGGCGGCAAGGAGTACGGTATCTACAATATTTATTATGATACTCCCGATGATTATCTGATCCGCGAATCGATCTCGAAGCCGTATTACAAGGAAAAGATCCGTCTGCGCAGCTATTTTTCACCTGCCGGACCGGATGACAAGGTATTCCTCGAGATCAAGAAGAAGGTCGGCGGCATCGTGACAAAGCGCCGCGTGACCATGACGCTCGCAGAAGCGGACGCGTACATGCAGCAGCATACCAAGCCGATGGATATGAGCAAGTACCTGCAAAAGCAGATCTTCAGTGAGCTGGACGTCTTTCTGGATCATTACCATGTGGCACCGAAGCAGTACATCAGCTACCAGCGTTCTGCGTTCTTCGGAAAGGACGACAAGGACTTCCGCCTGACCTTTGACCGTCAGCTGACGGAGCGCCGCTATGATGTTTCGCTCGGACTGCCGAGCTACGGCGCACAGCTCCTCTCGCCGAACCAGCGCCTGATGGAGGTCAAGATCGCCGGCGCCATGCCGCTCTGGCTCTCCCAGAAGCTTGCGGAGCTAAAGATCTACAAGACCAGCTTTTCCAAATACGGAAGAGCCTACCAGCGCTTTATCAGAAACCAGCTGTACGAGCAGCAGCATATGAACAATCAGAAAGGAAGTATCTTACATGTTTGATCCGATTTTAACCTATGACGAAATCACCAGTATGGTGGTCAATATCACCCCGTTTCAGTTCTTTGTCTGCATCTGCTCCGCACTTGCGATCGGCTTCGGCATCAGCCTGCTGTACATATTCACCCATAAGAAGGAAGGCTTTGCGCAGAGCTACGCACTGACTGTGATCATGCTCGCGCCCATCGTTGCCATCCTCCTGATGCTGATCAACAGCACAGCCGGCGGTCTTGCCCTGGCAGGTGTCTTTACGCTCTGTCGTTTCAGAAGTATTCCGGCGGATCCGAAGGACGTCAGCTATGTCTTCATGTCCATGGCAAGCGGTGTTATCTGCGGCAAGGGCTACATTGCCATTGCAGTGATCTTCTTTGTGATGATGGCAGTTGTGATGCTTGCACTGCACTTCACTGATTACGCAGCCCCCAAGGCAAGCGATATGACACTGAAGATCTCTGTTCCGGAGAACCTCAACTATGAAGGCCTGTTCGACGCGGTGCTGAACAAGTACACCTCCAGCTGGAAGCTCCGCAGAGTCAAGACCACGAACTTCGGTTCCATGTTCGACTGCATCTACAGCATTCAGCTGCCGGATAATGTGGAGCAGAAGAAGTTCCTCGATGAGCTGCGCACCCTCAACGGCAACATGACCATTACCCTGACCCTGTTCCGTTACGAGGATAAGATCTACGAGAAATAAGCATTACAGGTCGGATGGGGAACTGTCCGGCCTCAGCTTGTAAAATGGATGGAGTCCCATTGATCTGCCCCCACCCCCAGCCCCTCCCCGAGGGGAGGGGTGAGGGGAGGGTGCTGCCGCACCCTCCACCCGCCCTCCTGCGGAGTGCATTTCGCATTACAGGTCGGATGGGGAACTGTCCGGCCTGCTTGGTATCTTTTTGGAAAGGATGAATGAACATGAAAATTCTCAGAAACTGGATGTGCCTCCTCACTGTGATCGCCCTCATGGGCAGCATGGCAGCCTGCGGCAATGCCAAGGAGGAGACCGCTGACAGCAACACCAGTGCCCCCGTTGACGCGACCGAGGATACGGATGACGATTACTGGATGTATGAAACCGATGACGGCAGCGAGGATGACGGCCCCATCGATATGGACAACCTCGTGATCCGCGACGAATCCAGCGCCGCTGAGGATTCCGCTGAGGACTCCGCTGAGGATTCCGCCGAGGATTCCGCCGAGGATTCCGCGCAGGATCCCTCCGGCACTGCCGATGAAAGCACACAGGCAGAGGACTCCCAGTCCTCCTCCAGCGTTGCCGAGAGCCGCACGGAAAGCACCGCGTCCTCCAGCACCGCCGAGAGCCGCGCGGAATCCTCCCAGGCATCCTCTTCCGCAGCCGAAAGCAGGACGGAAAGCTCCGCTGCGGAAAGCACCGCAGCTCCCACAGAAGCCCCCACTGAGGCTGTGCAGGATGATGAGAATGTCGTGACCGGCGTCATCCAGCTCAACGGCAGTTCCGTCAGCGCCGAGGGCAGCGGCATCACCGTGGAAGGTACCAAAATCACCATCACGGGCGAGGGTACCTATGTCATCAGCGGCACGCTCAATGACGGCTGCATTGAGGTGAATACCACCCTCAAGGTCAAGCTCAAGCTCAACGGCGTGAACATCAGCTGCTCCACCGGCCCTGCGATCCTCGTCAATGATGCCAAGCGCATGACCCTCACCCTGATCGAAGGTACGACCAATTACGTCTCCGACGGCGCAAGCACGGTGTACGATGCGGCGATCTTCTCGAACGATACCCTCGAGATCAAGGGCGGCGGCACCCTGAATGTCACCGGCAACAATGCCCACGGCATCGCAAGCGATGACGACATCGTCATCAAGAACGGCAACATCAACGTCAATGCCAAGAAGTCCGGCATGATGGCGAACGACGATATCTCCGTTTCCGGCGGCAGCCTCCAGATCCACGGCGGCACCAACGGCATGAAGTCCAAGGGCACCATGCATCTTTCCGGCGGCACGATCTGGACGATCGGCGGCCCGAAGGAAAACAAGAGCGCGCTCTACAGCGAAAGCACCTTCGTGATCACCGGCGGCTACATCTACGCCATCGGCTGTGCGGCCTCCGAGCCGACCGCGGAAGGCTCCACGCAGAAGTCCTTCTACGTCAAGCTCACGCCCTCCCTTTCTGCCGGCAGCAGCATCTCCGTTGCCCACAACGGCACGACGATGTTCGACATGACGCCCGAGTATGCGTTCAATGCGATCTTCGTCTCCACCCCCGAGCTTGCGGACGGCAGTACCTTCACCGTGACGGCAAACGGCAGCGAGCTGGGAAGCGGTACCGTCTCCGGCGCGTACACCGCGGCAGCGATGAATACATAATTATGAACTGAATGTGTATTGAGGATAGTAAATTTAATTTTAACAGAAAATTCACAGCATTTCGAAAGGAATGCTGTGTTTTTTGCGAAATTGCGTAAAATCAGAATAGAATAATACAGTTCAGAATATAATTGTGGATTGAAAAGAAGGCCGAAATTGAGTAAAATATAGAAAACAGCAAATCAATATCTTTCACAGCGAATCGAATTCATTCGAACGTCCCCCTCTCAAAGTTCGAATGGATTTGAGAGATAAAGAGTTGCTGTAGAAAAATTAAACGTTTTAACTAATGCGCAGCAGGACTTGTCCTGATTAGTCACGTTTATTTTTCACGTAACAGCTTGCAGTGCAGATTGAGTAATACTCAAAAAATTGAGCTGTACATTTTACCTTCCTCTTTATGAAAACATCCGACCATGTCGGGTGTTTTTGTACTTTATGGGGATGTTTTTAAACTCGCAAACAAATTTATATAAAACGCTTGACAAATTATCAAAAGTGTGGTACAATACAAGTACAGCAGGGAAGCGCTGCTGATTTTTTATAGGCATTAAAACTTGCGGATGATTTTAATAATACGTTTAGCGAGTTGTCAGGACGGTGAACGAATATGAAGAAGAGCATTTACAGCCTCGTGCTGATGGACGAGGTGGTGGAGGCGGTGGACCGCATGGCGTATGCGATGCACACGAGCCGGTCGAATCTGATCAACCAGATCCTCGCAGAGCATCTGTCCTGCGTGACGCCGGAGATGCGCATGCAGGCGGTGTTCGCACGGATGGAGGAACGCATGATGCAGCGGTTCCGGATCGCGGAGCAGACCTCGGCGAACATCATGGCGCTGCAGAGTCCGCTGGCCTTCAAGTACAAGCCGACGATCCAGTACAGCGTGGAGCTGTTCCGCACGCCGAAGGACGGCGCGGACGGCAGACTGCGCATCCAGCTGCGCACGCAGAACCGTGAGCTGCTTGCAATGCTCGAGAGATTCTTCGAGTTCTGGGTGCTGCTGGAACGCCGCTATGGCAGCGCGGCAGCGGAATACCGGATCGCACCGGGCCGCATGGAGCGCACGCTGCACAACCCCGTGCCGGAGGACGGCGAAGCCTTCGGCGAGCGCATCGGCGTGTATATCAATCGGCTGGACGCCTGTCTGAAGGCGTTTTTCGCAGGCGCTGCATTTCCGCAGGAGACGCTTGCGGAATTGGAAGCGCGGTATTGCCGCGAACAGCGGCAGGAGCCGCTGCATATCTGACCCTGAACATTCAAGGAGGTAGGAACGATGAATGCACAGAAACTGACACAGAGATCCATGGAAGCCATCCAGGCAGCGCAGAGCCTTGCGGTTGCCGCACAGAACATGCAGATCGAGCAGCTGCACCTCTTTCAGGCGCTCGTGCAGCAGGAGAACGGCCTGATCGGCCAGCTCCTCACAAAGCTCGGGACGGATACACAGACGCTGCAGGGCGCGCTGCGCAGCGCGATCGATGCGATGCCCGCCGTGACCGGCAGCGGCAGACAGCCCGGCTCGGTCTATGTCTCCCGTGATGTGGACGCGGTCCTGACCGAGGCGGAGCAGCAGGCGTCGAAGATGAAGGACGAGTTTGTCTCCGTCGAGCATCTCTTCCTTGCGCTGCTTGAGAAGCCCGATGCGCAGGTCAAGAAGCTGCTTGCGGAGTTCCATATCGAGAAGAACGCCTTCCTGCAGGCGCTTCAGCAGGTGCGCGGCAACACACGCGTGACCAGCGAGAACCCCGAGGAAACCTACGATGTGCTGACCAAATACGGACAGGATCTCGTGGAGCTTGCCCGTCAGAACAAGCTTGACCCCGTGATCGGACGCGACAGCGAGATCCGCAATGTCATCCGGATCCTGTCGAGAAAATCCAAGAACAACCCCGTTCTCATCGGTGAGCCGGGTGTCGGCAAGACCGCCATCGCGGAGGGCCTTGCGCTGCGTATCGTGCGCGGCGACGTGCCGGACAGCCTGCGTGACCGCCGCATCTTCTCCCTCGACCTCGGCGCGCTGGTGGCAGGTGCGAAGTACCGCGGCGAATTCGAGGAACGCCTCAAGGCGGTGCTGGCGGAGATCAAGAAGAGTGAGGGCGGCATCCTGCTCTTCATTGACGAGCTGCATACCATTGTCGGTGCCGGCAAGACCGACGGCGCGATGGATGCCGGCAACCTCCTCAAGCCCATGCTGGCGCGCGGCGAGCTGCACTGCATCGGTGCCACGACCCTCAACGAGTACCGCCAGTACATCGAGAAGGACGCCGCGCTGGAACGCCGCTTCCAGCCCGTGCTGGTGGGTGAGCCGACCGTGGAGGATACCATCTCCATCCTGCGCGGCCTGAAGGAGCGTTACGAGGTCTTCCACGGCGTGAAGATCCAGGATCAGGCACTGCTGGCGGCGGCAACGCTCTCCGACCGCTATATTTCGGACAGATTCCTTCCCGACAAGGCGATCGACCTCGTGGATGAGGCGTGCGCGATGATCCGCACCGAGATGGATTCCATGCCGGCGGAGCTGGATGATATCTCCCGTCAGATGATCCGTCTGGAGATCGAGGAGACGGCGCTGAAAAAGGAGACCGACAAGCTCTCGCAGGAGCATCTTGCCGAGATCCAGAAGGAGCTTGCGGCACTGCGCGAGCAGTTCACGCAGATGAAGGCAAAGTGGGAGAACGAGCGCACCGGCATCTCCAAGGTGCAGAAGCTGCGCGAAGAGATCGAAGCGATGAATGCCCAGATCGAGCGCGCGGAGCGTGATTATGACCTGAACAAGGCCGCCGAGCTGAAATACGGCAGGCTTCCGGCCCTGCAGAAGGAGCTTGCGGAGCAGGAGGCGCTTGCCGAGCAGGCGGACAGCCGCAGCAGCCTCCTGCGCGACAAAGTCACCGAGGAGCAGATCGCCGCGATCGTGGGCAGATGGACGGGCATTCCGGTTTCCAAGCTCATGGAGGGCGAGCGCGAGAAGCTCCTGCGGCTCGAGGAGATCCTCCACCAGCGCGTGATCGGTCAGGACGAGGCGGTGGAAAAGGTGAGCGAGGCGATCCTGCGCTCCCGTGCGGGCATTCAGGATCCCGACAAGCCCATCGGCTCCTTCCTCTTCCTCGGCCCCACGGGCGTGGGCAAGACGGAGCTTGCAAAGGCGCTGGCGCAGGCACTCTTTGACGACGAGGGCAGCATGGTGCGCATCGACATGAGCGAATATATGGAGAAGCACAGCGTCAGCCGTCTGATCGGAGCGCCTCCCGGATATGTCGGCTATGAGGAGGGCGGCCAGCTCACCGAGGCGGTGCGCCGCAAGCCCTACTGCGTGCTGCTGCTCGACGAGGTCGAGAAGGCGCATCCCGACGTGTTCAACATCCTCCTGCAGGTGCTCGACGACGGCAGGATCACCGATTCGCAGGGCAGAACGGTGGATTTCAAGAACACCATCATCATCCTGACCTCGAACCTCGGCTCCCCGTTCATTCTGGAGGGCGTGGAGGAAAGCGGCGAGATCTCCGAAACGGCAAGGGAGCAGGTCAATGCCCTGCTGCGCCAGCAGTTCCGGCCGGAGTTCCTCAATCGTCTGGACGAGATCGTCTTCTACAAGCCCCTGCAGAGAACGGAGATCTTCCGCATTGTGGATCTGCTGCTCCAGGATCTGCGCCGGAGACTTGCCGACAAGCAGCTCGATGTGACGGTGACGGATGCGGCGAAGGCAGCCATCGTCGAGGGCGGCTACGACGTGAGCTACGGTGCAAGACCGCTCAAGCGGTATCTGCAGCGTCGTCTGGAAACGATGATCGCAAAGCACATCATCGCGAAGGATCCGGCACCCGGAACCCTCCTGCGCGTCGATCACGCGGATGGAGCCTTCACGCTGGAGGAGGTACGCGAAGCGTAACGCACCCTACTAAAATTCCCCCTCCCTTCAGGGAGGGGGTCAGGGTGCCCCGAACCGAGGCAGGCTGCTGCCCGAGGTGAGTGGGTATGCCGCCATTGGATGAAAAGGCGGCTGGAGGGCAATCCTCGCATTGCTTCAAAAAGTAACGTATCCTCCAAAAAACAAACAAAAGATCCCTCCCCATAACAGGGGAGGGATCTCAGTCTGTCGAAAAAGTCCCGTCCAGCCACTGCGCCTCTGGCGCAGGGCTGG
>CAYYIT010000057.1:0-14333 GCA_964472035.1 uncultured Ruminococcus sp.
AGGGGCAGCGCCCCTCCGGAAACAAGGGGGCATACGGGGGCTTTGCCCCCGTCAAATAAGCCCCTCCCCTCGGGGAGGGGTTGGGGTGGGGGCAAGTTTCGCATGTACTCCACAAACGGGGCGGTTAGGCTCTGCGCAAAATCCCCCATCTGCTTGACTTTATCTTAGAAAAGTGTTATAATAATAGGTAAAAGAAATTTTCCCAAGTGAATTCAGGAGGTCGTGCAGATGAGTAAATTCCTTACGAATGAAGACATGACAAATTTATGCGAGCAATTGCAGAAAAATACCCAGATTGATCAAAGCCTGTACCAGAAATTCCACGTCAAGCGCGGCCTGCGCCGCAGCGACGGCACCGGCGTGCTCGCCGGCATCACCAATATCTGTAATGTACACGGCTATGTGGTCAATGAGGGCGAGATGGAACCCATCCCCGGTGAGCTGATCTACCGCGGCTATAATATCTACGACCTTGTACATAATGCCGAGAAGGAAAACCGCTTCGGCTACGAGGAAACCGCCTACCTGCTGCTGTTCGGAAAGCTCCCCACAGCCGATGAGCTTGAGGCGTTCAACCACTACCTCTCCATGCACCGCGAGCTGCCCTCCGGCTTCGTTGTCGACATGATCATGAAGGCGCCGTCCCGTAATATCATGAACAAGCTTGCGCGTTCCATTCTGGCACTGTATTCCTACTACGATGCAGAGTGCGAGAATACCTCCCTCGAGAACGAGATGAAGACCGCCATCAACCTGCTTGCCAAGCTCCCGATCATCATGGTCAATGCCTATCAGGTAAAACGCAAGCATTTTGACAATGCCACGCTCTTCATGCATCCCCTGCGCCATAACGAAAGCACCGCGGAGACCATCCTCTCGATGCTCCGCCCCGACAGAGAATATACCCGCGAGGAAGCCCAGCTCCTCGATGTCATGCTCATGCTCCATGCCGAGCATGGCGGCGGCAATAACTCCACTTTCACCTGCCGTGTGCTGTCCTCCTCCGGAACCGACGCGTATTCGGCATATTCCTCCGCAGTCTGCTCCCTCAAGGGACCCAAGCACGGCGGCGCGAATATCAAGGTCTCCGCAATGCTCGAGGATGCCAAGGCATCCATCCAGCACTGGGATAACGAGGGCGAGGTTGCCGATTACCTCAGAAAGGTCCTGCGCCGTGAGGCCTGCGACCGCAGCGGTCTGGTCTATGGTATGGGCCATGCCGTGTACACCCTCTCCGACCCGAGAGCCGTGATCCTCAAGAAGAAGGCATTCAAGCTTGCCGCAGGCAAGGAGATCGAAGCGGAATTCCATCTGCTCGATACCATCGAGCGCCTCACACCCATCCTTATGAAGGAGGAGCGCGGCATCGAAAAGACCGTCTGCGCAAATGTCGATATGTACTCCGGCCTCGTGTACCGGATGCTACAGATCCCCGACGAGCTGTACACTCCCCTCTTTGCCGTATCCCGTATGGCAGGCTGGGCTGCGCACCGTATGGAGGAGCTGACCACCGGCAAGAGGATCATCCGTCCGGCATATAAGGCGCTGCCCAAGAAGCAGCCCTATATCCCGCTTGCAGAACGATAAGGACCCTGCTATGAAACGAATCCTGCGATGTGCCGCACTTCTGCTGGCGGCGCTGTGCCTGTGCGGCTGCTCCGCCGGCGTCAATGTGGATACCATCCTGACGCCGCCGAAGCTCAGTGCCGAGCAGGAGCAGATCTATCAGGCACTGAAGGACGCCACCGGCTCCGGCATCAGCCTGAAGTATCCCAAGAGCGGCAGCTACCTGTCCGCTTTCATTGTTGCCAATATTGACGCGGATCCGGAAAACGAGGCGATCGTATTCTATGAAAAGAGCAGCGTGCCCGCCCTCAACAGCGGCCTGCGCATCAATGTGCTTGACTGCATCGACGGAAAATGGCTCTCCGTCTGCGACCGCAGCGCGGAGGGCTCCGAGATCGAAAAAGTTGTGATCTCGAAGCTCGGTGACAGCAGCCGCACCAATATCATCGTCGGCTACAGCACCGCCAACCAGTCGGAAAAATACGTTTCGATCTATTCCTACAGCAACAGCTACCTCGACCTGACCTTCTCGCGCAGCTACGCGGTGTTCGATATCAGTACGCCGCCGGAGGGGAAGAATCCCGACCTCCTGCTGCTGGGTGCCGCTACGGCGACCGAGCAGGCGTTCGCGGCGGTCTACCGCCTCGACAGCGAGGGTCTGTACCATGAGTACCGCTACCGCTTCAACGACAGCTACACCGACTACAACCAGCTGATCTACGGCAATCTGTCCGGCAGCAACGGCCTGCTCTATGTCGATGCCGCCAGCGGCACCGCCGAGCTGCGCACGGAGATCCTCTGCATGCAGCAGGAGCAGCTGGTCAACCAGCTCGAACGCTGCGGCAAGAGCGTTGCCGAAACCGCACGCCGCACGGGTCTGTCCAGCATCGATATCGACGGCGACGGCATCCCCGAGATCCCCGTGCAGTCGGTCTTCCGCGGCTATGAGGACGCCGCCGAGTCCGAGCAGATCCTCGAGACGCGCTGGCTGATGATGGAGGACGACAAGCTCTTTACCGAGCATTACAGCTACTACAATGTCAACGACGGCTATGCCTTCCTGCTGCCGGAGCAGTGGGTGGGACGCGTGACCGTCGTGAAGGATACCGTCCTGAACGAAATGCAGATCTGTCCGTATAACGGCGAGTGGAGCGAGGATATGCCCGTTCTGCTGCACTTCGGCATCGTCTATGACGAGTCGGAGATGAAGGCGCGCCTTGCGGACGGCTACCTGCTGCTGCATACCAAGGGCAATGCCCGCTATATGATGAAGGCGGAGACGGAGCATCCGCTCTCGGCAGGGATCGGCGATCTGCTGCTGTGCTTCCGCTTCATCGGCTGATACGAAGCCATGTTCACCAAATACAATAATAGGGGGAACCATTATGAAACGAATTCTGGTCTGTGAGGACGAGGATGTCATCCGCGATTTTGTGGTCATCAACCTCAAGCGCGCCGGCTATGACGTCGTGGACGTCAACTGCGGCGAAAGTGCCCTGCAGAAATTCGACGACGAAAACGGCAATTTCGACATCGTCCTGCTCGATATCATGATGCCCGGCATCGACGGCTTCACCGTCTGCAAGCGGCTGCGCGAACGCAGCTCCACGCTCGGCATCATCATGCTCACCGCAAGGACCCAGGAGATGGACAAGGTCAGCGGCCTGATGATCGGCGCGGATGATTACATCACCAAGCCCTTCTCCCCGTCGGAGCTGACCGCGCGCGTGGATGCCATCTACCGCCGCGTCTGCATGAGCTTCATCCACGACGAGAAGAGCCCCATGATCGAGTCCGGCCCCTTCACACTCAATCTGAAGAGCCGTACCGTTGCCAAGAACGGCGTTCCGATCGACCTGACGCAGGTGGAGTACCAGATCCTGGAGTACTTCATGAACAACAAGAACACCGCGCTCGACCGCGCGAGCATCTTAGCGCACATCTGGGGCGAGAACTACTACGGCGACTACAAGATCGTTGATGTCAACATCCGCCGCATCCGCCTGAAGATCGAGGACGAACCGTCCAATCCGCAGTACATCGTCACCATCTGGGGCTACGGCTATAAGTGGAATGAAAAATCTTAAACCGCAGAAGAAGCCGGAAAAGCGCATGCGCGATTCCTTTCGGGAAAACCTGCGCAAGCACAGCATCACAAGACGCTGGATGCTCAATAACCTCGGCATCATCGTTCTCATCCTTGTGATCGTGGAGCTGAGCTTCATTTATGCGCTCCAGAGCTTCTATTATACCAACGCCCGGCAGACGCTCACCTCGGAGCTGACCTCCGTCGTCAACCTCCTGAGCCGCTATGCGCAGGACTCCGAGACGAATCTCTCCTCGGAAATGCGCGGCACGCTCGAGAGCTTTTCTGCCAAGGACAGGATGGAGCTGATGGCGGTCAACGCCAAGGGCAGGGTCGTGCTGACCTCCTCCGGCTTCTCGCCGTCCGCCGATATGGCAATGCCCGACTATGACAGCATTCTTGAAGAGGGCAGCGGCTACTGGGTCGGCAAGAGCGAGTCCGGCGAAAAGATCATGGCGCTGTGCATGGACATCTCCTCCATCAGCAACGAATACCACGCCGTGCGCGTCGTCGCCTCCCTCACCGAGGTGGATGCCGCCGTGCGTTCGGTCATCGTCGGCATTACGGTGATCTGCGCCGCGATCCTGGTGCTGCTGGTGTTTACGGGACTGTACTTCATGGGTACGATCATCCGTCCCATCACCCAGCTGAGCAATACCGCGGGGAAATTCGCGAAGGGCGACTTCTCCTTCCGCATCCGCTACAAGGGCAACGACGAGATCGGCGACCTCTGTACTGCTATCAATCACATGGCGGACGAGCTGTCGAGTGCCGAGGCCATGAAGAACGAGTTCATCTCCTCCGTGTCGCATGAGCTGCGCACGCCCCTGACTGCGATCAAGGGCTGGGCGGAGACGATCTACATGGAACAGGATCTTTCCACCATCCACAAGGGCATGGGCGTGATCATCAACGAGACCGAGCGCCTCTCCCGCATGGTGGAGGAGCTGCTGGACTTCTCGCGCATGCAGAACGGCCATTTCTCCCTGCAGCAGGCAACCATGGACATCCTCGCGGAGCTGGGCGACGCCGTGCTGATCTATCAGGACAAGGCGGCAAGGGATCAGATCGCCATCGAATACGACGAGCCGGAAATGCTCCCGTTCGTCTACGGCGACAAGAACCGCATCCGTCAGGTGTTCATCAATATCATTGACAACGCGATCAAATATTCCGATCCGGGCGGAAAGGTGAAGATCGTGGCCGAGGAAGCGGACGGCATGATCCGCGTCATCGTTTCCGACAACGGCTGCGGCATCAAGGAATCCGACCTCCCGAAGATCAAGACGAAATTCTATAAAGCCAACCACACCCGCCGCGGCTCCGGCATCGGACTTGCCGTTGCGGATGAGATCATTACCGCCCACGGCGGTACACTCGAAATCACGAGCCGGGAGGCAAGGGGCACGACCGTGACCATCAGCCTGCCGCCCGAAAAGAAGAAAGAAAGGGAAGCATAGTATGGCAGAAAAGCAGCAGTCCGAAGCCCGTCAGGCACCGCAGCACCGCACCAAGATCGGCGGTCAGGCGCTGATCGAGGGCGTCATGATGAAGGGAGCGCACAGGGGTGCAATGGCATGCCGTCTGCCGGACGGCACGATCGATCTGGAAACCTGGGAGATCGGCGGCGGAAAACGTCCGTGGTACCGCAGGATCCCCTTTATCCGGGGACTTTACAGCTTCATCTTCTCCCTCAAGGACGGCTACCGCTGTCTGATGAAATCCGCCGAAAAGCAGATGACCGAGGAGGAGCTGGAGGAGGAGGAGACCCCCTCCAAGTTCGAGCAGTGGCTCGATGATCACTTCGGCGAGAAGATCGTCGGCGCGATCATGATGCTCGGTATGATCATCGGCGTGGTGTTCTCCGTCGGCATGTTCTTCTTCCTGCCGAAATGGTTCGTGGGGCTGATCAAGCCCTTCACGGCGAACCGCATCATCCGTTCCTTCGCCGAGGGCATCGTGAAGATCATCATCTTCGTTGCCTACATGGCACTGACGGGTCTGATGAAGGACATCCGCCGCACCTACGAATACCACGGTGCGGAGCACAAGACCATCGCCTGCTTCGAGGCAGGTCTGCCGCTGACGGTCGAGAACGTCAGAAAGCAGGTGCGCCTGCATCCGCGCTGCGGCACAAGCTTTATTTTCCTTGTGCTGTTCATCAACATCCTCGCGATGTGCCTCATCCCCTTTACGGTGGTGTGGCAGCGATTCCTGTGCAGCATCCTGATGCTGCCGCTGACGGTCGGCGTTTCGTTTGAATGCATCCAGTTCGCCGGCAGATCCGATGGCATCATCGGCAAGGTCATTTCCTACCCCGGTCTGCAGCTGCAGAAGATCACGACCCGTGAACCGGATGACAGCCAGATCGAGATCGCCATCGCGGCGATGGAACCGTGCATCCCCGAAAATCTGGAGGACGACAAGTGGTAAGAACGCTCCGGCAGGAGCTGACGGGCGCACTCGAGGCCGCCGGCACAGAGGATGCCGCCTTCGATGTGCGCTGTATGATGGAACAGGTCTGCGGCAGGGATCTCCGCCTGATCACGGGCATTTCTCCGGAGGAGGAGGATCGGATCCGCAGCATGGCGGCGCGCCGCATGACGGGTGAACCGTTACAGTACATTCTCGGCGAGTGGGAATTCTACGGGCTCCGGCTGTTTGTCGGCGAGGGCGTGCTGATCCCCCGTCCCGATACGGAGACGCTTGTGGATGCCGCGCTGGATTTCTGCAAAGGGAGAGAAAGCCTTTGCATTGCCGACCTGTGCAGCGGCAGCGGATGCATTGCGCTGGCACTGCAGGAGCAGCTGCCCCATGCGAAGGTGCATGCGGTGGAAGCATCGGACAGGGCGCTCGGGTATCTCCGGAAGAACGCTGCCTATCACGGCGACCGGATCGCAGTCCACCATGCCGATGTGCTGGAGGCTGCAACAGCCGCGTCCCTTGCACCGATGGACGTGATCGTGAGCAATCCTCCGTATCTGACCGCACAGGACATGGAACACCTCCAGCGCGAGGTGCAGCACGAGCCGGAGATGGCGCTTTATGGCGCGAGCGCGGACGGTCTGCACTTCTACCGTGAGATCACGCGGCTCTGGAAGGGAACGCTCCGCGAAGGCGGAATGCTTGCCTTCGAGGTGGGCATCGGGCAGGCGCAGGCCGTCCGGCAGATCCTCGAAGCGCAGGGCTTCGGCAGCATCCGCATCCTCCCCGATCTTGCCGGGGTGGAGAGGGTGGTTGTAGGGCAGGTAGCGGTATGCCCCACCCCCTAACCCCCTCCCCAAAGGGGAGGGGGAAAATAGTCGGGGTGCTGCCGCACCCCGACCCCCGCCTTGGGAGCGTCGCTTTGCTCGCTCCCAAACCCATCGATTCTGGAAAATTTCCTCTCCAGAGTATAAACTTTTGAACAACTGATATGATATCATAGCATTGTACCGAGGATGCATCCCCTGCATCCCCCGAACTTGATCAGATAGATTTGGAGGTCCGTTATGGCGAAAGCAAAAGCAGATGTAAAAAAGAAGAAGAGTGCCGTGTATCAGGTGCCTGCGACACAGGAAGAAAAGAAAAAAGCACTGGAACACGCGCTTTCCATGATTGAGAAAACCTACGGCGCAGGCGCGATCATGCGACTTGGCCAGCAGAAGAAGATGGATATCGAGGTCATCCCGACCGGCTCCATGACCCTCGACCTCGCCCTCGGTGTGGGCGGCGTTCCGAGAGGAAGGATCGTCGAGCTGTACGGTCCGGAAAGCTCCGGTAAGACCACCGTTGCCCTACACATCATCGCCGAGGCACAGAAGCGCGGCGGCGAGGCTGCCTTCATCGACGTGGAGCATGCCCTCGATCCGAAGTACGCCAAGGCGCTGGGCGTCGATATCGACAACCTCCTCGTTGCCCAGCCCGACAGCGGTGAGCAGGCTCTCGAGATCGCCGAGGCGCTCATCCGTTCCGGCGCGATCGATGTCCTCGTTGTGGACTCCGTTGCCGCAATGACCACCAAGAACGAGATCGACGGCGAAATGGGCGACAACCACGTCGGCCAGCTCGCACGACTCATGTCGCAGGCGATGAGAAAGCTCACCTCCGTTGTCTCCAAGACCGGCTGCGTTGCGATCTTCATCAACCAGATCCGCGAGAAGATCGGCGTCATGTACGGCAACCCCGAAACCACCCCCGGCGGCCGCGCACTCAAGTTCTACGCGTCCGTCCGCATGGATGTCCGCAAGGGCGAGGCCCTCAAGGATAACGGCGTGATCTACGGCAACCGCATGAAGGTCAAGGTCGTGAAGAACAAGGTCGCTCCCCCCTTCCGTGAGTGCGAGTTCGACAATATCTACGGCAAGGGAATCTCCCGTGACGGCGAGGTGCTCGACCTTGCCATTGAGCTGGATATCATCAAGAAGAGCGGCTCCTGGTTCAGCTACAACGGCAACAAGCTCGGTCAGGGACGCGATAATGTCAAGGCAAAGCTGCTGGAAGATGCTGAGTTCCGTGCCGAGGTCGAGGCAAAGATCCTCGAGCAGATCGACAAGATCGACCTCACCTCCGAGGAGACCGACGAGGAGCAGGGTGCCGAGGATGCAAAGGCAGCGCTGGATTCCGCGGAGGAAACCGCTGACGAAATGCCGGCACCGGCCGCTGCCGTCTCCGAGGACATTGATGCTGACGACGATTTTGAGGAATTTGACCCTGCTTAAGCGGGGATGATGGGAGAGAAAGCGTATGAAGATGAAGATTTTTGGCTTTCTGATGGCACTTCTGGGTGCAGCCGGCGCAGTGCTTGTTGTGCTGGAATTTGTTTTGAGATGGGATCTTGTTACGGATGATATTCTGATAGAGACCATCCTCGGAAGTCTGACCTTCCTTGTCGGCGGCATTCTGCTGATCGTCAATTCCACCCCGAAGAAACATTTGCATAACACCGAAGAATAGGCGTTTTTACCCTGTTCCAAAGAGAAACGATACACATGATCATCAAAGAAATCACCAAACAGAAGACCTACTACGCCGTCCGCACTGCGGACGGCGACTATGAGCTGGACGGCGAGCTGCTGCGGCGCTATCACCTGCAGGAGGGCATGGAGTTCGATCCGGAGCTTTTGCAGGAGCTGCACGACAAATCGCGCTTCCGCAGAGCCTACCGCCGCGCCTGCTACCTGCTCGATGAGCGCGACTATTCGTACGCCATGATGTACCAGAAGCTCATGCGGACCTATCAGGACCGCCCCCTCTGCCAGAAGGTCATGGAACAGCTCGTGCAGTGCGGCTCCATCGATGACCGCCGCTATGCCGCGCGCCTCGCGGAATACCTCGTCGAAACCAAGCGCTATGGCATCTACCGCGCCTCGCAGGAAATGTACCGCAAGGGCCTCGACAAACGCCTGATCGAGGACGCCCTCGCCGACCTCGAGGACACCGCCGAGGAGAATATCCCCCTCGTGCTGGAAAAGAAATACGGCAGAGTCCTCACCGACCCCGATGACTGGAAAACCCGTGAAAAGGTCGTTGCAGGTATGGCAAGATTAGGTTATAACTACAGATCTGTAAAAGATGCGATCGAGGACTACTTCGCTGATTGGGAGGATGAGGAGTGACAGGGGACATTTCTCCCTGTTCTCCCTTCAAATGAATGGGGTTCTTGCAATTCTAACGTTTTGTGGTTGCCCCCTGCAGGGGGGCAATCACAAAACGCCATGGGATTCCAAAGGGATCACATCCCTTGGGCGGGGGTCAGGGGGCAGAGCCCCCTGTTTCCCCATCATTTTCACCAATAAGGAGGTATCCCACCATGTCCATCAAAGTCGGTATGGTATCACTTGGATGCAATAAAAATCTTGTCGATTCGGAGCGGATGCTCCACAAACTCCGTGCGCACGGCTATGAGCTGGTGACGGAATTCGGGCTATCGGATGTGGCAGTGGTCAACACCTGCGGCTTCATCCAGTCCGCAAAGGAAGAAGCCATCGAGACCGTCCTCGAGATCGCGAAGCTCAAGGAGGAGGGCACGGTCAAGAAGCTCATCCTCACCGGCTGCCTGACGGAGCGCTACCAGAAGGAGTGCGCCGAGGAATTCCCCGAGGCGGATGCCGTGATCGGCATCGGCGACAACAAGGACATTGTCGATGTCCTCGACCGCGTGCTGAAGGGCGAGAGAGTCGTGCAGTTCGCGCCGAAGCGCGATGCCGAGCTGACCGGCGAGCGCATCATTTCCACGCTGCCGTTCTTCTCCTACCTGAAGATCTCCGAGGGCTGCAGCAATTGCTGCACCTACTGCGCGATCCCCATGATCCGCGGCGGCTTTCGCAGCACCCCGATGGAGGACCTCATTGCCGAGGCACAGTGGCTTGCGGATGCGGGCGTCACGGAACTGAACATCATCGCGCAGGATACCACGCGCTACGGCGAGGATCTCTACGGCGAGAACCGCCTGCCCCAGCTGCTGCGTGAGCTCTGCAAGATCGAAAAGCTCCGCTGGATCCGCCTGCTCTACTGCTACCCCGAGCGCATCACGGACGAGCTGCTCGAGGTGATGGCGCAGGAGGAAAAGATCGTCAAGTACCTCGATATGCCCATCCAGCACTGCGACGGCGAGATCCTCAGGCGCATGAACCGCCCCGGCGACGAGGAGACCCTGCGCGCGCTGATCGCGAAGATCCGCGAAAAAATGCCGGAGATCGTCCTGAGAACGACCCTTATCACCGGATTTCCCGGCGAGACGCAGGAGCAGTTTGACCGCCTTGCGCAGTTTGTGCAGGACATGCGCTTTGCGCGCCTCGGGTGCTTTGCCTACTCGCAGGAGGACGGCACCAAGGCGGCGGAATTTGCCGATCAGGTGGACGAGGACGTCCGCGCGCATCGTGCTGACATCATCATGGAGCAGCAGCTCGAGATCAGCGCGCAGTACAACGAAGCCCAGATGGACAGCGTGAAGACCGCCGTAGTCGAGGGCTTTGACAAGTGGGCGGAATGCTACTTCGGAAGAACCGAGGCCGACGCGCCCGATATCGACGGCAAGGTGTTCTTCTCGTCGGAAAAACCGCTGGAGATCGGCGATTTCGTGAAGATCCGCATCACCGATACGCTCGACTACGATCTGCTTGGGGAGGTATGTGACGATGAATCTGCCGAATAAACTGACGCTGCTGCGTATTATTCTGGTACTGGTCTATCTGGTATTCATGTATGTGAACATTCCGTTTCGCTACACGCTGGCGCTGGCGGTGTTCCTGATGGCATCCATCACGGACGCGCTCGACGGCAATATTGCGAGAAAGCATAATCTCGTGACGACCTTCGGAAAATTCGCCGATCCCCTGGCGGACAAGGTGCTGGTGCTTGCGGCACTGGCGGCGCTTGCCGATATCGGGAACAGCCCCGTGAACGGCATCGTCATCACGATCATTGCGGCGCGCGAATTCATGGTTTCCGGTCTGCGTCTTGTGACCGCCGAGAAGGGCGTGGTCGTTGCCGCAGGCATCTGGGGCAAGCTCAAGACGGCGTTCACGATGGTGACGATCGTTGTAATGCAGTTCTGGCTGATGCTGCAGATGGACTTCGGGCTGACCGATCTGTCCGAAGGCGTGACCTTCGGTGTGTATGTAGTCCTCTGGGCACTGGTCTGGATCTCCGTATTCCTCACGGTGATGTCCGGCTGGGTATACCTGAAGGGCTACTGGAAGTACATCGACATGAAGTGAGCGCGGAGGCCGCGCAGCCAAGGTTTCTTAGGAGGAACAACACTGGATCAATTGAACGCATCCCCCCAATGCCTGACGGCAAAGGGGGGATGGCTGTTTTTTCTTTAGAGACCGCAAGCAGAGCTTGCTTCAGTTTCTCGCGACACAGCTTTGCCCCTCGTTGCTGTTAAGCAAGAGGGGCATTGCGTTCGTTCTATTCACGCACCATTCTCTTAAAAATCCTTGGCTTCGCGCTCGCGCACAGCGAGCTGGTCGCAGCGTTCATTTTCGGGGTGGCCGGCGTGGCCCTTGACCCAGATGAAGGTGACGCGGTGGCGCTCCAGAAGCGGCAGGAGCTGCTCCCAGAGGTCAACGTTCAGGGCAGGCTTCTTGTCGGACTTGATCCAGCCGCGCTTCTGCCAGCCGTAGACCCAGCCCTTGGTGATGCTGTCCACGACGTACTTGCTGTCGGTGGTGAGCGTCACGGCGCACGGCTCCTTCAGCGCGGCAAGCGCCGCGATCACCGCGCTCAGCTCCATGCGGTTGTTGGTGGTTTCCGGCTCGCCGCCGGAAAGCTCCTTCTCCACGCTGCCGTAGCGCAGGATCGCGCCCCAGCCGCCCGGCCCCGGATTGCCGCTGCACGCGCCGTCCGTGAAGATCTCAACTTGTTTCATGGTGACTCCTTTCGTTACTAATCATCTTCGCCATGTGGAACCAAAGTGAAAGTACCATCTTCATTTTTGGTTACATCATATTCTTCCACCTCTTGCTCCCATAAAATGGCTTCTTCTATCGATAAATATTCACCATTATCTAACACATACCATTCTTTTCCACCTGTACCATCTCCAGGATCTACCCATACGCGCTGTCCACCAACTATATATTGCTGATAAACGGAACCAGAATGCTGTAACCACCGAGCTGATACGCCGGGCAATAGATACCATTCGCCATCGATCAGTGCTATTGAGCTGGATTCTAAATCATCATATCTTTCTTCTCCATAATACAGGATCTCATAAGAAAAATCGTATATTTTATCAACTGAGAAATCCCCATACTTGTATGTATAATTTTCAATCGGCGCTTCAATTATACTGAATCCAGCCAGCTGATACTCTGTAATTTCATATTCAGTAAGGTCGTAAAATTCAGCACAATCCTCCGCAAGCGCCTGAGGAAGCGATGGGGCACACACCGTCATCGCCAGCTCCTCATCGCCGGTAATGCGTCCCGTGATCCACGTATCCAGCACCGTCAGTGCGATCTGGGTGTAGTCCTCCGTCTCTTCCGGTTCCTCTCCCTCCTCAGAAGTCTCGTCCTCCTCGTCGGGCGCCTCGGTCACATCAAAGGAGATCACGCCCCAGAGGCCGTCCTGCTTGACCCAGGCAAGGCCGCCGTGGACCGGACGCACGTCCTCGAAGGTGCCGCAGGGGATCACTTCCTCGCCGGAAATGTCGTAATAGCCGCAGCCGTCGGCGGTTTTCACCGCAATATAGCCCTCGGTCGGAATGAAGGGCACGTCGCCCTCACCGCTTGCATGGCTGTCCTGCACGATCTCGCTGCGCGGAAAGCCCTCGCACACAAAGTCCACGATCTGCTCGCCCTGTGCGTCAAAATAGCCCCAGCCCTCGCCGTTGTACACCGCGAAGACCTCCATGCCCTGCATGGTGTGGACGTCCTCGTACTCGCAGGGGAGCAGTTCACCGCTCTGGGTTCCGGCACCGTACAGGTCGCCGGTGTTCGCAACCGTGCCGACATTATTGTCATCGACCGTGATATCCGCCGTCTGCATCCGCACCGGATACGGGAGATTGTACGGCACGATGTTGTCGAAATTATCCGTAATATAGACGATTCCCGTGGCGTTGTCCAGATAGTAATGGTACATGTTGCCGCCGATGCCCCAGCCGGAATCCTCCTCCACCAGCAGTCCGTCGTCGCCGGGGAAGACGTAAACATTGCCGACGATCGTCGGGCAGCTGATCATCTGCCACAGCATCGCCGTATCATGCGCCGGCTCCTCGATCCAGCTGCCGTCATAGCCGATGATGCCGTACTTGCCGTCCTGGAGGACAACGGCGCATTCCGCATGGGGACAGTGCGCCAGTGCAGAGGGGAACTGCGCGTAATAGGTCGAGGTCGTGTCCAGATTCGAAACGACCACATCCTCTGCCTCGATCGACGGCTCAAGCTGCCAGAGGTAGGCAGGTGCGGTCTCTTCCTCGGCACCCGTTTCCGTTTCCTCGCCGGCAGCGATGTGGAGTGCCTCCTCGTCAAGCTCCATGTCCTCGGCATTCTCCGGAACCACCGCTACAGGATAGCCGCCGATGACGGTCTCCTCCTCGACGATCACGGAGACGATCTCCTCGTCCTCGACATAGAAGCCGAAGCCCTCGAGCTCCTCAAGCTCCTCGAATTCCTCGCTCAGCACCCAGTAGAAGTACTCCGGATCCGAGACCGACACCGCGCCGCTTTCGGGAATCTCCGGCGCTTCCTCGGGCTTTTCGTAGGATTCCGACACGAGGTAGCAGCCGTCCTCGATGGCAATGCCCTCCTCGGACAGGATCTCCTGCGTATCCTTTGCTGCCGTGAACAGCTTCTTTGCGTGCTGGTTCGCAGCCTCCAGTGTTTTCTTGTCAACGCTGTCCTTTCCGAACAGCACGTCACGGAACGCATAGCAAAGCCCCGCGCCTGCGCCGACCAGTGCCACGCACAGCACGATCAGCAGCGCGGCAACGCCGGAGCCTCCCTTTTTCTTCGGCGCCTCGGGCGCAGCAGGGACGGGCTCCGCCGCCGGCGTGTATGCCGGAACCGGCGCAGCCGTGCGCTCGGTACCTGCACCGCAGCCGGGACAGAATTTCGCCGTGTCCAGAATTTCCTTACCGCATTTTTTACAGAACATATCCGTTCATCCTCTCCGCACACCGCTTCCACGGCGGTCTGCTCAGTCTGTCGAAAAAGTCCCGTCCAGCCACTGCGCCTCCGGCGCAGGGCTG
>CAYYIT010000058.1:0-14224 GCA_964472035.1 uncultured Ruminococcus sp.
TCCCCAGCTTGACTACCGTAAGGAAAGACCATATGAGATTCTGAAAAGAATTCATAGTCTTATTGATTCAGAGGGAGGAAGTGTACTTTTGGTCGGACAGGGACTTGGCGGATTTTATGCAAATCTGTTGAGTAAGAAGCTTGATTTGCCCTGCCTGCTGACCAACCCTTGCCTGACTTCGCAAGTGTGTAATGAGAGACTGCGTCCCAGTTTATCAAAGAAATTGCTTGAAAGCTATGCAGAATATGCAAGTCTTGCAGAGAACGCGAATGCCCACATTCTTTGCAGTGATTTGGATCATGTTATCCCAGAGAACTTTGCCCTATGTTCTGGAATTACACCGCATATCACAGAGGTAGCAGGTACGCACAGTATTATTTTATCATTAACAGAACAGCTGCACAGAACGCTGAAAAGAATTCCGGGAATTCACTACGATACAAGAATTCTGGTGACTTCGGCACGTGGTGCCCTTAATTATGTGATGAATCACTACTGTATTCCAGGAGAACTGGAATACCCGGGAACTACAGAAAAATACGCGGTACTTTCCATCCAGGATACAGTTGGGGATGGCTTTGGTTTTCAGCTGACAGAAAATCAGTTTTGTAAAGGCGTACTAACGCTGTATTTTGATGATATCCAGCAGGAAACGAAGGGGCTCAAGCTTATGGACGAGGAACAGGCACAGCAGATCCTGGATTTCATTCATGAACATCGTGGCGTGAGTACACTGCTGATTCATTGTTTTGCTGGAATCAGCCGTTCCAAGGCGGTTGGCGCTATTGCAGCTGAAATGTATCATGATTCCGCTGCAATGTTTCTGAGGGATGGACTGGAGAATAAATATGTCTATCATATGCTGAAAGAGGTATGGAATAAGAGCTCTAAAAAGAGGTGAACTATTGAGCATGCGAAAAAGAGCAGCCGACAAGGGCGCTTGGTGATCATCATGCACAGCTTTTGTAGCAAGAAATTGGCATATTTGCTTAAATATAATTACGCTATGCAATTTTTATATAAATCCGATTGACTTGCAATTGAATTTGGTGTATAATTAACATAGTGCTGCGCCAGAAATATGATGCCCGCGGAGCAAAATTTAATCGAGAAAAAGCATAAACATTTCTTTAGAAATGCGATTTCTGAACATCTGATATGGTATACTAACCTTATCAAATCCGGAAAACCGGACGATGGGAGGAAATCGTCATGAATGAAGAAAGATACTTTTTTAACTGGAGCTGCTGTGAGTTGGTCATGACAAAGACCGGAGATAAAGCGATTGACAGCGCAGCCAACAAGTTTTTCACAGCAACAATGGATTACTGCAAGGAAGTCAGAAGCAATATCAGATCCTATCTGGAAGCACTTGCCGGTATTGTGAGAAGTCAGGGCATTAGTGGGATGGAGATGCGCGTAAACGATGAGATGCTGGATCAGTACATCTGCTGTGACTATGAGGAAACGGATCAGAAAAAGCGGTTTACAGTGTTTACGGATGTGGATTTCATGGAGCAGAACAACATCGGAAGAAATCTATACGAGGTGCCGGCGAAAAAGCACGACCCGAATGTAAAGGTATCCATGATCCTTCCCGTTACCGAGTCCATGGAGAAGAAATTTGAGGAGATCAAGCAGGAGCCGTTTCCGCTGTATATCAAGAAATATATGACCAAGCTCGGCATTTATGAGGAATGCCTTGCCATTCATCAGGACGAAGAGAATGCGGATATTACCTTTGCAAATGTCATCATGGTAGCGTATACCGTGCTGGAGGCAAAGATCGGCAGCGGCATTACGATGAAATTTTTCTTCTCAGATGGTGGGATTGTAGGTTTCATGGAATCGGATTCTTCCGCAGAACTGGGACGTCTCCCTGAGATCGAAGTGGATGAATCTATTTTCACGGATGAGCCTGATCAGAAATGGTACCTGAATCTCAGCAGCATTTGCATCCATCCGATCACGGATTATGAGAGCGCCGGAATGACTCGTGAGGAATATGAATCGCTTGCAAGGGCGTATCTCGGTGAGAATACGGATGCGCTGATGCAGAGACTTGACAGCGAGAAGCCATTTGAGGTATATGCGTTTACAAAGCGCAATCACCTGTGCGGTGAAGAGATTCTGGATATTACAGGCGGCATCAGAAAATGCTTCCTCTTCAATATGGAAATGGCACAGCGGCTTGCAATCGATCTGGAGGACCTTCCGGATGCATATCAGCCCCATGGTTTTATCGATGGTGAAATGGAAGTGTTCCAGTCCTTATTCGCCTTCTCCAGAGATTTCCGGCTTGTCGAGATACCGATCATGCCGGAGGATGAGGATTGGCAAATTGTGCTGACGAGATATTGGGGAAGCAGAGAATAGCCGCTGATTTGCTGTGGCGGATGTTGACATTCGATTTGATGGAGAAGGAACTGCGGGAGTGCATTATTGTCTGCGAGCACGGTGTCATTGTAATATCTTTCTGAATAACTATGAAAAATCCCTGAATCAACCCACTGACAAAAATAGGTGTGTGGATTTTGGGTTTTTTTAGAAGTGCTGAGTCTCACTTTTCACGCCCAAAGGATACGGCGCATACCGCCGTGCAGCAGGAGCTTGAAGCAGAATTGAATATGCCGGTCAGCCGGAGAGCAGGAGGAAACCGCATGGATTTGCTGGATAAAAAAATCACCGAAACATTTCAGGGAAAGGTCGTCCGCAAGGATCTGACAACTCTGATGAAAAAAGGTGCCAATGTACCAACCTATGTACTGGAATATCTTCTGGGGATGTACTGTACAACTGAGGACGAAGAAGTCGTAAAGGAAGGCCTTGAGAAAATCAAAAAAATTCTCAGCGAGAATTATGTTCGTCCCGATCAGAGCGAATACGTCAAGTCAAAGATCAAAGAAAACGGTCAGTATACGATCATCGATAAGATCACAGTGGAGGTCGATGAGAAGGAAGACAAGTATATTGCAAGGTTTACCAATCTCGGCATTTCACCGTTTGAGGTGGGATCGGATCTGGTGGTACATAACGAAAAGCTGCTGGTCGGCGGAATCTGGTGTATTGTAAAAATCGAATACGTCGGCCTTGACAGGGTAGAGGAAGAGGACGAATATGATGAGGATATCTTTGACGGGAACAAGAAAAAACGTCGTAAGCTGAAGAAGAAAAAGTCGAAGTATGATTCACCGTTTGAGATCTCTGCATTGAAGCCGATCCAGATGGCAAACCTCGATCTGGATGAGATCCGGGATGCAAGAAAAGACTTCACCAAGAGCGAATGGGTGACGCTGCTTCTGCGTTCAGCGGGCTATGAACCCGATGAACTCAATGAAAAGCAGAAGCTGCATTATCTGCTGCGTTTTGTTCCGTTCATCCAGAAGAACTACAATCTTGTGGAGCTCGGTCCCAGAGGTACGGGCAAATCCCATGCCTACAGTGAGCTTTCCCCGTATTCCATCCTCATGAGCAGTGGTCACACCACGGTTTCCAATCTGTTCTATAATATGGCATCAAGAAGAGTGGGTCTTGTCGGCAATTGGGACTGCGTTGCCTTTGATGAGGTGGGCGGCATTACGCAGACTTCGGGCGATATGATCCAGATCATGAAGAACTATATGGCGAACGGCTCCTTTGCAAGAGGCAGTGATTCGATCAATTCCGATGCCTCGATTGCATTCGAGGGCAATACGTTCCGCAGCGTGGCAGATATGCTCCGCACAACGAATCTGTTTGAGCCCTTCCCAGGGGATTTCAACAATGATTCTGCCTTCTTTGACCGCATCCATGCCTATCTTCCGGGATGGGAAACGCCGAAGCTCAGAGCAAGTCTGTTCACATCGAGATACGGTCTGATCTCTGACTGCTTTGCGGAATTCTGTCACGCGATGCGAAAATACGATTTTACCAATGAATTCGGTGATTACTTTGAACTGAACCGCAACTTTAATACCCGTGATGATACGGCGGTCAGAAGAACCTTCTCCGGTCTTTCAAAGCTGATTTATCCCGATGCGTGCATGACCAAGGAAGAGGCAAGGGAGCTGCTGGAATATGCGATCGAATGCAGACGCAGAGTCAAGGAACAGCTCCGCAAAATGAACCCTGGCGAATTCAGTGATGTGGCTCTGGGCTACATCGATCTGGATACCAATGAAGAAACCATTGTGGAACTGCCGGAAATCGCAAGCGGCACGCTCATTCCGGATACCTTTGAACCGGCAGGCCATGTCTATGCAGTTGGCCGTTCTGTGGATCAGAAGATCGGTATCTATCGTCTGGAAAACAAGCTGATGGACGGAACCGGAAAGTTCAGCTTCCGCAATATTGAAGGCCTTTCCGGTGCGCCGAAGAGCGTCAGAGACAGCATCACTGCTGCATTCAATTACTTTGGAGAGAATTCCAGAAAGCTTGTGTCCGGCAGTTATGAGGACTATGACTACAGCATGTATTTCAACGATCTGCAAAACAGGAATGTCAGTGATGAGATCTCTGTTGCGGAGGTCGTGGGACTGTTTTCGGCAATGGCAAATCGTCCTGTTGTACCGTCCCTCGTGATCTGCGGACGAGTAGTAATGTCGGGCAGCATGATGCCAATCCAAACGGAGCTTGATGAAATGTTTGTCGCTGCAGCAAATGCAGGGGCGAGAACGATTCTGCTCCCTGAGGAATGCGCAGAAAAATACAATGCCCTCAAACCGGAACTGAAAAGCGAGATCAAAGCAAAATTCTATGCAACACCGCTGGAAGCGGCCAAAATTGCATTGGGAGTGGAACGATAATGGCGGAATATCAGTGCATCGGATGCGGTGCAACCACAGAGAGCGAAATGCCCTGTACATGTTCGGTATGCGGATACACTATGTATCCGCTTCCGTTTCAAAGGGGCGAAAAACTGAGAAGCGAGATCCGAAGATTTGTTGATTGCGTGATCCATGAAGAGTGCAGCTGCAGCGACCTGATCTTTGCAGGACTCGAACAGGATCAGAATCGGTTTCCGGATTTCGGAAAAATCCAGAGCTACGTCTGCGCTTCACAGAAAACCGAGATCTTCAGTGAAAGGATCGGCAATACGCTCGAACAGCTGCGCAAGTACTTCACCACACCATTCAGGAAGAAGTATAATGCTAACCTGAGCGGATTATCCAACAGAATCGGGGCTCGTGACGGACAGCTGAAGGAAATCATGGAGACGCTGCAATGCAGCTGTATGTTCCATGAGATCGCATTCCCTGAGATTCGTTTTTGCTATGAGGAACTGCCGAATCCGCAGCTGCTGCCGAGTGCAGAAGTGCTTTTGGAGAAGCTTGGGCAGCTTGCAGAAAAAATATATCTGTTCATCCGAAAAAATAACCTGTATGGAATTGCTTTTGATAAAAGACTGGGGAGATTCAAGCTGGAGGATGAGGACGGCGCGATCGATTGGCAGCTGCATTTCCAGCAGTGTGAAACGACAGTGGAAGATACTCTTTCCAAACCGTACAAGATCGACATTTTTGACAGCGGTGAAAAAGAACTCCATGAGATGCTGAAGGCACTCTGGAATGGCGTTTTCCTGCTTTTATCCGCACCGATTCTGCAGAGAACAAGTTGGTATACTTATGGCACTGAAACACACCTCAGTGAAGCAGAATTGCTGTACAGACTGAATATGCTTTGTTCTATGCGCTATGCTGCGATTGAAGAGAGTGCAGCTTCCGCTGAATTTCTATCCGATCGTTCTGAAAACCGACTCTTTGATCTCTACAATGAGATGCTGGAGCTGGATGAAAACGGCTATCTGAAAGCCAGCAAGGGAAAACTTCTGCCCGTGGGACAAAGTGAGCAGAGATTGAATGCGTTGATCGGTCTTTCCAATATCAAGACCAGTATTCAGAAGATCAAGGCATACGCTCTGGCAAATAAGCATTCGGACGCGTTGAATCTGCATATGTGCTTCTATGGGAATCCCGGAACCGGTAAGACCGAGGTCGCAAGAATCATTGCAGACATCCTGTTTGAAAATGGACTGCTTCCTACCAATAAGGTCGTGGAAACGGATCGCAGCGGACTGGTGGCAGGCTATGTGGGACAGACGGCGCTGAAAACCATGGAGGTTATATCCGAAGCCATGGGCGGTGTGCTGTTTATTGATGAGGCATATGCCCTTATCCCAAAGGATCGGGAGAGTGACTATGGACATGAAGCCGTTGCAACACTGATCAAGGCAATGGAAGATCATAGGGGGAAATTCTGTGTCATTCTGGCAGGGTATAAGAACCCCATGGAGGAGATGCTGTCCTCAAATCCCGGGTTCAGATCAAGGATACAGTTCTTTCTTGATTTTCCGAATTATGATAGGGGAGATCTCCGGAAGATCACAGGACTGATGCTAAGAAAACGGCAGTACATGATCAGCGAACAGGCTCTGGAGAAGCTTCTGGATATTACTGATGTGAAGCGCAAGGAACCGAATTTTGCCAATGCAAGAGAGATCCGCAACCTCCTCGATCAGGTCATCATGTGCCAGAATCTTCGCTGTGTCGGCACCGAGGAGAAGGAGATCGCACTTGTGGATGTGAATACCTACATCAAGGAAGCCAATCTCAGCCTTCCTACCAGTGGGGACAGTTTTTCCAAAAACATTCTGACGGCGGAGGAGGAACTGGAGCGTCTTGTCGGTCTGGCAATGGTCAAGCGGACGATCAAAAAAATCAAAGCCTTCGCCAAGCGCAACAAAAATGATGCAGAGCTGAATCTGCACATGGCCTTCTGCGGAAACCCCGGAACGGGAAAGACGGAAGTTGCTCGTATCCTCTCACGCATTCTCTACGAAGCCGGCGTACTGCCGGAGGCAAAGCTGACGGAAACGGATGCGCATGGTCTGATCGGAAAATATGTGGGCGAAACGGCTCCCAAGACGCAGGCAAAGATCAATGATGCGATGGGCGGTGTGCTGTTTATTGATGAGGCGTATGCCCTTGCAGATACAAGCGGTGCGGATGGCGTATCTTCCGGTTACGGAGATGAGGCCATTTCCGTACTCCTCAAGGAAATGGAAGATAAGCGCGGTCGGTTCTGTGTGATCCTTGCGGGATATAAGGCGGAGATGTCTGCACTGCTCGGCCGCAATCCCGGTCTTGCATCCAGAATTCAGTTCTCATTGGATTTTGCGGACTACAGCAGGGAAGAACTTCGGGAGATTGCACTTGCCTTTCTTACAAGAAAACACTACTGCATTGACAGCAATGCGATGGAGCTTGTGCTGGATATTACAGAATATTACCGGAATCAGCCGAATTTTGCCAATGCAAGAACGATCAGAAATGTACTCGATCAGGTCATTATGAACCAGAATCTTCGGACGGAAGATGAGGAAGAACCGGATGAACAGATCATGCGCTGTGATGTGGAGGATTATCTCACGGACGAGGGCATTGATCTTAACGCAGCGAATCCGAAACCAAGAAAAATCGGATTCTGTTAAATAGAGTAAAGGAAACTGCTATGCTGGAGAAGTATCATTCAATCTATTGTCAGTTGGCAGAGGCAACCTCTGAAGAGTTTATGAGGCTGCTGTCTGAAAAGGAATGTAAGTCTGCCATCTACCATCTTATCGGCGATCAGGTACCAATTGCCGATTTAGGCGTGAACTCTAATGTCATTGCCAAATTAAAACGCTGCGGCATCCGGACCGTGGATATGCTGCTGAGTTATTATGAAACGGAATGGTGCACCACTTCTTCCTACTTGTCGGAGGTATCGTACAAGCTGGAGGATTATATCAGGAATCTGCTGTCCCTGCTTGTTGTTCCGGAACAGGAGGAACAACAAGGGCTGCCGACAGAAGAAGCCATTGTTTCACATACAGAGAGTCCGGAGCGTACGCAGGATTTGGAGACGGTTGCGTTGGGTACTCCGGCTGCAGTTTGCATAGAACAGGATGAACCGATTGAAAAGCTGAATCTGTCCACACGTTCATTCAATGCACTCAAACGCTCCGGCATCCATATGCTTTCGCAGCTCCTTGCCTGCACGGAAGAGGATATGAACAAGATGAGAAATCTTGGTGCAAAGTCGAAGGCGGAGATTCAGGAAGCACTGCAGGTGTTTTTGGGGAGCAAGGGTCTTGAGACGGAGGATGCAGTGCAGGATGAATTCGAAACGTCGGAACCTGTCGATGTACGGGTATTTGGGAAAGGTTCTGAACTGTTTGCGGAGTCTGCGTACCGTGAGGCGGTGATCCGTTTTTTCGAGAAAAGAAATATGCAGCTGGAGGAAGTTGCGTTATCAAATAGATCTTCCCATGCATTATTAAGAAATGGGATCGATACCTTTGCGGCACTTCTCAGGATTTTTCCGGATCAGGTTGCAGATCTTAGAAATCTCGGAGCCAAATCCATTCGGGAAATCGAAGAATTCGTGGAACAGATTCTGGATCAGTATACAGTGCTGCTATCTCAGTGGTTAAGCAGCACATCGGAAGAAAACATATATTTTGATCATGAGATCCAGAAAATGCTGCTTTCAATGTACGATTACAGCAATGGATTTTATGGGTATTCTTTCAAAGAATTCCGTGAGGAGATGCCGGAAAGTGTCACAGATGATGAGATTCGGGCAGCTGTCAGTGTGCTCTTGCAGAAACGAGAGATCGAATATGTGGATTTTCGCTGCTATAGAGTTTATCCGAGCTTTTATGATTTTATTGCATCCTCTGATCAGATCAACGAGGATCATAAAGAGGTGCTGATGGATCGTCTGCAGGGCCTGAGTCTTCAGCAGATTGCTGATAAACGCTCAGTGACAAGGGAAAGAATACGGCAGAAAGAGAATAAAGTCCTAAGAACGATCAGAAAATGCAATGTCAACGGATTGTTTGACGAGGATTATTATCGCTATCTGTATGAAAACTATGCCATTCCGAAGGATGTCTGGATCAATGCGCTTGGCTGTTCGAAAGAGGGCTACAGTTATCTTTCAGTTTTCAGTGCGGGCCGAGGAAAGGCGGCTCCAGAAGATGCATTGGAGGATCCGCAGGTGCCGGTCAATCTTAAATACCGTTTGCAGAAATTGTTTGAAAAAGAAATGCTTATTGTAAATGGTGAAAAGGTGAAGCATCAACGGATACACTTTGAACGGGCAGTTCTGAAGCATTATTGTGGTGACGAAGTGTCCTTTGAAGAGTTTGCTAATGTTTATAATCATGAACTTGAACAGAATAATATTTCAGAAGACCATAGATTCTACATTAGAGATGACAACAAAAGAAGTCGTGGAAGCAATTTGTCCGCCCTGCCCTACGTCCTCTGGAAACAGGGCGAACGGCTGCGCTACTACGATATGGACAAATACGATTTCTCAGAACTCCTCGAAACGATCAATCTCGGGCAGTTCCGCAATACGGAGCTTTCTGCCAACAAATTCATGCAGGAATATCCGGTTCTCATGGAACAATACGATATCCGTGATGAGTATGAACTGCACAGTGTCCTGAAGAAAATCGTCGACCCGGCGACCTGCCATGAGATCTCCTTTCACCGTCAGCCAATCATCCGATTTGGCGAATACGACCGAAAAGAGGCAGTGCTTGCATTGATTACGGAGCTGTCACCTGTTTCAACTGCAGATCTGATCGCAGAACTGCAGAAGCGTTTCGGCTTCTCAGAGGAGATGATCCGTGCGAACTGTATTACGGATTTTTCGCATCTGTATCACAGAGGGTACTACACTGTGGATTTCAAAACAATGTCCGATGACAGGCAGAACCTATTCCGTGAAGCACTGACAGAGCCGTTCTATACCTTTGATGATCTGAAGGACATTTATCAGGAGCTGTTTCCGGATGGGGATCTTCAGGAGATCAATCCCCGCATGATGAAGCAGCTGGGATTTGTGGTCAACAGTCATTATGTCATTCAGTACTATAAAACAGCGGATGAATATATCACACATGTTCTGACAGCGGATGATATTCTGGATCTGGGTGCGCTCAGAAAAAAGTTTGAAGTATGTCAAAATACATTCTATATAGCACTCCGGAAGTTGTGTGATGATCACGAACTCTTCTACTTTGATCAGAATCGGCTTCTGCATTTCCGCCGCCTGAAAAAGATGGGCATTACAAAGGAAATGCTCCGGGATTTCTGTGACAGCGCGATCGGTCTGGTTGCGGATGGGCAGTTCTTCACAATTCATATGCTTCGCAGGAACGGATTCACACATCCTTTGGATGACCTCGGATTGGATGATTATTTCTACAACGCACTGCTATTGACGTCTCCTTCTGTCTCTGGCTTCAATTGCTTTGGCGGTCTTGTGCTCTGCAAGGTGAAGCAGGAACACTCGCTGTCAAGAGTGGATTTCATTGCCTCGATGCTGCGAGGAAAGATCAGCATTTCCACGGAAGAACTCGAGCACAGTATACAGAGAGAATATGGTGTTCGGATCACAAAAGAGAAAGAGCACTATAAACTCATACAGTTCATAGCGGAAGCATCCGAAAAACTCGGTATGTACTTTGACAGAACTATGGAAAAGGTGTACAAGGACAGAAGCTACTACTTTGAGGATCTGGAAAAGAAGGAAATGGAGGAGTAACCTTGAATTTATTGGAAATTACCGACAGTACGATCGTACAGAGAACATCCATGACACGCAAGCTGACACTCGGCGGCGTGACAAAAGCCTATCCGGTCTATCGTGTTCGTCTTGATTGTCTGTATTACAATGACCGGAATGACCGCATTGCGACCTGGCTGACGCAGTATCATCAGAATCCCGATAATACGCCGTTTGCCCAGCTCGACAAAGAAAGCTTCAATCAGATCATCGAGCGCTTCATCATTGAAAGTAACCCCACTGCGATCGAAAAAACCAAGAATAATATTGCCCTTGTGAATCAGCGCGAGCCCGGTGTTGTGCTGTGTGACGGCAGAATTATTGACGGCAACCGCCGTTATACATGTCTGCGGATGATCCACCAGACGGATCCGGAGGTCAATTACTTCGAAACGGTGATTCTGGATCAGCAGAGCGGAAATGATCAGAAACGGATCAAAATGCTGGAGCTGGCAATTCAGCACGGTGAAGAACAGCGCGTGGAGTATAACCTGATCGATCTGACGATTGGTGCCTATCGTGATATTGTTGAAACGCAGCTCCTGACAATTCAGGAGTATGCGGAAAGTACGAATGAAACCATTGCCGAGGTCAAAAAGCGATTGGAGATCGCGGAGCTGATCATTGAATTCCTCGAATATATGGGAATGGACGGTCAGTACCACACGGCCCGTGAGCTGCAGATCTATTCTCTGTTCTATGAAGCACTGCCCGTTCTGAAGCGATGTGAGACCACTGCGGAAAAAGAGGATCTGAAGACGAGCATCTTCAACAATATCCTCATGAATTCAATTGCAGATCAAAGAAAGTTCATCCGGAGCATCAAGAAAATGATGGATGAAGGCGTATATGCTCCTTTTATCCGCCGGCAGAATAAGATCCATGCCAGAATCGAAGAGGCGAGGGAACAGACCGAGATCCATACAGTCAAGGATATGGAGCGATTTGCAAAGCAGCATGCGGATATTGGTGAAGATCTCACCATGTCCATGGAACGTTCTGTGGCAAATATGAAAAAGGTACAGTCCCGCGGAAAGCCCTCCCAGGCGATCTCCAAAAGCCTGACAGCACTGATGGACATTGATACGGATGTAATTGACATTCTGTCCGACCATGAGCGTGAAAAGCTTTCGAAGCAACTCTCAAAGCTCAATCAGGCAGTAACGGAGCTGAATGCCGTCTGCACAGACGTGGATGTGTCAGAACCGGAAACGGACGCTGTGTGCAGCAAGCTTCCGCGCCTTGCGGTAACGGATATTGCAAAGCCCATTGTATTCTGTCAGAATGCGGAGAAGGCGATCACAAGTCTGGTATTCGCCCTTGTGTTAGGGGCATTCCGGTATGCGGATCACCAGTCCGAGCAGATCACTGTGTGCATGTATTTCATCGATGCGGATGGCAATCCCCTCAGTGATGAGACAGAAGCAGTCATTACGGCTGGTTCCGTGGTGAAGGTTTCGGTTTCGCTGTATGATAAAGCCTCCGTTCTGAAGGAGTGCAGACTCGTGATACGTGAGGCCGGTCAGGCTTCTGATGAGGCACTGCTCATGCTGCCGATGACGATCAAAATGGCATTCGGCATGGAGTTTGATTTTTAGGAGGGATGATCATGCAGGAAACAACGCAGAGACTCCTCGATTATGCGGAGGAGATGCACGAGAAGCATTTGCTTTCGGAAACCACCGGCCCGTTTGCGTATGATCCCGGCAAAACGGAATATCTCGCCCAGTATGACGGAAGTTTTGATCCGCAGACGGGATTGCTGTCCCTCTCTACGGAAATCAAAGGCCTGCGGTACGAGAACCGCAGCCATCATCTTGAAACAGTATCCGTGGGTGATATAGTCGAGCTGCGCCGTGATATGCAGAACCAGTACAATTCCAATAATTTTGAGCTGTTCACGCCCGACGGCAAAACGCTGGGTTCACTTCCGGCCGAGCTTTGCAATCTTCTTGCACCGCTGTACGATGTCGGGGACGCCGTGATACTGGACGTTACTGCCACCTATATTGAGCAGCTGATGCAGCGGAGCCGCTATGTCAAACAAGGCGTTTTGTTCGTAAGACTCCGGATACGGCTGCAGGAAACCGGATGAAAGTTTTTTCCTTAAATAATGAATAGATTTCCAGTCATGCAACTTTTGAATATCTAACATGTTATAATATAATCAGCAAAGGCAAACAAGCCGCAATAAAACATGTTGGAGGTCACGATTATGTATCAGAGACAGGAGATCATCGTAAAGAAGAATGTACAGCTGATGGCACGCTATGCCGATGCGCTGGAGCTGAGTGCGGATGCAGGTATGAGCGGTACGGAGGAAGAACAGTTCATGAAGTCCCGCTTCACTGAAGCAGAGATGGCAATGATCCGTGCAACCGAAAATGCCCATACCTATCTCAATGTGATGGTGCAGTATTATCTGGATATTCTGGGGCTTTTTGAGAAGTTCCGCTACGAAACTTATGGGGAGCTGCAGCCCTATGTCACATTTAAAACGGAACGTGATGAGACCGAGGATGAGATCCGTGTTGTGATCGAGGAATTCTGGAACAATGATTTTGAGCAGTCCTGCATCAACCCTCTGATGGAGGAGGGCTTCAAGGGCTGGGTGGATTATGAAAAGGTGCCGAAGGCTGTGCGCTTCCTTTACAACGGCATTGCGCAGCACGAATACCTGCAGAAAGAGTATGCGGAGCATCATGAGCTTTTTGGCGAAAGCCTGCGCTACAACTGCATTGCACGCTACTTTGATGAAATTTCCAATGGCGAAGGTGCAATCGGCATTTATGATCACGAGACAAACAGCTTTGACTTATATGGCTATGGCGGTGCCTGCAACGGCTGGTCGGGGGCGATTCTGGATGGTCATGAAATTGACAGAAGTGTTCTGGAACAGCAGCCGGACAAGCTCTGGTATGCGACCAATCCCATGGTCTGCTGGTACCCGATCGGTTCGGTAAATGCAGAGAACTATGCTGAAACGGAATACGGAGAGGATATCCAGCGTCTGTTTGATGTACTTGGGAAGGAGTATTCTCCAAATTGTCTTGATGGCGGATGCTTTGAGTATGATGACGGGACTTGGAATGAGGACGAGATCGAGCTCTACTATCTGATTGATGGCAGTGATGACGAACTGACGCCCTTTACATCATTGGAGCTCCTGGAGCTTCTGGACAGAATTGAGAATGCCAATCGTATCTTCATTGAGGTGCAGAAAAAATCCTGTCAGCGCAATGGTCTGGATGATGCAGATTTTTTGAATCAGGGATTTACTTGTGGTCTGCTGTTCTATTCTCATGATGGTGAGATCCTTTATGCAGAAGCGAACGGCATGGACGAAAACGGCATGAAGAACGGAGAGATTGTATTGCACTGTAAGAAGTTCTGAGAGGGAGACGGGAATAATGAAAGCACTGATCTTTGCCGTGATCCTGTTCCTCCTTATCAAGGGCGGTACGGATATTTTACTTGACATCTTTTTCGGAGGGAAGAAATGAATAGGATGGATGATATGACATATACGATCGGACAGGTGCGTGCAGCACTGATGGAGCAATGGAAAATCAAAACCACCCGTTGAACGGGTGGTTTGAGGAAGCCCTATAAGGGCTTGATA
>CAYYIT010000059.1:0-13826 GCA_964472035.1 uncultured Ruminococcus sp.
GGAGGGGGTTAGGGGGTGGGCAATTTTCAGGAAATTGCCCCTTTTTTGACAAGCTAAGGCGTATGCCAAAAAGCATACGCCTGTTATTCATTTTTTCATAACCATCGGATATCTTAAAAGCTCTGCAACCGTACCTGTTTTCGGATGGCCGTCATTTATTTCAGCGCAAGGCTGTTGTTGAGTACCAGTGTGCTGTACAGAAACAGTACGTCCTGATCCTCGAAGGTCACAAAGCTGCCGATCGCTGCGCTCTGGACATAGCGGATATCCACAAGCGTGATCTTGGAGTAGGACTCCACCAGCAGCGGCATCAGACTGCTGCCGAAGGAATCACGGAACACCACAAGCTCCTTATCCGTCGCAGCATCGGGGTTCTCGATCGTCAGAAGTGCATCGGAACCGCACAGGAACATCTCATACGGATCCCTGCCGTCCGCTTTTTCCATATCATAGACGGTCTTCTCCACGGGGAGACCCGTATCGTAGCTCGTCACAGTACAGCCATCGAGCATCGCATTGTTCAGATAATACAGAGAATCCGGCTTTACGGGAAGTGCAAGCTGTCCGTAGTACACACCGTAGAACGGGTGCGGAAGCTCCAGCTGTTCATACTCCGCATCAAGCGTAACGCCCATCGCAGAACCGATCGCTGCAGCAACATCGCCGATGCATTCCTGCCGCCAGTGGGTATCGGTCCTGTAATAATCCTCGATCGAAAGCAGCGGAAAAATATCGATATACTGCATATATTCCGTTTCGCTGCGCATCGTTTCCACGAGTGCATCGTAGTCCATTGCGAGGCGTCCGCTTTCCTCGGACAGGAAGTAATGCTTATCGGGAACGATGGAGAAATACACATTGGCATCGGTCTCTGCAAGGAAGGTATCGTAAATAAAGCGGAAGCTTTCGGATGCATGGTCGAGCATCTCCTCGGAAAGCGACGTTTCCGCCTTTGCAAGATAGCCATCCTGCACATACAGACCATTCGTTTCCATCTGCTGGAAGACGCCCAGAACGGATGCGGATTTGATCGTGCGGAAGGTATCACGCATCGGGAATTGATCGAGCGCGTAGGTTTCAAACTCGGACATGAATTTTCCGGAGAACACGGTATTTACGCTCAGTTCCGGGAGCTTAGCCAGCACGCGGCGTTCGCTTTCGGAAAAGTCACGTTTCGGACCGAACAGTCCCCAGAGCGAGAAGCCGAATATCACTGCACCGGCTGCGATCACCGTAACCAGATTTTGAGAATGACGTTTCATACTGACACCTCCCATCAGAATCGGAAATACAGGAACGGATTGAAGGATCCGTCCACGAGATACGCCGTTGCCACGATCAGCAGCACTACGATCGCGCAGGGCGTGACGACACTTGTCACTGCGCCAGCCTTCTTTTCCGCAGCAGCATAGAGCTTCTTCGGAAGCGGCGTTGCGCCGATGATCGCAAGCACAAAGATCAGTGCATAGCTGCGCAGATAGTGGAGCGATTCCGCTGTGATCAGCGGCAGTCCTGCTGCACCGAACATACCCTTGATGCAGTCAAATGCCTGTCCGAAATCCGGTGCGCCGAAGATCACAAAGCTGATCATTACAGCAAGCACCACATAGAAATGGCCGACTGCCTTGTATTTCTTCAGGAATTTGTGCAGGAACAGCTTCTCCATGATCAGGAAGAAGGCAAAATACAGGCCCCATACAATGAAATTCCACGCTGCGCCGTGCCAGAAGCCAGTCAGCATCCACACGACGAAGATATTGCGGAACCACAGCAGCTTCGATACGCGGTTGCCTCCGAGCGGAATATAGACATAATCGCGGAACCACGAGCCGAGGGAAATATGCCATCTCCGCCAGAACTCGGTGATGCTGGAGGAAATATAGGGATAATTGAAGTTCTCCATGAAATCAAAGCCGAGGATCTTGCCGAGTCCCACAGCCATATCACTGTAGCCGGAGAAATCGAAATAGATCTGGAGGGAATATGCTGCGGCATACATCCAGCAGAACAGTACGGACTGGTTCTCCGACGCAAGATACAGACTTGCAAGCTCACCGAGGATATTTGCGATGAAGATTTTCTTGGAAAGACCACAGATAAAACGGCGGACACCGTCAGCAGCCTTATCAATAGAGTGCGTACGCTCCACAAGCTGCTGTGCTACATCAGAATAGCGAACGATGGGACCTGCGATCAGCTGCGGGAACAATGACACATACGCCGCCAGATTGATCGGGTTGCGCTGGGCAGGAACATCACCGCGGTACACATCGACCGTATAGCTCAGGATCTGGAACGTGTAGAAGCTGATGCCGATCGGCAGCGCAAGCTTCAGAAGCGGCACAGAAAGTCCGGTTACCGCATTGAAATTGGTAATAAAGAAATCGGCATATTTGAAATACCCGAGCATGCCGAGACTGACAAGACAGGACGCCAGCAGTGTGAGCTTTGCCCCGGTCCTCCCCTTCCACTTTTCGATCAGCAGGCCGCAGACATAGCCGCAGAGAATGCTGATGATCATGAGAAAGACGTATTTTGGTTCACCCCAGGCATAGAACACAAGGCTGGTCAAAAGCAGCACTGTATTTTTCAGCACCTTCGGAACAGCAAAATACAGTATCAGTACCGCTGGAAAAAAGTAATACAAGAATGTTATTCCGGAAAATAGCAATGGGATCCCTCCGTTCATGTAAGGTTATAAAAATGGGCGGCATCCATCGATGCCGCCCGGGAATGTGTAATGCTTAGCCTTCCAGTGTCTTCGGGCACATCACAAAGAACACCTTATTTCCAACCTGCTCGCAAACAGTCTCTTCAGCCTCTACGCAGATATTCCATCTGGGATCCGCATTGTCCGTCAGAGTCTGCATGAATGCTGCACCGTCAGTGCCTTCCTCGAGATCAAATACATAGCCAACAAATGCGATGGAACCGATCATCGGAGCGAACATTACGCCCTCCTTGAAGCCGGTGATCTCTGCATTGCCGAAGCCGGTCAGCATGCCGGGCTCAACAGGCATGGTTGCCGGTCCGAACAGAATTGCAGGATTGGTCATCAGTGCATCAGCAAGCTCCTGTGCGGTAGCTGCCTCATCCGCTGCACGCTCTGTGAAGTCTGCAAGCAGGGTCTGGCCGAGTGTACCGTCAACTGCTGCACCGCCATCATCTACGCCTTCCTCATTCTCACCAGGGCCTTCACCCTCTGCTGCGGGGCCTTCGCCCTCAGCTGCAGGGCCTTCATCCTCAGCTGCAGGAGCGTCAGTCTCTTCTTCCTCTTCTTCCTCTGCCTCAGTGGGAGCCTCGGTCACTGCCTCAGTAGCCGGTGCGGAAGATTCATTGGTCTCCTTCTCGCCGCCGCAAGCGGTCATGCTCAGGATCATTGCAGCTGTCAGAATCATCAGTGTTACTTTTCTCATTTTTCATTTCTCCTTTTTCGTTGGATCGTTCAGATCAGTTTTCGTTGGTTTGCAGCGGTGCATCCGCTGTCTGCCGGATCATCCATGTATCCAGTTCGGGATCATAGTACAGCCAGAGTGTCCGGATCGTTCCGTCGCTGTCGACTGTCAGGACATGCTGTGCATCCTCTGACGCATCGACCGTCCAGCGGATGGTCACGTCATCATCCGCAATGCACTTCATACCGGAAGCGATCACTTCGCCACTCTCGGGATCCAGCAGTTCCAGACTGCCCTCGGAAAGCGTCAGCTCTGTTTCACAGGGGAACTCTGCGGAAAATACAGCAGTGAATTCCTGTGAAGCTCTGACCGATGCAGTCATGACGGCTGCATCTTCTCCTTCAAGCGGGATCGCCTCATCGGCAAGTGTGAAGCCGCTTACCTTGTAAACCGGAGTCCGCTTCGTACGCTGCGAAAGCAGCGGTACAGCGACAATGAGCAGCAGGCAGGCCGCAGCACTACAGACGCTCATCATGATCCGTTTACGGCGAAGCTGCTCTCTTCCCTCCATGGCAAGAACCCTTTGTCTGAGTTCTTCGGGTGCGGCAATACTGCGGAAGGCCTCTGTTTGTTTTGCATCAAACATGTTTATCCTCCTTTTGCATTGCGCTCTTGAGTGCTTCCCTTCCACGGGAAAGCCGCATTTTCACAGCGGATACGGAAATCTCCAGCATCGCGGCGGTTTCCTCCACGGAATAGCCCTCAAGATGGTGCAGCACAACTGCGGCGCGGTGTTTTTCGGGGATCTGTGCAAGATACCCTGCCACCTCAGCTGCAAGCGCAGCCCTCTCATCCTCAGGTTGTGCGATCGTTTCTGCAATCTCATCGAGCGGCACATAGCCGCGCACTTTCTTTCTTCGCAGAAGATCCAGACACCGGTTCACTGTCACACGGACAAACCATGCCTTCTCATGCGATACGTCCTTGAACTGCTGCGGTTTCTTCAGATACACAGCAAAAACATCCTGTACCGCATCCTGCGCGTCGGCGCTGCATTGCAGATAGGAGAGCGCCAGTCGAAAGAGCATATCAGCATTTCGTTCATATACTGCGGCAACATCCGCATTCCGTCTTCTGATAATACCCATTTCTCCTCCCCTCTGTACGTATAACGCATCACAGATGCGTCAGGTCACATTTTTTTGAAAAAATATTTTATTTTTTGAAATCACCGGACAAATACCTATTTATTATACCCGATTCCTGCGTGTATTGCAAGTAAAACTGATGAAAAAGGCATTGCATTATGGGAATTGGTGTGATATAATAAAATTGAATTAAAAAAGGAGGCGTTATCTATGCAAATCCATGAACAAATCAAGGGCTGTCTGCTCGCAGGCGCTGCCGGCGACGCCCTCGGCTATGAAGTTGAATTTTCCAGTGAAGAAAGTATTTTCGGACGATATGGTTCCTCCGGAATCACAACGCCTGCACTAAAAAACGGTGCTGCGCAGATCTCCGATGACACGCAGATGACTCTGTTTACAGCCTGCGGTCTTCTCCAGGCGGCAGTGCGCTGTACTTCTTCCGATCAGCCGGATTATATCGGATGCATTGCGGACTGCTACCGCGACTGGCTGCTTACGCAGCAGAGCCTGTTTCCGCTCGATGATGAAAACATACACTGCTGGCTGATGACGATGGAAGACCTGTTCAACCGTCGCGCTCCCGGCATGACCTGCATCAGCGCCATTGGTTCCGGTATCAATGGTACGATCGAATCCCCAATCAATCAAAGCAAGGGCTGCGGCGGCATCATGCGCATTGCGCCCATTCCGCTGCTTTTGTACAAACAGCCGGCAGAATTCGTCTGTCGTCTTGCAGCAGAAGCCTCCGCGCTGACCCATGGACACGAGCTGGGATACATCCCCTCAGCAGCACTTGCCTACCTGATCTGGAGGGCTTTGCAGGATGATGCCTGCACGCTCCGTGAGGCTGCCGAAGACATGCTCCGTGTGATCCCTCCCCTGTTTCCGGACGCTTACCATATGAAAGTGTTCCATGCACTGATGACCGAAGCGATCGTACTGTCCGAACTGCCGGGTTCCGATCTTGATGCCATCCACGAGCTTGGCGAAGGCTGGGTGGCTGAAGAAACACTTGCGATCTCGTTGTATTGTGCTCTGCGCTATTACGATGATCCTGAGCGTGCGCTGATCGCCTCCGTCAACCATAAGGGCGACAGCGATTCGACCGGTGCAGTCACCGGAAATCTGATCGGCGCATTTCTCGGTATCGATGCGATCCCTGCGCATTTTCTCGAGCATCTGGAGCTGAATGACGTACTGCTGACGACAGCCGATGATCTGTACTGCTGCGCTGCCGGCATATCTGACGAATGGAAAATACGCTACTGATCTTTTAAGCGCAGCATTACTGCCGTACCAGTCACGGCGCGAAGGGCGCATACAATTTCTATTGACAATTTTGTGCACTATGACGGTTTCGAGAAAAAAAAACAATATTTTTCAGACAAATTCATGCAAGAAGTCCGACAAAAGCATTGACAATTGCCCCACGGTTTGGTATAATAAAGTATAACATCATCCGTATGACGGAACGAAAGGAGGATCCTGTGAGCTACATCACAGGAAACGTACTATGGAAAATAGAAAGATCGACATCACTGCAAAGTCCAACAAGAACGTAAAGCTTGGCCTGATTCCCGGTCACTTTGCAACCAACCATTCCCATGTAAATTATTTCGTTGATATGACCACCATCAAGACCCAGTACCGTGCAGCAAGAGAAACTGCAAGAGAACTGGCAAAGGCTTATGCACACAGCAAGCAGGTGGATGCTATTATTTGCCTTGAGGGCACTGAGATGATCGGCGCATTCCTCGCAAGAGATCTCTGCGAGCATGGCGGCGGCATCAACGGCGGTCGTGACATCGCTGTCATCACCCCCGAAACCAATATGAACAACCAGATGCTGTTCCGTGACAATACCCAGAAGAAGGTATACAACAAGGAAGTTGTGCTTCTGATGTCCTCCGTTTCCACCGGCAAGACCATCAACCGCTGCCTCGACTGCCTCCAGTATTACAGCGGAAATCTCGTAGGTCTTTCTGCGATCTTCAGTGCGATCGACGAGTACAACGGCATCAAGATCAATGCAGCTTTCACAAGCAAGGATCTGCCCGAGTACCAGTCCGTGATCCCGTCCGAGTGCCCGCTCTGCGCAAGCGGCAAGAAGGTCGACGCGATCGTAAACAGCTTCGGCTATTCCAAGATCTGATCGCTCCATGAAGCTGCCGAAAATCGAACTGAATTCACCGGTAGTCATCTGGTATACACTATTTTCGTTCGTGATCCTGATGTTCGGCTATGCGACATCCAATGTCAGTACCAACGCATATTTCACCTGTTTCAGGACTTCCTGGACGGATCCGGGCATGTGGTTCCGGATGATCAGCTATGTGTTCGGACATGCGGATTTCTCGCATTATGTCAATAATTTCAGTATCATCACACTGATCGGTCCCATGCTGGAGGAAAAATACGGCAGCAAAAAGCTGCTGACGATGATGTTCCTGACCGCGCTTATCGGCGGACTTGCCAATGTACTGCTCACCGCCTCGGGACTTCGGGGTGCAAGCGGCATTGTGTTCATGTTCATCATCCTCTGCTCCTGCACCTCCGTCAAAAGCGGCAAGATCCCGCTGACGCTCGTGCTGGTCGTAGCGATCTACATCGGACAGGAAGTCGTCAACGGACTGACCATGACGGATAATGTCTCCCATGCCACCCATATCCTCGGAGGCCTGTGCGGCGTTATCTTCGGACTCTATTACGGACGTGAAAAAGCACCGGCTGGATCCTGAATTCAGCATAAGGAGGAAATTCAATGTTACACGAATCTGTCAGATCCCTGCTCAATCAGCAGATCAATAAGGAATTCTATTCCGCATATCTCTATCTGGATTTTTCCAACTACTACGCACAGGCCGGACTTGACGGCTTTGCCAACTGGTACCAGATCCAGGCGCAGGAAGAGCGCGACCACGCAATGCTCTTCTACCAGTATCTCCAGAACAACAACGCACAGGTCACCCTTGAGGCCATCGACAAGCCCGATAAGGTATTCACCTGCCATATGGATCCCCTGAAGGCCGGCCTTGAACATGAGGAATATGTTACCTCTCTGATCAACGATATCTACGCTGCGGCGTACGAGGTGAAGGACTTCCGCACCATGCAGTTCCTTGACTGGTTCGTCAAGGAGCAGGGCGAAGAAGAGACCAACGCCCACGACCTTATCTCCAAGATGGAGCTGTTCGGCACAGATCCCAAGAGCCTCTACATGCTCAACAGCGAGCTGAAGGCACGCGTATATTCCGCACCTTCCCTCGTTTTATAATTACTACACAAACAGATTCGCTGTGCAGATTTGCTGCACAGCGAGTTTATCTATACAACTAAGGCGGTGATTTTATGTATCGTCGTTTTCTGTGCTGCGCGCTTCTCGGCGCAGTTCTCTGCACTTCCCTCCCTGCTGCGGCGGCATCCGGTGAAACTGCCGTGTATCCGCCGTGCAATACGACGCTGTATTACTCCGCAGGCACCGTGGAACTCCACCTCGACAGCCGCTTCTCATACAGCACCGTTGAGGTCTACCGTTCCCTGCAGGAGGGAAAGTTCCTTTACTATGACTACAATGTGGGCGCAACGGACGCTGCCTGCCTCTATTTTCCGCTGATCGAGGGCGATTATTTCATTCTGCTGACCGTTCCGGCGGAAAACGAAACACAGCATCGTACCTTCAGCTTCAGCTGTACGATCGGCGACCCCGATATGGACGCTTCACAGTCCTTTGACAGCAGCTGCCACCGGATCACGCTCAGCTGCGACGCATCGTCGGAATCCGACCTGACCGCAAGCCGCGATCACGGCGTGATCGACCGCATTTACACGACTTCCACCGAGTTCATCATGGGCGGACGCGGCTTCACGCTCGGCGACCTCAACCACGATGATGAGACGGATGCGACGGACGCCTCCCTCCTTCTGGCGGACGCTGCACTTGTCGGCTCCGGAAGTGAAAGTGCGCTGTCATTTCTACAGCAGAAAGAGGCGGACGCCTCCCTCGACGGGAACTTCGATGCCATCGATGCCTCCGTGATCCTCAGCTATTCTGCGCAATACGCAAGCGGTGAGTTCTCGGGCGATATGATGGAGTACGCGCTGCGCCAATGATCCCGTTGCGCACGGATATTCCCTTGTTTTCGGGGAATCATTATGCTATCAGTACAACGCATGCAGTTCCGCAGGAATCGCATGTGCAATAAATATGAAAGGATGGTACCTAACAATGAACAAATACGCTGGTACACAGACAGAAAAGAACCTGGAAGCTGCTTTTGCAGGCGAATCCATGGCTCGCAACAAGTACACCTACTTCGCATCCAAGGCCAAGAAGGAAGGCTTTGAGCAGATCGCTGCACTCTTCCAGAAGACCGCTGACAATGAGAAGGAGCATGCAAAGATGTGGTTCAAGGAACTGAACGGCATCGGCGATACGGCTGCCAATCTCGAGGCTGCTGCTGACGGCGAGAACTACGAGTGGACTGACATGTATGACGAGTTCGCAAAGACCGCGGAAGCAGAGGGCTTTCCGGAGCTGGCTGCAAAGTTCCGCCTCGTTGCTGCGATCGAGAAGACCCACGAGGAGCGCTACCGCGCACTGCTGAAGAATGTCGAGACTGCTCAGGTATTCGAGAAGAGCGAGGTCAAGGTCTGGGAATGCCGCAACTGCGGACATATCATTGTCGGCACAAAGGCACCCGAGATCTGCCCCACCTGCGCACATCCGAAGAGCTATTTCGAGATCCACGCAGAGAATTATTAAACAGAGAAGTCCGTTCGCCCCGAAGGGTGAACGGACTTTTTTGCGTTATTCGGCTGCGGACTTGGACGCGAGGTAGGCCTCGAGGGTGTCGGCATTGCCGGCGCCGACGGCAGCTGCGTACTCAAGCAGGAGTGCCGCATCGGTCGCGTCAACGATGTTGTCGGCGTTGATGTCGCCGAAGATGGGGTCGGTGGAGGAGTCGGAAGAATAAAATCCCTCTCGAACATCTGTATAAATCTGTTTACCATTATATTCGTATTGAACATTTGCATATTTTTTCACAAATTCGGAATTTTCGAGCGTGAGACGCATTCGGTATTTGTTGAATATATTATCGCTGTCGAATCCGCTGTAAAAATATGCAACACCATAATTTACATGTGCCCATGTATGTAATGGAGCTTCCATAATGGTGGGTACATGCACACAAGCTTGTTCGCTATGATAATCAGCACCATCCTCATATTCTGTAATCAGAACCGCTTCTTCATACCAGTCTTCTGGCATACCAAATAACTCCGGCATGGTCTCAAATTGATATGCATCTTCCTGTGTCAGTCCAGAACCCGCCACATCCAAAATGTATTTGAAGCAATCAAACTTAAGAATATACTGCGGAAGATCCTCAGTTGCCGGTAAGGTCTCCTCTGCTTCAAATCCGAAGGTGTTGCAATAGTCAACATAGACATCGTAGTCGGAGAGGGTCAGGTAATATTCGAAGTTTTTTTCGACGGTTTCCGTAGTCGATTCTTCTGCGGTTACAGCGCAAGGTGACGCCAGCATAAAACATGCAATGAGTACGGATAGGGTCTTCTTCATCACATTCATACAATCAACTCCTTCAAAATTTTCAATTCAACGGATCGCGGTGAAATGGTTCGCCAATCCTTAATCCATCGGAATCCCCTCTCAATCGTTTTGTAAAAGCATTGGAGATCGGCTTACATCTTTTACATTGATTATAGCACACCGCAAAGTATTTGTCAATGGGTTTTGTATTATTTTCTCCATATTTTTTTCAAATTTCTGTATCCATTGCACAAATTTGCAGCCCATCAGTGTTGCCCGAAGGGACGGCGCGGGCGGATTCTATATGAATAAATTGAAAAAAGTAAAAAAATGTCGCCCAGACTCTTGATTTATCTGACAAAATCATGTATAATGAATATGTATGCGGCAAGCGGCTCTTCATCTGCGATGAATGCGCCGGATTTTGTGCATCAATCACCTTTTGAAAGGAGTTATTTTCATGATTTACTCTCACGAAGTTGAAACAATGTGCCCCATCGCTCAGGGCGTTGCGCACGGTGCTGCCCCGATTCCGGAGGAAGCAAAGTGGGTAAAGGCTAAGGAAGTTTCCGATATTTCCGGCTTTACACACGGTATTGGCTGGTGCGCTCCTCAGCAGGGTACCTGCAAGCTGACCCTGAACGTTAAGGAAGGCGTGATCCAGGAGGCTCTGGTTGAGACCATCGGATGTTCCGGTATGACTCACTCCGCAGCAATGGCTTCCGAAATTCTGCCCGGCAGAACCATTCTCGAGGCTCTGAACACTGACCTCGTATGTGACGCTATCAATACCGCTATGAGAGAGCTGTTCCTGCAGATCGTTTACGGTCGTTCCCAGAGTGCTTTCTCCGAGGGCGGTCTGGTTGTAGGTGCTGGCCTCGAGGACCTCGGCAAGGGCCTGCGTTCCCAGGTTGGTACTATGTACGGTACTCTCGCAAAGGGTCCCCGTTACCTCGAAATGACTGACGGCTATGTAACAGGTCTCGCTCTGAACGAGGACAACGAGATCATCGGCTACCAGTTCGTAAACTTCGGCAAGATGATGGACTTCATCAAGGCTGGCGACGATGCAAACACTGCATTCGAGAAGGCTAAGGGCCAGTACGGCAGAGTTGCTGACGCTGTCAAGATCGTTGACCCGAGAAAAGAATAAGGAGGACTTTAACCATGGCATTATTTGAATCTTACGAGAGAAGAGAAAAGCAGATCCTGGCTGTTCTCGCTCCTTATGGCATTAACACAATCGAAGAATGCGCTGACGTTTGCAAGGAAAAGGGCCTGGATATCTATAAGCTGATCGAAGGCATCCAGCCGATCTGCTTCGAGAATGCAAAGTGGGCTTACACTGTAGGCTGCGCAATCGCAATCAAGAAGGGCTGTACAAGAGCTGCTGACGCTGCTGCTGCAATCGGCGAAGGCCTGCAGGCATTCTGCATCCCCGGCTCCGTTGCTGACCAGCGTAAGGTAGGTCTGGGTCACGGTAACCTCGGCAAGATGCTGCTCGAGGAAGACACCGAGTGCTTCGCATTCCTGGCTGGCCACGAGTCCTTTGCTGCTGCTGAGGGCGCGATCGGTATCGCTGAGAAGGCAAACAAGGTTCGTAAGAACCCCCTGCGCGTTATCCTGAACGGCCTCGGCAAGGACGCTGCTCAGATCATCGCAAGAATCAACGGCTTTACTTACGTTGAGACCGAGATGGACTATGCAACAGGCGAAGTAAAGGAAGTATTCCGCAAGGCATACTCCGATGGTCTGCGTGCAAAGGTTAACTGCTACGGTGCAAATGATGTTACCGAGGGCGTAGCGATCATGTGGAAGGAGAACGTTGATGTTTCCATCACCGGTAACTCCACCAACCCCACAAGATTCCAGCACCCCGTTGCAGGTACTTACAAGAAGCAGCGCACAGACGCTGGCAAGAAGTACTTCTCCGTAGCTTCCGGTGGTGGTACCGGCCGTACACTGCATCCTGATAACATGGCTGCAGGCCCGGCTTCCTACGGTATGACCGATACACTCGGCAGAATGCATTCTGATGCACAGTTCGCAGGTTCCTCCTCCGTTCCGGCTCACGTTGAGATGATGGGTCTGATCGGTGCTGGTAACAACCCGATGGTTGGTATGACTGTTGCTTGCGCAGTTGCAATCGAAGAGGCTATGAAGTAAGAGATTACCTGGCTTTGCTGTCCCCGTCCGTCTTACGGACGGGGATTTTTTTATACAATACGTTTCATATCTATTTCTCTGTACATATTGTACGTTTTTCTCCAACGCAATTAGATGTATTGTACAATACATCGAATTTGTAATTGACAAATTTCCGCTTTTATGTTATAATTACGTTGTATACTTTGAAGTGTACAAATACTATGATGAAAGGATGAGTACAATGAAAGTCAGAGACAGCCTTAAGCGTGGTACTGTTGAGATGGTGATTCTGCACATGCTGCAGGATGGCGACAAGTACGGTTATGAGCTGCTCCAGGAACTTCAGGCACGAAGCAACGGTCTGTTTGAACTCAAGGAAGGCACAGCCTATCCGATTCTCTACAGACTGATCGACAAGGGTCTGATTTCCGACGAGCCTCGCCTTGTTGGACGCCGCCGCACCAGAGTGTACTATCACATTGAACCCGCTGGTCTCGAGTACCTTCATGAGCTGAAGACGGAGTATTACCAGCTCACCGAGGGCATTGACCACATTCTCAACGGAGAAGACAGTGAGTATAAGGATTAATTCACCCTTTCTCATGAAAGCATGAAGATTTTCTTCTGCTTACAAAAATACGATCGCACCAAAGCAGGCTTTCCGAAGCCTGTTTCGGTGTTTTTTCAGGTGTTTTTATTTATTAAAGTCGCGATACCGATTGAAGATAATACCAGCAACTTGCGAAAATCTCTTGACATTACATCCATTTCATGGTATAATAATAAGGTCGGGCCGCCGTGGCGGAATAGGCAGACGCAGCGGACTTAAAATCCGCTTCTGGCAACAGAGTACCGGTTCAAGTCCGGTCGGCGGCACCACGAAACGAACCTCTTTTGTCCTCTAAGACCAGAGAGGTTTTTCTTTTTATCGATGAACAATCTGGAAGTGTTATAATGAGAAAAGATCCAATGCCTCTAAGCTTTGCCATTGGCCTACTTGTTATTGGAATATTGCTTGGATGTGTTTTTACCTTTGGCATGCAGTATTGGAATGCAGAAGTAACGCGGGAATCTTGTACATTTATTGAAACACGTTTTCTTGCTTATGATGAAATACGGCAGCAAAATAGTCCTACAAAATTCAAAGAGATTGCGATTGATTGCGCGAATGGCGAAAGATACTTTATAGATGGGGTATCCATCAACACAGAGCTGAGAAATACTTTGTCCGCTTTATCCGCACAGGAAAACATCACGCTTCTTATTCACCCTAACAGCAATACGATTGTTGAATTATCAAATGAAAACGGCAAATTGATGATGTTTGAGGATTCGATCAATCAACTGAATGAAGAAACAACAGGATTTGTTGCGCTTGGACTCTTTATGTATTTCTGTTCCCTTGTGGGCTTGTACTACGTTGTTTTGCACGTTATCCATAGAAGAAACGCAAAGAAATGATCGTTTTTGCCACCGTTTGGTGTTCTAAGTCAAAAAAGAACCGGATGCATTGCATCCGGCAGCTTGTCAAAAAAGTCCTTTTTCTTAGAGATAGGCATCATGTAACTGCCCCCACCCCAACCC
>CAYYIT010000060.1:0-13731 GCA_964472035.1 uncultured Ruminococcus sp.
TCCAGCCCTGCGCCAGAGGCGCAGTGGCTGGACGGGACTTTTTCGACAGACTGACGCCTCCGGCGGATGCCGGAGACGCTTGTGCTTCAGAATGCGGATCAGTTGTTCGAAACGGTGATGGTATAGCCCTCACTTGTCAGCTCACCGACAGTGATGGTGAAGCCTGTTTCGATGGTCTCGTTTTCGCTGGAATCATACCAGTGGAAGCCGGAGACATTGCCGTCAATGACATCACCCGTTGTGAAGACGCTGCCGCCCTCGGCGTCATTTGCCAGACGGAGGAGGCGGATGCCGCTGTCGTCATAGTTTGTGTAATACGAGCCGTTCTGGTACTTGAGATAGTCGCCCCAGTAAGTGTCGATCTCCTTGTCGGCCTTGACGTGGTACACGCGGATTCCCGTACCGACCTGCTGCCACCAGCTCATATCGCGGTTGATGCCGGCGTTATTGCCGTCCGGTGTGACGAACTCGACCATCATGTACTCGGAGTGGTAGCCGTCTGCAAGCTCCCCATAGGGGATGATCACGCAGTTGCCGTTCTCGGTCTGGGCATTGTGCAGCGTGAAGGTCTGGGAACCTGCGGAGGCATCATAAACCTGCACCTGATCGTCAAAATACCAGCCCAGCATGAGCTTTGAGAAGCAGCCGAAATCGGAGTAGGCGTCGCTGTCCATCAGCTCCGTGCCGGCATTGCCGTGCATACCCTCGTAGTCATCCGAATAGTACATGTAGTAATCCGGCAGACCCATGCAGTGACCCATCTCATGCAGGTAGCTGCTCAGGAAGTTGGTGTAATCCGTTTCAGAATTGATCTGTGCATTGCCGGTGATGATGTGTCCGACGCTCTTTCCATCCACCTGATAGCCGGAGATGATGGTGCCGGAGGGACCAGCGCAGGGCCACCAATTGTCGTCGCCCGCTGCGTTCGGAACGGTGAAAAGCGTTGCGTCGATCTTGCCGTCGCCGTCGCCGTCGAACTGTGCAAAATCCTCACTTGCCGCAAAAGCATCGAAGCATTCCTTCGTCAGCTTTTCCTTGTCGGTGTCATAAGCCGCCTGATTTTCCTGCGTTGTATAACGGAACACCTTGCCGGTCAGCTGCATTGCACCCTTGGACGATCTGCTGTAGAATGCGCTGAAGCTGTCGAACGGGAACTTTGCTTCGCTGAGGTTCTCCTCGCCGAATGCGATCTCCTCGATCAACGCCTCGCCCGGATCATAGCTGTAGCGGCAGTCCGGGAAGTCCACATAGAACACAACGAGATTGGCAGTGCCCTGACTCGGCAGGGAGCCGCCCATGCTCGCCATCGGCGCCGTGATATGCTCGCGGTCTTCGATGGGCGCCTCGGTCGTGGGTTCGATGTACTCGGTCGGCGGTTCGGTGGGTTCGATGTACTCGGTCGGCGGCTCAGTCGGCTCTGTGACCTCGATCTCCTCGTAGACGCCGTGCCAGTAGCCGGTCAGGACGCATTTCTTGAGCATGCCGAGATCGATGACATTCACGGCACCGTCCTCGTTCATGTCCGCCCATCCCGTAATCTCGGCCGAAGCGAACGGCAGATCGCCGAGCAGATTGCGCTGCAGCTGGACGATATCAACGACGGACAGTTCGCCGTCCCGATTGACGTCGCCCTTGTAGCCGGTCAGGAACAGATCCGCAGCGACGGAAAAGATGCCCGTCTGTGTCAGAACTGCCGCACCGGCAAGGCCTGCAAGCGCACGTTTCCAATGTGCTTTCTTCATATGAATACCTCCCATGTTCCGTGAAACGGCGATTTCTGCGTTCGCGCCGTTCCACATTTTTTCTTTCTGTGAATTATTTTATAAATTCAGTATACCACAGTTTTTTCATAATTGCAATACATTCTGGAAAAAAATCTGGTTAAATTACGAAAAAAGTTTTTGTAAAATCCCCTAAAAATGAAGGGCGGGTTTCCTTCCGAAACCGCACCACAGCCGATGCCAGAATCCGCGCGAAAATGAAGCCGCCTTGTGCGGCGTTCTCTAAAGCAGTAACAACTATGCCCCCTTTGCCGCAAGGCATTGGGGGCATGTAGTCTTTCTATTCACGCACCATTCTCCTATAAATCCTCGGCAGCGCGGCCTCCGCTCCGAGAACAAGAACATGAAGCCGCCTTGTGCGGCGGTCTCTGAAGCAGAAACAACTATGCCCCCTTTGCCGCAAGGCATTGGGGGCATGTGGTCTTTCTATTCACGCACCATTCTCCTATAAATCCTGCTGTGCATAAGCGACTGCCATCGCTCGTCCCTCGCTGGGCATCTGCTTATCGGCAGCGCGGCCTCCGCTCCGAGAACAAGAACATGAAGCCGGCTCCGCCGGCGGTCTCTGAAGCAGAAACAACTATGCCCCCTTTGCCGCAAGGCATTGGGGGCATGTGGTCTTTCTATTCACGCACCATTCTCCTAAAAATCCTCGGCAGCGCGGCCTCCGCGCCCCAGAAATTCGGTGATGAGGGAGGTGGGGGGAACGTCGGAGGGGTCGAGAAGCGCGGCATCCGCAAGGAAGGCAAGTGCGTCCGCGATCAGTTCCTGATCGCCCATGCTGCCGAGCGACTCGAGCAGAAAGCTCCGGTAAGCGCAGATCTCGTATGCCATGAAGGTATCCACGTCGTAGGTGGAACGATGCTTGTAGGGCATGATGTACTTATTTTCGCCGTCCTCCACACTGCGGAACATCATCAGCGTGTCCGAAAAACTCCGCTTGCGGAAGAGCAGATCGCGGCAGAGCCGGCGCATCAGACGGATCTTCGACGGGTGCAGGATCGTGTCGCCCTTCGTGATTCGTGTGCGGACACTGACGTAAATGCGCGCCGTCTTTTCGTCCGGAAACGGAATGACCTCCGGATTCAGGCTGTGGATGCCCTCCAGAATGACAAGCTCTCCCGGCTTGCGGCGCAGGAAGGCTCCGCTCATTTCGCGGCGCGATTCCTTGAAATTGTAGACCGGCAGCTCCACCTCCTCGCAGCAGGCGATCGCTTCGAGCTGCTGCGTCAGAAAGGCGCTGTCCACGCGCAAAGGGGACTCCAGATCCAGCTTGCCCTCGGCAAACAGCACCTTCTCCTCCTCCGTCAGACTGGAGAAATAATTGTCCAGCGACAGCGTGTGCGTTTCGATGCCCTCGCTGTCGAGGATCTCTTCGATCATGTGCGCCGTTGTCGTTTTGCCGGAGCCGGAAGGTCCCGACAGCAGGATGATCGGGCGGTCGTTGCGGTGCAGGGCGATGTCATCCGCGATCTCATGCAGTCTTGTATGATAATCCGCATCGGTCCGCGCAAGGAATTCCGCAGGATCACGGTGCAGCCGTTCGTTGATGGTAGTCAGTGCAATGCTCATCATAGTGTTCCTCCATTGGTGTGTTTGTTTAAGTATAGCATATTTCTCCTGTAATTGCAAGGGATTTTGTAGATTTTTACCGATGTCAGGTCGTGCGGAAATTGCCCACCCCCTACCCCCTCCCAGAGGGAGGGGGAATTAGGACGGGGGCAAAGCCCCCGTATGCCCCCTTGTTTTCCGGAGGGGCGCTGCCCCTCCGTACCTCCCCGTGAGGATTTCCTCCGGCAAGGGTTCTTTCGTTGCTCGCGGGGTAGTGTGGAAACTGCCCACCCCCTGCCCCTCCCAGAGGGAGGGGGAATCAGGTCGGGGGCAAAGCCCCCGTATGCCCCCTTGTTTTCCGGAGGGGCACTGCCCCTCCGTACCTCCCCGTGGGACACTCGCTTCGCTCTGTCCCATAGCCAGCATCGCTGTACGCAGCATAGCCAATGCGGACAGTCTGCGGATTTGACACGGAAGAAAGAAGGTGCTATAATAATATGCGTTGCATGACGATACGATTCCTGAATGAGGTGGATTTCATGAACGATACAAAGCCCTCGGCTCTTTCCAGAACACCCGTGGTCGCGGCGCTCGCACTTGTCTGCTGCCTGCTCTGGGGCAGTGCCTTCCCCGGTGTCAAGACCGGCTACGCCCTGATGGAGATCGACAGCGGCGACTGGCCTTCCCAGATGGTCTTTGCCGGCATCCGCTTTTTCCTCGCCGGCATCATGGCACTCCTGATCGGCAGTGCTGCTGAACGCAGGATTCTCCTGCCGCGCAAGTCCGCCGTCCCCAAGATCCTGCGGCTGAGTCTCTTCCAGACCATTTTACAGTACTTCTTCTACTATATCGGCCTTGCCCATACCACCGGTACCAAAGCCGCCATCATCGTCGCAGCGAATACGTTTTTCGCGATCTTGCTCTCTTCCCTCGTGTTCCGGCAGGAGGAGCTTACCGGACGCAAGCTCCTCGGCTGCCTGCTCGGCTTTGCCGGGATCGTCCTCGTGAACCTCGGCGGTCTGCAGGAAGGACTTCACTTCAGCCCGCTCGGGGATGGCTTCGTTCTCCTCTGCACGCTCGCAAGCGCGGTCTCATCCGTCCTGATGAAGCACGATTCTGCGACGGAAAGTCCCGTTCTGCTCAGCGGCTGGCAGTTCGTCTTCGGCGGTGCCGTGATGTGGATCTTCGGCGCCGTCTGCGGCGGTACTGCCGGCAGGATCACACCTGCCTCCGCTGCGATGCTTGTGTACCTTTCGTTCGTCTCCGCGGCGGCGTATTCCCTGTGGGCGGTGCTGCTGCGGCATAATCCCGTCTCAAAGGTCGCTGTGTTCGGCTTCCTCAACCCCATGTGCGGCGTGATCCTTTCGGGGATCTTCCTGCATGAATCCGGTGTTTTCTCGCTCCAGAGCGCCGCTGCGCTCGCGCTCGTGTGCCTCGGCATCGTGATTGTGAACGTTTGCGGAAAAAAGCGGAATGCCCCTTGTACTTCCGATCAGAATATGTTATAATAGGAAGTGAATGAGCAACAGAGAACAAAGGAGGCCACTATGACCAGAAAACGTATGCTCAGCGCTGTATGCGCACTGCTGCTGCTTGCCTGTGCAGGCTGCAAAGAGAAAGAAACCGCGGATTCCTCCCAGATTTCTGACACCACCCAGCCCGCGACGGAGGCTGCCGAACCCGGCATCATCGGCTATGTGACCGGACACGGCGAGACCGATCCTGCGGAGCTGACGGCGTTCCAGACATCGCTGGAATCCCGAAATTATACCTTCGGCACGGTGACGCTTGATGCGCTGCCGCCGAAAATGGATGCGCTCATCCTGTCCGATCCCGAGGAGGATCTGACCAAGGAAGAACTCGAAGCACTCGATGTCTACATGGATGCCGGCGGTCAGCTGCTTCTGCTCATGCCCGCCTCCGATTCGGATACGCGCTTCAAGTACCTCGGACAGCTGCTCGAGGAGTTCTGCATCACCCTCGACTACGACCTCGTGACGGAGACCGCACAGAACAATATGGTCGGCGGCGACGAGACCTTCATCGTCGGCACCCCTGTGACGATCCCGATCACCATGGTCCTCGAAGCGGATGCCTCGGCCTACACGCCCTTCTTACAGAATGCACGCAGCTTCCACCTCAACTCCGGCAGTTTTGTGCTGGACGGCGGCGTGGACTTCTACTCCTTCCTTGTGGACAGCATCGTGCAGTCGGGTACCACCGCCATCGGCGCGCCCTGCGGCGGACAGGAGGACGACCCCGAAACCTACGAGAATGAGCCGCTCAACCTGATGCTCTATTCCCAGAACAAGGACAGGAATTATTCCTCCGTGGTCTGCATCGGCGCCAATCAGTTCCTGCTCGATGAAAACTTCGAAGCGGAGACCTCGCGCAGCATGCTCGGCTACGTCTACAGCACGCTCGATTGGTTCATGCAGTACTGACACCTGCGTTTTTGTTGCAAAATCCCGTGTGCATTTGTTGAACTTGCATAAAATAATATTAAAATCTGAACAATTTGCATAAAACTTCACAAATCCTATTGAAAAAACAAACAAGCTATGTTATAATAACAATGAACGGGTCCGGAACAAAGAGAGTGGTGCTCCCAAAAACGATGGCACCTCCGGACATGACAACGAGCATTGACATTGTATTGGGGGGAGAAATCCATGATCACGTATAGTCATCTCTATACGACGACAGAACAGTTTGATGCATTTCTGCTTGAAAACGAGATCCCAAAGGATCGGCCGCTGCTGGTCCGCGTACATACGACCATCCATGAAGCACCGGAAATGCCGGCGCTTCTTGAAATTCTGCGCAGCAGACTGCCGCTGGCAAAGATCGTCGGCTGCAGCAGTCCGGCTGTTATTTACAATGGATGCCGCCGTGTCGGCGTGTGCCTCATCTCCATCACCGATGCGGACACATGCAGCATCGCGACCGCTTCCATCCCCTGCTTTGCAGACGGTGCGCCGGTTTCCGGCGATGCCCTTGCGGCACAGCTGTGTGAAATGCTGGAGCTTGCTGACAAGAACGGCCAGATGGTGATCTTTCTTCCGCAGCGTTATTTCCAGTGTTCGCGCTTTGCAGAGTCCGTCAGCCGCCTGGCTCCCGGCATCCGCATGATCGGCGGCGTTGCCGACGACATCCAGAACACCATGGATACGGAACGTGAGACCCGTGACTTCACCTTCACAGAACACCACTGCGGCTATGGCTGCCTTGCAGCGGCGGTGATCACTTCGCCCGAGCTGCACTGCTGTGAGGTCTTTGCCCTCGGTATGGACAAGATCACAGAAACGGGGCCTGTGACCTCCTATGAAAAGAATATCATCCACACGATCTCCGGCAGAACGCCGATGGACTGGCTCCATGAGCTTGCCGGTGACCACATTACCTGCACGGATCTCGATATCATCCACATCTTCCCCATCTACCGCACGGGCAAGGAGATCTGCGGCTGGCCCGTTGTCTTCCTTGAGGACGGCAGTGTCATGATCGTGGATGACCTTGAAGAAAATGAAGAGATCGGCATCGGCTACCTCGACACCAATCGCGTGGTGGATGAGGTCGTGAAGATGTACCGTCAGCTGAAAAAACAACCTATCGAAACGATTTTCGCCTACAGCTGCACCCTGCGCTCCACGATTTTGCAGAACTGCTCGGAGTGGGAGCTGAGTCCCCTGACGGCGATCAATGCCTGCGGTGCCTTCCTTGGCGGCGAGTTCTTCCATGATGGCACGCGCAACTATTTCGGCAACTGCAATGTTGTCATCTCCGCGCTTGCCACGACCGAGACCTACCGGAATCTGAACACGAGCGCCCTCAACGACACCCATCACCTGTACCATGACAATGAGCATCTTGTGGATTTCCTGACCACCAACGCCAGCGCCCTGCGCAAGGGCAAGATGGTCTACCAGGAGCTGTACTCCCGTCTCTATGTGAACGAGGCTCTGCATCTGGGCAATACCACCAAGCTCTTCCATGACATTCAGGTCAAGAAGATGAACAAGGTCTGCATGCTTTCCGTGCGCAACGGCAGCGAGTTGGTTGCCTATGCGGGCTACAAGGCCTACGGCAGCATGATCAACGCGGTGGTGCAGAAGATCCAGACATTCTGCTGCGATCATCCGATGAAATACTACATGACCGAGCAGGGCGATGTCCTGATCGCGGCCAATAACGATATCCACGCATCCGATTTCGAGGCGCTCATGCGCCGGCTCTACGATTATCTGCAGCTGCTTGAATACAGCCGTATGCTGCCGATCTTCGAATTCAGCCTCGTGCTGCACGCGGACAGACACCTCGTTCGCAGTGCGAAGGTCGTACAGAGCATCATGCGCACCCGCAAGGGCCAGCGCTTCATGATCTATTCCTCCGACATGGGCATGGAGGAAAACAGCGTACACGACGTCCAGATGGTGCAGGTCATCAATGACGCCATCGGCCACGGCCTCGTGCAGCCCTTCTATCAGGGCATCTATGACAACGCCCAGCAGAAGATCACGATGTTCGAATCCCTGATGCGTCTGACCGACGCCGACGGCAGGACCTATTTCCCGAACGAATTCTTCCCGATCGCGCAGAAGTACGGCCTTTACAGCAGTCTCTCCTACCAGATGATCGAGAAGGTAATGCGCACCTTCGTAGACAAGGACGTGCAGGTGACCATGAACCTTGCGACACAGGACATCATGGACACCCGAATGACGGACATGATCTACGATTATATGAAGCGTTCGCGCTATCCGGGACAGTTTATTTTCGAGGTGGTCGAGTCCGAGGACATCAACGACTACGACGCGATCGGTGCCTTTGCCGAGCAGGTTCACAGCTACGGCGGCAAGCTCGCGCTGGACGATTTCGGCAGCGGCTTCTCGAACCTGATGCATGTGCTGCGTCTGGATCTGGACTTCCTCAAGGTGGACGGCGGCATCATCCAGAAGGTCTGCGAGGATGCGGACTGCCGGCAGCTGCTGGAGATGGTTTCCGTCTTCTGCAAGATGCGCGACAAGAAGGTCATCGCGGAGTTCGTCGAGAACCGCGACATCCAGAATCTCCTGTGCAGCTATCAGGTGGACTATTCCCAGGGCTACCTGTTCTCACGCCCCGCAAAGCTTTTCACATAACAACGATCCGGAAAGAAGCGCTTCTTTCCGGATTTTTTGCGTCAGCGGTTGACGTGCTGCGGAAAATATGGTACACTTAAGATACAGAAATCACTACGAAAGGCGGAATGATCATGCAGATGTACGACCTGATCGCAAAGACAAGACGGCAGGAGCCTCTTACCGGAGAGCAGATCCGGTTCCTCGTGGACGGCTTCACGGGCGGCACCATCCCCGATTATATGATGTCCGCCTGGCTCATGGCAGTCTGCTGCCGCGGACTGACCACGGAGGAGACCACGGCGCTCACGCTCGCGATGCGCGATTCCGGCGATGTCCTCGACCTCTCCCCCATCGGGCAGGTCACGGTGGACAAGCACAGCACCGGCGGCATCGGCGACAAGACCACGCTCCTCCTCGCGCCCATCGTTTCCGCCTGCGGCGGCTGCGTTCCGAAGATGTCGGGGCGCGGACTGGGCTTCACGGGCGGCACCATCGACAAGCTCGAGAGCATCCCCGGCTTCCGGACGGATCTCTCTGCGGAGGAATTCCTCCATATTACGAAGGAACTCGGCTGCTGTGTCATTTCCCAGACCGGCAATCTCACGCCGGCGGACAAGAAAATGTACGCGCTGCGCAATCTTACGGCGACCGTGGACAGCATTCCCCTCATCTGCGCCAGCATCATGAGCAAGAAGCTTGCCCTCGGCGCGGACTGCATCCTGCTGGATGTGAAGTTCGGGCACGGCGCGTTTATGAAGACCCTCGAGGACGCAAGGACCCTCGCTGCGGCGATGGTCGATGTCGGCAAACTTGCCGGAAAACGCTGCCGCGCGGTGCTGACCGATATGAACATGCCCCTTGGTCGTGCCGTCGGCAATGCCCTCGAAGTGGAGGAAGCCATCCGCATCCTGCGCGGCGAGGAGCAGGGACGCCTGCGGACACTCTGTCTGCTGCTGGCGGCGGAGATGCTCGAGCTTTCCGGAAAGGGCGACCGCGATGCATGCCTTGCCATGGCCGAGGAAGCGCTCGATTCCGGCCGTGCGCTCACAAAATGCAAGGAAATGCTCGCCGCACAGGGCGGCGATGCCTCCGTTGCGGATGACCCGAAGAAGCTGCCGCAGGCGGCGGCGTCCCTCACGGTCAGGGCGGAGCACGACGGCTATGTGACCGTCATGCAGAGCGAGGAGGTCGGACTTGCCTGCCTCGAAATGGGTGCCGGACGGACTGCCGGCGGCGGCGCGCTCGACTTCGGTGCCGGCGTGTACCTGCACCGGATCGTCGGCGAGGAGGTCCGCAGGGGCGAGCCCCTCTTCACGGTGTACGCCGCAAGCGATGCCCTCTGCGAAAAGGGTGCCGCACGCATCCTTGCCTGCACGGAGATCGGTGCAGCGCCGGAGCCGCAGCCGCTGATCGCAGAGACGATCGGATAATTTTTTGAAAAATGTCCAATATTTTTCCCTCTGCGCTGTTATATAAGCAGAGAACCTTTTGAAGGAGTGTTGCATATGAAGAAACTGATCGGGCGTGCGGCGGCACTGCTGCTGTGCGCGGGACTTGTCATTCCGGCGGTGCCGGCAAATGCGGCGTACACGCCGGAGGAGGTCACCCTCTCCCTGCGGCCGATGGCATCGGAGGAGGCCTCCTACGCGATCCATGAGAATACCGTCTACCTGACGGCGGAACAGGCGCAGGCAGGCGTTTCCGTACACATGGGCATCTACATCGAGGCGGATCGCAGCGATGTGACGATCCTCAGTGCGAAGGTCGCATCCGGCTGCGAGACGATCACCTTTGACAGCGAGAGCTGCTTCAACCCCTCCGCACCGGGTTATACCGAGGAGGCGGTCACCTACACGCTGTCCGACGGCACGACATTTTCCACGGATTTCAAGCCCTTCTGCTTCGGAATGCTGACAGCGCAGGGGAGCTACCGTCCGAACTGCTTCGGCGTGAACACGGGCTTCCAGCCGGAAGCCAATACCATGATCACCATGATCACCAACACCGCGACAATGCCCTTCTTCGGGCCGGCCTCCGACGAGCTGAGCTTCGTGGAATTCGACATGGACATTGCTGCCGGAACGGCACCGGGCGTCTATGACCTCTCCTTTGTCTGCGAGGCGGACGGCACGAGTCTCGGCAAGACCTACATTTCCAGTCTGCGCGACGGCGGCGGTTATGATGATGTGATCCCGCAGGTGGAAAACGCAAGGATCGTTATCTCCGATCAGGAGGTCATCCTGCCGGAGAAGCCCGTACCGCAGCATTTCTACACGGATGACGCAGAGCAGATCGCGTTTTCGCAGTTCTTTCCGGAGGATGCGTGCGTCATCGTTTCCGGAGAAAACGGCTATGTGACAGAGAAAATCGATTACTCGCAGATGCAGGTCCAGCCGGTGGATGCCTTTCCGGAGGAGGAACTCGACGACTACATCGCCTCGGTCGGCAATGTCGTGATGATCGAATCGGACACGACGGAACCCTCCTCGCCGAACGCCTACTGGCAGGAGCTGCAGAAGCTTGTGGAAAATAACGAGCTGTACCTCAAGATCCCGGGGCTCTTCACCATCTATCTGCAGCTTGCCTACAAGGGAGCGCCCCTGCTCCATGACGACGGCGGTGCCTCCTACGCGGCGGGCTATGTCGGACACCGCGGCGATGCGAACTACGACGGAAAAACGGACGCGGAGGATGCCTCCAAGATCCTGATGTACGCCGCGAACAAGGGTGTCGGAAACGCAGCCTCCCTGACGGGCGTTTCCACGAACGCAAGCCACCTCAGCGAGAAAATGGCGTATTTCCTTGCAGATGTGGACGGCGGTTCCCTCTCCTGCGGTGAGGACGGCAGCATGCTCGATGCGAATGACGCCAGCAGCATCCTCCTCTATGCCGCCATTGAGGGCGCAGGAATGACGCCGGATTGGGCGGAGATCCTCAAATAAGTGCTTTCCCCCTCCCTGAAGGGAGGGGGAATTCTTTGTCATTTTTTTGCTGTTGTTCACAAAACTACCATAAAAATCGGTTATCATAATTGCAGAGAAACAGAATGGGAATCGGAATCTTTACAGAAAGCGGTGTCAGTATGAACTACAAAAGCGTTCCGTGGCGCGCCATCAGTGCCGCCGCGGCATTTTCCCTCCTCGCTGCCGGATGCAACGACAGCAAGCCAACTTCCTCCTCGCAGGCCGATGCGCCCCAGAGTGCGACCGCCCCGAGCGCGGCGCTTCCGTTCGAGGAACATTCGTTTTCCACCCAGAACAGCGAGACCGTCTACACGACCCTCAGCTCGCTGAATCTCTCCGGAACGCCCTATACGAGCGAGATCGGCGCGCTCTTCACCGAGCGCGACCTCTCCGGCAGCTATGATGCCATCACCGCCGACATTGCGCTGGACGGCACCGCCGTCACCATCGACGGCTCCGGTGCCACGGCAGAAAACGGCGTCCTCACCATCACGGACGAGGGCACCTACCTCATCAGCGGTACGCTCACGGACGGACAGATCGTCGTAGACTCCGAGGGCAAGGTGCAGCTTTTGCTCGACGGCGCGGACATCACCTGCACCGACTCGGCAGGCATCTATATCCGCAGTGCCAAGAAGGCGTTCATCACAACAGTCGAGGGAACGGTCAATTCCGTCACGGACGGCAGCAGCTATGTTTACGCCGCCGAGGGCGAAAATGAACCGGATGCCGCCATTTTCAGCACGGATGACCTCACGCTCAACGGCAGCGGCACCCTCATCGTCAACGGCAATTACAACGAGGGCATCACCTGCAAGGACAATATCGTCATCACGGACGGCACCATCGAGGTCACCGCCCCCGGCAATGGCATCAAGGGCAAGGACTACACCGCTGTCTCCGGCGGCGTCATCAGCGTCACAGCCGGTGCGGACGGCATCAAGGCAAGCAATGCAACCGACGCAGGGATGGGATTTGTCTACATCGAAGGCGGCGTGCTGACGATCGATGCGCAGGAGGACGGCATCCAGGCAGAGACGGAGCTCCTCCTCTGCGGCGGCACCCTCGACATCCGCGCAGGCGGCGGCACTGCCAATGCGCAGCCCCATGCGGAACAGGGCTTCGGCTGGGATCAGAATCAGACCACCGCGGAATCCTCCGATTCCGTCAGCACAAAGGGACTCAAGGCAGGCACCCTTCTCTGGATCGCCGGCAGCACCATCGGGGTGGATGCCGCGGATGACGGACTGCACTCGAACGGGGATCTCCTCATCGAAGCCACTGATCTTTCCATTGCCGCAGGCGGTGACGGCATCCACGCCGATGCACAGGCCGAGATCAGCGGCGGCAGCGTCAGCATTACGCAGTCCTACGAGGGACTCGAAGCTGCGCGCATCCTCGTTACCGGCGGAACGGTGGACATCACTGCCTCCGACGACGGCTTCAACGGCAGCGACGGCACCTCGCAGGGCGGCATGGGTACGCTCTCGGACTGCACGCTCGAGATCCTCGGCGGCACGGTGCATGTGGATGCCGGCGGCGACGGCATCGATTCCAACGGCACCATGCTCATCGGCGGCGGAACCGTACTGGTGGACGGTCCCACCAACAACGGCAACGGCGCCATCGACGGCAACGGCGGTATTACCTGCAGCGGCGGCGTCCTGATCGCGGCAGGCAGCTCCGGCATGGCGCAGGCACCCTCCGGTACGCAGAATTGCCTCGTCGTCACGCTCGACAGCATGCAGGAGGGCGGCACCCTCGTGACACTATGCGACGGGGACGGTGCCGAGATCCTCAGCTTTGCACCGGAAAAGAGCTATAATTCCGTGGTGATCAGTACGCCGGCGCTTCTGACGGACAGCACGTGCAGCGTGTACATCGGCGGCACCTCGGATGCCGTGCAGAGCTTCGGGCTGTACGAAGCCGGCGGTTACCGCAGCGACGGCACCCTTGCAGGGAGTGTGACGATCACGGAGCCCCTCTCCTACATCGGCACCGCCGGAGGCATGGGCGGCTTCGGCCACCCTGGCGGCATGCAGCCCCCTGACGGTGGAATGGGCGCTCCCGGCGGCATGCAGCCGCCCCTTCCGCGCTGACATGACGCGTGGATGCGTTCTCGAAATTTTCACGCTCCCCATCTCGCGACAATAGTCCGCAAGAAACTGAAGCAAGCTCTGCTTGCTCAGCTTGTCAAAAAAGGGGCAATTTCCTTAAAATTGCCCACAGCTAACGCACGCCCTTCGGGTGCCCCTAATCCCCTCCCTAAAGGGAGGGGGAAATAGTGGAGGGTGCTACCGCTGAACAGCCCGT
>CAYYIT010000061.1:0-4306 GCA_964472035.1 uncultured Ruminococcus sp.
TATATATATATATTATAAACTATTCTGCAAGTGTTGTCAAGAGGTTTTCTAAAAATACATCCATGATGCACAAAGAAATCCCCGATAGGAACCTATCGGGGAACTTCTCATTATTCAGCCGCAGGCTTCATGCCTTCCTTGGCCTTGGTTGCGATCTCTGTCAGGAGATTGCCGAGCAGTGCGTCCATATCCATTGCGCCGAGGTTGTCGCCCTTTCTGGAACGAACGGAAACGGTCTTGTTCTCGACCTCCTGGTCGCCGATGGTGAGCATGTAGGGTGTCTTTGCGAGGGTAGCCTCACGGATCTTCTTGCCCATCTTTTCGGCTCTGTCATCGATGGAGCAGCGGATGCCGGCAGCCTCGAGCTTCGCCTGCACTTCACCTGCCCAGTCGAGGTGACGGTCTGCGATCGGGATGATCTTCACCTGCTCCGGAGCCAGCCACAGCGGCAGCGCGCCGGCGTACTTCTCGATCAGGTAAGCCAGTGTTCTCTCATAGCAGCCCAGAGAGGTTCTGTGGATGATGTAGGGTCTGCGCTTGGAGCCGTCCACGTCCACATATTCCATGCCGAACTTCTCAGCCAGCAGCATGTCGATCTGGATGGTAACGATGGTGTCTTCCTTGCCGAATACGTTCTTGTACTGGATATCGAGCTTCGGGCCGTAGAAGGCAGCCTCGTCAATGCCGACCTCGTAGTCCACGCCGAGGTTGTCGAGGATCTTGCCCATGATGGACTGTGCCTCTTCCCACTGCTCAGCGGTGCCCTCGTACTTGTTCTTCGGGTTCTCGGGATCCCACTGGGAGAAGCGGAAGGTGCAGTCCTCGAGCATGCCGACGGTGTCGAGGCAGTACTTTGCAAGCTCCAGACAGCCCTTGAACTCTTCCTCAAGCTGCTCGGGGCGGAGGATCAGGTGACCCTCGGAGATGGTGAACTGGCGCACGCGGATCAGACCGTGCATCTCACCGCTGTCCTCGTTGCGGAACAGTGTGGAGGTCTCGCCCAGACGCATCGGCAAATCACGATAGGAACGCTGACGGTTCAGGAATACCTGATACTGGAAGGGACAGGTCATCGGACGCAGCGCGAAGCACTCCTTGGTCTCGTCGGTCGGATCGCCCAGCACGAACATGCCGTCGAGGTAGTGATCCCAGTGACCGGAGATCTTGTACAGGTCGGACTTTGCCATGAGGGGAGTCTTGGTCAGCAGGTAGCCGCGCTTCTGCTCCTCGTCCTCGATCCATCTCTGCAGGAGCTGGATGATCCTTGCGCCCTTCGGCAGCAGGACCGGCAGGCCCTGTCCGATGCAGTCCACGGTGGTGAACAGCTCAAGCTCGCGGCCGAGCTTGTTGTGGTCGCGCATTTTTGCTTCTTCGCGGCGCTGCAGCTCCTCGTCGAGCTGTGCAGCCTTCGGGAATGCAGTCGCATAGACACGGGAGAGCATCTTGTTCTTTTCGGAGCCTCTCCAGTAAGCGCCGGTGCAGGACAGGAGCTTGAATGCCTTGACGGGCTCCGTGGTCATCAGGTGGGGGCCTGCGCAGAGGTCTGTGAATTCACCCTGCTTGTAGAAGGAGATCGGCTCGCCGTTGCCTGCATGCTCCTCGCAGAGCTCGACCTTGTAGATCTCGCCGGCATCGCGCAGTGCAGCAATTGCCTCGTCGGGAGCCATGGTGTACTGCTCCAGCGGCAGCTTTTCCTTGACGATCTTCTTCATCTCTGCCTCGATCTTCAGCAGCTCGTCCGGTGTGAAGGGATGTGCCGCGTCGAAGTCGTAGTAGAAGCCGCCGTCGATCGCCGGACCGATGGCAAGCTTGGTCTCCGGATACAGTCTCTTGACCGCCTGTGCCAGAATGTGGGATGCGGTGTGCCAGAAGGTCTTCTTGCCGTCCGGATCGTCGAAGGTCAGTACCTCGAATGCGCAGTCCTTGGTCAGAACCGTGCGCAGATCACAGACCGCACCGTCGATCTTTACGCAGCATGCAGCCTTGTACAGACCCATGCCAATGCCCTTGACAACCTCCGCAGCAGAGATGTTTTCCTCTACTTCACGAATGCTGCCGTCTTTCAGTGTGAGTTTTAACATTGTGATTCTCCTTTCATGGATCTGTGCGGATATCCTTGCAGTGGGGGCGCTGCCCCCACACCCCCGCCAAAGGGATGTGATCCCTTTGGAATCCCGAGGCGTTTTCCCCCTGTCCCACAAGGGGACATGGGGAAAACGTTGGAATTGCAAGAACACATTTCTTGGCAGGAATGCAGAAACAAAGTTCCCGATGCAGGGACTTTCGCACAGATTGATAAAATGATAATACAAAAACAAAAACGCCCCGAAGCGACAGTATACCTGTCACTTCGGGACGATGCATTCACCGTGGTTCCACCCGAATTTGCGCAAATCTTAAAGATACGCGCCTTATTCTGCACCTGATAACGGGGGTGAGCCGCCGTAGATTAGTACGGACTCCGAGGTGGTATACGCTGCCGGCGCATCCTGCCGCGAGTTTCAGCCCAATTGCTCACAGCTCTCTGAAGGATGCTGGAATCTGATCCAGCCCGCATTGTCGTCCTCATCTGCGTTTTTGTTCTTTTGTAACCTTATGATAGCACATTTTTTTGACTTTGTCAAGAGTCTTTTCCGCAAAAACGCTTACGCCTTCTGTTTGGGGCTGACCGCCATGCCGCAGAGCATCCAGAACACCGGTGTAATGGTGACCGCGCTGGTACCGATGACCATTGCTGCAAGGTACAGGATCACACCGAAGTACACCGCCACGGAGAGCCAGCCGCCCTGCCGCAGCTGCTTTGCACCGCGGATCAGCACGATCACGACGAGTCCAAGGAAGAGCAGCAGAGCCGGAATACCCATCGTTGCCGCGAGATGCAGGTAGTAGTTGTAGCAGCGGTCGAAGGCATTGAGATTCTGCGCAAGTTCTGCCGTCTGGTCGTAGATCTGTGCGTACGCCAGATTATCGGGGCCTGTTCCGCTGAACGGGCGTTCCTGGATAATATCAAGCGTCCGGCTCCAGAGGAAGACGTAGCTGTCGGGGATGCTGTCGATTTCGAAGGATCCGTTGCCGTGATCCTGAGCGGAATAATAACCGCTGCCATTAAGGCGGTAGGAACCATCCATCCAGATGAGTGCGCCGTCGCACAGCGCAAAATGATTCTCAACCGGAATACGGCTCGTGGTGTAGGTCATACCGTTGATCGCAGGGGTGAAGAACACCCAGATGCCGCCGAGCACCGCAGCTGCAAGCACGGCCGAAAGATGAACCGCCTTCTGCTTTTTCACAGCAGTATAGATGCCGCAGAGGAGCAGTGCGGCACCCGTTCCGCACAGGCCGATGAGGGTCTGCGTCTTGACTGCCATCACAGCATAGCACACCGCACAGATCGTGCAGAAGATGCGCTGCTTTTTGGATTCTGCCGCAGCTGCACCAAGCAGTGCCGCCGGCAGGAGCATTGTGAGGATGATCGCAAGGAAAATGGGACTTCCGGCAAGACCGGAAGGAATGCGCGCATTGAACAGCAGGAGCGTGTCCAGTCTGTCGTAGTAGGACGGCAGTCCGAATGCCTGCAGGATACCCCAGATGCTGTGCAGCAGTCCGAGTCCGAGCAGTCCGCAGAGCAGTTTGTTCCGGTTCTTGTCCGTGCCGAGCTGCGCGCCGAGCAGGAAGATGCAGCCGTAGAAGATAACGGACAGCAGACCCTCGTTTCTGCCGTCGGAGCCCATGAGCGCGATGTTGACGTCATAGGCGGTGCTGAGGCTGACAACTCCCCAGAGTACCATGCCGAGCCATAGACAGGCCGGAAGATACAGTGAAGAGGGGGTGACCTTCTTCATGAAGCCGATCAGCGCAAAGACGATTGCGAATACGCCCACGATCGACATCGCCATGCCGGGCATTGTGTAGAGCGCCGCAAATTCCAGCGGTATGCAGAACAGCGGCATGAGGATCGCATATCCCAAGAGTACCTTGAGAAGGTAACTCCGGTAATCCTCCGTACTCATATTTAAGATGAAGTTGGATTTCTCCGAAGAGTTGAATAATGTCTTTGCCATGCAGTTTCCTCCTTTGTGTTGTTGTGGGGGGGAGTGGTAGGCTCTGTCTCCCGACATCTTTGCCAAGAATGCAATTCTTGCAAGCTTAGCGTTTTGCCAATTGCCCCTTGCGGGCGATTGGCAAAACGGCTCGGGATTCCAAAGGGATCACATCCCTTCGTTCCGAACCGAGGCAAGATGTTGCCTGAGGTGAGCGAGTGTGCCGCCAGTGGATCAAAAGGCGGCTGGCAGGGGGTGTGGGGGAC
>CAYYIT010000061.1:4316-13140 GCA_964472035.1 uncultured Ruminococcus sp.
GCGGCGGCCCCGGCCCCCCCCCGCCCCCCCCCCCCCCGCCCCGCCCCGCCCCCCCCCCCCCCCCCCCCCCCCCCCCCACTACATCTCCCAAGAACCACAAAAAGAGGACGGCATGCACCGTCCTCTTTGTACTTACTTTGCGTAATCCACAGTCCGGCTTTCGCGGATGAGATTGACCTTGATCTGTCCGGGATATTCCATTTCGCTTTCGATCTGCTGTGCGATCTGGCGAGCCACGAGCACCATCTTTTCATCGCTGATGACTTCGGGCTGGACCATAACACGGATCTCACGGCCTGCCTGAACGGCATAGCACTTCTCCACGCCCTTGTAGGAAGTGCAGATCTCTTCGAGTTTTTCCAGACGCTTGATGTAGCTCTCGTAGTTTTCGCTTCTTGCGGCAGGTCTTGCAGCAGAGATCGCGTCCGCAGCCTGAACGATGCAGGCGATGGCAGTACGGGGTTCCACATCATTGTGATGCGCTTCGATCGCATGGATGACCTCGGCGTTTTCATGGCACTTGCGGCAGACATCCACACCGATCTGTACATGGGAGCCTTCCACCTCGGAGGTCAGCGCCTTACCGATATCATGCAGCAGACCTGCACGCTTTGCAAGGTTCACATCCACGCCCAGCTCGGCAGCGAGTACGCCGGAGAGCTGTGCCACTTCGATGGAGTGGGTCAGGACATTCTGGCGGTAGCTGGTTCTGAAACGCAGACGGCCCAGGAGCTTGATCAGCTCGTGGTTGATGCCGTGTACATTGGTTTCCAGGACGGCACGTTCGCCCTCCTGCTTGATCTTGTGTTCTACCTCGCGCTTTGCCTTTTCCACCATTTCCTCAATGCGGGACGGATGGATGCGGCCGTCGGAGATCAGACGCTCCAGCGCGATTCTTGCGATCTCACGGCGTACCTGATCAAAACAGGAGAGTGTGATCGCCTCGGGGGTATCGTCAATAATGAGATCCACACCTGTGAGTGTTTCGAGGGTGCGGATGTTACGGCCCTCACGGCCGATGATTCTGCCCTTCATTTCATCATTGGGCAGAGCGACAACGGAAACGGCAGCTTCGGAAACCTGATCCGCAGCGCATTTTGCAATGGCCAGGGAAATGTAGCTTCTTGCCTTTTCCTCGCAGTCTTCCTTGATCTGCTGCTCGTAAGCAGTGACCTTGACTGCCTTGTCATGAACCAGATCCTCTTCGAGGGTCTGGAGAATGTACTCCTTTGCCTGCTCGCGTGTCAGCTCGGAGATCCGCTCGAGGGTATCCATCTGTACCTTCTTGAGGGACTCGGCTTCAGCGCGCAGCGCCTCTGCTGCTTTCAGCTTTTCCTGCAGTGCTTCATCCTTCTTTTCAAGGCTGTCCATCTTCTTATCGAGATTTTCTTCCTTCTGGTGGATGCGGCGTTCCTGCTTGGAAACCTCACTGCGGCGGTCACGGATCTCCTTTTCGGCATCCTGACGCAGCTTGTAGATTTCGTCCTTGGCTTCTACCAGTGCTTCTTTCTTCTTGCTTTCGGCCTTCTTATGTGCATCATCCAGAACACGCTTGGCGTCTGCGATCTTGCGCTCTGCTTCCTGAACCTTGGCTTTCGCCTCCTGCTCAGCAGATCCGAGAACCGCTTCCGCTTCCTGTTTGCGATGTGCAATGCCCTTTTCGAATGCCTTCTGATTGCTGATCTTCATCGCAATAAGCAATCCGACAACAGCAGCTGCCAGCAGCACAACAAGTACAATCAGTGGTATGATCAACTTATCCATAACTGTGCATTACCTCCTTGTTTTTTGTGTAAAGTTCAATTTATTGTACGGAAACTTTACGCAGGCGGTAAATGCTGCTTCTTCATGTATTCATTTTTCAATTTGTGAGAAAGGACATGGATCCTTTTTGAAAAGATAAGGGGAAAACCCTCACTTATAATAATAAGATGCTATATCGTCCAAACCGCAATAGGGCGTTGCGGCTCAAAAAAAGTAATGAATGATATAAAGTAAGAAGTCCGTTGAGGACCTCAAGCTGCAATTACTGCTGCGTGACCCGTCCGCAGCAACGGCTGCCGGCGGATGCATAACCTCCCCCTGTAAATAAAGGCAGGTGTTCACTCAAATATCATACAACATTCTAATTGTAACTTTTTTCATCGCATTTGTCAAGGGGGTAAGTGTAAATTCTTTTCCAAAGCAATCCAGAATTTACCAGAAACGAAAAAAACGGGCTTCTTGTACATCGTGCGAATACACCTGAGTGTATCTTGCGGACAAAAAACACGTCAAAATTCACATGAGGCACTGCAAATCCCGGTGCATTTCCGTATATTTCTACAAAATCGAATCGGCAAATGCAGGAATTGCTTGCAAACAGGGCAGATTTGCGGTATAATAAGAATGAAGAAAACGGGCGGTAAGATCCCCGTACAAATACACATCCAAGGAGATAATCACTATGGAACTGACATCCTACAGCAAGGCAGAGCTTTCTGCGTTTTATGAAGAATGCAAGGCGGCATATGCGGACTATCAGGCACAGGCTCTGAAGCTCGACATGTCCCGCGGCAAGCCTTCCCCGAAGCAGCTTGACCTGAGTGCGGGTCTGCTGGACTGCCTCACTGAGGCCGACCTCATGGGCGCAGCGGGGGACTACCGCAACTACGGTATTCTCGACGGTATTCCGGAGGCAAAGGCACTCTTTGCACCGATGCTGGGCGTGCAGCCGGAGGAGCTGTTCGTATTCGGCAACGCATCACTGCAGGCGATGTACATGGCGGTGAGCAACGCGTATTCCCACGGCATCATGGGCAATACCCCCTGGAGCAAGCAGGAGGGCGTCAAGTTCCTCTGTCCCGTTCCCGGCTATGACAGACACTTCAAGATCACCGAGTATTTCGGCATCGAGATGATCAACATCCCCATGACCGAGGACGGTCCCGACATGGATCTCGTGGAGCGTCTGGTGGCAGAGGATGCTGGCATCAAGGGCATCTGGTGCGTACCGCAGTACGCAAACCCCTCCGGCATCAGCTACAGCGACGAGGTCGTTCGCCGTATGGCAGCACTCAAGCCCGCAGCACCGGACTTCCGTATCTTCTGGGATAACGCTTACTGCATCCACCACCTTGATGACGAGCCGAAGATGATCCTTCCGATCCTCGAGGAGGCGAAGAAGTGCGGTAACGAGGATATCGTTTATCTCTTTGCATCCACCGCGAAGGTGACCTACGCAGGCGCAGGCGTTGCCGTAATGGCTGCAAGCAAGGCAAATCTTGCGGATTTGACCAAGGCACTGACCGTGTTCACCATCAGCTTTGACAAGATCAACCAGATGCGGCATGTGAAGTACTTCGAAGGCAAGTTCGAGAACATCGAGGCGCACATGAAGAAGCAGGCTGCGCTGATCGCACCGAAGTTCCAGGTCGTGCTCGACACCCTGAACCGTGAGATCAGACCGCTGGGCATCGGCAGTTGGACGGAGCCCAAGGGCGGCTACTTCGTATCCTTCGATGCACCCAACGGCTGCGCAAAGCGCATTGTGACCCTCTGCAAGGAGGCAGGCGTGGTGCTGACAGGCGCCGGCGCGGCATTCCCGTACGGTGTGGATCCGGAGGATAAGAACATCCGCATCGCACCGACCTACCCCGAGGCAGACGAGCTGCAGACCGCAATGGACCTGTTCGTTCTCTGTGTGAAGATGGCAGCTGCCGAGAAGCTGCTGGCTGAATAAAACAAATGGACCCCCGTTCCGACCGGAACGGGGGTTTTGTGTTTATTCCTCATCATCAAGCGGCTGCAGCTCGCGGGTCTGCACAGCGGTGACGGTCAGATCCGACGCCGGCGGCAGGAAGAACTCGTCGCCTTCCTCAAAGTCGGCATGCTGGTCAAGGCGATCCTTGCTGCCCTCGAGAAAGCCCTTCTTCGTGATCACGATCAGGACGGTGCGCACCATGCAGCACAGATCGAACCACGGTGAGATCTTCTCAATGTACTGCGCGTCGTATTCGGCCTTCTCCTCATCGGTGAGCGTGTTGCGGCCGTTGACCTGCGCCCAGCCGGTAAGACCGGGACGGAACGCATGCAGGCCAGCCTGTGCGCGCGCCTCCAGCAGGAGCGTTTCCTTTGCAAGAATGGGACGCGGTCCCACCCAGCTCATGTCGCCGCGGAGGATATTGAAGACCTGCGGCAGCTCATCGAGACTCGAACGGCGCAGGAATCTGCCGATCTTGGTAACGTGCTTTTCGTATTCATCCGCACTGAAGCAATTGCTGGGAATGTGCTTCGGCGTTGTGGAGTCCATGGTGCGGAATTTCAGTATTTTGAAACGAGTACCGTTGCGACCCACTCTGGTCTGGCGGAAAATAATATTTCCTTTTGGGTCATCCAGCTTGACGGCAAGTGCGATGAGCAGCATCGGCACCGCAAGGATCAGGATCGCAATGATTCCAAGAAAAAAGTCCAGTACTCGCTTGAAAACACGAGTATACATGTAATTTCCCCCTGCTCTTTGGTAGTGGTGGTTGAGACAGGCTCTGTAAAAAAGCCTATTATCTTAATTATACAACATTTTTCTGCAAGAAACAATATGCTGAAATACCAAAACTGCGCGCTGTAATTCGGTCATTTTGTACATAGCGATGAGAACGCCGGCGGATCCTGTCCTGCCCGGGACATGAAAAAACAGGTTTTCCCCATACAAAGTACGGGGAAAGCCTGCCATGATATAGGGATTATAGGGATTTATAATTAACGCTGGGGTAAACGTTAATTATCAAAGATAATGTTCTCCCTTAAGGAGTACTTACAGTATACTCTCCTTGTGTGACAGAATAGTGAAAAACATTTGAAAATTCGTGTAATTCCATGTGAAAGCTATGTCATACCCACATGCAGATAGCACAAAATCCTCACGAATGAGGATTTTGTGCCATGATATAGGGATTATTGGGGATTTTATAATAACGTTGGGGTAAGAACGTTATTACCAGAAAATGTTCTGTGCAGGAAGGCTGCGGTACCTTTCCTGCAATTTTATCTTAGCATTGCTTCGTGAAAACGATATGGTAAAATTGTGATAGATATGTGAAAACTATTTTTCGGAATGCGGCGCTGTCGTTTTTTGCCGGATCAGGAACCAGAAGACGGAGCCTTCCCCGCGCTTGCTCTGCACGCCGTAGTGGTAGCCGTGGAGCTTGAGGATGGCCTTGACGATCGTCAGGCCGAGTCCGGTGCCGACGACCTCGCGCTTGTGGTTTTCGCTCCGGTAATATTTGTCGAAAATGCGTTGGATCTTGTCTTCCTCGATGCCATCGCCGGTGTCCTGCACCTCGATGCGGATGCCCTCCGGCGTGTTGATCTGCCGGACGTAGACATTTTTGTCGGGGCCGGTATAGTTGATGGCGTTGTTGATGAGGTTGCAGATGACGCGTTCGATCTTTCCGGGGTCACAGGTCACCTCCGCGGAGGCATCCGGCGTGAAGTGAATATGATAGCCCATTTTCTCGGAAACACCCTTGTACCTCGCGATGATGTCCTCCAGGCGGCTCCGGATGTCGAAGGTCTCAGTATCGAGCTTCTGGCTGCCGTTTTCAAGCTTAGAGAGATCGAGGATATCATTGACGAGCAGTGCCAGACGGTCGGTCTCCTCGATGATGACCTGCAGATGCGCCTCACGCTTGACGGGATTGTCGCCGGAGATATCGCGGATCATCTCGGCGTACGCCTTGAGCATGGTAAGGGGCGTGCGCAGGTCGTGGGAGACATTCGCCATCAGGTCACGCTGCATCGTATCCACGCGCGAAAGCTCCCGTTCCGCATAGGTCAGCGTGCGCGCCAGCTCATCCGCCTCGCGGTAGCTTCCGCCCTCGAATTTGGTGTTGAAGTCCCCGTGCGCAAGCCGCCGTGCGGCATGTGTGATGTTGACGATCGGGCCGGAGAGACGGTTTGACAGATAGAAGGCGATCAGACAGCCGATCACGAGCAGCAGGATGGTGATGATACGGAGCAGATCCTTCAGGATGCTGATGGCAGAGCCGACCGGTGCCAGCAGCGTATTCAGCAGCAGATAGCCCCCCGTTCCGTTCTCGGACGGGATGGCGATGCCGAACACGAGGGTGTGCATGCCCAGCTCTTCGTCGTAGGGCGCCCAGAAGATCGTGCCGTCCTCGCTGTTGCGCAGCTCGTTGAGCAGATAGTACAGCGAATTGTCCCAGCCGTGCAGCATACAGTGGCCGCTCATGACATCGCGCTCGTAGCGGATCCTGCCGCTTTGGTCGATGATGTCGATGCAGACCTGATTGTTGATGGCGGTGTTTGTCAGGTACCGTCCGAACTGCGGAGAGTCGTAGTTTTCCAGGATGGCGTAAGCGATGTTCCGCGTCTCGCGGATCTTGGAGTTATAATAGAAGCGTTCCAGCAGGACGATCTCAAAAAACCACAGCAGTGCAAAGACGATGACTGTGAACAGGATGAACGACAGGCAGAGCCTTGCGCGCAGTGACATGCGCGTCTGGAAACGCCGGAACAGTGTTTTAATCCGCATTGGCTTCGAACTTGTAGCCCATACCGCGCAGGGTCACGATGAATTTGCGGTATTCGCCGAGGCTGTTGCGCAGCATTTTGATGTGCGTATCGACGGTGCGGTCGTCTCCGAAGAAATCGTAGCCCCACACGGCCTCCAGCAGCTTGTCGCGCGTCAGTGCGAGGTTGATGTTGCGGACCAGATAGAACAGGAGGTCGTATTCCTTGGGAGTCATGGAGGCCTTCTGGCCGTTGACATAGACCTCACGGCCGGCAAGGTCGATCTCGAGGCCTTCGAATTTCATACGGTTCTGCTGCGCAGGGGAGGCGGCCTGTCCGCGCTTGAGGACGGCCTTGACGCGCGCCATCAGCTCCTTGGGGGAGAAGGGCTTGACCACATAGTCATCCACGCCGATCTCGAAGCCGAAGAGCTTGTCGTATTCCTCGCCGCGCGCGGAGAGCATGATGATGGGGGTGTTCTTGTGTTTTTTGATCTCCTTGCTGGCGGAATAGCCGTCGAGCTTGGGCATCATGACGTCCATAATGATCAGGTCGTAGTCGTTCTGGCGGCATTTTTCGACTGCCTCCATGCCGTTTTCGGCTTCATCGACCTCGTAGTCCTCAAATTCTGCATATTCTCTGACAACGGCGCGGATATTGACCTCGTCGTCCACGATCAGAAGCTTGCTCATAAGTCTCATCCTTTCTATACCACGATGGTGAGGGTGTTCCATCCCTATTATACCAGATTTTCTTCCATGATACAAGACTTCCGTGACAGAATTGTGATAGCTTCGAAAAAGTTCGCCCATGGCTGCATGAAACCGGAAATTTCTGCCCATGCTTTCAACAGCCGGGCACGGACAGAATGCGGCAAAGGCCGCATTCAGCACTCCCCTCCCAGAGGGAGGGGGTGGGGAACGAGTATTTCCTTAGCCCAGCCCGATACAGAAAGGAGCAGAACCATGAAAATTGTAAATGTTATCGGCAGACAGATCCTCGATTCCCGAGGCAATCCCACCGTCGAAGCGGAGGTCTTCCTCGAGGACGGCAGCAAGGGCAGGGGCATGGCGCCCAGCGGCGCCTCCACCGGCGTGTACGAAATGCTCGAGCTGCGTGACGGCGACAAGCAGTACTACTGCGGCAAGGGCGTGACGAAGGCGGTGCAGGGTATCAATACCACCATCGCCGAGACCCTCCGCGGTATGGATGCGGACGATATCTACGCCATTGACGCCGCCATGTGTGCTGCGGACGGCACCAAGGACAAGTCCGGACTCGGCGCGAATGCCATCCTCGCGGTATCCATTGCCTGCGTGAAGGCGGCGGCACTGTCCCATAAGATGCCGCTGTTCCAGTTCCTCGGCGGTGCCAGCGGCAGAACGCTGCCCATCCCCATGATGAATGTCCTCAACGGCGGTGCGCACGCGGCGAACAATATGGACGTGCAGGAGTTCATGATCATGCCGGTGGGGGCAAAGTGCTTCTCAGAGGGGCTTCGGTGGTGTGCGGAGGTGTACCATACCCTTGCCGGCATCCTGAAAAGCCATGATCTGAGTACCGCGGTGGGGGATGAGGGCGGATTTGCCCCGGATCTGGACAGCGACGAAGCCGCCATCCAGCTTCTGCTGGAGGCGATCACGCGGGCCGGCTACAAGCCCGGTGAGGACTTCCGTCTGGCGCTGGATGCCGCCTCGAGCGAATGGAAGAAGGACAAGCAGTCGGACATCTACCGCATGCCGAAATCCGGAAAGGAATACACCACCGATGAGCTGATCGCGCACTGGCGCATGCTGATCGACCGCTATCCCATCATCTCCATCGAGGATGCGCTGGATGAGGAGGACTGGGCAGGCTGGCAGAAGCTCACCGCCGCCATCGGCGACAGGGTGCAGCTCGTGGGGGATGACCTCTTCGTGACGAATACCGAACGTCTGCGCCGCGGCATTCATGAGCATTGCGCGAATTCCATCCTCATCAAGCTCAACCAGATCGGCACGGTCTCCGAGACGATGGACGCCATCCGCACCGCGAGAAAATCCGGCTACACGGCGGTGGTTTCCCATCGTTCGGGTGAAACGGAAGACACCACGATCGCCGATCTTGCGGTCGCCCTCAATGCCGGACAGATCAAGACTGGCGCACCCTGCCGCAGCGAGCGCACCGCGAAGTACAACCGTCTCCTGCGCATCGAGGAGAAGCTTGCGCCCGACTGCTGCCGATAAATGAAAAAAACCTGAGAAGGCATCCGCCTCTCAGGTCAGTCTGTCGAAAAACCTCATGGATTCAAAAGGCGATAGCCTTTTGGCGGGTG
>CAYYIT010000062.1:0-12842 GCA_964472035.1 uncultured Ruminococcus sp.
AGCCCCTCCCTATATTCCCCCTCCCTTTAGGGAGGGGGTTAGGGGGAGGGCAGTTCACGCATGCCTCCCCCTCGAGAGCAATCTGCGAGGGGGGAGGGCAGTTCACGCATGCCTCCCCCTCGAGAGCGATCTGCGAGGAGCGGAAGCAAAACCAGCCTCCGCGCCTTTGCGCAGCACTACACGCTGCGGAAGCGGTTCACAAGGGAGAGGTATTCGTTCATCTGATCGATCTCTTCCTGCGTCATCTCCTCCTCCTCCCTGGAGGACTTGCTGCCGTCGTAGCGCCTGCGCTGCTCCTCCCAGCGCTGCATCGCGTATTCCCAGCCGCTGCTGCGGCCCCTGTCGCGGTTGTACGCAAGAAACCGCTCCGCCTCCTGCCTTGTCCATGCATACCCCATCTCCTGCGCCATGGCGCAGACCTCATCCAAATCCAAATTTTGCTGCTGCGGTGTGTGTGATTCTGTGCCGCCGCACACACACTTCTCATCCTTCTTTTCCTTCTTTACTTTCTTTTCCTTCTTATACTGTTGCACTTTCGATGCATTTTCGTTGCAGTCATCGTGCATTTTTGTTGTATTTTCGTTGCTGTCATTCTGATACTGATCGAAGTGATTCAACGCAATGACGGTATATTTTCCGTGCGTTGTTCTTGTTATCTCTCCCGTTGTCTCCAGATTCGACAGCGCCTTGCGCACTTTGCCGACAGTCAGCATGGTTTCCTGTGCCAGTACCGCAAGTCCGGCGATCCTTGCACCCCTCGGTACAATAATGTTGCGCCATTTCTGCTCCTGAATCGAAACAGTGAGCATGAGGTGGATGTAGAGTCTCATGGTGTTCGCGTCGTCATACCACTCCCACTCCACGATCGAACGATGCAATTTGATCCAGCCGCCATTGAGCATAGACATTCTCCTTTACCGTGAAATTTCCGGAAGGGAAGAGCCCCCTCCACCCTTAGTGAGAAATCACCATTTTGTGGTACGCGCGCGTACCTCATTTTTTTCAGATTTACAAAAAGTTTACATTATATGCCGATTCACAGCGTCGTGATCAAAAATGCAATTTTTTAAGCAGAAAATGTGATTGTACAATTGTGAATATTATGTTATAATTTTAATACAATGAAAGAACAGGAAGAATTTCTAAATTCTTCCGAATTGGGAAAGACGAATGATGAGGTGGAATTGTATGAAAAAGAAAATCAGCGCTGCGCTGATGGCAGGTGCGATGTGCCTGTCCCTGTGCAGTACAGCAGCTCCGCAGACGGTGACCACGGATGTCTCCGCTGCAACCGCTTACACAATGGAATATCTCGACAGAGGTATTACCGCCGTCGGTACCGGCAACGGCATGCTCGTCAGCTGGCGTTTCCTGGCGAATGATCCGGATGACGCGATCTTCAAGCTCTACCGCGACGGCACACTCGTGTACACGAGTAACTCCGGCGATGCGACCTGCTATCTCGATGCAGGCGGCAGCAGCAGCTCTGTTTACAAGGTGGAGACCTACTCCGGCACGACTCTCGTCTCCTCCGAGAGCTGCAAAATGACTTCCTCCAACGCGTATTTTGACGTGAAGATGGATAATCCCGGCAGCGGCTATACGCCGAACGACTGCTCCGTCGGCGACGTTGACGGCGACGGCCAGTACGAGCTGTTCGTCAAGTGGGATCCGAACAACTCCCAGGACAACTCCAAGAGCGGCACGACCGGCAAGGTCTACATCGACTGCTACAAGCTCGACGGCACAAAGCTCTGGCGGATCGACCTCGGTATCAATATCCGCGCAGGTGCGCACTACACGCAGTTCCTCGTAGCGGACTTTGACCTCGACGGCAAGGCAGAAATGACCTGCAAGACCGCCGACGGCACCGTGGACGGCGTGGGCACCGTGATCGGCGATGCTTCCGCGGACTACCGCAATTCCAGCGGCTATGTCCTCTCCGGCCCCGAGTACTACACCCTGTTCGACGGCGAGACCGGCAAGGCACTCGATACGGTGGACTACAATCCCCCCAGAGGCACTGTCAAGAACTGGGGCGACAGCTACGGCAACCGCGTGGACCGCTTCCTCGGTGCAGTCATGTACCTCGACGGCAACAAGCCCAGCGCAGTGACCTGCCGCGGCTACTACACCCGTCTGACCGCCTGCGCTTACGACGTAGTTGATGATAAGCTCGTGCAGAGATGGTACTTCGATACCGGAAACTCCTCCTCCGCAGTGGGCTACGGCGACGGCAACCACAACTGCATGCCTGCCGATGTTGACGGCGACGGCAAGCAGGAGCTGCTCTTCGGCGCGCTCTGTCTCGATGATGACGGCACCGTGCTCTGGTGCACCAATAAGGGTCACGGCGATGCCATGCATCTGAGTGACTTCCTGCCGAATAACAGCGGTCTTGAGCTGTGGGTATGCCATGAGGTTTCCCCCTACGGCGGCACCCTGATCGACTGTGACAACGGCGCGACCATTTTCCACTATGACGCATCCAGCGACACCGGACGCTGCGGCGCCGGCAATATCTGGACCGGCAACGACGGTGCGGAATTCTGGGTAAATAATACCGTATACAGCGGCAACGGCACGGCACTTTCCTGCCGCAGACCGGCGCTGAACTTCCTGAGCTACTGGGACGGCGACCTCGAGCGCGAGATCCTCGACGGCTACACCGATTCTCCCGCAACCATCACGGATATGGGCGCGGATGGTCTGCTGACCACCATCCTTACCACCGACGGCTACTACACCTGCAATACCACAAAGGGTACCCCCTGCCTGTCCGCTGACATCCTCGGCGACTGGCGTGAGGAGGTCATCGTCAGAGCTGCCGACGGCAAGTCCGTCCGCATCTACACCACCCCCTACGATACCGACTATCGTATCACCACCCTGATGCATGACGCACAGTACCGCAATCAGGTTGCAGGTCAGAATATCGCTTACAACCAGCCCCCGCACCCGAGCTTCTACCTCGGTTCCGAGGCAGCACTGCCGGCAAGACCCGACGTCAATGTCGGTGACTGTGCAGCTTCCAAGCGCGGCGCGGCGATCGATACCTCCCATAAGTACCATATCGTCAACGCAGGCAGCGGCCTGTACCTCGAGGCAGAGGGCGCAGTGGCAGCCAACGGTACCAATGTCGTACAGGGCAACACCGGCGCATCCGTATGGACGCTCGAGGATGCCGGCGACGGCTACTACCGCATCTATTCCGAGATGGGCGACGGTAAGACCTACCTGCTCGACCTCGACTACGGTCAGGTAGAAAACGGCACCAACATCGGCGTCTGGGGCGATACCGCTTCCGATGCACAGCTCTTCAAGTTTGTTGACAAGGGCGACGGCACCTATGAGATCTGCACCAAGGCAACGCAGGATGCAAGCTGCATCGGCATCGTCGGCGGCTCCACAGAGGCAGGCGCAAATGTCGTACAGTGGGCTTGTGACGGCTCCGCAAACCAGAGCTGGAAGCTGGAAATCGTGGTCGATCCCATCACGGGCGACCTCGTAGACAGCCTCCTCGTGACCGATACCTCCTATAATAAGGACGCATGGAACTACCAGAACTGGAAGCTCGACGACAGCGCAGCTGTGGGCGACCTGATCTATGGCGACAGAGAATTCACCTGGGTGAGCCTCCCCGATGCGGTCATCGGCGGCGAAGCCATCCTCACCGCATGCGACCATAAGTACGCGACCGGAAATCTCGCAGAGCTGACCGTCGGCGAAGCCGCTACGATCTATGTGGCATTCGACCAGCGCGTGCTCGAGGGCGAGAACGCTGCCGGCGCACCGGCATGGGTATCCGGCTGGACCAAGACCGATATGACGGCTGTTTCCAGCAATGACGTGACCTTTGTATTCTACAGCTATGAGGCTGCCGCAGGCGAGACCGTAGTGCTCGGCACCAACGGCCAGTCCGCAAGCTGCGTAAACTATGCGGCATTTGCCGTTGCTGCCGATGAGCAGGTCGAGGCGACCGAGCCTCCGACGGAAGAGCCGACACAGGCGCCGACCGAAGAACCCACACAGGCGCCGACGGAAGAGCCGACACAGGCACCGACCGAAGAACCCACACAGGCACCGACCGAGGGCGATGTCCTCTACGGTGACGTGGACTGCAACGGCAAGGTCGAGATCCTCGACGTTATCGCACTCTCCAAGTCCCTGATGGGCGAGGGCAATCTGAGCGATCAGGGCGCAGTGAACGCCGATGTTGACGTGAACAGCACCATCAACACCACCGACGCGCTCAACATCATGAAGTGCCTCGTAAAACTCATTGAGGCACTTCCGGTTTAATCAAGTTTATTCCAAATTACCCCTCATAACCGCCCGCTGCTTCAAGCGGGCGGAATGTACAAGAAAGGACTTTTTTATGAAGCGTTCATTCAGATCCCTGCTGTGCATGGTGACAAGCGCAGCGCTCATGGCAGGCTTCCTGCCGCAGCCGGCGTTCTTCGAGACGGAGACCGTATCCGCAGCATCCTTTGATTACCCCGTGCAGCAGTTCCGCATGGGCATTTATGACACGAACCGCAACGTGAATCTCAGCGATACCGAATCCGGCAGCCCCGTGACCTCCGAGAAGATCAACGGTACTGCGAATGAAAACTGGTATCTCAACTACATCAGCGCAGGCGTATATGAGATCGTCAGCGCGGCGAACGACTATGTTCTGACTGCGGATGCCGCCGGCTACTGCACCATCGCGCCCGACACGGACGCCGCCAACCAGCGCTGGAATATCACCGCTGTGCAGCAGGACTTCGAGGGCTATGATCTCTACTACAAGATCACCAGCAACGCCGACAGCAGCAAGGCGCTGACCTTCACTCCCGAAACCAATTCCTTCAGCACCGAGAGCTACAGCGGCGCATCCTACCAGAAGTACAAGCTCAACCTCAAGGGTCTGGAGGGCTTTGCAGCCAACGCCATGACCTCCAATGGCGAAAAGGCCGGCACCATCGGCGGTCTGCTCGGTGAGACGGTGTTCGTTGATACCGTGGAGGAGTGTGTGGCTGCCATGAAGCGCACCGAGCCCCTGACCATTGTTGTGACCGCGAATCTGGAATTCAACGACTGGGATCAGGCCGACCAGAAAATCGAGGACGACAAGACCATCCTCGGCTCGTACTCTGCAAACATCATCTACAATTCCCGCTGGAGAAACGACGACTTCAACGGCGATATCAGCATCACTCCCAGCAACAACATCGTGCTGCAGAACCTGCACTTCCGTGCAACGGAGCTGAACAGCAACGGCTGCGGCGTGATCCTCGTCTACATCTACTGCGGCCGAAACATCTGGTTCGACCACAATGACTTCAGCGCGTCCTTCTCCCATAACAGGGATGTCGAGGTCGGCAAGTTCATCTGGATCAACACCCCTGTTGCAAACTGGTCCGACGGCTGCTACAACGGCATCAGCCCGGACTACATCACCATCTCCTACAACCATTTCAACAACCGCTACTGGACGGTTGCCTATGGTACCCAGAACACCGAGACCACCCGTGACCGCACGACCCTGATGTTCAACAAGTGGGAGAACTGCGCGCGCCGTACCCCCCAGATCGGCAACGGTACCGGCCATGTGTACAACAGCTACCACACCTATTCCATCTCCGATCCCTCCCAGCAGATCATTGCCGGCGACGGCTGTACGATGCTGACGGAATACTGCTATTTCGAAGGCCTTTCCGGTCTGGAATTCGCAGGCGGCGGCTCCGCAAGCTCCCCGATGCGTGATACCGGTTCCGTCTCTGCCTCCAGCGTGGGCGGTACTGCATCCGCAATGAACAAGAGCTTCAGCTACAGCCACAGCTGGAATCCCGGCACGGAGAATTACGGCTACAGCCTGATTTCCGCAAACAACACCAAGACCTTCTGCAACAGCTACTCCGGCAGCGTGACGAAGCTCTCCGATATGAAGTACATCACCGACAGCGACCTGTCAAGCTATGTAATGACGACCTATCCCTGCCCGTTCCTCAAGGACATCGAGGTGGGCGAGCTTGCCACCGGAAAGACCGGCACTGCCCTCAGCACCGCGAACACCTACACCTTCAGAAACGCAGGCAGCGGCCTGTACCTCGAGGTTGCGGATGCTGCCGCAGCAGCCGGCACGGACGTCATCCAGAACGGCAAGGAAGCAACCGCAGCCAACGCCTGGACGCTCGAGGATGCGGGCGACGGCTACTACCGCATCTACTCCGCACTCGGCGACGGTAAGACCTACCTGCTCGACCTTGACTACGGCCAGACGGACAACGGCACCAACATCGGCATCTGGACGGATACCGCAAGCGATGCGCAGCTCTTCAAGTTCGTGGCAACGGGCGAGGGCACCTTCCAGATCGCGACCAAGGCAACCAAGGATCAGAGCGGCATCGGCATCGTGGCAGGCTCCACGGAGGCCGGCGCAAGTGCCGTGCAGTGGAAGTACGACGGCAGTGCCAACCAGCAGTGGATCGTGGAGATCCAGGGCGGCCTGTTCCAGGATCTGCAGGTCTATGACGCAGCGACCATCGGCGCATGGTCCGTCAATCCCGACGCCGCCGCAGGCGATCTCCTCTTCGGTGACCGCACCGCGACCTATCTGACCCTTCCCGAGGCGCTGACCGGCGCGGAGGCACTGATGACCTCCTGCGACGCAAAGACCATCACAAGCGATCTTGCGAAGTTCACCGCAGGCGCGGATATGACCGTGTATGTGGCACTGGACGGCCGCGTGACAACGGCGCCCTCCTGGCTGTCCGACTGGACAAAGACCGACATGACCACCGCCTACAACACCGACTTCAATTTCAACATCTACGCGAAGGAAGTGACCGCAGGCACCTCCGTGACACTCGGCCAGAACGGCCAGTCCTCCGGCTGCGTATGCTACACCGTATTCGCAGTGGAGAAGGCAGAGGAGCCGACCGAGCCTCCGACGGAGGAGCCGACCGCAGAGCCGACCGAAGCTCCGACGGAAGAGCCGACCGCAGCACCGACCGAAGCTCCGACGGAAGAGCCGACCGAGGCGCCGGACACCGAGGTCGTATACGGCGACATTGACCTTGACGGAAAGGTAAGCATCACGGACGTCATCGCGCTGTCGAAGGCACTGATGGGTGCAGGCGAGCCCCTGACCGCGCAGCAGAGCGCGAATGCGGACGTTGATGTCAGCGGCACCGTGAACACCACCGATGCCCTGACGATCATGAAGTATCTTGTGAAGCTCGTGGAGATCCTTCCGGCCTGAAAAGACTGAACACATGCCCCCAAGCCTTGCGGCAAAGGGGGGGCGGGGGGCCCCCGCTGGCGAGGTTTCTTAAGTGGGGTTCTCACTGGATCGATTGAACGCATCCCCCCAATGCCTGACGGCAAAGGGGGGATCGCTGTTTTTTCGTTAGAGACCGCCGGCGGAGCCGGCTTCATTTCCTCGCATGCCGCACCTCGACCCCACCCTGGGAGCTTTGCTCCGCTCGCGCCCAGATCCAGCATCGCTGTGCGCAGCACAGCCGATGCGGACAGTTTGCGGATGCGAGGGGTGGAGGGGCGAAGCCCCTCCCTATATTCCCCCTCCCTTTAGGGAGGGGGTTAGGGGGAGGGCAGTTTACGCATGCCGCCCCTCGGGGAGGGGCAAGTCCCCGATAAGTTGACAAGCATACAGAAATATGCTATACTGAACAAAAGGAGGCGTTGCCCATGGAAACCAGAGTTGCCATCATCGGCATCATCGTCGAGGACGGCCAGCAGGCCGCAAAGCTCAACGCCCTCCTGCATGAGTACGGCAGCTACATCATCGGCAGGATGGGCATTCCCTACCACGCCCGAGGCGTGAATATCATCAGCGTCGCCATCGACGCCCCCCAGACCGTCATCAGCGCGCTCTCCGGCAGGATCGGCAGACTCCCCGGCGTCTCCGCGAAAACGGTCTACTCCAATGTCACCGCGCCCCTCGATGCGCAGCTGTCAGAAATGACATAAATCCGGACGGAAAAAGCACTTGTTTTTCAGGTGCTTTTTGAGTATAATAAGGGAGAAGAATGGGGATTGGCTCCGTATTTCCCCACCCCCTGCCCCCTCCCCAGGGAGGGGGATTGGATGCAGGGGACTTTGTCCCCTGCACCCCTTAAAAAATGCGTTATCACGCATTGATGCGTACTTTGCACAGAAAGGCGGAAATCATGAAACGTACACTTGATTGGAATCAGTACCTCGAAGCGGCCGCGGCGGCTGTCAGCGAGGGTATCGTGATGCTGAAAAACGAACATGCCGTGCTGCCCCTCCATCCCGATGAGGAGGTCGCTGTCTTCGGCAGGATTCAGGCGCATTACTACAAAAGCGGTACCGGCTCCGGCGGACTCGTCAATGCCCCCAAGGTCGTCGGCATCCCCGAGGGCCTGCGGGATGCAGGCATCCGCCTCAATCCCATGCTGCTCGAGACCTATCGCACCTGGGAGGAATCCCATCCCTTCGACATCGGCACGGGCTGGGGCAAGGAGCCTTGGTCGCAGGAGGAAATGCCCCTCGATGACGCGCTCGTCGCCAAGGCCGCCGAAACCAGCGGTACCGCCATCGTCATCCTCGGCAGAACCGCCGGAGAGGAGCAGGACAACCGCCTTGAAAAGGGCGCCTTCCTCCTCAGCGACGCGGAAGCCGACATGCTCCGCAAGGTGCGCGCAGGCTTCTCGCGCATGGTCGTGCTGCTCAATGTCGGCGGACTCATCGACATGGAAGTCATTGAGGAGATCGCCCCCGACGCCATCCTCTATGTGTGGCAGGGCGGTATGACTGGCGGCACCGGAACCGCCGCCGTCCTCACCGGAAGGGTCAGCCCCTCCGGCAAGCTCCCCGACACGATTGCGTACCGCGTGGAGGACTACCCCTCCCACGCCAATTTCGGCAGCGGTGACGAGGATATCTACGCCGAGGACATCTACGTCGGCTATCGCTATTTCGAGACCTTTGCAAAGGACAGGGTGCGCTATCCCTTCGGCTTCGGCCTGTCCTACACGGCATTCGATGTGGAAACAGCCCATGCCTGCGAGGAAAACGGCACCATCCGTCTGGTGGTGCGCGTGCGCAATACCGGCCGCTTTGCCGGCAAGGAGGTCGTGCAGGTCTACTGCGAAGCACCGCAGGGCGCGCTCGGCAAGCCTTCCCGCGTGCTGTGCGCCTATGCGAAAACGCAGACCCTCGCGCCCGGTGCGGAGGAGATCCTGCACCTCGCATTTCCGCTCTCCGCGGCCGCTTCCTACGACGACAGCGGCGTATCCGGCCATCGCTTCTCCGAGGTGCTGGAGGCAGGGGAGTACCATATTTTCGCCGGCACCGACGTGCGCAGTGCGCAGCCCGTCCTGACCGTCAGCCTTCCGGAGACACAGGTGGTGCGTGCGCTGCGTCAGGCGCTCGCGCCCGTGCAGGCCTTCCGCAGGCTCCGCCCCGTCACGGACGGGGAATGCCTCGTGCCCTCTGAGGAGGACGCACCGCTCCTGCGGTTCGATGAAGCGCAGCGCAGACTGGATCATCTTCCTGAGGAGATCGCATACACGGGCGACTGCGGCATCAAGCTTTCCGACGTGCTTTCGGGGAAAAACACGCTCGATGAATTCATCGCGCAGCTCGATGACGCGTCCCTCTGCTGTCTCGTGCGCGGCGAGGGTATGGGCAGTCCGCGCGTGACTGCCGGAACCGCCAGTGCCTTCGGTGCGGTGGCGGATCATCTGGAGGACTACGGCATTCCGTGCGCCTGCTGCTCCGACGGCCCCTCCGGCATGCGTCTGGACTGCGGCACCAAGGCGTTCAGCCTGCCGAACGGCACGCTCCTTGCCTCGACCTTCAACACCGCGCTGATCCGCGAGCTCTATGTGTTCATGGGGCTGGAAATGACGGCAAACCGCGTGGAATGCCTGCTCGGCCCCGGCATGAACATCCACCGCCATCCGCTGAACGGACGCAATTTCGAGTATTTCTCCGAGGATCCGTACCTGACGGGAACGATGGCGACCGCGCAGCTGCGCGGCCTGCAGGAGGTGGGCGTGACCGGCACCATCAAGCATTTCTGCGGCAACAACCGCGAGACGCGCCGTCACTACCTCGATTCGGTCGTGTCCGAGCGCGCGCTGCGCGAGATCTACCTCAAGGGCTTCGAGATCGCCGTGCGCAGCGGTGCCGCCGATTCGATCATGACGACCTACGGACGCGTGAACGGTCTCTGGACGGCCGGAAGCTTCGACCTCAACACGGAGATTCTGCGCGAAGAATGGGGATTTTCCGGCATTGTCATGACGGACTGGTGGGCGAACATCAACGTTTCGAGATCCGAGGGCGCGGACAAGCGCCGCCTTTCCGCGATGGTACGCGCGCAGAACGACCTGTACATGGTCTGCGCCGAGGGCGGCGATCATGACGATGATCTGATGGAATCGCTTGCGGACGGCAGTCTGACGCGCGGCGAGCTGCAGCGCTGTGCGCGCAACACCCTGCGTTTCCTGCTGCGGACGAACGCGATGAAGCGTCTGTGCGGCGAGGACTGCGACGTGGAGATCCTCGGCCGCCCCGACCTCTCCGAGGAAAGCGACGCGCCGGTGGTCTTCTACGAGGTGGACGAGGACTTCACGCTTGACCTGCGTGACATCGCGGCAGTCAAGGGCAGGAGCCACAGCTTCGCGCTGATCCTGAAGCATCCGGGCTTCTACGAGGTAACGATGACGGCATCCTCGACGCAGAGCGAGCTTGCGCAGCTGCCGGTGACGCTGTTCACGATGGGCACGGCGCGCGGCATCTTCACCTGGAACGGCACTGCCGGAGAACCGGTGGAGAAAACGACCACGATTCCCATGTTCTCGCGCTACACGGCGTTGCGCATGTACTTCGGGCAGAATGGTCTGGAGCTGCACAGCATCCGTTTTACGCGCGAAGAAAAGGAGCTGCCGCCGGAATTTTAGCGCGGAGCGCGGAGGCCGCGCAGCCAAGATATGCTTAGTGGGGGGATGCTTAAACTGCCCCACCCCCTCCCCCCCTCCCGAGGGAGGGGGCATATTGGGAGGGGCTTTGCCCCTCCACCCCTAGGCATCCGCAAACTGTCCGCATCGGCTGTGCTGCGCACAGCGATGCTTGCTTCGCTTTCACGCGGACTATCGTCGCGAGAAGGAAAGCATTGTAATGAGAGAAGCTCCGCCACGCGTGATGGCTGCGCGGGCTCCGCGCGGTCTGGGGGCGAGCGAAGCGATTGCCCCCAGGGCGGGGTCGGGGTGCGGCAGCACCCCGAAAAAAATTCCCCCTCCCTTTAGGGAGGGGGTTAGGGGGAGGGTGAATCCGGATGCACCTTCCCCCATAGAAACACAAAAACCAACATTTTCGGAGGATTCATATGAAACAGAAAATTCTTTCCCTGCTGACCGCCGGTGTCCTGCTCTTTTCCGTTGCAGTGACCGGCTGCGACAGCGCACCGAAATCCGAGTACGACGACGGCACCATGCGCAGCGAAATGACCGCCATGGACTTCGCCAAGGAAATGGGCGTCGGCATCAACCTCGGCAATACCATGGAGGCCTACTGGCTCGACGAAAGCAAGACCTCGACCGGCTCCTCGACCATCAATGAGAACACGCCGCAGGATTACGAGACCTGCTGGGGCGCGGTCGTTACCACGCAGGAATGCATCGACGGCATGAAGGCCGCAGGCTTCAACACCATCCGCGTTCCGGTCTACTGGGGCAATATGATGAAGGACGACGGCAAGTACCAGATCAGCGGGGAGTACATGGACCGCGTGCAGGAAATCGTGGAATATTGCCGGAAAGCAGGCGTTTACACGGTCATCAACATGCACCACTACGACGAATTCCTCATCAAGCACCACACGAAGGAGGAGACCCTCAAGGCGGTGGAGATCGTCTGGAAGCAGATCGCGGAGCGGTTCAAGGACTACTCCGACTACCTCGTGTTCGAGGGCTTCAACGAGGCACTCGGCTCTGCGCCGGAGGGCGTGACGCTCACGGAGGACGAGGCGTACGCCTATGTCAACGACATGAACCGCGTCTTTGTGGAAACCGTCCGCAGCACCGGCGGCAATAATGCGAAGCGCATGCTGATCGTGTCGGGCTACTGGACGAACATCGACAACACCACGAAGGACAAGTTCGTTCTGCCGGAGGACACCATTGAGGACAGAATGATGGTTTCCGTGCATTATATCGACAACTCGATGTACTGGATGGAGCGTGTCGGCGGAACGCCCTGGACGCGCTACAGCGAGCGCCAGTGCGACCTGCTGAAGGCGGCGTTCACGGACAAGGGCATTCCGGTATTTGTCGGCGAATGCACCGGCATTTACGACGCGCAGTACATTGCGGATGACGCGATTTACACCGCATCCTCGGACTGCCTTTCGGTGCTGCTGAACATGGCGGTGGATTACGGCTTTGTTCCGGTGATCTGGGATGTGAACAACGGCTTCTACTCCAGAACGGACTGCAAGATCAAGTCCGAAAGCGATCAGGCGGTGATTACCGCCCTCGCGGAGAGGATAGCTGGCTAAAGAAAAAGAGGGTTCCCATGCATTTGTATGGGAACCTTTAGTTTGTCGAAAAAAGGAAAGTTTCGCTTTTATTTGCCCCCACCCCAACCCCTCCCCGAGGGGAGGGGCTTTTTTTGACGGGGGCAAAGCCCCCGTATTCCCCCTTGTTTCCGGAGGGGCGCTGCCCCTCCGTACCTCCCCGGCGCGGAGTCTGGCTTTATGTTCTCGCATACTATTGTCGCGAGAAGAAAAGCATTCCAAGAGAGAAGCTCTGCCACGCGTGATGGCTGCGCGGGCTCCGCGCGGTCTGGGGGCGAGCGAAGCGATT
>CAYYIT010000063.1:0-12630 GCA_964472035.1 uncultured Ruminococcus sp.
GGGGTTGGGGTGGGGGCAGTTACATGATGCCTATCCCTAAGAAAAAGGACTTTTTGACAAGCTGAGAGCCGGACAAACGTCCGGCTCTTACTGTCAAAAATGCTCCCGTCGGTATCACTGACGGGAGCGTTTCCTGTGTCATTTTTATCAGACCTGCTGCATCAGCTGGCTCATGTCATACAGACCGGGCTGCTGCTTTGCAAGGTACACCGCAGCATTGACTGCGCCGACTGCAAAGACTTCCTTGGAAGCGGCAGAGTGGGAGAGCGTGATGACTTCATCGTGTCCTGCGAAGATGATGTCATGCTCGCCGACGATCGTGCCGCCGCGGATGGCATGCATACCGATCTCGAGCTTGTCGCGCTTCTGACGCATGGAATGACGGTCGTATACATAGTGGTAATGATTGTCGAGGGAATCATTGATCGCATCGGCGATCATCAGTGCTGTGCCGCTCGGCGCATCGAGCTTCTGGTTGTGGTGCTTCTCAACGATCTCAATGTCAAACTGTCCGCCAAGGATGGACACAGCCTTCTTGGCAAGCTGTACGAGCAGATTGATGCCCAGGGACATGTTGAAGGAGAAGAATACCGGAATGGACGCAGCAGCCTTCTTGATCTTGTTGATCTGCTCCTCATTGTATCCGGTCGTTGCTACGACGCAGGGAATACCGTTGCAGAGGCAGTAATCAAGCATATCGTCAAGAATTGCGGGATTGGAGAAATCGATCAGTACATCGGGCTTTTCCTTGATGTCGGAGAACTTCTCGTAGATCGGAAAATCCCCATACTGCGCCGTGTTCAGATCCACACCGGCAATGACACAGCAGTCCTCACGGTTGGAGATGGCCGCTGCTACTGCATGGCCCATCTTTCCGTTTGCGCCGGTGATCAGAATGTTTACCTGTTCCACTGTTTTGTACCTCCTCGTAAGTTTATGCGAGGATGCCTGCACGCTGCATTGCGTCACGCAGCTTTGCTGCATTGGCTTCGCTCATGTCCACCAGAGGCATACGCAGGGAGCCGGCAGCCATACCCAGCATGTTCATCGCAGCCTTTACCGGAATCGGATTTACCTCGATGAAGAGATCGTTGATCACTTCCAGATAGCGCAGCTGCATTTCAATTGCCGGAGCAAAATTATTGTCGAGGCAGAGCTGGCACATCTCATGTGTTTCCTTCGGAATGATGTTGGAAAGAACAGAGATGACGCCCTTTGCACCCAGTGCCATCATCGGTACGATGATATCATCGTTGCCGCTGTAGATGTCCATCTGATCGCCAACTGCTGCTGCTACCTGTGCGGTGTAGCTGATGTTGCCGGAAGCTTCCTTGACAGCAACGATGTTCTTGTGCTGTGCCAGAACCTTGAGTGTATCCACAGTGAAGCCCATGCCGGTACGGCCGGGGATGTTGTAGAGAATGATCGGGATGTTCACGCTGTCCGCGATCATGGTGAAGTGCTTGATCAGACCTGCCTGTGTGGTCTTGTTGTAGTAGGGAGTCACGATCAGCAGACCGTCTGCACCGAGCTTTTCCGCTTCCATGGACAGAGCAATAGCGGTCTTGGTGTCGTTGCTGCCGGTTCCAGCGATGACAGGAACGCGGTGTGCGGTGCGCTCTACTGCGTAGCGGATGCATTCGAGATGCTCCTCTTCGCTCATGGTAGAGGCTTCGCCGGTCGTGCCGCAGATGATAATGGCGTCAGTGCCATTCTCGATCTGGTAATCAATATTGGTGCCGAGTCCCTCAAAATTGATGGAACCATCCTCGTTGAACGGAGTAATGATCGCAACGCCGGCACCGGTAAAAATTGTGTTCTTCATAAAAATTCCTCCAAATGTGGTTTTGGATCAATGAAGTGTATGTCTCATAAGCAGCGGGATTCTGCTCAGAACTTTGCCAGGAAGGTGAACCTGTAATCTAAGCATTTTCAAATTAGTCCATCGGGCTGATTTGAAAATGGCTCGGGATTCCAAAGGGATCACATCCCTTCGCCCTTAACCGAGGCAGGATGCTGTCTGAGGTGAGCGGGTGTGCCGCCATTGGATCAAAAGGCGGCTGGCAGGGGTGTGGGGGCAGAGCCCCCACTGCCTTACGAATACAATGCACTTATATTAGTCGAAATAGCCCTTAGCAGCGAGGAGTTCTGCGAGGAGAACTGCACCGCCGGCTGCGCCTCTGAGGGTGTTGTGGGAGAGGCAAACGAACTTGTAGTCATACTGTGTATCTTCACGCAGACGGCCAACGGATACAGCCATACCCTTTTCCAGATTTCTGTCGAGGTTTGCCTGCGGTCTGTTGTCCTCTGTGAAATAATGCAGGAACTGCTTCGGTGCGGACGGCAGCTCCAGCTCCTGCGGAATGCCCTTGAACTCTTCCCAGAGCTTGAGGATCTCTTCCTTAGTGGGCTTCTGCTCGAAGGATACGAATACTGCTGCGGTGTGACCATCGGAAACCGGAACACGCAGGCACTGTGTGGTGATGGAAGGGGACTGTGCCTTTACGATTTCGCCGTTCTCGATGGTACCCCATACCTTCAGCGGCTCCTGCTCGGACTTTTCTTCCTCGCCGCCGATGAACGGAATCAGGTTGTCTACCATTTCCGGCCATGTCTCGAAGGTCTTGCCTGCGCCGGAAATTGCCTGATAAGTACAAGCCAGCACGTTCTTCAGACCGAACTTCTTCAGCGGATGCAGAGCGGGAACATAGCTCTGGATGGAGCAGTTGGACTTGACTGCCACGAAGCCGCGCTTTGTACCGAGACGCTTTCTCTGGGACTCGATGATCTCGATATGCTCGGGGTTGATCTCCGGCACTACCATCGGTACGTCGGGAGTGAAGCGATGTGCGGAGTTATTGGAAACGACCGGGCACTCTGCCTTTGCGTAAGCCTCTTCCAGAGCCTTGATCTCATCCTTCTTCATGTCAACTGCGCAGAATACGAAATCTACCTCAGCTGCGATGGACTCGATCTCGGTGTTCAGATCGCGGATGATCATGTTCTTCATGCTCTCGGGCATGGGAGTCTTCATTGCCCAGCGGCTGCCGACTGCTTCCTCATATGTCTTACCTGCGCTTCTGGGGGATGCTGCGAGTACCTTTACGTTGAACCAAGGATGATTCTCCAGCAGGGTAGCAAAACGCTGACCTACCATACCTGTTGCACCAAGGATACCTACATTAAACTGCTTCATGACACTACTCCTATCCTGAACGGCAGGATACAGCCGTTCAAAAAAATTTTTGCAAATATTGAAAAAACCGGTTGAAAACCGGCTCATCATGCGTTATAATAGATACTGGGCGTTGTATTGCCGATAGCACTCCATCACGCATGATGACAGTGCAGCACCTCTTCGGTACAGCACCAGAAACAAAGCTGCTCAGGCTTTGGATCTTCGGCGGCATTGCCTTTGACAGCTCTTCATGGGAGTGAGCCTCCTCAGAACTGCTACTCATCGCAGCCGCACCTCTATCCTACATATATGATAGCATTTCTTGACGCATTTGTCAAGATGAAATTTATGAAAAACAGGGAGATACTATGAAAAAATCTGATTTTTACTATGATTTGCCGGAAAATCTGATCGCGCAGCATCCGGTCGAGCCGAGAAATTCCTCCAGAATGATGTCCGTTGACCGGAATACCGGTGCGATCGACCATCTGCATTTCTATGACCTTGAAGCACTGCTGCGTCCGGGAGATCTGCTCGTGCTGAATGATTCCAGAGTACTGCCGGCCCGTCTCTACGGTGAGAAGGAAGGTACCGGCAGTTTTGTCGAATTCCTCCTGCTGTCCCAGCGCGGCGACAAGATCTGGGAGATCATCTGCCGTCCCGGCAAGAAATGCAAGCCCGGTGCACGCTTCTCCTTCGGCGGAGGCAGGCTCCGCGCCGAGGTACTCGAAGTCCTCGATGACGGCAACCGCGTCGTGCAGTTTGAATGCGAGGGAAATTTCTACACGGCACTCGAGAATGTCGGACAGATGCCGCTGCCCCCCTATATTACTGAGAAACTCGAGGATCAGGAACGCTACCAGACCGTCTATTCCAGAGAGCTGGGTTCTGCTGCAGCGCCCACAGCCGGTCTGCATTTTACAAAGGAAATGCTCGCTGCCCTGCAGGAAAAGGGCGTCAATATCGCCTATGTGACGCTCCATGTCGGCCTCGGAACCTTCCGTCCCGTCAAGGAGGATGATATCCTAAAGCATCATATGCACACCGAACATTTCATGCTACCGCAGGAGACGGCCGATCTGATCAACCAAACCAAAGCAAACGGCGACCGCGTGATTTCTGTCGGCACTACCTCCTGCAGAACGCTTGAGAGCGCTGCACAGGTCTGCAAGGGAGCGCTGACCGCCTGCGAGTGCGATACCAGCATCTTTATTTATCCCGGATACGAATTCCAGGTGATTGACGGCCTGATCACGAATTTCCACCTGCCGGAGAGTACGCTCATCATGCTGGTTTCCGCATTCATGGGCTATGAGAATACGATGCACGCCTATCAAGTCGCCGTGGAGGAGGCGTACCGCTTCTTCAGCTTCGGTGATGCGATGGCGATCCTTCCTGAATAACAAAATGGGTATTTCCGATCATGCCGGAAATACCCTTTCTTGTTTGTTTTTCTTGCTTACTTTACAAAGCGTTCCATGATGGTGTAGCCGGGCTGGATGAACAGTCCGGTTTCGGCTGCTGTCTTTTCGCAGAAGCCTTCCACACCGGTATCGTCCTTCGTGCTGTCATACATGAAGAACGGGATCGGATCGTTGGTATGTGTCATCAGGGACAGGGGAGTTGCATGGTCGGGAGTGACCAGAACCTTGAAATCGCCCTGGCTGCGCAGATATTCTGTTACAGGGCCGAGGATGGTCTTGTCAATGATGGAGATCGCCTTCACCTTGTTCTGGATCTCATTTCTGTGACCGCACTCGTCCGGAGCTTCCACATGGATGTAAACGAAATCCTGACCGTTTTTGAATTCCTCGATGGCAGCCTGTGCCTTGCCCTCGAAATTGGTGTCGATGTAGCCGGTCACGCCGTCCACATGGACAACATTCATGTTCGCGAACTTGCCGATGCCCTTGAGCAGGTCCACTGCGGAGATCATGGAGCCCTTCAGACCGTACTTTTCCTTGAAGTCATCGAGCAGCGCACGGGTGCCTTCGCCCCAGAGCCAGATGCTGTTGGCAGGACGCTTGCCGTTCTTGATACGCTCCAGATTGACCGGATGATCCTTGAGCAGATCGTAGGACTTCACCATCAGATCGTAGAGTTTTGCAGCGTTCGGATGGGTCGGGATGTATTCCTTGATGGGCTTGCCGGTGATGTCGTGGGGCGGTGTCAGTGCACCGATATCCATGGTACCGTTGTCCCAGATCAGGCAGTGACGGTAGCTGACGCCGTTATAGAACGTGAATTCCTCGTTGTTGAGGTGCTCAGCGAGGTACTTTACCAGAATCTCAGCCTCCTCGGAGGAGATATCGTCGGCGCAGTAGTCGAGGATGGTCTTGTCCTCGTAGTTGGCATCATCCGTCAGTGTGACGAGATTGCAGCGCAGGGAAACGTCGGTGGTCTTCATATCGATGCCGATGCTGCCTGCCTCCAGCGGAGAACGTCCGGTATAGTATTTCTTCGGATCATAGCCCATAATGGAAAGGTTGGCAACGTCGCTGCCGGGCTTCATGCCGTCATCCACGCTCTTGACAAGACCAACGGTCGCGGTTCTTGCGAGCTTGTCGATGTTGGGTGTGTCCGCAGCCTCGAGCGGCGTCTTGCCGTCCAGCTCCGGGATCGGATAGTCAGCCATACCATCGAAAAGTACTACTAAGTATTTCATAATTTCTACTCCTTATATAGAGATTGAAAATAAACATCCATTTTGAGGGAGGACTGTTCCTGCACTCCTGCCAAGAATGCTATTCTTGCAATGCTAACGTTTTGTAATTGTGCCCCAAAGGGGTGCAATTACAAAACGACATGGGATTCCAAAGGGATGACATCCCTTTGGCAGGGGGTGCAGGGGGACAGCGTCCCCCTGCAAAGAGACGCTTAGTTTTTAATGCTGTGCATCGGTGCAGGAATTCTGCCGCCGCGGGAGATGAACTTTGCAGGGGACTTGCGGTTGATCGGCATGACCGGACCGCTGCCGAGCAGGCCACCGAATTCAAGCATATCGCCTTCATCCATGCCGATGGCAGGGATCAGACGCACTGCGGTGGTCTTATTGTTCACCATACCGATGGCTGCTTCGTCCGCGATGATCGCGGAGATGGTCTCTGCGGTGATATCGCCGGGAACGACGATCATATCCAGACCTACGGAGCAGACTGCGGTCATTGCTTCGAGCTTTTCAAGGCTGAGGGTGCCGGCAAGTGCCGCATCGATCATGCCCTGATCCTCGGATACGGGAATGAACGCGCCGGACAGACCTCCGACATTGGAGGAAGCCATGACGCCGCCCTTCTTGACTGCATCGTTGAGCAGTGCAAGTGCAGCTGTGGTGCCGTGCGTACCGCACTGCTCCAGACCCATGCCCTCAAGGATATGCGCAACGCTGTCGCCGACTGCCGGCGTGGGCGCGAGGGAGAGGTCAACGATACCGAACGGAACGCCCAGCATCTTGGAAGCTCTGGAGCCGACCAGCTGACCCATACGGGTCACCTTGAATGCGGTCTTCTTGATCACGTCCGCAATGCCATCAATGGTAGCATCGGGGTATTTTTCGATCGCTGCACGGACAACGCCGGGGCCGGATACGCCGACATTGATGACGCAGTCGGGCTCGCCGGGGCCGTGGAAGGCACCTGCCATGAAGGGGTTGTCTTCGGGGGCGTTGCAGAATACCACGAGCTTTGCGGGACCGATGCACTGACGGTCCGCTGTGATCTTTGCAGATTCCAGGATCACTTCGCCCATGATCTTCACTGCATCCATATTGATGCCGCTCTTGCTGGAGCCAACATTGACGGAGGAGCAGATGTTCGTTGTCACGGACAGTGCCTCCGGAATGGACTTGATCAGAGCAAGATCGCCTGCGCTGAAGCCCTTCTGCACGAGGGCAGAATAGCCGCCGATGAAGTTGACGCCGCAGGTGTCCGCCGCTCTCTGGAGTGCCAGTGCGAACTTGACGGGATTGTCATTCGGGCAGGCTGCCGCGAGCATTGCGATGGGAGTCACGGAAATACGCTTGTTCACGATCGGAATGCCGTATTCCTTTTCGATCTGCTCACCGACCTTGACGAGATTGGCAGCCTTGGTCGTGATCTTATTATAGACCTTTTCGCATGCCTTGTCGATGTCGGGATCGATGCAGTCGAGCAGGGAAATACCCATGGTAATGGTACGAATATCCAGACACTCATCCTGAATCATGCGGATGGTTTCCAGAATATCAAATGTATTGAGCATGATTTCACCTCATTTAGATTTTGTGCATGGAATTGAAAATATCCTCGTGCATGCAGTGGATCGCAAGTCCCTGTTCCTTGCCGAGAGCAGTCATATCGTCAGAAAGCGCTGCGAAATCAGAGCCCATTCCGGAAATGTCCACCAGCATGATCATTGCAAACATATCCTGCAGGACGCTCTGGGTCACTTCATCGATATTGGCATTGTGAGTTGCACAGATACCGCTGACCTTGTGCAGGATTCCTACCGTGTCCTTACCAATTACAGTAATAACAGCACGCATAATATACCTCCTAAAAACTGCGGCGATACGCTTCCTGCAGGGCTTGCAGGAGTCGTTTGCCGGTAATTGTTATTATTATAACATACTTTTCGGGAAAAGAAAAGATGTTTTTCAAAAAAACTTCCAAAAAATCTTCCTTCTCTGAAAAAAAAGGGGGATTTGAACAAAAATCTTTGCGCGCTCTGCTTGACTTTCGTCATATAAAATGGTACAATAAAAGTGTATATAGGATCCGGCCGGAACGGATGGGCACGGATCCGCAAACCGAAGGGAGTGTTCTGTATGAAACGTTTTCATAAGTGCATTGCTTTGGCAGCTGCGTGCGCTGCGGCTGCCGCTTCAGTCAATGCGTACGAACCCGTCATGACGGATGCGGCAAGCTCACAGGTGAGGGATTATGCGGAGATCATCGTCAGTACGGTGAATGATATCCGTGCGTCCTACGGCCTTCCGGAGCTTTCCACCACACCGCTGCTGATCGATCTTTCTACGATCCGTGCGGAGGAGCTTGCAACATCATTTTCCCATACCCGTCCGAATGGTGAAGCCTGCTCGTCCCTCTTGAAGGAGGAGGGCATTTCCTACTCGTTCATGGCGGAGAACATTGCGGCCGGACGTTCTGACCCGGTAGCCACTGTGGACCAGTGGATGCAGTCCGAAGGCCACAGAGCCAATATTCTTGGTGATACCTTCACGCACATCGGTATCGGATACTATTACGATGCGAGCGCTACCTATGTTCACCACTGGAGCATGTACCTTGTCAGTGTCGTGGGCAGTGAGGGTGCATACGTTTATGACGATCAGTACATTCCGGAGCGTGAGCTGGGCGATATCAACGGCACCAAGACCATCAACGCCAACGACGCGAGCATTGCGCTGAAGTATTCGGCGACACTTGCCGTCGGCATGGAATATCCTGCCGTGGATCAGTTCAAGGCAGCCGGCGATGTCAATGGCGACGGAAAGATCAATGCACTCGATGCAAGTATCATTCTTGCCTATTCCTCTGCGGCAGGCAGCGGACAGAATGTATCGATCGAGGATTTTATCTGGTAAAACAGCTGCCGGCTCAGCCGGACAGATATAAAAATAATAAGGAGCAGTAACAATGGATATTATGCAGTCATCTCTCGAAAAGCACAAGGAATGGGGCGGTAAGATCGAGATCATCTCCCGTACCCCCATCAACGACAGGGATTCTCTTTCCCATGCCTACACCCCCGGTGTTGCGCAGCCCTGTCTGGAGATCGAGAAGGATCCGAGCCTTTCCTACACCCTGACACGCCGCCACAATCTCGTCGCTGTGATCACGGATGGTACCGCGGTGCTCGGTCTCGGTGACATTGGTCCGCGCGCGGCAATGCCCGTTATGGAGGGCAAGTGCGCTCTGTTCAAGGAATTTGCCGATGTGGACGCATTCCCGCTGTGCATCAATTCCAAGGATACCGACGAGATCGTCAATACCATCGCAAACATCGCCTACAGCTTCGGCGGCATCAATCTCGAGGATATTGCGGCACCGCGCTGCTTTGAGATCGAGGCAAAGCTCAAGGAAAAAGTCGATATTCCTGTATTCCACGATGATCAGCACGGTACGGCGATCGTGGTAGCGGCAGCGCTTGTCAATGCCTGCAAGGTTGCAGACAAGAAGCTCGAAGAGCTGGAGATCGTCATCAATGGTGCAGGTTCCGCCGGAATCGCCATTGCAAAGCATCTGCTGTCCCTCGGCGTCGGCAATATCGTAATGGTCGATCTGAAGGGCATTCTTGCGTCCGATGAGAGCTACGAGAATCCTGCGCATAATGCGATCGCTGCAATGACCAACAAGCAGTGCCGCCATGGCCTGCTCGCTGATGCGGTCAAGGGCGCCGATGTGTTCATCGGTGTGTCCAAGCCCGGACTGCTGACCCCCGCGATGATCGCGGATATGAATGAAAAGCCCATTGTATTTGCGATGGCGAATCCCACACCGGAGATCATGCCCGACCTTGCAAAGGAAGCAGGCGCATACATTGTCGGTACCGGCAGAAGCGACTTCCCGAACCAGATCAACAATGTCGTTGCATTCCCCGGCGTGTTCAAGGGTGCGCTTGCGGTTCGTGCAACGGATATCAATGAGGACATGAAGGTCGCTGCGACCAGAGCCATTGCCGGCTGCGTTTCCGATGATAAGCTCTGCGCAGAGTTCATTCTCCCCGATGCATTTGACAGAAGTGTTGCACTTGCTGTGGCAAAGGCTGTCGCACAGGCTGCCATTGATTCCGGTGTTGCCGGTCTGACCGAAAATCCGCTTGTGTGACAGGCGAGGAGGAATACGATGCAATATACATATCAGCCCAGAGGTGTCTGCTCACGGCAGATCCTTCTGGATATCGAAAATGGTGTGATCCAGAGCTGTCGGTTCATCGGCGGCTGCAACGGCAATACCCAGGGCATCTGCAGGCTCGTGCAGGGCATGGAGGTCGAGGAAGTGATCGAGCGTCTTGAGGGCCTTGACTGCAATGGCAGGGGAACCTCCTGTCCCGATCAGCTTGCCAAGGCGCTCAGAGCGAGCATGGAATAATGTTTGAGATCCATTCTGTCTGGGTACGGCTGCTGTGCATCGCCGTGTTTCTGGTTCTTCTGTGGTTCTTTGTCAATTCGTGGATGCTGGGCATCCTGAATCTTGGTAATATCGCCGGTATCGCTGTCTGCCTTGCAGGGATCCTGTTTTTCGCACTGAATTCCCAGTGCGCAGGATTGCTTCAGAAACTGTGGCAGCATCTTCCGGGACGGATCGTTATCACTTCCGGCATGGCTTTGGCGGCTTTCTGCGCGGTACTTGCGATTTTTCTGAGCGGATGCATGCTGTACACGATGCATGATACGCCGAAGCAGGAAAATATACTGGTCGTACTTGGCTGCAAGGTTCGCGGCGGCGGGCCGAGTCTTATGCTGCAGCACCGGCTCGAGGCTGCGTATGATTACCTCGAAGTCCACCCCGATGTGCAGGCAATTGTCTGCGGCGGACAGGGTGCGGATGAATCCATCAGTGAAGCGCAGTGCATGTACGAATACCTGACAAACCGCGGTATTGCGCCGGAACGGATCATTATGGAGGATACCTCCACCTCGACCTACGAGAACCTCCGCAATGCGAAGGCACTGCTCGGAGAAGGGGAGCACACCGTCACGATCGTGACGGACGGCTTCCACCAGCTGCGCGCGTCGATGATCGCGGATGGCATCGGGCTGGAGAGCGATCATCTCTCGGCGAAGACCTCGTGGTACCTTGTGCCGACCTATTGGGTACGGGAATGGTTCGGGATCTGCTATCAGTTTGTATTTGGATAAATGCCTGTCCCGCCATTTCCGATGACGGGGCATTTTGGCAGAAAGGGGAGAGGATATGTTTCAGATCCATCATGTCGGAATTCTTGTGATCGGCGCAGTGCTGAGCTTTTTGCTGCTGCTCCTGTTTGTGATTCCGCTGCTCAGGGGCTACCGCCATGCTGGTACGGTCATTGGGAGTGCGTTCTGCCTCCTGCTCATGTTTTTTTTCTGCGGAAATAGATGGGTCGGGAAACTGCTCGATACCATCTGGGCGCATGAGCATGGACATATCGTTCTCTGTGTGCTGATCGGAATGCTGGCGGCGGCGCTGCTGGCGGATGTCGTCTGCGGTGTTCTGATGCTGCGGGTGCTGCGGAAGCGTCCGAAGAAAGCAATGCCGGCGATCCTGCTGCAGGGTGATGCCTGCGAGCGACGCAGTGAACGGCAGATGGAACGGCGGTATGCGGTGCTGGAAAAGTATCTGGCGGAGCATCCGGGCGCCTTCGTGATCCTATGCGGCTCCGTACAGGATCAGGAGTGTGCGGAATCTGCATTACTGAAAACGAATATTTCACCAGAACGCATCAGGAAGGCGCAGCCGTTTTCTTCAATGCAGCAGCAGCTCCGCAGTGCACAGGCGTATCTGGAAGAACACAGCCTCGGAAAGAAAGCTGTGATCGTGACGGAGTACTACCGGCAGTACCGTGCATCGCTCTGTGCAAGAGAGCTTGGACTCGATGTCCGGCATCTCGGAGCCGGAACGTCATGGTTCCTGCACCCGAGCTTCTGGATCCGCGAGAGCTTTCTGCTCTGCATACGGCTTCTATAGAAATGTCAAGCGCGGCGCTGCCGCGCTTTTCTTGTTGCACTGGTTAACAGGCGGTTAGCTTTCGCTTACCGCGATTGTAAAAAACGCCGGAAGTCATGAACGGAAAACAGCATGGAATCGTACTCTCTGACGAAAATCATAAAAATGATGACTGCCTGATTGACAAAATCTGACTTCCGTGTTATACTATCTATGGTTAGCGCTTACTAACTAATTTGATTATCAGGAGTGATACGATGATGCCGCTTACGTTTGCTGAAGTTGGTGAAGAAAACACGATCCGTAAAATCGGCGGTAATCCTGAGGTGAAAAAGCACCTGGAGAATCTCGGTTTCGTTGTGGGGGGTTCGATTACCATCGTCAACAGCCTCGGCGGAAATCTGATTGTCAATGTGAAGGAAGCGAGAGTTGCCATCAGTATGGAGATGGCGCAGAAGATTATGGTGTGAGGAGGCGGAAACGATGAAAACACTGAAGGAAACGAAAATTGGTGAGACGGTGACGGTTGTTCGTCTGCATGGCGAAGGCGCAGTGAAGCGTCGCATCATGGATATGGGCATTACAAAAGGTGCTGTGGTTTCGGTTCGTAAGGTTGCACCGCTCGGTGATCCGATCGAAGTGACTGTGCGCGGCTACGAATTGTCCCTGCGTAAGGCGGATGCCGAAATGATCGAGGTTGAATAATCGTTATTTGACCTTTATTTTTTTGACTCAACGTTAGCGACAGCTAACTGTGAAATGGAGGAACATCAATGAAAATCAGAATTGCACTTGCCGGCAATCCGAACT
>CAYYIT010000064.1:0-12290 GCA_964472035.1 uncultured Ruminococcus sp.
GAGGGTGCTACCGCTGAACAGCCCGTCCCCTCTGTCTCACTTCGTTCGACATCTCAGCTGTGCATACCCTTCGGGCACCCACCCCGTGGGGAGTCCCCCTCCACCCGCTCACCTGCGGTGCACTTTTCGGCTATATATCGGGGGTTATAGGGGGCGCAGCCCCCTATATGCGCCGAATGCCCTGAGCTAAGGTAGGATGCTGCGCGAAGTGATGGGTATGCTGGCATAGGATTTGAGTCAGCTGGCGCAACTAAATGAAAAAACTTAGTCCAGCCCTGCGCCGGAAGCGCAGTGGCTGGACGGGACTTTTTCGACAGACTGACCCGACTCTGCAATAGAGTCGGGTTTTTGCATGGTATTCCGGATCGTCCGCAGCCATCAGCTGCGCTGTTCGATCAGCAGCTTCTTCATGCGGCAGAGATCAAAGGTGTCGAGGATTTCGTCCTTGCAAAGATCGCCTGCCTGCCAGTCGGTGATGTCACCGGCGTCGAGCAGCCATTTCTGGAGCATGATCACATCGGTCGCTGTGAAATCGCCGTCCGCGTTCACGTCGCCTTCCACGTTCTGCTTCTCGCCGAAATTCGCCTGGATGGACATCGCCTCAGACAGCGTAAGCGTCACGGTGGTTTCGCTGCCGGACAGATCACCGCTCCAACCGGTGAATTCGTAGCCGCTGTCGGGAAGGACGGTCAGCGTAACGGGACAATCGGGGTAATACTCTCCGCTCCAGCCGCCTGCGGCATCGGGGATGATCGTATTGATCTGAATGCGTCCGTTTCCGTTGGTTTTCAGCGTGATCGTCTGCATGGATTTCTGGAGATTGAGGTAATTCCTCATATCTTCGATCGTGTAGCTCTTCCGCTGCTGGAAGAAGGTGCGGATATTGTTCAGCGTTGTGCCCTGATAGAGATTCCGGTGATAGTTCATATTGCTGTCCTTCGAGCCGCCGAAGTAGCCCCACCAGCGGACGGTGGTGTTGGCAAGCTGCTCGGTATAGTCACGGCTGTAGGTATCCGCCATGGCATTTGCCTTTTCCGGCGTCAGCACCTCATTGGCATAGTCGCAGTAGGTGTTGACGAATTTTGTCCGGAAATCCGGATTTTCCAGAAGTGCCACAAAGAGATTGGTCGGTTCACCGCCCGAGCCGTTGTCCATGTGACGGAAGCTGTCGTAGGCATAGCCCTCCACGCCGCCGAAGCTGTCGTAGGTCGCACCCATGGTGTAGTCGAAGTCAAAGGAGATGAACCGCCATTTTCCGTCGCTGTAGGGATTGCCGGCGATCTCCGCGCCGGTATTGCGCCAGACACCGAAATTGTAATTCGGCCAGTCGAAGGTGCCGAGATACAAGCCTGCCGCGTAATGCTCGATCATGCTGTCCACATCGATGAAATCGCAGACTGCCTGATAATTGGCATCATTCGTCAGATCCATCGTGCTGTAGGTATCCGCAAAATCGAGGAAGCTGTCGCATTCGGCCTGATCGCCCTCTTCCAGCTCGCCGTTCTTGATCATGGCGACGTTCTCTTTCTGGATGCCGTAATTCGATTCGATGAAATAATCGGAAAGCTTCTCCGTCATCTCATACAGGCCCCAGTACTCGCCGTTGAGGAAGACCACGCACTGCTGCATGTCCTGATTGGTGATATTCTCTCTGTCGGCAATGAGCTTTTGCGCAAAGCCGTCGCGCAGGCGGACTTCATCGCTGACGGAACGAAGCGAAAGGGAATCATAGGTATCGATGAGCGTGCCGTCCAGTGCGGTATTTCCCTCGATCAGGGGGAACAGGATCTTGGAGGCGCCGTAGTCGCTCCGCGCATAGAGATTGAAGCTCTTCTGCGCGCCGTTTCTCGTGGAGGCGCCCTTGATGCGGATGCCCATGTTCTGCTCGACGATCATCTGACCGTCCCTGAATACGGTAATGGACGTTTCGCGCTCCCACTCCCGTCCTCTTGAAAAGTAATTGGTTACGTTGTCCGTATCCCACACACTCTTGCTGGGATCATAGCTGCCGCTGTTCTTCCAGGCAAGATACTGGTTGCCGGTCACATAAATGCCCGTATCCGGATCGAACAGGTTCTCGGGATCGGTGACGAGCGATACGACCGTCAGGTTCCGGTACTGCGCGAGATTGCCCGTTGTGACAAAATATGTCTGGCTGATGACCTCACTGAAGGTGCCGTCCGCACTCTTGGCTGCGGCGCGGACAACGGTCGCCTTGTCCACATTGAAGGTCGGCTGCTTGTAGCCGATGCCGCGGCAGATCGACTGCGGCGAATCGTCATTCTCCGCATAGGCACTCCAGAGGTTCGGCTGGTTCGTGCGGTCCTGTACCGTGATGGCGTTGGAGTAGACCTGCGCCGTGGAGGAATTGGTCGGATCGCTGCCGTCCACGGTGTAATAAATGGCCTCGTTCTTTGCGGAGGACAGCGTCAGTGCAAAGTCCGTTCCGTAGAAGCCCGACTGCGCGGAAAAGACCGGTGCAGAAGTGACCGCTTCGTTCGCTGTGCCGGGGGTGGCGTTCATGATCTCGAAGGTGCTGCTGCCGTCCGGCGTTCTGCCGTAGGAGGAATCCTCCGCGAGTGTCGGCACCTGGATCTCCTGCAGGATGCTGCCCTGGGGATCTGCCAGTACAAGCGTCTCGCCGTTCTTGCTCAGTGCAAAGCCCGTGTGCAGCTCCGATGCGGTGGATGCCTGCTTCGAAGCAAAGACGATCATGCGCTCACCTGCGGCAATGCTGGTGCCGGCAGGAAAGGTCCACTGCAGGGGAGCGGCCACATCATCGGACAGACCGTAACCCGACAGATCCACAGCGGTGCTTCCCGCATTGTAAAGCTCGATCCAGTCGGAGTACAGACCGTAGCTGTCCGCAAGGCAGGCCTTATTCTGCGTGCAGATCTCATTGATGTACACCGTGAAATCAGCCGCATGCGCAGTACGGCTGGGAACGCTGCCCGTGATGGATGCTGCCGCCATCATTGCCGCAAGCGCGGCAGCGGCAAATCTTGGTTGAAGTTTCATAACAAGCCCTCTCTTTCTGTGATGAAACAGTTTCGGTGATCTTTGTATATATTATACACAATAGTAAAGAAACTGTCAACTGTTTTGCGGTGATCCGTCAGTGTTTCCGCCATTTGCCGGATCGGCAGCAGCAAGAAAAGTTTTCTGCCCCCGCGCACGGTACTGCGCCGTGCGCTTTTGGGCGGAAATGTATGTTTAATGGGTCAAAACTGCATTTACAGAATGTTCAAAATGAGTTAAAATAATATCAGAAATAAGAGAGCGGGAGCAAACGAAAGCTCCGAAAAATTACGATCCGAGGGGGAAAACATGAAACATACATTAAAGCGTACCGCAGCCTTCCTGAGTGCAGTGCTGCTCGGCTGCACCGGACTGCAGCTGCCCGTGACGGAACACACCGCATCCGCCGCATCTTCCAATATCGTGGAATATCTTGACAGGGGCATCAATGCCGTGAACACCGGATCCGGCATGCTCGTCAGCTGGCGATTCCTTGCAAGCGATGCGGATAACACCGTATTCCGGCTCTACCGCGGCAATGAACTGATCTATACCAGCGAAGCAGGCATGGCGACCTGCTACCTCGACAAGGGCGGCAATACATCCTCTGCCTACCGTGTGGAGACCGTGGTCGGCGGCACCGTGAAGTCCTCCGATACCTGCGGCTTCGTATCCGGCGACAGCTATTTCAATATCCCGATGGACGTGCCGAAGGGCGGCACCACACCGGACGGCGTTGCCTACACCTATTCTCCGAACGACTGCGCGACCGGCGACGTGGACGGCGACGGCGTGTACGAGATCTTTGTGAAATGGGATCCGTCCAATTCCAAGGACAACTCCCACAGCGGCTATACGGGCAATGTATTCATCGACTGCTACCGTCTGAGCGGTGAAAAGCTCTGGCGCGTGGATCTCGGCAGAAACATCCGCGCCGGCGCACATTATACCCAGTTCCTCGTGGCGGACTTTGACCTCGACGGCAGAGCCGAAATGACCTGCAAGACAGCGGACGGCACCGTGGACGGCAAGGGCAAGGTCATTGGCGACGCGTCCAAGGATTACCGCAATGCAGGCGGCTATATCCTCTCCGGTCCCGAATACTACACCCTCTTTGACGGCGCGACCGGTGAAGCACTCGATACGGTCAATTATGAGTATCCCCGCGGTGAGGTCTCCAAGTCCACCTGGGGCGACAATTACGGCAACCGCTGCGACAGATTCCTCGGTGCGGTGATGTACTGCGACGGCGAACGTCCCTCCGCGGTTTCCGTCAGAGGCTATTACACAAGAATGACAGCCGTTGCCTATGATGTTGTGGATAAGAAGCTGGTAAAACGTTGGGGTTATGACACCGGCTACAACTGGTCCGCACCCGGCTACGGCAACGGCAACCACAACGCCATGCCTGCGGATGTGGACGGCGACGGCAAGCAGGAGCTTGTGCTCGGCGCGACCTGCATCGATGACAACGGCTCCGTGCTCTGGTGCAACTGGCTGGGACACGGCGATGCGATGCACCTGAGCGACTTCCTTCCCGACCGACCCGGTCAGGAGCTGTGGGTCTGCCATGAGCATGCCCCCTATGGCGTATCCCTCCTGGATGCCAAGGACGGCAGCACGATCTTCCACTATGACCATTCCAAGGATACCGGACGCTGTGCAGCCGGCAATATCTACGCAGGCAATCCCGGTGCGGAATTCTGGGGCGCACAGTCCGGCAGCGTCTATAACGCTTCCGGCCAGTCCACGGGCGTTGAACGTCCGTCCATGAACTTCCTCATCTACTGGGACGGCGACCTGGAGCGCGAGCTGATGAGCGGCAATGCGATCAGCAAGATCAACGCCAACAAAAAGATCGACTACCTGCTGATGGCAAATGACTGCGGCTCCTGCAACAGCACAAAGGCAACACCCTGTCTGACCGCCGATCTCTTCGGCGACTGGCGTGAGGAACTGGTGCTGCGTACCAATGATAACAAGTACCTGCGCGTGTACTGCACACCGTATACCACCGATGTGCGACTCACCACCCTGATGCACGATCCCCAGTATCGTATGCAGGTGAATACCGAGCAGTCCGGCTACAACCAGCCGCCGCACACGAGCTTCTACCTCGGCTCCGACAAGAGCCTTCCGGCAAGACCGGATGTTGTGATCAACGGCGGCTACGAACCCGAAAGCGGTACCCTGATCCAGCTGCTCGACGTGCAGGACGGCGGCAATCGCTACAACTGGCACATCGCAGATAATGCTCAGGTCGGCAGTACCATCTTCGGCGACAGAGATTTCACCTACACCGCACTGCCCGAGACACTGCTGGGCGCGGAATATATCCAGACCGCATGCGACTCCAAGTTTACAAACGGCACACTCGCATCCTTCGTTGCCGCTGCGGACATGACCGTCTATATCGCGGTCGATAACCGCGTGGAGACCCTGCCGGAGTGGCTCAGCGGCTGGAACAAGACCGCTATGACCGCCCAGACCAGCAACGATGTGACCTTCGATATCTACAGCAAGCGTGTCGCTGCCGGCGAAATCGTGACCCTCGGTACGAACGGACAGTCCTCCTACTGCGTGAACTATACCGTATTCGCCTCCACGGAGCCCGAAAAGATCGCCGGCGATGTCAACGCCGACGGACAGCTCTCCGTGCTGGATGTCATCATGATGCAGAAATTCCTGCTCAATGCCGGCGATCTGACGGATGCCGCAGCGGGCGATCTCGTTGCAGACGGGAGGATCGATACCTTCGACCTCGCAGTCATGAAGCGCATGCTTCTGGCATAACTTACGCTTTCTTCATATTATTCCACCCATAGCCGCCGCCGGTTCGGGCGGCGGCACGTTCTTTTTTGAAAAGGAGGAACTATGATGCACAGATCCATCAGAAAACGTCTGGCAAGCGCGCTTCTTGCGGCAGCGATGTCCGTGTCGCTCGTTTCCGGCGGCGCGCTGCGGGAGCAGGAGGCTTCCGCGGCCGGAACCGAATACCACTTTGATTTCGGCGGAAACGGAGCAGCCTCGGGCTATACCGGCGTGAGCGCATCCGACGCCTACAGCGCATCGAGGGGCTATGGCTTCGCCAAGACCTCCGGCGTGAAGAATGTCTCCGCAGCCGGCGGCGGCGCGCTTTCCGATGCCGTGCAGTTCACCGATACGTCGTGGTCGAACACTTTCAATGTCGATCTCCCGAACGGTCTGTACCGGATCAAGGTCACACTCGGCAATACCACCCGTACCTCCGTCGTTGCGGAGGATGTATTGCAGATCATCAATATGACGGGCAACAACGCGACAGATTCCATCCTCATTCCTATTTCGGACGGACAGCTGAATATCATGGCGAATGCCGGAAAGGCAGGCTATGCCTTTACGATGAGTGCGCTGGATATTGAATGGGTGTCCTCGGACACCCAGCTGCCGCCGACCGTCTGGTTCTGCGGTGACTCCACCGTCTGCAACTATTATCCGAAGGATACCAGTGTGCAGGCAGGATGGGGACAGGTCTTCGATCAGTTCATCGGGGACGGCTGGCAGGTGCGCAATATGGCTGCCAGCGGCCAGTATGCCGCAGGCTTTGTCAATGGCGGTCAGTTCGCACCGATCCTCAAGTACGGCAAGGCAGGGGATGTCTATATCATTTCCATCGGTATCAACGACACGAATTATTCCAACAAGGACGAATACACGCAGGTCGTGACCTCCATGGTGCAGCAGGCAAAGGCCAAGGGCATGCAGGTCATCCTCGTCAAGCAGCAGGGCAGAGCAAGCGACGTCAACCGCAATCCGCTTCTGACAGGCAGATGGTTCGGCGGCCAGCTCGATGCCATCGGTGCGGCGGAGGGCGTGCAGGTCATTGACCTCTTCACCCTCTGGCAGAATCACACGACTTCCATCGGCTACAATGCAACGCTCGGACTCTACTGCAATGGTGACGATCTCCATCCGAATCGTCAGGGTGCGCTGAAGCTTGCAGAGCTTGCCGCTTCCCAGATCAAGCTCGGCGATGCCCCCTCCTCCGGCGTGACGGGCGCCGAGATCGACGAGAGCATGACCTTCATGCTCAGGAACGGCAGCAGCGGTCTGTACCTTGCACTCGAATCCGCTCCGGCGGACGGCACGAATGTCGTGCAGGCGAACAATTCCGGCATCACGGCTGGCTATGCAACATGGAGAGCCATTTCCGCAGGGGACGGCTACTACAGGATACAGAGTGCTGCGGATGAAAGCAAACTCCTCGACCTCTACTACGGTTCGGCGGAAGCCGGCACGAATATCGGCATCTGGAGCGATACCCAGAGCGACGCGCAGCTGTTCAAGTTCGTGCAGCAGGAGAACGGCAGCTATGTCATCACGACCAAGGCAACACAGGATCAGAGTGCCATTGAGGTCATCAACGCCTCCGCCGACAGCGGTGCGAATGTCCAGCAGTGGGAGCGCAACGGCCATGCCTGCCAGACATGGTTCCTGGAAAAGGCAGTGGGTTCTTCCGCGGACGTGACCCTCGGCGACCTCAACGATGACGGCGTGGTCAACGCCTTTGATGAGGCGATCCTCAAGAAAATGCTCGGACAGAATGCAGGCACCCGCCGTCAGAAGCGCAGCGCGGATGTGAATGCGGATGCTGCGCTGAATGCAGCTGACTGCAAGGCATTGCAGGATTTCCTCATGAACCGCAGCGGCATTGCTCCGGAAGAGACCGGCAACCGCGTGTACTATGCCGTCGATCAGGCATACAACAGCGGCACCGAAGAAAGCAGCAATGCAGGCTTTGCGGCCGATGCCTATCTGAATCTCGATAACAAGTCCGGCAGCTTCATGGAATGGCATGTCGATGTTCCGGTGGATGGCAACTATCTCTGCACCTTCCATATCGCCAACGGCAGCGCGAATGACCGCAAAATGAAGATCGAAGTGAACAATGCAGCCGACTACTGGGTGCAGCCGTTCCTGACAACAAGTGCATGGACGTCATGGGAGGAGCGCGGCATCGTACTGCCCCTTGTCAAGGGTGAGAATCTCATCCGCATGACCTCCATGACCACGGAGGGCGGTCCGAATCTCGACTATCTGCGCCTCGAATGGACGGATGAGCCGATCGCGGAGATCTATGTTCCCGAGACCACACCCCCTGTAACAGACAACGGCGGCGATGTGACGATCTACATTGCCGGCGACTCCACCGTGCAGAGCTACAAGGCAAGCTATGCACCGCAGCAGGGCTGGGGCTATTATCTCGGCAATTATTTCAGCGATAATACGACAGTCTCCAACCATGCCATTGCCGGCAGAAGTTCAAAGTCCTTCTATGACAACGGCAGACTCGATACGATCCTGAATCAGATCAAGGCAGGAGATTATCTGCTCGTGCAGTTCGGCATCAACGACGGTGCCTACAACAAGGCGGAACGCTATGCCCCCACCTGCGGACAGGTGCCCGGCACGGACGGCAGCTTTGAATTCTACATGGCAAAGTACATCGAGGGTGCGCTTGCAAAGGGCGCAACGCCAATCCTGATCTCTCCGACACTGAGTCTGAAGAATCGCTCCGGCAATACCTTTGTGGCAAGCTACACGAATTACACTGATTCGGTCAAGAAGCTTTCCGCGTATTACAACGTTCCGTACATCGACCTGAACGGTCTGATGGTGGATCATTACAACAGCATCGGCTATGATACGGCGTATACCTATCATATGTGCGTGACCGGTTCCACGGATATGACGCACTTCACCGAGACCGGCGCAAATGCCGTTGCAGGCCTTGTGGCAAACGCCATCAAGGGTCTGGGACTGGACATTTCCGGCAGAGTTTCTTCATAATGGATGATCTCAATAGGAAGCAGGCCCCGTTCTTCATCGGGGCCTGCTTCCGTTTTTATACAAACCATCAGTTTTTTGGAATAAAAAATCATTGCAATTGTGCCGGATATGCCGTATGATATAGAAAACAAACCACAATACGCAGAGATTTCGGAGGATACATATATGAAAAAACGATTCCAGGCAGCCGCACTCGCCGCTGTGATGTGCGGCAGTATGCTCGGTACGCTGCCGTACGAGAGCAGCGCGGCGGGTACGATCTACGAGTTTGAAAACGGTACGATCCACGATACCGGCGACAATGTCACCGAAGCGGTCACGCTCACAGGAGCATCCGGCGGCAAAGCCGTCAGCCTGCTCGATTCCGGTGATTCCGTGACGCTGGAGGTGAATGCCCCTGCGGACGGCAGGTACACCCTCACCATCCGCTACAGCCAGCCCTACGACGAAGCCGGAAAAACCCAGAATGTTCTGGTGAACGGCACGGAGACCGGACAGCTTCTCTGCGCCTACACCGGCGAGAATGCCTTCCGTACCGCGGATATTTCCGCAAACCTCAAAAAGGGCAAGAATACCGTCACCATCGAAGCGTCCTGGGGCTGGAGCTATCTTGACAGCCTGACGGTGCGCGAGAGCGCAGCCTCTGCAGGCATGGCATCGAACCCTGTGATAAGCCGCAATGTGCCGGCGTATTCCGGAAGTGCCTCCGCTGCCTCCGGCAACGATGCGCATTACTATACCTCCTGGACCGCTTCCGGTCAGGATTATCTGGCCTATGATCTGTCCTCCGTGCCGGCCGCCCAGCGTAAGCAGGTCCTTGCGGTCTGGTACAACGGCAGTACCTTCGACCAGATCGGCAGCTATGCAAGCTGCAGTGCCATTCCGGTGGACTACACGATCGAGGTCAACGCTGCCGCAGGCGGCAGCTATCCTGCATCCGGATGGAAAACCGTCAAGACCGTGCAGGACAACGGCCTTGCCTCCCGTCAGCATCTGATCGACATGGAGGGATACAACTGGATCCGCATCCGCGTCACAGAGGGCTATGGGGGAGAAATCAGCCTGAACTTCGACATCCACGACGCCTCCCAGGGCGTCTCCGACAGCTGGATCTTCTTCGGCGATTCCATCACCGCCGGCAGCATGGTCAACAGCTACGGTACAAGCTATGCTGCAAGGGTCAGCCAGATCGACAGCAATTACCAGCCGCTGCAGGAAAACGGCGGTATCGGCGGCATTTCCAGCTATCACGGCAGCGCAAACATCGACAGATGGCTCGCGGACAGTCCGGTGAAATACGTCAGCATCGCCTACGGTACGAATGATGCCTGGGGCAATAACGGCGGCGCGGACAGATACTACGAGTCCACCAAATACATGATCGACGCCGTGCTTGCACTGGGCAAGGTGCCGGTGCTTCCGACAATTCCCTATGCGACCAACACCGATGTGAATTCCTATCTGGATCTCTACAACGGCAAGATCGCGCAGCTCTATGCCGAGTACGGCGACAAGGTGCTGCACGGTCCGGATTTCTACAGCTTCTTCAAGCAAAACCCCCAGTATCTGAGTGATGACGGCGTGCATCCGAGCTTTGAAGGCTACGAGGCCATGCGCCAGCTCTGGGCGGAAACCATGTATGAAACGGTCTATACGAAGGCTTCCTCGTCCCTCATGGGCGATGTGAATACGGACGGCAGCGTGGATGACGCGGATGTTTCTGCACTCCAGTGCTATCTCCTGCGGACGGGAACGCTGACCGACGCGCAGTGCCGGAATGCCGATCTCTGTGAGGATGGCACCGTGAATGCCTTTGATCTTGCGGCACTCAAGCGCAATATCCGCACCGCATCCGATGCGCCGGAAACACCGGATGTTCCCGAAACACCGGCATTCTCTGCATTCTATGAAGCGGAGAATGCAGCACTCTCCGGCGGCAATCAGATCATCAGTGATGCCTCCGCATCCGGCGGCAAGGCAGTCGGCAATTTCGGAGACAGCGGCGATACCCTGACCTTCACCGTGGAGATCCCCACAGGCGGCAGCTATAAGCTGATCCTGACTGCAATGGGACTCGGCGGCGAGAAGGAGAACAATGTTCTCATCGACGGCATGCCTGCCGGAACCTTCAAGAGCCCCGGCGGCGGCTATTCCGAAGGCGTCCTGCGCAGAGTCATGCTGACGGCCGGAACGCATACCATCACCATTACGCCCGCCTGGGGCTGGATCCAGCTCGACAGCCTGAAGATCGAGCAGGACGAGGCGATCTCCGATGCGGTCTACGAGGTGGACAACACCCTCATCAATCCCAATGCCGATGCCAATACGCAGAAGCTGTTCGATTACCTCTGCGAGAGCTACGGCAATGTGACCCTTGCCGGACAGGTCTGCAACGACGGTCTGAACGGCGATGAGTTCAAGACGATCTACGAGGTCACCGGAAAATACCCCGCCATCGTCGGACTCGATATGATGGATTATACGCCTTCCAGAACGGCGCTCGGCGCGCGTTCCAATGCTGTGGATACGGCGATCAGCTTCCATAACAGCGGCGGTATCGTGACCTTCTGCTGGCACTGGAATGCCCCGACCGAATACCTCCTCGACGGCAATGATGCCAACGGTTCTCCGCGCTGGTGGAGCGGCTTCTCCACGAGCAATACCACCTTCGATATCGGCGCAGTCATGAACGGCTCCGACCCGAACGGCAAGGCACTGATCGATCGGGATATCGCAGAGATCGCATCGCAGCTGCACCGCCTTGCGGATGCCGGTGTTCCGGTGCTGTGGCGTCCCCTGCATGAGGCGTCCGGCGGCTGGTTCTGGTGGGGTGCAAAGGGTGCGGATGCCTACAAGAAATTCTGGGTATACCTGTACGAGGAGCTGACCTACACCTACGGCTGCAATAACCTCATCTGGGTGTGGAACGGTCAGCATGCGGACTGGTACCCCGGTGACGAATATGTGGACGTGATCGGTGAGGATATCTACGCCGGCGAGCGTGTGTACTCCGCGCAGAACGCGAAGTTCTCCGAGCTGCTCGAATATCCCGACACGAACAAGATCATTGCCCTGACCGAAAACGGTACGGTGCCGGATATTGACAATATCGTGGCAGCCAATTCCCATTGGGCATGGTTCGGTACATGGTGCGGCGATTTTGTCATGACGAACGGCAAGTATAACGACAAGTTCACCGAAGCCGATATCATGCGCAAGACCTACCAGAGCGAGTATGTCATCACCCTTGATGAGCTTCCCGACCTATATTGATCGGGAATGAACAGTGTCCCTTGCAAATCATGAACGTTGAGAAAAAAACAGAACCCCGGATGGGGTTCTGCTCAGCTTGTCAAAAAAAGGGCAATTTCCTGAAAATTGCCCACCTCCTAACCCCCTCCCTAAAGGGAGGGGGAAATAGTGGAGGGTGCTACCGCACCCTC
>CAYYIT010000065.1:0-12148 GCA_964472035.1 uncultured Ruminococcus sp.
ACTGGAACCACTCCAGATCGGTGCCGGGCTTGCAGAAGAATTCCAGTTCCATCTGCTCGAACTCGCGTACACGGAAGATGAAGTTACCGGGTGTGATCTCGTTACGGAAGGACTTGCCGACCTGAGCCACGCCGAACGGAACCTTCTTTCTGGTGGTTCTCTGGATGTTTGCAAAGTTCACGAAGATACCCTGAGCCGTCTCCGGACGCAGATACAGCTCGGACTTGGAATCCTCAGTAACACCCTGGAAGGTCTTGAACATCAGGTTGAACTGACGGATGTCAGTGAAATCCTTTGCCTCGCAGTTCGGGCAGCAGATGCCCTTCTCGCGGATGTAGTTCATCATTTCCTCGTTGCTCCAGCCGGCAGGATTGGTGCCGTCGAAAGCCTCGATGAGGTTGTCAGCTCTGTGACGGGTCTTACAGGACTTGCAGTCCATCAGCGGGTCGGAGAAGCCGCCCAGATGACCGGAAGCTACCCATGTCTCAGGGTTCATCAGGATCGCGGAGTCGAGACCCACGTTGTAGGGGCATTCCTGGATGAACTTCTTGCGCCATGCCTTCTTGATGTTGTCCTTCAGCTCCACGCCGAGCGGGCCGTAGTCCCATGTATTGGCAAGACCGCCGTAGATCTCGGAGCCTGCGTAAACAAAACCTCTGGATTTGCAGAGGTCAACAATTTTTTCCATGCTCTTATCGGTATTCAGCATTGTGTTTTCCTTCTTTCTGACGATTTCTCTGCGCCGCTTGGCACATATATCAATATTATACTATAGATATGCAGAAATGTCAAGTGGCAATGTGGGGGGAGCATGCTGTCAAAAATGTCGGGAATTTACAATTTATTCACGCTGAGTTCATCGTTTTTTTTTTTTTTTTGAGGTACAATGGAATAAATATAAAAAATGGGAGCTGATAAAATGGGTTTCAATATAGGAAAAAGAATTCAATTTGTCGCGAAGGTTATATTATTCGTTCATTTAATATTTGGAATATTAGGGAGCTTTATCTTATTAAATTATGCATTTAAGGATGAGATGCCCATTCTAATCTTTTTTGCTATTTCCAGTCCTATTATTGCTTATTGCGTTGGATGGATGTCGTCAGCGTTGTTGTTTGCCTTTGGACAGTTGGTTGAGAATGTCGCTCAGCTTCGAGCCGGTGCATATGGTGATAAAGATTTTTTGAAATCCGGAGTGCCGGAGCCATATTCCCGAAAAGAGAACGGACCGCAAATCGATGCGGAATTCGGGGATTGGCTCAAAGAACAGTTTAATTCAATGAACCAATAATGAATTATAGAGGATATCTCTACGGGACGATCTTCGAGAATAATTGCGTTGAATTATATCTACCTTATTTCTACAAGCTGACGCCTCCGGAAGCACCGGAGGCGTTTTCCTTGACATCCCCCCGAAAATCCAGTATAATGAAACTGATACTTCAAAGAGAGGGGGAATACCATGCGCAGAGCACTCGCACTGCTGTGCATTCCGCTTGTGCTGTGCACCGGATGCGCCGCACGGCAGCCGCAGTCCGTCCAGCGTACCGAGGAGCTGCTCGGCACCTATGTCACTGTAACTGTGTACGGCGACAACCGGAAGAAACTCGAAAATGCCGTGGATGCGGCGTTTACAAGGGCCTATGCGCTGGAGCAGACCTTCTCTCCGACCATTCCGGACAGCGAGCTGAACGCCGTGAATGCCGCCGCGTCCGGACAGGAGATCGCCGTCTCGGAGGATTTTCTGTTTCTCACGCAGCAGGCCTGCGAATACAGTGCGCTCTCCGGCGGCGCGCTCGACTGCACCATCGGCGGCCTGATCGACCTGTGGAGCATCGGTACGGATGAGGCAAGGATCCCCTCACCGGAGGAGATCGCTGCCGCGCTGCATCCGGATTCCCATACCCTCGTCAGCACACAGGGAGACACGGTACGCTTTGAGTCCGAAACGGTGCGCCTGCATTTCGGCGCGATCGCCAAGGGCTATATTGCTGACGAAATGCAGGAGGTGCTTGCCGCACAGAACGTCACAAGCGGCACACTCAGCCTCGGCGGCAATGTCCTGACCATCGGCCGGAAGCCCGACGGCAGCAAATGGAAGGTCGGCATCACCGATCCCTTTGCGCCGGAGGAGATCGCTGCCTGTGTATCCGTTTCCGACTGCAGCGTTGTGACTTCTGGCACTTATGAGCGCTATTTTGACGCGGACGGCATCCGCTATCACCATATTCTCGATCCGGCGACCGGCTGTCCGGCGGATTCCGGACTTGCAAGCGTCACGATCCTTGCGCAGTCCTCCCTGACCTGTGACGCGCTGTCCACCTCTGTTTTTGTTCTGGGCGCGCAGGAGGGCATGGCACTTATCGAATCCCTCGACGGCGTGGAGGCACTGCTGATCACGGAGGACGGGGAATTCCTCACCTCCTCCGGCATGACGCAATATGAACTGACAAGGACGGAAACGGAATGAAACGAAACCTGATACTCGGCTGCATCACTGCAGCGCTGCTTCTTGCCGGAATTCTGGGGTGCCTTGCGATCCGGCATCACGCTTCCGGTACGATCGCTGTGATCCGGCAGGACGGTGAAGAGATTGAGCGCATCGACCTGTCCGCCGTTACGGAAGCCTATACGATCATCCTCACCGGAGAAAACGGCGAAGAGAATATTATTTTCGTGGAACCGGGTGCCATTTCCATGCAGCAGGCAAGCTGCCCTGACGGCCTGTGTACGAGAATGCCGCGGCTCACCGGACAGGGGATCCCGATCGTGTGCCTGCCGCATCATATCGTGATTGAGGTGACCGGAGGAGAAACCTCCGGCATTGATATTCAGGCATATTAGGAGGTGTCCCATGCAGCATCATTCATCCCATAGGCGTCTTCGACGGATGCTCGTGCTTTCCCTGATGACGGCGCTCGCGCTGGTGATGTTCCTGATCGAGGCGCAGTTTCCGCTGCCCGTCGGCATCGCCGGCATCAAGCTCGGACTTGCCAATCTTGTGACGCTCTTCCTGCTTGCGGAATTTTCCGCCAAGGACGCGCTTGCTGTACTGCTTCTGCGCATTTTTCTGGGAAATCTCCTGACAGGACAGGTGCTTTCCTTCAGCTATTCCCTTGCAGGCGGCGTCCTCAGTCTTGCCGTGATGGCACTGCTTTTTCATCTGCTGAAGGGAAAGTCCCTCTGGTTTGTCAGTGTCATGGGCGGTGTGTTCCACAATCTTGGACAGCTGCTCGTGGCGTGGTTTACACTGGGAACCGGCGGTGTGCTCTATTACCTGCCCGTTCTCGTTGTCAGCGGCATTCTGATGGGCTGCCTGACAGGTGCGGCAACGCAGCTGCTTCTTCGCGCTTGGTGCCATGTCTTTCCGGAACGGAAATGAAAGTATGGATGCATACAGTGCATCAACTATGGTATTCTCAAACAAAAAACTCGAAATCCATGTGGATTTCGAGTTTTTTTCTCTGAAAATATGCGCCCTTTATTGCGTGATATTATCCCTCAAACCATATCGGCTTTGCGTTCATAAACAAATCATACAGGGAATCCGCAATTTTGATATGACTTTTGTCCATATACTCTACTGCCAGCACTTCTCCGGTTTCATTATTGACCTCCAGGATGAACGAATCATCTCCGTCTATGCATGCACTGCCAAGCTGATAGAATTGCCCTTTGAGGATGAATTCATAATCACCTGCATAGCTCTCTTTTTCAAAACGATCGATCACAAGCTTTTCTGTAGGCGTGATCGGGAGGAATGGATGGATATCGATATTGGCACCTTTAATATTCGCATCAAGCCGAAAATAATAAAAGCTCGTAACAAACGCTTTGATATCCGGATGCAAGCTGAAACCAAGCTTTGCCTCCATATCTGCAAAATCGACAGCTGCATTGTGCTCCATGGGTTTCCATTGATAATAGCCATCTCTGTCCGGCTCTGAGATCACAAGGCCACAGTTTACGATGTCCTTCCTAATGGGGGATTTGGGGTAGCTGCGCCATTTTTTCAAGTATCCTATGGCGTTTTCAGCAAAGAAAAACTCTATAGCGTCCTTGACACTTGCGGAAACTCTGGCCTTTTGTTCAGCTCGCTGCATTCTTTGCATTTCTTCTTCGATGACTGGGCGAAGCTTCTCCAATTCTTCCTCCGCAAACAATTCCTTGGCATCATAGTACCAGAATCGCAGAATTGTTTCCATATGTCCCAGATTTCTTCGATTCCCGTCTTCTAAGGCGATATACCGATCGCTTTCTGTTTCAAACGCAATCGTGAAATTCTCCCTTTTACCAATTACTACATGATCCTGCTCTTTTCGAAAATGCGTGATCGGATAAAACTCCAAAGGGATCCCCTTGAACTTACTCTCTCCGGCAAATCGGAGCCACTCCTTTAAATCCTCCGGAATCGTAACCTGATTTACCGTTTCCCACTGGGCAATTTCACTTTCTGTCAAAGGCGCACCAAATTCAGCCTTACCGTATCTGGCTTCCAGACGTTCACATAAACTTAATGCATATTCTTTTTCCCGATTCAACATGGCAACATAGTCAGGCCCTTTGCGTACTTTCTTTTGCACAGGCTTTTCAGCAGCGGGCTGCGGCTGTGAAATCGGCTCTGACGGCATGTTCTGTTTCGTGGGATCTTCTAAATAATGTTCAGACAGCATGATTCGCAGTGTCTTTGTCATGGCTGGCACGTCAATACCGGACTGCATTTTGCAAGCATCCTCAAAGGCTCTGTGCAATGGCCAGAACCGATAAAAACTCATCGCCGCCTTTAACGGCGCTGCATACAGCTTTTCTACATACGCATTTTTAGTAAACACATCCGGAACTGAATAGAGCAATTCACCCTCATTCCGCATATTGTCACTGGTAAAATGCGCATCACACCAGCGCGAACCATACATAGCGATAAAATGCCTGTGATAGAGCATTTTGCCTGTTTCCGGATCCTTTTCACTACTTACGCGATAATTGATAAGCACCAGCTTTTCATTTTCCACTCTGACACCATACGCAAGCTGAATGTCCTGAATCTGTCCCAAATCCGTGATCGGACTGATGCATTTTATGGCACGTATCCGTTCCTCGTCAGTCAATAACGAAAAATAGGGGCGATATGTCTGTTCAGAATGTTCCTTTGGCGGAGGTGAAACTGGCTCTTCTTCTTTTTTCTTGTTCAACAATTTATCCCAGAATGCCATAGAGGTCTCCTTTTCGCAATCCGCAGTGTCTTTTTACGTTCCCCGGATGATCAGTTCCTCGCGGAGCTGTCCGAGTGTCAGACCATTTGTACGCGGCACGGTAATCTTCACAGGAACGCCGCCGTGCAGATCGAACCAGTTGTCAGAGAAGGCAACATCCAGCGTGCGGCAGTCGAGGCATACCGCCTTGACAAAGGCATCGGCGCTGATCGTAATCGTGAAATGCTCCGGTGCTTCGGTGATATCCGCATGCAGCACAGGCTTCTGGAAATCAAAACGCTTCGGCACAACGAACAGCACCGTGCTGTCGAAGATAATTCCCTCAGCGGTCTCCAGCGCGTAGGACAGATAGCAGCTGCGCTTGTCGCGTTCGCTGCGGATGAAGCTCGAAAGATCGAGTGCCGGATAATCCGTTGCACAGAGTGCAGGACATTCTGCCGGAATTTTACCTTCCGTGATGACGGAGGAATCCGCGCGTCGCAATGCCCAGCGGATCGTGCCGTTTACCGGTTCCATCGTCTCATTGGAAATGTTGAATACGGGGTGTGCCGCGTCACGCTCCTCCACACTCAGAAGAACGGGCGCGTGGAAACGCTTCGCATAATGATGCAGGCCCTTCCATCTGCCGTAGAAGTCCACGCTGCTCCAGGAGATCACAGGATTGGTGTCATTCAGCTGCCAGTAGACGGAACCCATGCAGCGTCCCCTTGCACGGCGCATATGCTCCACATTGGCGCGGATGCACTCCGCCTGTACGAGCTGGGAACTGTAGATCAGTTCCTCGAAGCTTTCGGGATAACGCACCATCTGTGCAAGATAATACATCAGTTTTTCATTGCCCTGCGCGCATTTCTGGTGCGCCTCCATAACGGGGGACATCAGATTCAGATCGCCCTGCTCCGGATCACAGACTGTGAGCAGCGTTTTAAGACTTGGAACGGACTCGAAGCCGTATTCAGAATTAAAGCGATAGTACAGCTCGCGGAAGGCTGTGAACGGCTTGAAGGCATGCCATACATCCCAGTAATGCATATCGCCGGCATGGTTGGACGCCGTATCCTTGCAGCCGCCGTAAGCGGAAGGCGAGGAGCGCCAGTAGAAGTGCTGGGGGTCGAGCTTCTCCAGAACGGCAGGCATCCGGCGCTCGAACTGCTCCAGATAATCCGCCTTTGCCTCCGGATTGTCCGGAAGTCCCCAGGTCTCAAATGCTGTCTCAATTTCGTTGTTGCCGCACCACATGCACAGGGACGGGTGGTTGCGCAGACGCAGGATGTTGTCGCGCATTTCGGCCTCTACCGTATGCCAGAATTCGTCCGTCAGCCGGTAGTTTGCGCATGCGAACATGAAGTCCTGCCACACCAGCAGACCATGTTCGTCGCAGAAATCGTAGAATACCTTGTCCGGATAAATGCCGCCGCCCCAGATGCGCACAACGTTGAAATTCGCGTCCACGCAGGACTGCAGCATTGCCCTTGTCTTCTCCGGAGTGACGCGCGGAAGCAGGCTGTCCTGCGGAATGATGTTCGCGCCCATCGCGAAAATATCCTTCCCGTTGAGGTGGATGCAGAACGATTCGCCCCATGCATCCGGCTCCTGCCGTATGGTTACCGTGCGCAGTCCGATTCGTTCGGTGCAGCTGTCAAGAATATTGCCGCTTGTATCACGAAGGATCACGGTGGCAGTGTAGAGCGGCTGTGCGCCGTAGCCCCTTGCCCACCAGAGCTGCGGGTCGGCGATCGTTACAGTGCATTTTCCGCTGCCACCTTCCAGCGGTGCGGCGAAGGTGCGGCAAAGCTCCCTGCCGTCCGGATCGATGAGCAGCAGCTCGTAGGTCGTATCGCATTCAGATTCCGCGTGCAGCGCAGCGGAGAGCGTAACGCTTCCGTTTTCGTGGAGCTGCTCGTAATACACATCCTGCACCCTTGCGCCCTTCCAGCAATCGAGAGCTACCTCGCGCCAGATACCAAGATCGGGCAGCTTCGGACCCCAGTCCCAGCCGAACATATAATGTGCCTTGCGGATATGCGGAAAACCAGCCACAGTGGAATCCACGCCCCACAGCGGATGCTCCTCCTGCTTCTGTGCAATGTAGCGCAGGGGAGAATGGATCGTCACGGCAAGTGTATTCTCCTCCAGCAGGAGATCCGTAACATCATAGCTCCAGCAGCGGTGCATATTGTCCGTACTGCCGATGTGTGTGCCATTGAGGGTGATATCCGCAATGGTATCGATACCGTCAAACCGGAGCCGCACATGGCTGCCGCGTGCCTCCTCCGGCATGGGAAATACGGTGCGGAACACATAGTCCCGATCGGAAACGGAAAGTGAAGCCTCTTCGTTTTCGCGGTAATACGGATCTTGAATCGCACCATGTGTCAGTAATGTATGATAGGCAGAGCAGGGAATGCTGCAGGAATACTGTTCCTCACTGCCGCAGGGCTGCATCTGCCAGTTGTCGCAAAGTGAAATCGTGAACATGCTTATACCTCCTGTTGTGATAAATGATCAGGTCAGCCGGACGGGAAGTGTTTTTCTGAGGTGATCATCAATGATCAGATAGAGCAGAAGAAACAGTGCACAGAAAATCGCACAGTTGATCATGCGGCATTCCAGAACCTTGAATGTGACAACGCGGTACGGCTTCTGAATGTGGTAGGCGATCGCAACGCTGTCACCCGTATGGCTCATGCCCTTATAGGGGATGATGAACAGCACGCGCGGCTGCCGGAAGGAACCGCTGTAGTACTGCTGGTTGCCCTCGCAGAGATAACGGCAGAGATAACCCTCGTTGAATTCTGTGCCGACCTCCATGGTAATGGTGGCTTCCGTCTTGTGCCAGAGCCATTGTCCGCGGATATACGCAAAAAACTGATAGTTGAAGAATAAAAACGCAAAGGCCGCCAATGTCAGGAACGGAATGGTGCAGATGCGTTTTTTCATCAGAGCACGTACGTACTTTTTTTCATCCGGTGTTAAGGATTTCATAGGATCTCCCCCTGTATTATCTTTCTTTCTGTCCTTCATTATAGCATATACGGCTGTTTCTGTCAATCGGATGGTACCGCGCGAAGGGCGAATTCTCGGATTCTTCATTGAAAAACGCACAGTTATTCACAAATATTTCTTGACAATTGCGCGAAAATGTAGTAGTATTGAAGTAGTGGCGTAAGTCTTTGTCCGCAGTCCGGGATATTCCCCCGGCAGATGCATATTTTCACACGGATGAAGCAGAATATTCCTGACTGCGCATTGTTGAAACTGCATAAAATTCACATTTTTCCTTTGGAAAAATAGGCGGTTAACCAGGTGAAAACCCATTGACAAAAATATAACAATGTGTTACAATTAGGATAATGAAGCGGATGGAATATGCCGCTTCAGTGAAGAAATGTCACAAATGACTGATCCCCAAACCTTTAGATTGGAGAGGAAAGAATTATGAACGAAGCGAATGCAACTGCAGCAAAGGAACTGCTGGTAGACAGCGTAGATGCACTGCTGGAAAAAATCCGTGAGGTTCGTGCTGCGCAGGCAAAATTTGCTACCTACACACAGGAACAGGTGGACAAGATCTTCAAGGCAGCTGCCCTCGCTGCAAACCATGCAAGAATTCCGCTTGCCAAGATGGCTGTGGAAGAAACCGGCATGGGTGTCGTGGAAGATAAGGTCATTAAGAATAACTACGCCGCAGAACACATTTATAATGCGTTCAAGAACACCAAGACCTGCGGCATCATCGACGAGGATCCGGTTTACGGAACCAAGCGCATTGCAGAGCCCCTGGGCGTGATTGCAGCGGTCATTCCGACCACCAACCCGACCTCTACTGCGATCTTCAAGACGCTGATTGCCCTGAAGACCAGAAACGGCATCATCATTTCTCCCCATCCGAGAGCAAAGAATTCCACCATTGCCGCTGCAAAGCTCGTGCTGGAGGCAGCTGTCAAGGCAGGCGCTCCCGAGGGCATCATCGGCTGGATCGATGTACCGTCCCTGGATATGACCAATACCGTGATGAAGGAATCCGATATCATCCTTGCCACCGGCGGCCCCGGCATGGTAAAGGCTGCCTATTCCAGCGGTAAGCCCGCACTGGGTGTTGGCGCCGGCAATACTCCGGCAGTCATCGACAGCTCCGCGGACATCCAGCTGGCTGTCAATTCCATCATCCATTCCAAAACCTTTGACAATGGCATGATCTGCGCATCCGAGCAGTCCGTGATCGTTGACAAGACCATCTACGATGCTGTGAAGGCAGAATTCCAGAAGCGCGGCTGCTATTTCCTGACGGAAGAGGAAACCGAAAAGGTCCGCAAGACCATCATCATCAACGGCGCACTCAATGCCAAGATCGTTGGTCAGCCCGCAGCGAAGATCGCAGAGCTGGCAGGCGTGACAGTGGATCCCAAGACAAGAGTCATCATCGGCGAAGTGTCCGATGTTTCCATTGATGAAGAATTCGCACACGAGAAGCTCTCTCCGGTACTGGCAATGTACAAGGCAGAGAATTTCGAGGATGCCATCGAAAAGGCGGACAGACTCGTGCAGGACGGCGGCTTCGGCCATACCTCCTCCCTGTATGTCAACACCGTTACCGGCAAGGACAAGATCGATGCCTTTGCACTTCGTATGAAGACCTGCCGTATCGTGATCAATACCCCTTCCTCCCACGGCGGTATCGGTGACCTGTATAACTTCGATCTCGCTCCTTCCCTGACACTGGGCTGCGGCTCCTGGGGCGGCAACTCCGTTTCCGAGAACGTAGGTGTCAAGCACCTGATCAATATCAAGACAGTCGCTGAGAGGAGAGAGAATATGCTGTGGTTCAGAACACCCCAGAAGGTTTACTTTAAGAAGGGCTGTCTGCCGATCGCTCTTGACGAGCTGAAGAACGTCCTCGGCAAGAAGCGCGTATTCATCGTAACTGACAGCTTCCTGTACAAGAACGGCTATACCAAGTGCATTACCGATAAGCTTGAGGAAATGGGCATTGTATACACCACATTTGCAGATGTAGAGCCCGATCCGACACTGCTCTCTGCGCAGAAGGGTGCTGAGGCAATGACCAAGTTCGAGCCCGACTGCATCATCGCACTGGGCGGCGGCTCCGCAATGGACGCAGCCAAGATCATGTGGGTTCTCTATGAGCATCCGGATGCTGACTTCCTCGACATGGCAATGCGTTTCATCGATATCCGCAAGAGAGTTTACGAATTCCCCGATATGGGCGGCAAGGCATATTTCATCGCGATCCCGACCTCTTCCGGTACCGGCTCCGAGGTAACCCCGTTCGCAGTTATCACCGATCAGGAAACCGGCGTGAAGTATCCGCTGGCGGATTACCAGCTGCTGCCGAACATGGCGATCATTGATACTGACCTGATGATGAGTGCGCCGAAGGGCCTGACCTCCGCATCCGGTATCGATGCTCTGACACATGCGCTGGAGGCATACGCTTCCGTGATGGCGACCGACTATACCGATGGCCTTGCACTGAAGTCCATGAAGCTCATCTTTGAGAACCTGCCCAAGGCATTCGAGGACGGCACAGATGTGATCGCCCGTGAGAAGATGGCAAATGCTTCTACCATGGCCGGTATGGCATTCGCAAACGCATTCCTCGGCATCTGCCATTCCATGGCACATAAGCTCGGTGCATACCACCACCTGCCGCACGGCGTAGCCAATGCACTGCTCATCACAGAGGTAATGCGCTATAACATCGCAGAGGCTCCCACCAAAATGGGTACCTTCTCCCAGTACCAGTATCCGCAGGCACTGGAGCGCTATGCAGAGTGCGCAAGATTTGTCGGCGTGACCGGCAAGGATGATATGGAAGTATTCGAGAACTTCCTCACGAAGATCGACGAGCTGAAGGAAGCCATCGGCATCAAGAAGACCATCAAGGACTACGGCATTGATGAAGCTGCATTCCTCGAGACGCTCGATGAAATGGTAGAGAACGCATTCGACGATCAGTGTACCGGTGCAAATCCGAGATATCCGCTCATGAGCGAGATGAAGGAAATGTACCTCAAGGCATACTACGGCAACTAATGATGGAACGGAGGAACTGAAATGGAAGTACTTGCAAAGCGTCCCAATAAGGTCGTATACCGCGAAGGCGACTATGCCATCAAGGAATTCAACGAGGATTACTCCAAGGCGGATGTACTCAACGAAGCCCTCAATCAGGCAAGAGTAGAGGAAACCGGCCTGCCGATCCCAAAGCTCATCGAGGTCAAGAAGATCGAAGACAAGTGGGCGATCGTGCTGGAATATGTAGAAGGCAAGACCATTGCACAGCTCATCGAAGAACATCCTGAGAAGGAAGACGAGTATCTGAAGAAGTTTGTGGAAGTACAGCTTTCCATCCATCAGATGCGCGCACCTCTGCTGAACAAGCTCAAGGATAAGATGAACCGCAAGATTTCTGCAACTGATTTTGACGCAACCACCCGTTATGATCTGCACACCCGTCTTGAGGGTATGCCGAAGCACAACAAGGTGTGTCACGGTGATCTGGGTCTGTCCGATGTGATCATCACAGAATCCGGTGAAGCATATATCATTGACTGGGCACACGCTACCCAGGGTAATGCTTCTGCCGATGCAGCGCGCTCCTATCTGAAGTTCCATCTGGAAGGACAGGAAAAGCTGGCGGATAAGTACCTGAATCTCTTCTGCAAAATGAGCGATACAGCAAAGCAGTATGTTCAGAAGTGGCTGCCCATCGTAGCAGCATCCCAGTCTGTGAAGGGCAGGGAAGAAGAACGCGAATTCCTGCATCGCTGGGTGAATGTTGTAGATTACGAGTAAGCAATCATAGAAAGCGCCCCTCCGACCGTGTCGGAGGGGCGCTCAGTCTGTCGAAAAAGTTCCGTCCAGCCACTGCGCCTCTGGCGCAGGGCTGGACTAATTTTTTTCATTTAGTT
>CAYYIT010000066.1:0-12078 GCA_964472035.1 uncultured Ruminococcus sp.
TTTGGGCTGCCTGCTTAATCTTGCCCAAAAATCCCTTGACATACGCCAGTATGCCTGCGGAATTTTTGGATGATCTGACGAAAAATCTGCTGCACATCTGACGCACTGTCCTTTGTGCGGTGTTGCCTATACGATCTGTCGGTCTTCGACCTCTTCGATCGGAAGACGGATGATGCTGTTTGCCGGAAATTCCTGTTCACAGGGGAAGGAAAACGGCATCATTGCGTGGTTCACCGTTGTGATCCGTTCATTCTCTTCGTTATAGATCTCGTCGAGCTTCAGCGTCACCGGCTGTTTGCCGGGGGCGAGGATCTCCACGGTATCGCCTGCAAAGAAGCGGTTTCGCTGGGTCGCATACACACGTCCTGCACTGCATCCGGTCACGATACCCACAACGTCGCAGGTGCGGATATAACCGCCAGATTCATAGTACTGGCAGGCATTGGGATGCCCGAAGAAGAAGCCCGTGCAGTACTTGCGGTGGCTGACCTTGAAGACCTCGTTGTGGATCCATTCCGGAAGGACGAAATGGTCGGGATCCTTAAGATAATGGTCCATTGCCATGCGGTAGGCATTGGTGATGACGGAGACATAGTAGGCGGATTTTGCACGGCCCTCGATCTTGAAGGAAGTCACACCCGCCTGCGCCAGCTTGTCAATATGGTCGATCATGCACATATCGCGCGCGTTGAGGATGTAGGTACCCTCCGGCTCCTCGATGATGGGCATGGGCAGATGGGGGCGCTTCTCCTCCACAAGGCTGTACTTCCAGCGGCAGGGCTGGGCACAGGCGCCGCGGTTGGCATCCCTGTCGGTAAAGTAGGCCGACAGCAGGCATCGTCCGGAGAAGGACACGCACATCGCGCCATGAACGAAGACCTCGATCTCAAGATCCTCCGGCACATTGCGGCGGATCTCATAGATCTCCTCAAGCGACAGCTCGCGTGCAAGCACCACTCTCCTTGCGCCCATTTTGTAAAGGGCGTTGGCAGAGGCATAGTTGACGATACCGGTCTGGGTGGACATATGCACGGGCATCTGCGGCGCAAGCTCGCGTACCATGGTCAGGAGTCCGAGATCGGCAACGATCACAGCATCCACACCGGCGCTCACTGCCTCCGCAAGGAATTTCGGGAAAAGCGGAATTTCGGGATTTCTGGGAAGGGTATTGCAGGTCAGGTAGACCTTCACGCCCCTGGCGTGCGCCTGCGCGACTGCCTCGTGCAGTCCCTGCGCATCGAAATTTGCAGGACCTGCGCGCATTCCGAACATCGTACCGCCGAGGTACACCGCATCCGCACCGAAATCCAATGCCGCCTGGAAGCGTTCCGCATCACCGGCGGGCGCCAGAATTTCTGTGTGCATTACTCGGCACCTCCCTCGGCATTTTCGGCTTCGGCGTTCATCTGTTCGACCATGGCGATCTTCTCGTTATGCTCCTCCAGTGTCTCAGAGAAGTAAGTGATGCCGGTCTTGACATTGGCATAGAAGTAGAAATAGGGCGTATCGTTGGGATAGAGCACTGCTTCGATCGCGTCCATACCAGGATTGCCGATGGCACCGGCAGGAAGACCTGCGCACTCATATGTATTGTACGCGTTGTAGATACGCTCGTCAGGAAGGTCGATATGGGGCTTGATCACTTCCTCGACATAGACTCTGGTCGGGTCGGACTGGAGCTTCGGGAAGGTATCGGGGGAGTTCAGACGATTCCAGAAAACGGATGCGACATCCTTCATGACATCCACATTGCCGGCCTCCGCCTGCACCATGGAGGCAAAGGTCACAAGCTCATCAAGCGTAAGTCCCAGCTCCTCCATACGCGCCAGACGCTCCTCCGTCATCTTGGCATTGAAGTTCATATAGATCTTGCGGCAGACATCATCCGGTTCCATCTCCTCATAGAAGGTGTAGGTATCGGGGAAGAAATAGCCCTCCATCTTGCAGAACTTCATATTGCTCGTCATTGTCGGCAGCAGTGCCTCAAAGGTATAGCCGTAGCCGCCGGCATTGAAATAATAGATAAATTTTTCCGCTTCACAGACGTTGTTTTCCTCCAGCTTTTCCGCTGCATCGTAGAGGGAAATGCCCTCGGGGAACATCACGTCCACGGACACGCGATCATCCACTGCAACACCCGTCAGCTCGTCGATCAGCGTTTCGTATGCCATACTGCTGCTGACTTCATGCTCGCCGGCTACATAGGAAGCATCGGCCTTGCTCAGGCGGGAGAAGTACACGAAAGCTTCCGGGATCTCAATAATGCCGGCCGCCTCAAGATCCTCCGCGATCTGCTGGGTCGTTGCGCCCTCGGGAATAGTGAAGACCACGAGTGTTTCCGTACCGTTCAGACCGAGCATATCCTTGCCGATCTGGATGATGCCGACAGCAAGTGTGATGGAGATCACAAAGATCAGCACCAGCATGATGAGAACGCCGTAGACTTTGGCACTTCTGTGCTTTCTTCTGCGCTTCTTCTTGTGTTTTTTTCCGGAGGAACCGCTCTTCGGCTTGCGTTTCGGCATTTCCTCTTCGGATTCGTCCTCAACAGGAACATCCGGCATCGGTTCGGCCGCAGCCGGCACCTTTACCGCAGGCTGAATGGTGGTTTTTTCTTCCACAAGATCCGCATCCGGTTCCGGCGCAGGCTCCTGTGCCGTGTGCGGCTGGTACTCCTTCACCTCCGGCTCCTCTTCGGCTGCCGGTGCCTGAACGGGTGCTGCCGGTTCTGCCGCTTCCGTCTTCTTCTGGCTTGTCTGTCTTAAAATTTCATCGATCAGGCGATCGTTTTCAGATTTTGATGACATCACATACCTCCACTGATCGTTCTGTAATTACGGCGTCCACACGCCGGTCATGGGTCTCGCAGGGAATCGATTCCTGCATAAGGCAGGTATAGCAGATCCCTGCCGTACGGAGCTGCGGATGCTGCTCCAGATATCTGTCGTAATAACCGCCGCCCTGACCGAGCCGCTGCCCGTTTTGCGAAAACGTAACACCGGGAACAAGGCACAACGTCCGCTGTGTCAGGTCGGGGATCCGGTCGCCGGTCGGCTCCGGAATATTGTAGGCACCGGGACGGAGATCCTCCATGGTCCGGATGCAGAAAAACTCCATTTCTCCGGCAGCACTGCACCGCGGCAGTGCCACACATTTGCCGCTGCGAAGCGCATCGGCAATGATGCCTCTTGTTTCCGGCTCACCGCCCATGGAAACATAGAGCAGGAGCGTATCCGCTTCCTGGTACCACGAAAATGCCCTGCAGTTTTGCAAAATGCCCTCATCGAGCAGCGCTCTCTCCTGTTCCGGAATGTCACGCCGCTGCTTGCGGAGCCTGCTGCGCAGGTGCTGTTTTGCTTCCGTGATCGTCATTCAATGCTCCGGATAGCAGATGGCGCGTGCAACGGACTGCGCCTCCGCTTCGCCGCACAGTGCATCGATCAGCTTCAGACCGAAGGGAACGGCTGCACCGGCACCCTGTGCGGTGATGATGAAGTCGCTCCTGCATACGGAATGCTCGCTGATGACTGCACCGCCGAGCTGTGTTTCAAAGCCCGGATACGCAATGGCCTCCCTGCCTTCCAGAAGTCCCAGATGGCCGAGAATGGACGGTGCTGCACAGATGGCGCCGATATAGATACCGCGCTCTGCACAGAAGCCGATCGCTGTCTGCACTGCCTCACTCTTCTCAAGATTGAGGGTACCCGGCATGCCGCCCGGCAGGACGATCATTTCCAGGCCGCCGCCCAGCACCATTTCCGCGGTCGTGATATCCGCTGTCACGGTAATGCCATGGGAGCCGGTGATCTCCTTGCCGCCCACACCCACGGTCACGACCTCCTTCTCGCTGCGGCGCAGGAGATCGATCGGAGCGATGGCTTCCGTTTCTTCAAAACCGTTTGCCAGAAAAACGTAAATCATATGCTGTTCCTTTCCTGTCACTGAAATGTGACACAGTATTTTTTTTGCATGAACACGGGACGATAGGATTCCTTGGCCCTGCGAAGGCCGGGAAGTCCGAGATCCTCCTCGCGGTTGATATAGCGGTAACCCTGTTCCATGATCGTTTCGGCAAACTTCTGGTTTATCGCGTGATAGGCGCCTTCATATGCCGTATCCGCCTTCTCGATATGGACGCAGAAGGTATCGGAACTGAGCGGTTCACCGATGGCAAAGGCAACGAGTCTGCCATCCGCGCGCCAGACGCCGCCCTGCAGCTGCAAAGCATCAAAATGCCGGAAATACGTATCGATCGCAAACTGCTCTGAGATCGCGGAGGTATCCCCTTCGAGGCGTTCGTTGTAGCTGTGCGCGGCAAGGGTGATGCAGTCGTCGAAATCCTCTTCTGTCAGTGGCGTGTACTGCGCATGGTACTGCGCGAAGCGATGCAGGAAATTCCGCTTCTGGTGGTACTTTCTGCCGGCAAGAAGGCTGAGGTCCTCGCTGCGGTACACATAGTCCCAGCTGTCACGGTTTTCGTCCACGGAAAGCTGCGCCGGGAACTGCGCCTGCAGCCATTGCAGCCGTTCTTCGGACACATTCCAGATCTTCAGTGGTTTCCCCATGGCGCTGCTGAACGCCTGCATCTGTCGGATGACTTCGAGGTCATCTCCCCTTCCTGCGGGATAGATGAAGGACGGGATCCCGTCGTGGGTATCGAAGGCACAGCAGAGGTAGAAGTCCCCATACCGCGCGATCTTCGAGCCATGCAGACGGCGCCATGCCAGATTATTGGCAAAGCTGTACTCGCAGCCGCGGTAGTCGGAGTGCCGCAGGCATTCTGTGATCCATATTCTGTCTTCAAGGGTGATCTCTCGAAATTCCAACATACCGGTTTCCTTCTGAACAGTTATTCGTTCTGCGCAGCTTCCTTGAGCTGTGCGTATTCTCTGCGCACGGCCTCACACTGTCCGCAGGTCATCTTGCCCTCGGGGCAGGGGCCTGCACAGCAGGAGGGGCCTGCCTTAGCAAAGATCGTGGGAGCCTTTTCATAGCACAGCCGGAGCATTTCCTTCGCAAGTGCGCGGATCTCCCACTGTGCGCGATTGCAGCAGCGCATGTGGAAGAAATTCAAAAGGCTGCGTGCGTTCATCGTCATGACCATCTTGGTCTCACAGGCGTTCGGGAGTACGAAGCGTGCATCCTCGATCGCCTTCTTTTCCGCCTTGGAGCGCGCCGCCTTCTCGCTGAGTCCCTGTGCAAGGAAATCCTCGTAGTGGCGTTTCTCCAGAATGTCGGCAAGACGGTTGTAGGATTCCACCGCGTTCTGCATGGATGCTTCAAACACCTGCAGTGCCTCCGGATCGGCTGCGATCTCGGGCGGTGTGATGTATGCAAACTGCTCGAGCTTTACATAGCGCTGGCTCTGCACGGAGAAGCTCGCAAGACGGTGCCTTGTGATCTGCGCCAGCAGAGAGCGCGATACGCCTTCGATACCGAAGGTGAAGCTGACGTGTTCGATGGGACTTTCGTGACCGAGGGATGCCAGCATTCTGACAAATTCCCCTGCCTTTTCATCATCCATGCCCTCCATGAGGTGCATGGCGCCTGTATCGGAATAGCAGAGCTTTGCCGCAGCCGCTACTGTTTTTTCCGGTAACGGCGTACAGGTAATCAAAGTGACTTTCATTTCTGCCTCCGTTTTAGATATTCATATTCCCTGCAATCCGTTCCTGGCGGAATGCATATCACTTAATTATAACACAAACGAGGGGTTAATGTCAATGATTTGGGCGAAATTTACGCTTACCCCTGCGGATGATACCAGAAGCTGTGGATGCCGCTCATGTAGATCTTCGCACCCTTCGGGACCTGACGGATCGCATTGAACACATTGAGATAATCCCCCATTCCCATGGAGATCGCCAGCGCGCCAAGCACGCCGAGGAACTGCAGCTGCGGAAACAGCAGGAAGATCAGGTACGGCACAAAGCCGAACACGAGATTCGGGAGCATGGACATGAGGACAAACTGTGCCTTGCTCATGGATTCGGTTCCGACCACAAAGAGCATGCCGGCCGAGAGGTTCTGGTACATGAGCACCTCCTCACGGAAACAGAGGGCATGGAGGAATTCGTGGGGGATCATCGCCGCAATGGCAAGCAATGCGCCAATCATGGACGGAAGTGTGTCCAGCGATCCGCACCGGAGCACACAAAGTGCATACAGGATCACGATCACAAGAAGTGCCGCAAGATTCATCCAGAAGCCGAATTGCTTCAGATCCTCGAATTCCTTGAACTGGACTGCGCCCGGCTCCTCCCTCTGGGGGAGCGACGCAGGGTCATTATTATATTTTCCAGCATAACGGAATTTCATACATATTTCCTTTCCGGCAGCATCAGAGCTTTGTAATCTTCTGGTACTTCGCCATGATCTTCTTGGTGCCGACGCGGTCAAACGCGACCTCCAGCATCGCATCGCCGCCCATGTATTCCACGCTCAGCACGGTGCCGTCGCCATGGAAGCGGCTGTTGATGCGCTCGCCGGGTGAGAACTGCAGATTCTGCGGCATCTCCGGTGCAGGCGCAGTGCGTTTTTTGATCTCCTCCATCTGGCGGCGCATATAGGCAACGCCGGTATTCGCGCCGATCTCTGCCGGCATGCTCTCGAACTTCCGCGTGGTCTTATCCTCGATTTGCAGCAGCTCCTCGGGGATCTCCTTCACGAAACGCGACAGCGGATTCTGCTTGATGCTGCCGAAGAGCATGCGGCTCTGGCAGTGGATGAGATGCAGGTGACGCTTTGCACGGGTGATCGTTACATAGGCGAGGCGGCGTTCTTCCTCCATATCCTCCTGGGTATCCATGCTGCGCATACCGGGGAAGATCCCCTGTTCCATACCCACCACAAAGACGGTATCGAACTCCAGTCCCTTGGCGGCGTGGATGGTCATGAGAGAAACGCAGGGTTCGTCGGAAGCCCTGTCGGCATCCGTGTAGAGGGCGTTCTCCTCAAGGAAACCCTCAAGCGAAGGCTCCTCGCTTTCCTTCATATATTCCACGATATTGGAGCGCAGTTCCTCGACGTTTTCAAGACGCGTTTCGCCCTCCTCGCCCTGCAGGATGAGCATCTGCTTGTAGCCGCTGCGTTCCAGCACGGTATCGAACAGCTCGTCAAGCGGCAGCGTTTCGGAAAGCTCCGTGAATTCGTCCATCAGGGCTGCAAATTTCAGGAGGGGTGCTGTACGCTTTGAAAGCGTCGGGAAATCCTCACAGGAGCGCATGACCTCAAGGGGTGTCATGCCGAGATCACGGGAGATGGCGGTGATCGTACTGATCGTTGCTTCGCCGATGCCGCGCTTGGGAAGGTTCACGATGCGCTCAAAGCGCACGTGGTCGCTGGGATTCTGGATGACACAGAGATAGGCGATCACGTCCTTGATCTCCTTGCGGTCCTGGAAGCGCACGCCGCCGAACACGCGGTAGGGCACCTTGTTGCGGATCAGTGCACGCTCGACATTATTGGAAAGTGCGTTCATGCGGTAGAGTACGGCGAAATCGGTGTACTGTGCGCCGTCGGCAACCGCCTGTTCGATCGTATCGGCGATGTACTGGCCCTCGTCCTTTTCAAGGGATACCTTGAGGAGCGTTACCTTCTCGCCGTCGCCGGCAGCCGTCCAGAGCTTCTTCTCCTTGCGGTTTTCGTTGTGGGCGATGACGGCATTTGCCGCGCTGAGGATGTTCTGGGTGGAACGGTAATTTTCCTCCAGACGGATGGTCTTGCAGCCGGGGAACTGCTCCTCGAACTGCAAAATATTCTCGATGGTCGCACCGCGGAAGCGGTAGATGCTCTGGTCATCATCGCCCACGACGCAGAGATTGCAGTGTTCCTGCGCAAGCAGGCTCACGAGCCGGTACTGCGCATAGTTCGTATCCTGATACTCGTCCACCATGAGATAGCGGAAGCGGCGCTGGTATTTTTCAAGGACGTCCGGACACTGCTCAAACAGCCGCACCGTCAGATAGATGAGGTCATCGAAATCCACCGCCTGCGCATCATGCAGGCGCTTCTGGTATTCGCGGTAGAGCTTTGCGGCGACGGATCTCCAGTAGTCATGTCCGGCTTCCTCCGCAAACTGTTCGGGCGAGATCATCTTATCCTTGGCACTGCTGATGGTGCCGAGAATGCTTTTCGGCGGGAACTTCTTTTCCGAGATATCCATATCCTTCATGCATTTTTTCATGACACGGAGGCTGTCATCGCTGTCGTAGATCGTGAAGCCCTTCTCAAAGCCCAGGCGTTCGATATTGGCGCGCAGGATCCGCACGCAGGCGGAATGAAAGGTGGAGGCATGGATGTCCTCCGCGGCTTCACCGAGTGTCACGGAGAGACGTTCCTTCAGCTCCCCTGCCGCTTTGTTCGTGAAGGTGATGGCAAGGATCTGCCAGGGCAGAACGGGACGATCCGCGATCAGTGCCTGCAGTTCTCCCATGGAGAGCATGCCGCTGTCGATATACTGCCGGAGCGCCGCAAGCTCCTGCTCCGACGGAACGGGTGTGGGGGTATTTGCCGTGTCCCCGAACAGCACCATATTTGCAATGCGGTTGACGATCACGGTGGTTTTTCCGCTGCCCGCACCTGCCAGCACCAGCACCGGTCCCTTTACGGTCGTGATCGCATCTAACTGCTGGGGATTCATCTGCCGGAAACACCGGCGCAGGGCTTCGCGTTTCACTGTCAGAAATTCATTTTCAGTCATGGTCAATTCCTTTCCGTTCATTTCATTGCATTTCCCTTTTATTATAGCAAATCCACAGAACATAGTCAACATATGTTCCGCATTTCCCATTCATTTTTCCGTCCGTATATCGGTCATCCCCCGCCTTTTACACAAAATCAGTTGAAATTTTCGTGAAAATTATTGCATTTTGCCGAAGAGTGTGCTATACTATAACTATCAATGCAATTACAAGGAGGGTATTCCATGAAAATGCAATTTATCGGCGCTGCCCATGAAGTTACGGGCAGCTGCACATATCTGGAAATTGCCGGCAAGCGACTGCTGGTGGACTTTGGTATGGAGCAGGGACGCGACGTTTATGAAAATGCACGCATCCCCTGTGCGCCGGGTGAGATCGACTATGTTCTTCTGACGCACGCACACATCGACCACTCCGGACTGCTGCCGCTGCTGCATGCAGGCGGCTTCCAGGGCGAGATCCACACAACCCAGGGTACCGCATCCCTTTGCAGCATCATGCTCCGCGACAGCGCACATATTCAGGAATTTGAAGCAGAATGGCGCAACCGCAAGGCGAAGCGTAAGGGTGAAGATCCCTACGTTCCGCTGTATACCATGCAGGATGCGATGGGTACGATCGAGCAGATGCGTCCCCACCGTTATGACGACCGTTTCACACTCTGCGAGGGCATTGACGTCCGCTTTACGGATGCCGGTCATCTGCTCGGTTCTGCAAGCATCGAGGTCTGGGTGACGGAGGGCAGCGAGACACGAAAGCTCGTTTTCTCCGGCGACATCGGCAACATCAATCAGCCGCTGCTGCGCGATCCGATCTTCATTGACGAGGCGGACTATGTCGTGATGGAATCCACCTACGGCGATCGTGTACACGAGCGCCCCACGGATTATGTGACTGCACTTGCACAGGTGCTGCAGCAGACCTTTGACCGCGGCGGAAGCGTGATCATTCCTTCCTTTGCGGTCGGCCGTTCCCAGGAGCTGCTGTATTTTCTGCGTCAGATTAAGGAGGAAAAGCTCGTTACCGGTCACGATGGCTTCCCTGTCTACATGGACAGCCCACTGGCGATCGAAGCGACCAATATGTTCCTGCGCAACCAGAACAGCTGTTACGATGAGGAGGCACTCAGCTATGTCCGCGCCGGCATCAACCCCATCGCGTTCAACGATCTGATCCTCGCGACCACGGCGGACAATTCCAAGGCGATCAACTTCGACAAGCGCGCCAAGGTCATCATTTCCGCCTCCGGCATGTGCGAGGCCGGCAGAATCAAGCACCACCTCAAGCACAATCTCTGGCGGAAGGAAAATACCATCCTTTTCGTCGGTTATCAGGCATACGGCACGCTGGGACGCTCCCTGGTAGAGGGCGCAACCTCCGTCAAGCTCTTCGGCGAGCCGATCCATGTGGCAGCCGAGATCAAGCAGCTGCCGGGCATCAGCGGTCACGCGGATCTCAACGGTCTGACGGACTGGATCGCCCATATCAAGAATGTCAAGAAGGTATTCGTCGTTCACGGCGAAAGTGACACTGCGGATCACTTTACTGCACATCTGAAAAACGACCTGAAACTCGATGCTTACGCACCGTACAGCGGCACGGAATTCGATATCATCAGCAATACAGTTACGGTGGAGGGCATTCCGAAGCCCATCGAAAAGAAGAGCGGCAGCAAGGTCGGCAACACCGTTTATCAGCGTCTGCTGGGCGTTCTGGAGCGTCTCACAACACTCATCAAGCACAGCACCGGAAGAACCAACAAGGATCTTGCAAAGCTCACCGATCAGCTGACCGAGATCTGCAACAAGTGGGAGAAGTAATCCCATTTCCCATCAAAATTATCAGAAAGGAGATGAAGCAATGCCGGCGGCCAGCAATTATCAAGGATGCAGTTTTTCGATTCTCGGCGACTCCATCAGCACACTGAAGGGATTTTTGCCGCCCTATTGCAGATCGTTCTATCTGCAGAATCCCCGCGCCGTCTGTTCCGGCATTTCGAGGCCCATGGATACCTGGTGGGCACGCGTCATCTCCGCCTTTGACGGACAGCTTTGTATCAACAACTCCTTCTCCGGATGCCTTGTCAGCGGAATGGATTTTCCCTGCGCTACGCATCTGCTGCGGTATCATGAACTGCACTGCAATCCCGGGGCCTATTATTTTGCAATGCAGGACGGTGCCCTCCGGCAGACGCTCAGCAGAGAAAAGCTCATACCGGATGTGATCCTGGTATACCTTGGAACCAACGACTGGATATTCCATGCGCCGATCGCAGAAGACGGTACGGGAAGATCCTATTTCAACGTCGCCTATCCCCTGCTCCTGCAGAAGCTGCGCGATACTTATCCCAGCAGCAGGATCATCTGTGCGACGCTGTTCCAGAATGATATGTTCGTTCCGGATGCAAGACATCCCATTGCGGCGTACAATGCCGTGATCCGCGAGGCTGCTGCGCAATTCGGCTGCGGTCTTGCCGAGCTGACCGATGAGGAGACCATGATCGAGACCATTGACGGGATTCACCCGACCTATCAGGGAATGCAGCTGCTTGCCGAACGGTGGATCCGTTCCATGAGATAAATTATAGGAGGATATTACCATGCAATTTGAAATTCAGGGAAGACCCTATCCCGTGGCGATCGTCACGCTGAATCCGAACGAAAGTGTACTCTGTCAGAAGGGCGGCATGTCCTGGATGACACCGAACGTAGAAATGCAGACAAAGGCCGGCAGCCTCGGCAAAATGTTCGGACGCGCGTTCAGCGGCGAATCCATGTTCTACAACATCTACACCGCACAGGGCGGTCAGGGGCTGATCGCGTTTGCAGCATCCGTTCCGGGTGAGATCATGAGCCTGCAGCTGACCCCCGGTAGATCCATTATCGCGCAGAAATCCGCATTTCTGGCATCGGATCCGACGGTCGCTTATGAGGTGTTCCTGCAGAAGAAGATCGCCAGCGGTTTCTTCAGCGGTGAAGGCTTCATCATGCAGAAGTTCCATGGCGAGGGTACACTCCTGCTGGAGATCGACGGCAGCCTGATCACCTATGATCTGGCACCCGGTCAGTCGATGATGATCGATACCGGTCATCTGGCAGCCATGGAGGACACCTGCTCCATCAACATCGAAACGGTCAAGGGCGTGGGCAATGCCCTGTTCGGCGGTGAGGGCTTCTTCAATACGCGCATCGTCGGTCCCGGCAGGATCTGGCTGCAGACCATGCCGATCTCGCGTTTTGCACCGGCAGTTGCACGGTATGTGGTAAAATAACCGAAAGGTTACATAGAAAAGAGGGCGTTCCCATCACGGGAACGCCCTTATTGGCAAGAAAACCCCCAGCTATGCTGGGGGATAAAAAGCTTATAGCTATGGTGG
>CAYYIT010000067.1:0-11999 GCA_964472035.1 uncultured Ruminococcus sp.
CTGCCCCCACCCCAACCCCTCCCCGAGGGGAGGGGCTATATTAGGAGGGTACTGCATACCCTCCACCCGCCAAAAGGCTATCGCCTTTTGAATTCATGAGGTTTTTCGACTGACTGAAAAGACGGAGCTTCTACGCTCCGTCTTTTCTATTTCTCACATAAGCATTTGAATCCATGATCATACAACCCGATATTGATATCAACGATCGTTTGCGATTTTTCAATTCCAAAAAGAATGATGCTGTCTCTTTCATCTTTGGGATAAAGCGGTGCATAGCCTGCGATCTTCAAAGCCGACTGCGTTTCATCAAGATTAAGTCGCATGCCGATGCAAAAACAAAGTAAAACTTCCCTTGACGGGACGCGAGGATTGGATGGCGTCAGAAATTGATAGCAATATCTCTCTTTAAGATCAGCATCTTTGGCGATCTGCCGGATGGTAAGCTTCTTCTCCCGGATCATGAGATTGAGGTATTCCTTGATATCACAGTCCAGAAGAAAATCCGCATTTTCTTTGAGGTAGCTGTCAATGCTTCCCGATTTTCTGAGCAGTTCCAGTAATTTTTCTGTGTCCTTCTGCTTCATAGTGCGCCTCCGTGAAAAAGATGATTTACATTTTTATTATAACATGCTATAATAATAAATGCAAGCGGTTGATTCAGTATTGTGAGGTGATTTTTTGAAACAGGACATTGAAAACAGACTGCGGGAACAATACCGTTTTATCAATTGTCTGCATAAAACGGAGAAAAGTGAAGTGACATTGCTTGAAGAATACAGCACCGGAAATCGAATCATAAAGCGTGTATTTACCGGTAAATCCGATGTATACAGCAAGCTCCGTACCTTAAAGCACGGCAATATACCCGAAGTCCTGGAGGTAGCAGAGCTTGGCGATCAGGTTCTTGTGCTGGAGGAATACATTGACGGCTTCACACTTTCAGAGCTGCTGAGCGAAAGCCTTTACCAAGAAAACCAGGTCAGAACGCTTGTTTCTGAGCTGTGCGATGTACTGACGTTCCTGCATGCTCATGCCATTATTCACAAGGATATCAAGCCTGACAATATCATGATTGAAAACGGTTCTCAGACGTTGAAGCTCATTGATTTTGATGCTTCAAGGCTGTATAAGAAATACTACCCGAGGGACACTGAATGCCTCGGAACAGCCGGCTATGCTGCTCCCGAGCAATTCAGCGGTCACAGCGACATAAGGACTGATATCAAACAGGTCGGGGAGCTGATGAAGGTGATGCTGACAGGCGAAACCTCCGATAAGATCCCCTATAACGGAGCGCTATCCGATATCATCGCAAAATGCATTCATATTTCGCCCGACAAGCGTTTTCAGACTGCTGAGGAATTAAAGGCAGCACTTACAGGAAAGAGAAGATCCAAAGCATTTCCGGCGTTTCTTTCCATCCTTCTGCTTGCTGCTGCTGCGGGTATTGTCATTGCCGCGCTTCCAAAGTCTCAAAAGCCGGAGCCTCTCTCTTTGCAGAAGGAAACGCCAATGACATTGGATACGGCATCTGCAACGCAGACAACTGTGCAGACCTCTGCATCTACCGAACCTGCAGCCGCCGGCACTGCCGAAACAACAGAAGCCGCCTCCGCAGCGGAAACGCATCCCCCAACGACAGAGACGATCACAACTACAGTACCGCCTGAAACGACCATGCCGCAAGTAAATCAATTCCAACCCGGGGACTATATCACAGAAGGAAAAACGCGCAGTCAGATCCAAGGCTATGGCGGTGATGGGGATATGGGGGGGATCGTCCTGACGATGGAGGAAATCACGGATACTACGCTGATATTTTCGATTGTGCAGTACGATGCAAGCGGACTCGCTTCTGATACGGTCTCTGCAAGGAATATTACTGCCGAAATCACCGGAAATACTGCTGTATTTGAATTTTCGGATATGCTCGGCGGGAAGGGAGCGGGCAGTCTCACGCTTGAAAACGGAAGGATACATATCGAGACATGGGGAGATACCGATCGTCCCACATCCATTATTGTGAATGAATACCTGAACTGATACGAGCTGTCAAACTACCGCAGGCTGCAGAAGCCCAGTCTGCGCAGCGACTCCAATCCCAGTATCGACAAAATCCCCTCGGCATAGACTATGCCGAGGGGATTTCAGTCTGTCGAAAAAGTCCCGTCCAGCCACTGCGCCTCTGGCGCAGGGCTGGACTAAGTTTTTTCATTTAGTTGCGCCAGCTGACTCAAATCCTATGCCAGCATACCCATCACTTCGCGCAGCATCCTACCTTAGCTCAGGGCATTCGGCCCATGCTCGTGGAGGATGACCGCACACAGCGGCAGACGGTGGTACTGAAGGATGTTCGCTACCGGATCACGGCGGAGATCGTTCCGCGTCCGGATTTTCAGGGAACGGTGCAGCAGCTCTATGAGCAGGCGAAAAGACGCATACGGTCGGGCAAGTGTTTCTTCCAGCCCTCTCTTGGGATGCGGGAGTTTGTGTGCTATTTTGACGAGCCGTCGGATCTGGAGCCGATCCCGGACAGCATGGACCTTGGCGTGATGCTCTACGATGTGTTTGATCTGCATCAATTCCGTGTCACTGCAAAGGCAGAACCGTTTGTCTCGGTGTTCCATGCAAGGCTGGGATCCGGCGTGATGGAAGTGCCGGATTTTGACAGTGATATGGTGCTGAAACCGGAAAGGAGGAAATGAGATGCTTGAAGCATTGTATCAGTATGCAAAGGACAATGCGCTTGCCGCGATCCCGGGCTTTAAGCCGAAGAAGGTCAGGCATTATATCAGCCTGTCAGCGGATGGAACATTTCTGGGATTTGATCCTGTTCCGGATGGTGCAATGCCGCCGATGTGTCCCGACATCGGCAGCCTTGCCAATGGTAAGACCAAGAGCAACGTGATCGTCGAAAAGGCAGAGGTCATTCTCAATTTGCCGGACAAGGACGGCAATTGCAACCGCGGACAGAAGCAGGCGTTTTTCTTCGATGCCCTGCAGCAGGCCGCAGAGTATGATGCATTGTTCCGACCGGCAGCTGATCGTCTGGAGGAGCAGCTCGACATGCTTCGCCTTGAATTTGCGAAGCTTTCCAAAACCAAGCCCTCCGATTTTATCGGCATCAAGGTGGATGGAATGCCGCTGGAGCAGAGCAAGGGATACCTTGCGTGGTGGGATAGCTTCCGCAAGAGCTTCGATACAAAAAAATCAGCCGGAGAGATGCGCTGCTTTATTACCGGTACATTGACGGAGCCTGTCAAAACCGTTCCTCCGGTGCAGGGCCTGATCGCAGTGGGCGGTCATACCAAGGGTGACAGCTTTATCTGTTTTGATAAGGATGCCTACTGCTCCTATGAATTCAGACAGGCTGCCAATGCCTGCGTCTCGGAAGAGGCGGTCACCGCAGTGAATGCGGCCCTTGCAAAGCTCATGAAGGATGCCACCCGTCCTCTTGCAGGGGCAAAGAATATCCATTGGTTCAGTGAAGCGACGGAACATGATCCGCTGGAGATTCTGGACTTCGGTTTCGGCGGCGATATGTCCGGTGAACAGCAGGAGCAGCTGGAGGAGGACGAACGCCGCGTGCAGCGGATGTTCCGCAGTCTTCTTAATGGAACATTGCCGGAAATGCCGAAAAACCGTTATTATATGATGTCACTCAGCGGCGTGAACGGCCGTGCGATGATTCGCAGCTATACAGAAGGAACCTATGATGCGCTGTGCGGAAACCTTCGTGCATGGTATGAAGATCTGAAAATTACTGATCCCGGATATGGGTGCAGATATCCGAAACTGTTCGGTGTTTACAGCCGTCTGCTGAAATGGTCCGCCAACAAGCAGAAGCTGGATGAACGCATCAAGGACGAACTCAGCGGACTGGCTCCGCAGATCATGTATGCGATCCTGCATAACACACCGCTGCCGGATACCGTCGCAGCTAAGGCACTTTCCTATATCCGATCCGATCTTTACGGACATACGGACGACAGCAGCAAACAGCCGTCACCGGACAGGAGTGCCTGTCAGATCCTGAAAGCATGGCTGAACAGAAGATACAGAACCCAGAACAAGGAGGAATCGATCATTATGGAAAAACTCAACCCCGAAAGCCCGTCCATTGCCTACCAGACCGGACGACTGATGGCGGCCTATGCCTCCATTCAGAATGCCGCCCTCGGTGATGTGGGAGCAGGTATTATCGAACGCTACTATACCTCGGCATGTGCGTCGCCCGCACTTGTTATGGGCAGACTTGCGACCATGTCGCAGCATCATCTCTCCAAGCTCAGAAGTGAAAAGCCGGGTTTGTTCCACATCTACAGCGGCCTTCTGGAGGAGATCTCGGTCTGCATCGGTACGACCCTGCCCAAGACCTTTACCCTTGAACAGCAGTCAGAGTTTGCACTTGGCTACTATTTCCAGAACGCAGAGATCCACGCAAGAAAAGCACAGTCTAAGAAAACGGAGGAATAAATTATGGCAATCACAAACAGATACGAATTCATGTTCTACATCCAGTGTGTCAACGGTAATCCGAACGGCGATCCCGATATGGGCAATGCCCCCAGAATGGATCCGCAGGATATGCATGGCTATATTACGGACGTTGCGATCAAACGCCGTATCCGTAACTATATCCAGACTGCCTATGGCGAAGAGGCAGGTATGGGTATCATCATGCAGAATGCCACCAATATCAATAAATTCATTGCAAAGGCAAAGGAAGATGCCGGCGTGCCGTTTGGTGCCAAGGATAAGAACAGCATCTATGCCGCCAGAAAAAAAGCATGCTCGATGTTCTATGATGTGCGTACCTTCGGTGCAGTGCTCTCCACCGGACCGAATGCCGGACAGGTGTGCGGTCCTGTACAGCTGACATTTGCCAAGTCCATTGATCCCATTCTTCCGATGGATATTTCTATCACGAGAATGGTAGTGGCAGAAGGCGAGAAGGACAAGGATTATGCGTACTATGCTGATCTTGAAGCAGAAGCTCCGGAAGACAAGCTCCGTACCATGGGCAGAAAGCAGATGATCCCTTACGGCCTGTACGAAGCAAGGGGCTTTATCAGTGCAAATCTTGCAGAGGAAACCGGATTTGATGGAAACGATCTGCGTGCGCTGTTTGAAGCGATCCTGAATATGTATGAGCATGATCGTTCCGCAAGCAAGGGAGAGATGTCCGTGATTTCACCGCTGATCATCTTCAAGCATACCGGAACAGATACGGACGAAGTACAGCATCAGCGTCAGGCAAGACTTGGCTGTGCGGCAGCGCACAAGCTGTTCGGACTTGTGAAGATCGAGAAAAAACCTGAAACAGAACTGCCCCGCAGCTTTACGGATTATCAGTGTACCGTGGCGGCTTCTGGCCTGCCCAAGGGCGTGGAGATCGGTTTCCTCTCCGATCCCTATGATGAGATCTCTTGGGGTGCATTGCCGGAGGACTGCAGCTGGCTCAGTCTGAACTGAGATCCGAACCCCTATCATGCGCTGAAATGCCGGGAGGTCCGTGCAGACTTTTGGGCGAAATCTCCCTTGTTTCTGCGCTGAAAATCTGCTTTTGCAGCAAGCTGCGCCCTGCCTTTTGGTGCTTTCGACGAATCGTTGAGAGTAACCGATCTGTGTTTTTGTGCGCAATTGCTGTCGCCCCCCACCCGGGGGCGTGAACTGGGCAACACATTCAAAAGACACAATGATGACCGAATATGAAAGGAGGGATTGTTTTGGAAGATGATCGCATGATTCCATTGTCATACATTTCGCAGTATCATTTTGTCTGGAGGTGAATGCCATGATGATGCTGATTACATATGACGTGGATTTTTCTACGCAGAAGGGCGCAAAACGCCTTCGGAAAGTGGCAAAGCTCTGTGAACGCTACGGTGTCCGTGTGCAGAATTCCGTGTTTGAAATGCTGATCGATCCGGCACAGCTGGCGGCGATCAAAGCAGAGCTGGAGCAGATCATTGATCCGTAGAATGACTCCGTCCGGTTCTATCGGCTGGGTAATAAATGGGAATCCAAGATCGAGACCATGGGCATGCGCAAGGGGATTGCTCAGGACGAGCCCCTTCTTTTGTGAAAAAAGTCCTGCCCGTGCCTGCAAAAATGATTTGCAATTCAGCGAAGATATGGTATAATGGATATGATCCCACCCGGATGGAGGTGCAGCATGGAAGCATATATCTACGAAAAAATCACAGAGGATCTGGTGATGCTGCGCTATCTGACAAGCGCTGATCCTGAGAACGAAGAAGCGGTAAATACGGTACTGGAGGATCTTGAACGCCTTCTTCCATATCTTGAAAAATACGGCACGAACGACGAAAGGGAAGTCCTTGGCTACATAGTCGGAACCGCCGCCGCACTGGGCAGGGAAGTCATTCTTTTCACGCCCCGGCAGGAAAAATGCCGCATGCCGCTGCGGAGCAGCCGCCGCGTCCGGCACCGCCGGATGGTCAACGCCTTCTGCGATGCCGTCCATAATATCTGCGAGCTGTTCACGGAGGACACATGGGAGAAAGACGCGTATTACCGCACGTTTCTTGCGCCGTTCCGGAAACGGTACGGTGATGCGTATTTCCGTGAGGTGCTGTACTTTTTCGGCGTTTCCGCCGAATGATCCCAAAGGAGGCATTATGCATTTCGTTAACGCCAAATCCATCCTCTCCGCCAAAAACGGCATGAATCTGTACCGCGGCTGCACCCACGGCTGCATTTACTGCGACAGCAGAAGCACCTGCTATGGCTTTACCCATGACTTCGAGGATATCGAAGTGAAACAGAACGCCCCCGCACTGCTTGAGCAGGCACTGCGTTCCAAACGGAAAAAATGCATGATCGGCACCGGCGCCATGTGCGATCCGTACATGCACTGCGAGGAGTCGCTGCGCCTGACAAGACAATGCCTCCGGATCATCGACCGCCACGGCTTCGGCGTTGCCATCCAGACCAAATCGACCAGGATCCTGCGTGATCTTGACCTGCTGAAGAGCATCAACGCGCAGTCGAAATGTGTCGTGCAGATGACCCTGACGACCTTCGATGAGGCACTGTGCCGCATCGTCGAACCCAATGTCAGCACAACGCGCGAACGCTTTGCCGCACTCGAGACCTTCCGCGACAACGGTATCCCCACCGTGGTGTGGCTCACGCCCATCCTGCCCTTTCTTAACGACACGCGTGAGAATATCGAGGGCATCCTCGATTACTGCATCCGCGCGCAGGTGAAGGGCATCATCTGCTTCGGAATGGGTCTGACCCTGCGCGAGGGCGACCGCGAGTACTACTACGCCGCGCTTGACCGGCATTTTCCGGGACTGAAGGCGCAGTATCAGCGCTGCTACGGCAATGCCTACGAGCTGCCCAGCCCCCGCAGTGCCGAGCTGATGGCGCTGCTCCGGAATACCTGCCGCCGCCACGGCATCCTGTGCGAGCCGGACGAGGTCTTCCGCTATCTGCACGAATTCCCCGAACCCTATGAGCAGCTGTGCCTGTTCTAAGATTCACATTTTGTTCACAACTTGTTGCAGGAGATATGGTACAATAATATTATATGTGTCCCCATTCGAAGGATGGACACCGTACATTATTGACAGAGAGGTAGAAATATGCTTGGAACAGTGATATTTGCAGTGAACGTGCTGCAGTTTGCGCTGCTCGGCACGGTGCTGTTTGTGCTGACGGGCAGGGAAGAAACTACAATAACCAAAAAAATTCGCGGCTTTGCAAAGCCCATCGCCATCGGAAGCATGGTGCTGTCCCTGCTTTTTGTCGTGCTGGATGCGGCAGGAGCGGCCGGAAATTACGGCTATCGCTATCTGTCCTTCTATACGGAAATTTTTGCAGGGATCGTACTGCTCACGGCGCGTTCCCGAAGGAAAACGCCTGACAAGCAGCGGGCATTCCTGCCCTTCATGCTCCGCACATTCACCATCTGCCTTGTGCTGGAGCTGTTCGTGTTCAATCTGAATTCCGCGCATCTGTTCGGCGGTGACTATCCCCAGCAGACGCTCGACCTCAGAACTGCCGTCTCCACCAATATCGATCCCGTGACGGGAAAAACGATCGGTGAAGGCAACGCCAGCATTGAATTCCTCGGTCTGAACCAGCCGGTGGGAACGCTGACCATCTGCGGAGAATCCGACACCAATACGGCAGTGACCTTCACCGTGGACATGAAGGATGTGACCAATTCCGGAAGCTATCGCGCCAATATCGCAAGTGCGCAGGTCATCCGCGGCAGCGAGCGTACCCAGACCATCCCCTGTAATTTCTCCGGCACGGTCTATGACCTGCGGATCAATTTCAGCACCAAGGGCGAGGAGATCGTCACCATCACCGGCATCAGCATCAACCAGCCGATCATGCTGCACTTCTCCCTTGTGCGGTTTCTGCTGCTCTTCCTGGGAGCACTCGGCATCTATGCCCTTGCTTCCAAGGAAATTCTCTATCAGCCATATCCGGACAAGCGCAGACTCGTCAGACGCTGTGCCTGGGCAGCGACCGCTGTTCTGATCGTCTTCTCTCTGGTACTTACCAATATGAACCGTTACCGGAACGAAAACCACAGCATTGCAAACGACTTCCAGTCCAGCACCGGCAACCAGATCACCAAGGAGATCGTGGATGCCTTTGCAGCCGGCAGTCTGGAGCTGGATATCCCGATGAATGAGCAGCTGCTGGAGCTGGACAACCCCTACGACTGGAGCCAGCGCAAGGAGATCGGCAGCTATCCGTGGGATCATCTGCTTTATGAAGGAAAGTACTATTCCTACTATGGCATCGGCCCCGTGCTGGTACTCTTCCTGCCATACCACCTCCTGACGGGGTATTATTTCCCATCCACATGGGCGGTGTGGTTGTTCGGTATTTTCGGCATTTTCTTCCTGACAAAGCTCTATCTGTGCTTCGCAGATAAATTCTTCCGCAGGATGCCCGCTTCGTTTGTTCTGACAGGACTTCTGATCATGCAGCTGTCCACGGGTATCTTCTTCTGCTTCTACCATGGCAACTTCTATGAGATCGCACAGGCATCCGGTTTCCTTGGCGTGACGGCAGGTGCCTACTTCCTGCTCAGTGCCAATGTCATCGGGGAGGGGAAGATCGCAAACTGGCGTCTTGCCGTATCCGCCTTCTGCCTGAGCATGGCGGTGCTCTGCCGTCCGACGCTGGCGGTGTACTGTATCGCTGCACTGCTCTTCATTTTTGCAGGCTTTTGCAAGAAGCGCTCGCTCCGTGAGAAGCAGGATACCTCCCATGCAAAATACTATGCACCGTATTTCTGCTGTGCCCTGATCCCGTTTGCCGTGATCGGCGCCATCCAGATGCTTTACAATTACGCGCGTTTCGGTTCGTTCCTTGATTTCGGCATCCAGTACTCGCTGACGATCAATGACTTCACCACAGCGCAGTACCATACGCATTTTGTGTGGATCGGCTTCTTCAACTATCTGCTGATACCGCCTGCCTTTGTGGAGAATTTCCCGTTCTTCAAGGTCGGCTCTGCAATGACCTTCCAGCCGCAGGGCTACTATTTCCTCGCCACGACCGCAGCCCTCGGACTGCTCTGGCGCGCGCTGCCCATTCTTGCCTACGGCAAGTCCCTGCGTGCGTATTCTGTTTCGAAGAGCGAGAACAAGAAGCTGTATGCATGGCTGCTCTTTGCCGTATGCATCGCCTGCCCGTTTGCGATCATGTTCTCCATCTGGGAGAGCGGCTATGGTACGAGATACTGCGTGGACTTTGCATGGCAGATCATTCTCGGCGCACTGGTGATTTGTGCGGTCCTCTATGAGAAGAGCCATGAGGAGACGAAGAAATATCTCAATCATCTGATGGTCGTATCCTGCGTGATCAGCCTGATCATGAATGCTGCGCAGATCTATGCCTACAACAATCCCACGACCGCAGCACCTGCCGAATGGCAGACCGCAGCCTACGAATTTGCAAGATTGTTTGAATTCTGGAGATAAAGGAGGAGCATCATGGAGCATCCCGAAATTCTATACATGGTCGTACCCTGCTATAATGAGCAGGAGGTACTGCACGAGACCGCAAGCCGCCTGAAGGAGAAATACCGCACCCTGATCGAGCAGAAGCGCATTTCCGACAAGAGCCGCATCGTCTTTGTCAACGACGGCTCCAAGGACGACACCTGGGCGATCATCCAGATGCTGCACAGGGCGGAGCCTGCGTACTTCTCCGGCATCGACCTTGCGCATAACAGCGGTCACCAGAACGCCGTGCTTGCCGGCCTGATGACGGTCAAGGAGCTGTGTGACATGGCCATCACCATGGACGCCGACCTGCAGGACGACATCGATACCATCGACCAGATGGTGGACAAGTACTACGAGGGCAATCAGGTCGTTTACGGCGTGCGAAGCGCCCGCGACACCGATACCTTCTTCAAGAAATTCACCGCAGAGAGCTTCTATAAGTTCATGAAGGTCATGGGCGCGGATGTCGTGTACAACCACGCGGACTTCCGCCTGATGAGCAAGCGTGTGCTGCAGGAGCTGGCAAACTTCAAGGAAGTGAATCTCTTCCTGCGCGGTATGGTGCCGCTCATCGGCTTCCAGAGCTGCAGTGTGTACTACGAGCGCCACGAGCGCTTTGCCGGCGAGAGCAAGTATCCGCTCAAGAAAATGCTGGCTTTTGCCATTAACGGCATCACCTCCTTCAGCACAAAGCCGCTGAAGCTCATTACCACACTCGGCTTTCTGATGTCCGTGGCGAGCGTGATCGCGTTCATCTGGGCGTTTATCGCAAAATTCGCAGGCTTCTCAGAGCTTGGCTGGGCGAGCATGATGTGCTCCATCTGGCTCATCGGCGGACTGCAGCTGATGTGCCTCGGCATCATTGGCGAATACATCGGAAAGATCTACACCGAAGTCAAGCAGCGTCCGCGCTTTATTGTGGCAGAATTCCTCAATCATGGGGAGGATGCCGCGTCCGCATCTTCATAATCACATCAGCGGCTAAGGCGTTCCTTGGCCGCTTTCTGCAAAGAAAGGAGTCATACCATGGCATTACCGGATTTCAAGCAGCTCTCACAGGACAAGACGGCGGTTCCCGAATGGGCGCAGTCCCTCAAAGAGGGCGAGTGCATCAGCTACACGAATTCCTACAAGAGCAAGATCTACTTTGATCTGTTCGACAAATACCTCCAGCCCTGCGAGGAAACGGGGGACATCCGCTACTACGTCTACGATCCCGTAAAGCATGGTGCGGATCCCGAAAAGCAGTACCCCGTCCTCATGTGGCTGCACGGCGCAAGCAATTCCCTCATGGAGGAGGGCTGCATCATGTGCTGCGGCGCGGAGCAGTTCGCATCGCCCGAATACCAGAAGCGCATGGGCGGCGCGTACCTCATCGTGCCGCTGTGCAATGAGGAACGCCTTCCCGACGGCACCATCCTCGGTGCATGGTCGCCGGCGCATTCCGCGCCCGTCAAGGCGATCTTCGACCGCGTCTGCGAAGCCCCCAGCGCCGGCAAGCGCTTCGTGATGGGTGCCTCCTCCGGCGGTTATTTCACCTGGCAGCTGCTCGAGGACTACGGCAGCTACTTTGACGCTGCGATGCCGATCGCTTCTGGCTATGTGCCGGATGACGCCGCACTCGACAGGATCGCAGCGGGCGGCACAAAGCTCCTCATCGCGCACGGAAAGCACGACGAGCTTGCCCCCTTCGCGGAATGCATCGCACCGCGTGAGGAGAAGCTGCGCTCACTTCCGGACACCCTCTGCTTCTTCCCCGAATGGGTCTACAACGGCGACGGCGGCGTGTCCTCCGTGTTCTACGGCATCGAGATGGGACAGCACTGCATGATCAACTGGGTGCAGCATGACCTGCGCTTCGACGATGGGACCACAGCAGATGAACGCCTTCCGGAGGGCGTGACCGGATGGATCCGCGGGGTCTGCGAATAAGAGAAACGCTTCTGTCAGAAATGACAGAAGCGTTTTGGTTTTGCTGCTCCGGCAATTAGA
>CAYYIT010000068.1:0-11830 GCA_964472035.1 uncultured Ruminococcus sp.
TAAATGAAAAAACTTAGTCCAGCCCTGCGCCAGAGGCGCAGTGGCTGGACGGGACGACAGACTGAAATCCCCGGCGATTGCCGGGGATTTCGTATTCTGATGCAATTATGCCATCTGCTGCTTGATATGTGCAATGGCTGCCTGTGCGTACTCTGCCACCTTGGGGGAGCTGTCGCTTGCCAGTGCCTTCTCATACCATTCCAGAGCCTTCTCGGGCTGGGAACGCATGCCGCCGCTGCCCTTGAGATAGATATCGCCGATCGCGAGCTGGGACAGTACCAGACCCTTGTTGGAAGCCTCTACATGCCAGTCAACAGCACGAGCCGGATCCTGCGGGAAGGGATAGGTGCCCTTCTCGTAGCTGTCAGCTACCTGGAACATGACATGCAGCAGTACCTCGCGCTCCTTCTGCTCAAGAGAGGAGATCTGATCCTTGATCTCACGCAGGAAGCTGAACATGCTGATCATGTAGTTCTTGGTACGAGCCTTGCCGAGGAAGTTCCATGTACCCATCTCATCCATCTCAGAAACGGTGAAGATCGCATAGTCCACCAGCTCATCGAGCTTATCTGCCGGTGCTGCCTGCTTCTTCTCAGCAGTCTCCTGCTGTACTCTTGCCTCGTCACGCTTACGGGACTTCTCAATGCGGTCATACAGAAGATTCTCCTTCATGTTGGAGATCTTCTCCATCAGATCCTTGTAACGTGCCTGACGTCTTTCATCGCCGCTGAAGCCTGCTCTGCGCTCCTGTACGAGGATGTAATCGAGCATGTGGATGCAGTTCTCCATCGGCTCCAGAGCCTCCAGACGGGAGGACATGGTATCGATTCTCTCAGCAATCAGCTGATAGAGGAACATTGCCTTATCCAGACGCTGAATGTGCGCCTCGGTAGTGCCCATTTTGCCCTGACGGAATTCCTCATCCGCATATTCCTTGAGGTTCTCAACCGTCATTTTGTCAGTGCCTTCGCGCCACTGATGCGCACCGCAGCTTGTGCAGCTGATGCCATTGCCATGCAGCTTCTTGTGACAATTATAACAAACTTTTGCCATAATACTACTCCTTTTACCTTCGGCTGCACAATCCCCCTGTACAAACCGTTATTTTCCTTTTTATTATAACACAATCGTTTTGAAACTGCAATAGGCGAAAGTGATTTTGTAAAATCTGCACAAAAATTCATTTCAGATTTGGTGATTCAGACAATTCCCATGCCGTTTTGCTTCTGCGCGCTGCAATTTTTTGGCTATTCTGCAAGAAATGTCCAGAGCGAGCCCTTGTATCCTGCACCTGCGGCAGCGGCATACTCCAGGATCAGGGCAGCGTCAGTGGCATTGTATGCCCCGTCCGTATCGACATCCGCAGCCTTCGCCTGCAGATCGGTCAGACCGCTGGCCGAGCCGTTGCCGGTCAATGCGGCAGCCTGCAGCAGTGCGGAGGCATCCGCCGCATCGGCGATCGCATCCTCATTGAGATCACCCGGATGGAAGGTACTGTTGAAGTGGACCGTGCCGACTTCTACACTATAATTATCCGTGCCGATCGTGATGGCATTCCACTGTTCTTCCGTGCCGGCAAAGTACACATCGATCGGCTTCGCACTCGTGAAGAGTGCCTGTCTGCCGATGGAGGTCACGCTTGCAGGGATGTTGATGTATTCCACATCGTAGCAGTTGACAAACATATCATCGGGAATGGCGGTCACGCCCTCTTCAAGGGTGATCTCCCGCAGCAGTCTGCTGTTGCTGAATACGCCCGTACCGATGGTCTTCACGCTGCCCGGAATGGTAATATCCCGCAGTGCATCGCAGTTCGAAAAGGCATTATCATCAATGGTCGTGATGCCGTCATGCAGATCAAGGTATTCCAGCGAACGACACTCATAGAAAGCCGCTGCGCCGATGGTCGTCACCGTGTCCGGAATGTCCATCTCCGGCAGGCTTTCACAGCCGTTGTAGAGATCCTGCGGCACCTCCGTGATGCCCTCGGGGAGCGCGGTATCGGTGAGGCTCTTGCAACCTCTGAACATGCCGATCGTCAGCGCTGTAAAATCCGCCGGAAGATGCACGGACTCGAGTGCCTCGCAATAGCTGAAGGCAGTGGTACCGATGGTGGTGACGGAATCCGGCAGGATGATCTCCTTCAGGGCGGCATTTTTCCGGAACGCATTCGGCTTGATCGTGGTCACGCCGTCCGGCACGATGTGCTGCGTGAACTGCGCGCCTGCCGGATAATGAAAGAGCGTGGTCAGCGCCTTGTCATACAGCGCACCGTCAATGTCGCAGTAGTGGGCGTTTGCATCGTCCACAGTGATGGATTGGAGGGAATCGCACCACGAAAAGCAGTTCTCACCGATGGAAGTCACAGATGCCGGAATGTTCATCCGCTGCAGGGACGTGCAGTCGACAAACGCACTTACTCCCAGCGTTTTGACGCCATCCGGCAGGTCGGCCTCTTTCAGGGCACTGCACATCGCAAAGGCTTCATCTCCGATCGTGGTAAGTGAGTCGGAGAGTTCGACCTTCTCAAGCGCTTCGCACCATGAAAAAGCATTGGAGCCGATGTATTCCACCGTGTCGGGGAATGTGACTTCCTTGAGACTTGTGCAGCGTTCAAAGGCTTTGTAGTTGATGTGTTCCAGCGAAGCGGGGAGCTTCACATCCGTCATTTCCGTGCAGTAGGAAAAGCAAAATCCGCCGATCACAGCTACGGGAGAATCGCCGATGCTGTCCGGAAGGGACACGGAGGTCAGGCTCTCCTCCGCTACAAGCAGATCGGAGATCTCAAAATAGTTCAGGGATTTATCTTTTTGGCTTGCATGATAAATCACCTGATAATCTCCATGTTCATAATGTGTATAATACGTTTCGCCGCAGTCCTCCACAATACCCGCCCCTGCAGAAAAGGGCTGGAGAAGCGCCGTGCAGGTCAGGGCAAGAACGGCGGCAAGAATTCTGTTTCGTTTCATACAGATGCTCCTTTTTGGGGAAAAGATACTTTCATTTTACTATGCCGGAACGCATTTGTCAATACAGGAATCATCCCATGTCAGCGGCTTCCTCTGTCAGATTTGTTTTTTCCGCTTCATATTCCTCCATGCCGCTTTTCACCGCGGACTTGACCACGCTGTGCAGCACGATCAGGAACAGAACGATCGTTATCAGATTTACCTCAATCATGTGTATTCTCCTTTTCTCGTTCCTTGCGGATCTGCCGGCAAAGTCCCACGAAGGGGAAGAAGCCGAATACAAACTGCACCCAGAAGATCACCAGCGGTATTGCCCACAGCTTGCTTTCAAACAGACAGGCAAGCACGATGACGACCGCCAGCGCGATCCCCCAGCCCAGTGCATAGAATCCGAACAGCCGGCGCTCCTTTTCCATCAGTTCCACCTTGGATTCGGTATCGCTGAAGATCGGGGCGGTGCCCTTCTCGGCACGAAAGATATGCATGCCCTTTTCCTTGATCACCGGCGTCCAGCCGCTTTCTTCGTAGAGGCTGTACATGTCTTCGTCCGTCTCCATATCCATATTCAGCTCGTAGATGTATTCGTGCGGTTCCCCCTGTTCAAAGCGGTACAGCATACCGCCCAGATCCGTCAGGTGCCAGCCCTTCGCGCTCATTTTTGCAAACATCTGCATGTCCTTTTCGGGGCTGATCGCAAGGCCGTAGCCCATGCGGTATTTATACTTTGCCATTGTCATTGCCTCCCATCATTTTCTCCGCAAGCTCCATCATATGCCGCCGGCGGCTGTAGTCCTTCTGCAGCACTGCATCGCCCTGCGGTGTGACCTGATAAAGGATCTTGTCGCCGTCCTTCTGCTCGGAGATCCATCCGGCCGCTTTCATCTTCTTGAGTGTCGTATACATCGTCGCCGGACCGATCACGACCTCGCCCCCGGTCAGCTCCGAAAGCGTCTGCATAATACCGTAGCCATGCACCGGCCGCAGCATCGTCAGCAGGATCAGAAAAATGCTGTCCGTCAGTTCCCCCGTTTCGTAGGGACTCGCTTTTGCCATTGCCATCGCCTCCTGTATCCATCATGGATATATCATACCATATCCATGATGGATATGTCAAGTGCTTTCCGGATTTTCAGCGAAGCGCACAATTCCGGTATATCCATAATGGATATATTGTATAAAAAAGCGAGCCGTTCCCTCGGGGGACGGCTGCTCTGCTGGATGATCAGTTTTCGGCGGCGAGGTCAGTATAACGCACACCGCGCTGTTCGAGGGCCTTGCGCATCTTTCTGCGTTTCTTCTCAGGAAAGCGGCATGCAGTGGCACGTTCGATCAGAGTGACCTTCGCACCGGTCTTCGCTGCGCCCTTAGCCGTTGCGCCGACACAGCCGCATTCATCCAGACCGCAGACGGCAACCTCCGCATAGCCCTGCTGCTGCATGAAGGTGCGGAACGCCTTTGCAGTGTAGGTGTCCGGCAGATTTTTTTCGAAATACAGGTCGGACACGATCTCAAGTCCGCTGTAGAGCTCTGCGCCCTTCGTGCCCTTGATGGAAAAGCCGATCAGCGCGCGGTTTGTGGGGAGATTCGGGAACATCTGTGCAATGTAGATAATATCCCACCCTTCTGCCCGACGGCTGCGGATGGTTTCATTGACTGCACAGATCAGTGCATCGGTATCATAGGAAAACATCGGTTTTCTCTCGTTCCAGAGATAATCATTCTGCAAGTCGATGACGAGCAGGGCTTTTTTGTTCGGCATAGCTGTACCCCCGTTTTTTCTCATTATAGCACAGCGCATGGGGAAAGTCAAGAAAAGCCGCCCCTTAAAGGGACGGCTTATCCGTTACTGTATTATCCGAAAATACGGCGCTTAGCCATTCAGACGAGCCTCGATCTTGTCGAGCTGCTCGATCAGAGCCTCCGGAACACGGCCGCCCTTAGCAGCGATGTCCTCAGCGTAGTATCTTCTCATCTCAGCGATCTCCTGCTTCCACAGATCAGTGTCAACTGCCAGCAGCTTATCCATGATCTCGGGAGTTACCTCGTCCTCGATGCCTTCAACATTGATGTCGCCCTTCTTAGGCAGGTAACCGATTGCAGTCTCCTCTGCGTCTACATTGCCTTCGCATCTCTCGATGATCCAGTCCAGAACACGCATGTTGTCGCCGAAGCCCGGCCAGATGAAATTGCCGTCTTCGTCCTGCTTGAACCAGTTAACGTTGAAGATCTTGGGAGCCTTGTCGCCCAGCTTCTCGCCCATTTCGAGCCAGTGTGCCCAGTAGTCACCTACGTTGTAGCCAATGAACGGCTTCATAGCCATCGGGTCATGACGCAGAACGCCTACTGCACCAGCAGCTGCTGCTGTGGTCTCGGAGGAAACTGCGGAGCCCATGTAGGTACCGTGTGTCCAGTCGAAGGACTGGTATACCAGCGGAGTGGTGGATGCACGACGGCCGCCGAATACGATAGCGGATACCGGTACGCCCTGCGGATTGTCGAACTCAGGAGACAGGCAGGGGCAGTTCTTTGCCGGTGCTGTGAATCTGGAGTTCGGATGAGCAAGCTTGCCGCCGTTTGCAATGAACTCAGGACCGTTAACAACCGGACCAGTCCACTCTGTTGCGTTTACAGGCGGATTCTTGTCAAGCTTCTCCCACCATACAGTGTTGTCATCATTGTTGATCGCAACGTTTGTAAAGATGGTGTCGCTCATTGTGGACTGCAGTGCATTCGGGTTGGAATTCTCATTAGTACCAGGAGCTACGCCGAAGAAGCCGTTCTCAGGATTGATCGCATAGAGTCTGCCGTCCTCGCCGGGCTTGAGCCAAGCGATATCGTCGCCGACTGTCCATACCTTGTAGCCCTTGTTTCTGTAGCCCTCCGGCGGGATGAGCATTGCGAGGTTGGTCTTGCCGCAAGCGGACGGGAACGCAGCACAAACGTACTTGGTCTCGCCGTTGGGCTTCTCAACGCCCAGGATGAGCATGTGCTCAGCCATCCAGCCTTCGTTCTTGCCCTGGAAGGAAGCGATACGCAGAGCGAAGCACTTCTTGGACAGGATTACATTACCGCCGTATGCGGAGTTGATGGACCAGATGGTGTTGTCCTCCGGGAAGTGGCAGATATATCTGTTCTCGGGATCCACATCAGCCTTGGAGTGCAGACCGCGAACGAAGTCGTTGGAAACATCGCCGAGCTTTGTGAAAGCATCCTTACCCATTCTTGTCATGATGTTCATGTTCAGAACAACATAGATGGAGTCAGTCAGCTCCACACCAACCTTGGAGATCGGGGAAGTTACCGGACCCATGGAATAGGGGATAACGTACATTGTCTGACCCTTCATTACGCCATCGTACATGGGAGTCAGCTTTGCATACATTTCCTGCGGGTCGCACCAGTAGTTGGTCGGACCTGCGTCCTGCTGTGTCTTGGTGCAGATGAAGGTTCTGTCCTCAACACGAGCAACGTCGTTTACAGCAGTTCTGTGGTACAGGCAGCCCGGGAGCTTTTCCTGGTTCAGTACATACATTTTATTGGGATCGCCGTCCGGAAGAGAAGTTACCTCCTTGGTCAGAGCATCGAGCTGCTCCTTGGAACCATCGATCCATACAACCTTGTCCGGCTTACAGAGAGCGACCATTTCGTCGACCCACTTGAGGACATTCTGATTATTTGTCAGTGCCATTGGTTTTTTCCTCCTTGAATTCCGGCAGTGCTCTGCCGATTTTGGTTAAGAAACTTGCCAGCGTCACTCGCCCTAAAGTTCCTCATGCTATATTATATCCGATTTTTATGCAAATGTCAAGAGGGCGGTTTGCTTTGGGTTACAAAAAACAGGCACCCCGCCGGTATCCACCGGCAGCATGCCCGTTGTTCCATGTGTTTTTACCGGGAAACCGCTTTTATACCCGTTCGACCGGAACCCAGATCTCGCTGTAGGTATCCTCCGGTCGTTCCGCCGGAGGCGTGTACATCTCGAGGTTATAATTACCGGAGATCCGGTACTCCCTGCAATTCGGGAGCCATTCACGCCAGATCATGGTATTCACGCTCTGCAATGCCTCCGGAAGTGCGCCCCTGCAGGGGAACACTGCCCATGTGCCGGCCGGGATCTCCCTTGTCACGCAGCCCTCCGGCACCTCCAGACAGGGATTATAATTGTCCGCGATCAGGTATTCGAAATGCTTTCCGTCACTGTCCATGCAGATGCCGAACATGCCGCAGACCTTCTCACCGCCGCCCGTCCGGTAATGTTCATCCCAGAACTTCGGAATTTCCTGATAGGAGGTATCCGCACTGAATTTCCGTCCGACACCCATCACTGTAAATGCTGCTTTTTCTACGATTTTGTAATCCATCATCATACCACCTTCCAATGTCAGTCTGATCCGCAGGGGTGCAAAGGACTTCAGCCCCGCCCCTTTTTCCTTCGCAGCCTTCGGAGAAATGCCGTGGAATCGTGTGAACGCCCTGCTGAAACTGTCCTGGGAATCGTAGCCGTATTTCATGGCAATGTCGATCACCCTCGCGTCGGAGCATGACAGCTCTTCTGCCGCCCGCGTCAGGCGGCGCATACGGATGTATTCGCCCACCGTCAGGCCGCAAAGCGCGCTGAAGATCCGCTGAAAATGGAACGGTGACACATAGACCCGCGCTGCGATCTCCTCGATCTTCATTTCCTCTGTGAGGTGGTCTTCCATGAACTGCACTGCATCCTGGATATTCTCTGCCCATCCCTGCATTCCGGCACTTCCTTTCCTGTGGCTGTATTCTCATTGTACCACGGATCCCGATACTTTGCCCGACATTCTGTGCGATGCGCTGTCGGATCGTTATCCCAGACTGATCATAAACCGGAAGGAAACGCGGCGCGAGGCATCCATGTCCTCATTGCCGTTCTCGTCATAGATCGGACGCTCATAGGAATAGCCCACCGCAGCCAGCAGCGCCTCCAGACTGGAAACGGCATCGGCATCCAGACCGGTCCCATCGGAAATGCAGTAATCCAGTACGCTCTGGGCACGGTTTTCGGACAGCTCCTGATTGTACTCATAGGTGCCGGAGCTGTCGGTATGTCCCTCGACCACGATCTTCGACACGAAGCCATCATATTCCTCACTGAACACAACGGAGGTATAGATCTCCAGGAAGGTGTTGAGGAAGCTCTTGCCTTCGTCGGAAACCGCGTACTCATCCACGGGGAAAAGCACTGCATCATCGATCGCGATCTCGCCGCTGTCAGGATCCACAACGACATCCAGTCCCGCCTCTTCAAATGCAGCCGCAAGCTCATCGAACAGATTGTCACGTTTTTCCACGATCTCCTGCAGCTGGGTGTCCGTCAGCGTATCGAGTGCATCGATGTCATCCATCATCAGGCTGGAGGACAGCTCATTCTCGTAGAAATCATACTGATCCGCGGTGTAGTAGTAGACATTGTCCTCATCCGCAAGGATGATGCCGCCGCTGCCGACATAGAACGCAACAAACTGATAGGTTCCGGCTGCCCACGTGATCGTAAAGAGACCGTCCGCGCGCAGTTCTGCTGCGGCATCATTCTGCACATCACCTGTTGTAATGGCATAAGCGTAATTTCTGCCGCTGCCTTCGTTGTAGCTCTCCATAATATTCAGGTGTTTGACACGGCCGAAGGTCGCGGAGCCGGATTCCGGCAGTGCATTGACGTACAGTGAATACTCACTCTTTTCAAACTCACTGGGATGCAGGGTCACACTGAGATCATCCCTCGTCAGAGTAAGATACAGTCCGTCAAAATGGAAGGTATACTCCACCGTCGTATCACTGAGCTTGTAGGCAAGATGATTGGAATGGATGTAGTAATCCTGCTCCATCACATAACGCATGGTGATCGTGTTGCCCGAAACCGTGTAGGCAGCATATTCCTGTACCGGATTGCCATCCTCATCAACAAAATACAGCTCCATCCATTCATAGCCCTGTACCTTTGCGATCATTCCCATCACATTATCGGAACCCGCATCATAGGCAACGGGAAGCTTGGAAACGGATCTCTGCCCATATTCGTCCACAACACGGTTTTCGAACTCCATGCCCTCCAGAAAGCCTTCCAGCTCTTCATCCGACGGGGAACTGTAGTGATCCGCAGAGATCGTATAACTGCCGTAGAGCATCTTTTCATTATAGGTAAGGGAGTCGTAGATCGCCTGGGGATCGGTGATCTTGTCCGACTCTCCGAGAACGACATCGGAGTCCTCCTCTTTGAAGATATAGGCCAGCTGACTGCTATCGTCATCAGTATCAGCATCCTCCGGTACTTCATCCTCTTCTTCGTTGTCCATTTCGGAATCCTCCGGTACTTCATCCTCTTCTTCGTTGTCCTTTTCGGAATCCACTGCAGCACTCTCCTGCTTGTCAGAAGTGCCGTCCTGCGTCTCCTTGCTGCTGCCGCAGGCTGCAGCGGAAATGCACATCATTGCAGCCATCAGGGCTGCTACGATCTTCTTTAACATATGAAACCTCCTGATGCCGCATCCGCGGCATTGTTTTTTCAAATTATACCATACGAAAGAGACATTGTCAATTCCTCCGGCTTGACAAATCCCCCTCTTTGTGGCAAAATAAAAAGGTACACAACGAAACGGAGGAATCCCCATGCAGACTGTCACCATCGCCGGAATGAAGCTCGACCGCACTGCCGCCCTTGCCCCCATGGCAGGGGTCGCCGATACATCCTACCGCCAGCTCGCCGCGGAGCAGGGCGCTGCCATGCTCGTGAGCGAAATGATCTCCGCCAAGGGGCTTTGCTACGACAGCAAGGGCAGCGCGGAGCTTTGCCGCATCACGGAGGAGGAGCGTCCCATGGGGCTCCAGCTCTTCGGCAGCGAGCCGGAATTCATTGCGCGCGCAACGTCCATGGTGCAGGAATACCGCCCCGACTTCATCGATCTGAACATGGGCTGTCCCGTGCCGAAGGTCGTCAATACCGGCGCAGGCTCTGCCCTGATGAAGACGCCCGCCCTTGCGGCGGACTGCGTGCGCGCGGCGGTGCAGGCATCCTCCGTTCCGGTCACGGTAAAGATGCGCATCGGCTGGGATCCCCAGCGCATCAATGCGGTGGAATTCGCGCAGGCAATGGAAGACGCCGGTGCCGCTGCCATCACAGTCCACGGCAGAACCAAGAGCCAGCTCTATTCCGGCAAAGCCGACTGGGAGGTGATCCGTCAGGTCAAGGCGGCGGTTTCCGTTCCGGTCATCGGCAACGGCGACATCGCAAGCGCTGCGGATGCTGCCGCGATGTACGAGCAGACCGGCTGTGATCTTGTGGCAGTGGGAAGAGCTACCTACGGCAATCCGTGGATTTTCCGGGAGATAGACAGTGATTTCCGCGGCATCCCCTACACACCGCCCACGCCGGAGGAGCGCATGGACATGATGCTCCGCCACATCCGGATGATCATGGAGCACAGCCAGAAGCCGCCGGAGATCGCCATCCGCGAGGCGCGCAAACACGCCTCATGGTACATGACGGGGCACTTCGGTGCGGCAGCCTTCCGCGAGCGCTGCTATCACCTCTCGTCCTACGAAGAGGCGCAAAAGCTTGCGGAGGATTTTCTGAAGGTGAATGGATAGAATGAAAGCGTCCCAAAACGGGACGCTTTTTTGCTACAGAATATGCCAGATCACCGGAAGCTCCTCCTCCAGCAGCTCCTCCACGAGCAGCTGCATTGCCGCGAGCTGTGAGGGCGCATCGGGATGCTGCATGGCGATCATGGGGCGCAGGCCTGCAAGGCGTTCATAGATCGGCGCAAGCTTATCACCGCTGATGAACAGCTCCGTCAGGTTGTGGAAACGCTCCCACTGCGCCGAAAGGCTGTCATAGGCCTCCAGTGCCGCCGCCGTGTCCTCCTGCTCCAGCGCCGCTTCCACGGCGCGGATCCCGTCCTGCATCTCATTGCACTGTCGGTGCGTCACAAACAGCGAGACCACGCACAGTGCCACCAGCGCTGCCAGAACGCCCACACTGATCCTGCATCGGTTCATCGCGATCCCCCCTTTCCTTTTCTGCTGCGGACGATATGGTATTTGCAGGATTTGTCCGCCGTGAGGACAAAGACCTCATGCAGGGCCATATCCGAGGCGCGCAGCACGGCGCTGAGCCATTTCCGATCCTGACCGATGGCTTCAAGTGCCTTCTCGCGGAGCTGGCCGTCGGCAACGATCACCTGCGGCGGATCGAGGGGTTTTTCATTTCCGGCATGGACGTCCTTTCTCGTTGCCGGCTGGGACTCCGGCTTCTGGTAGACGGACACGGCGCCGTTGGTTTCCACGATGGCGAACTGCACTTCGCCGATGCTGAAGACGCCGTTCGTCCGGAGCGAGGTCATCAGGTCATCGACGGAAAAACGCAGCGCATGGAGCATTTCCTGATCGATCACCCCCTCGCGGATGATGATCTTCGGGCTGCCGGAAACCAGCCGCCGCAGCCGCACGGATTTGAGCGACGCCCAGGACATGATGACCTCAAAGCAGACCAGCGCCAGCACGGGGAGGATCGCACGCAGCAGCGGTGTATCCGTATCCTCCAGTGACAGCGTGGCGATATTGGAAATGAGGATGGTGATGACCAGCTCCGATGGCTGCAGCTCCCCGAGCTGGCGCTTGCCCATCAGGCGCACGGAGCAGATCACCACAAAATACAGTATCAGCGCGCGGATCAGAATGATCGTCAAAACAGATTCCCCCTCCAGTTGTTCTTTGGAAAGTATGGGCGGTTTTTGGAGGATTATGCAGCAAAAAATCCCCCATCGTGAGGATGGGGGATCCAGTCTGTCAAAAAAGTCCAGCCCAGTGCTGGACTTTTTCACATAGAAGTGGTA
>CAYYIT010000069.1:0-11550 GCA_964472035.1 uncultured Ruminococcus sp.
GTGCTGCATAAGCATCGCCTGCTTCTGCACCCTCAAATGTCGGGCCAGCTGCCTGTGCGATATCAGTAATGTAGCTGTTCAGACCAGTTACATCACCCTTTACAGTAACAGTTACGTCAACGGTCTCACCAGGTGCTGCATATACAGTTTCGATGATCCACTGTGCGTCAATGTTCTGTGAGCCAGGTGCGAGAGTGGGCTCCTCAGTAGGCTCTTCTGTGGGTTCCTCAGTAGGCTCTTCTGTGGGCTCCTCAGTAGGCTCTTCTGTGGGTTCCTCAGTCGGCTCCTCAGTGGGTTCCTCTGTAGGCTCCTCAGTGGGTTCCTCTGTAGGCTCCTCAGTGGGTTCCTCAGTAGGCTCTTCTGTAGGCTCCTCAGTAGGCTCTTCTGTAGGCTCTTCTGTAGGCTCCTCAGTGGTTTCCTCTGTGGTCTCTTCAGTTGTTTCTTCAACAACTACCTCAATCCAACCATCGATCATGTTTTCGTCACTTACGATCAGTTCAATCATGTTGATGTCATAGATTGACAGGCCTTCGAATGTCAGATCATAATGATCGCCATCCTGTGCATCTGCCGGTACTGTGAACTGCATTGTGAATACAATTGCGCCGTCAGCTGCTACTACATTTTCTGCCAGGCTGTAGTTGGTACCTGCGAACTTCAGATCATCCTTGTTGTAATCGAAGCCGAGTGCTGCATAAGCATCGCCTGCTTCTGCACCCTCAAATGTCGGGCCAGCTGCCTGCATGATGTCTGCAATGTAGCTGTTCAGACCATCTACATCACCCTTAACGGTAACAGTTACGTCAACTGTCTCGCCAGGTGCTGCATATACGGTCTCGATGATCCACTGTGCATCAATTTCCTTGCTGCCAGGATCGGTTACTTCAACTTCTTCTTCTTCTACTTCGATCCAGCCATCAACGGTATTTGCAATCAGCTCAACCATGTTGATGTCATAGATTGTCAGGCCTTCGAATGTAAGATCGTAATGATCGCCATCCTTTGCATCTTCCGGTACAGTGAACTGCATTGTGAATGCAACTGCGCCATCTGCTGCTACTACGTTCTCTGCTACAGAGTAGTTTGTACCAGCAAATACCAGATCTGCCTTGTTGTAATCGAAGCCAAGTGCTGCATAAGCATCGCCAGCTGTTGCACCCTCAAATGTCGGGCCAGCTGCCTGTGCGATATCAGCAATGTAGCTGTTCAGACCATCTACATCACCCTTAACAGTAACGGTTACGTCAACTGTCTCGCCGGGCTCTGCATATACAGTCTCGATGATCCACTCTGCATCAATTTCCTTGCTGCCAGGATCTACAGTGGGTTCTTCAGTTGTTTCTTCAACAACTACCTCAATCCAACCATCGGTGGTGTTTGCAATCAGCTCAACCATGTCGATGTCATAGATTGTCAGGCCTTCGAATGTCAGATCATAGTGATCGCCATTCTTTGCATCTTCCGGAACAGTGAACTGCATTGTGAATGCAACTGCGCCGTCAGCTGCTACTACATTTTCTGCCAGGCTGTAGTTGGTACCTGCGAACTTCAGATCATCTGCATTGTAATCGAAGCCAAGTGCTGCATAAGCATCGCCTGCTTCTGCACCAACGAATGTCGGGCCAGCTGCCTGTGCGATATCAGCAATGTAGCTGTTCAGACCATCTACATCACCCTTAACAGTAACGGTTACGTCAACTGTCTCGCCGGGCTCTGCATATACAGTCTCGATGATCCACTCTGCATCAATTTCCTTGCTGCCGGGATCTACAGTGGGTTCCTCAGTAGGCTCTTCGGTCGGCTCTTCGGTAGGCTCTTCGGTCTCACCTGTTACAGTGATAGAACCAGCTACCAGAGCAGGATTCAGAACGTTGTTGTCATAGTCAGAGATTGTGGTCTCTGCATCGTTGAAGGTCAGCTCATATACAGTACCGGGAGCTGCGTCCTCGGGAACGGTGATCCACATAGTAACTACGGGAGAACCGTCTACTGCAAAGCTGTTGGACTCTGCGCTGTCGTTTGCGCCTGCTGCCATCAGAACCTCAGGGTTCGGAACGAACAGACCAAACTCGGAGTAGGTCTCTACATTGTAATCCATATCACCAGCTGCGATCTCATCGCAAACCAGTGCGGACTCGCCGATCTCCTTGCCATCAACCAGAACCTGGAAGATGTAGCCTGCACAACCAGCATCCTCAACTACAGTGATGTATACCGGTACGCACTCGCCGGGAGCTGCTTCTACATCAGCAATATCCCATGCATAGCCTTCGGGAGCAGGAGTTTCAGTCGGCTCTTCGGTAGGCTCTTCTGTCTCGCCTGCAACAGTGATAGAACCAGCTACCAGAGCAGGATTCATAACGTTGTTGTCATAGTCAGAGATTGTAGTCTCGTCCTCGTTGAAAGTCAGATCATAAACTGTACCGGGAGCTGCGTCCTCAGGAACAGTGATCCACATGGTTACTACAGGAGAACCGTCTACTGCAAAGCTGTTGGACTCTGCACTGTCGTTTGCGCCTGCTGCCATCAGAACCTCAGGGTTCGGAACGAACAGACCAAACTCGGAGTAGGTCTCTACATTGTAATCCATATCGCCCTGTGCGATCTCATCGCAAACCAGGTCGGACTGGCCGATTTCCTTGCCATCTACCAGAACCTGGAAGATGTAGCCTGCACAGCCTTCATCATCCTGTACAGTGATGTAAACCGGTACACACTCGCCGGGAGCTGCAGTTACATCTGCAATATCCCATGCATAGCCGTCTGCATCGCTGGCCGGATTTGTCGGCTCTTCTTCCTCAGTCGGCTCTTCTGTCTCCGGTGCCTCACCGTTTACGGTGATGGTACCGCCAGCCAGAAGCGGATTGAGTACATTGTTGTCATAGTCAGAGATTGTAGTCTCGTCCTCGTTGAAAGTCAGATCATAGACTGTGCCGGGAGCGGCATCCTCAGGAACTGTGATCCACATGGTCACTACAGGAGAACCATCCACAGCGAAGCTGTTTGATTCTGCGCTGTCGTTTGCACCAGCTGCCATCAGTACCTCAGGGTTCGGAACGAACAGACCGAACTCGGAATAGGTTTCCACATTGTAATCCATATCGCCAGCTGCAATCTCGTCGCAGACCAGATCGGACTCACCGATTTCCTTGCCATCAACCAGAACCTGGAAGATGTAACCAGCGCAGCCCTCATCGTTCAGCACGGAGATATAAACCGGTACGGTTTCACCGGGATCTGCAGTTACGTCAGAGATCGCCCAAGCGTACTTGTTGCCGATCTCATCAGAAGAAGCTGCAAATACCGAAGCCGGCAGAGTGCTTGCAATGATGGAAGAACCCATGCACAACGCAGTCAATGCTGATAAAAATTTCTTCATCGCGCATATTTCCTTTCTCAATATTCAATTTTACAGTATCACGTTCAGGTGAGCACGCCCACCTGAACACCATGATTCAGAATGGCTTGATTACTGAGCCGCTACGGGCAGGCTTGCGTTGTTGCCAATCAGATATCTCAGGATCTCCATGGAATCCTTACCATCGAGAGTGGAATCATAGTAGCAGTTAGCTACTTCCTTCTGATAATCATCCAGCTTGTCTACGTTCTGGCCGTCATATTCAACCAGTGCTCTGTTGAGAACTACGATGTCGATCAGCTCTACTACGCCGTCCTTGTTAACGTCGCCGTACAGATAATCCGCGGGCAGATCCGGAACAGTGGGCTGCTCAGTCGGCTCTTCAGTCGGCTCTTCAGTCGGCTCATCTGTAGGAGCATCAGTGGGCTCTTCAGTGGGCTCTTCTGTCGGATCAACTACAGTCTCGCCGCCGTTAACGGTGATAGAACCAGCCATCAGAGTCGGATTCAGAACGTTGTTATCGAAGTCAGAGATTGTGGTCTCAGCATCGTTGAAGGTCAGCTCATAAACAGTGCCAGGAGCTGCATCCTCAGGAACAGTGATCCACATAGTAACTACGGGAGAACCGTCTACTGCGAAGCTGTTGGACTCTGCGCTGTCGTTTGCGCCTGCTGCCATCAGAACCTCAGGGTTCGGAACGAACAGACCAAACTCGGAGTAGGTCTCTACATTGTAATCCATATCACCAGCTGCGATCTCATCGCAAACCAGTGCGGACTCGCCGATCTCCTTACCGTCAACCAGGATCTGGAAGATGTAACCAGCACAACCTGTGTCGTTCAGTACGGAAATGTAAACCGGTACGCACTCGCCAGGATCAGCTGTTACATCAGCGATATCCCATGCAAATGTATCGGTATTAACGCCGGGATCTGTGGGTTCAACATTCTCAGTCGGCTCTTCTGTCGGAGCATCAGTGGGCTCGTCAGTCGGAGCATCGGTGGGCTCATCAGTCGGAGCATCGGTGGGCTCATCAGTAGCATCGCCAACAACGATCTTCAGGTTCTTGTAAGTAGGAACGATGTTCTTGTTGTCGCTGCCGGTCAGGTAAGTAGCATCCTGTACGCCCAGGATCTCATCGTGTGTATCGAAGGTATCAACAAAGTCGATAGAATACTCACCATCTGTGATATCGTCTGCCAGAGTAACCTCGAACTGAGTCAGCGGATACTCATCGGATGTAGAACCAAAGAAGTGAGCAGTATCCTTATAGTCTTCAAAGATGTTAGCATCGAAGCTGTACATCCAAACCCAAGAAAGCTGGCTTGTGCCATCATACTCGAAGGAGAATGTGCTCTCATCGGTGGACTGGAACATGGAGGTACCGGTCTTGTAAGCGCCTCTTGCGTTCAGCCAACCGAAGCAGCTTACGAAGCACTTTGTGGAGAATGTAGTACCATCAGCCATTGTGTACTCTACAGCAGTTGCGTTGTAGGAAGAGCTGGATACGTCTGCGCAGGTGTCACCCAGAACTACTGCGAAATCACTTGCCTGTACACGCGCACCAACCTGAACTACGTCAGCCTTGCTTGCATCAGCTTCAATGTACTGTGCTACAGTGAATGTAGCGTTCTTTGCAGCCTCAGCGGATGCAAATGTGATGGTGTTGCCGTCTACGGTGTAATCACCGGTAGAAATTACTTCCAGAGAGAATGCAACTTCTTCGGAAGTGTAAGCAGCAAATACGGACATTACGCCAGCGGCCATGCTTGCGCACATAGCAGCGGCTGTCAGTGCAGAAACAACCTTCTTCATAACTAAAAAATTCCTTTCTGTTTGGTTTGTTAAAATTTCGCCATACACTTTTTTTGCAGGCCTCTGTCAAAACCTGCAGTTTTTGAAAATTACGTCAATTGGGAACTGGGATTAAACGGGCAGGTTCTCGATCAGCTTAACCAGATACTTCATGATGTTCAGCGCATCAGTGGTATTGATGGTTGCATTCTGATCAACGTCTGCATTTGCAGCACCCTGAGTGCTCAGAGTACCGGAACCCATCAGGGACTTGGACAGCGCGATAACGTCCAGGATCTCAACCTTGCCGTTGCAGTCAACGTCACCGTAAACTACATCGCCAGCAGGATCTGTCGGATCGGTTTCGTCGCCCACTACGGTCAGGGAACCATTCTCAGTTGCAGCAGTGAACTTTGTAACATTGTAATCAGCATCAATGTTACCTACAGAGATCTCGGTGTTTGTCACGCCGGAGCCCTCTGTTGTTTCGCGCTGGATTGCGCCCAGAACGAAATCAGTAGTCGCACCAACTTCTGCACTTGCATTTACTGTACCGGTGATGGTCATGAACACGCCATCTTCAGTAATCCAGTATGCGGTGTCATCCATACCTGTGGAGTATGTAACGTTGATCACACCAGCAGTTGCAAAATCAGACTCAAATGCGGTTACACCTTCGAACTGCTCAGCAGAGTCTACACCGTTGTCAGCGATCGCACCAACCTCTACACCAGTAATCGTTACCAGAGAAGAGTCGTAGGTTACTGCGAACTCACATACGGAAATACCCGCTGCCGGAACGCCGGAAAGCTCAACATTCATTGTGAATGTTGCCCCCGCCTTTGCAGACACGTCATCTGCCTTGATTGTTACTGTGTCAGCTGCAAATACAGCCTGTGTCGAAAAAGCCGCCAGCATGGATACAGCCGCCAGGCCAGCAACAATTTTTCTTACCTTCATCTTCTTTCCTCCTTCTTAAAATTATGAATGCAATACAAAGCCATATAATCAAAGGAATACGCGCTTCCTCAAATTATATCCTTTCATATAACATAGTAGCTACACCAGGGTCAAGGCACGACTCCCCCTATATCTACTTACTGTTATTATAGTTCAAATTATCACATAAGTCAAGAGAATTCCTTGTATTTTGTACAACTCGTCGAAAACGCCCTTCCTATTTTAGGCAATTCGTACAAATCGCGCGTAGATTTTGTATACAATTACCAAAAAACGAACGTCTTCATGCACAGAAAATACAGTGAACCCATCCTCTCTTATTATATATCAGGTACGAAAAAAAGTAAATACCTTTTTGAAAAATCATCAAATTGTACAAAAGCCCGCCCCCTCTTTCTATGGATTACACAAAAACCGGAATCCTTTCAGGTTATTTTAGGATTTCTCTGTCGGATCGTCGCATTCCGTGACAAAAAAACAGAGCCTCCGACATTGCGGAAAGCTCTGTTTTTACGCATTATTCTGTCAATTTCTGGTATTCTGCCGGAATGTTGTTGTTGATGACATTCGAGATGACATCCCAGTTCCAGCTCTTTGCGGTTCCCCAGGGAGAATAGGGGATGCCGTGACCGGCCACAAGCTCGTCCGTATACATATAATACGGATAGATACGAAGATTGGACAGGCTGCCGTCATCGTAGTGCGTGATCACAGGTGTCACCTGCACATCCTCGACCGTCACGTTGCCGGTTTCTCCGGATTTCACCAGATTGAACTGTGCCATGCCGCCGATCATATTGAAGCTGTCGGTCTGCGCAGAGATAAAGTTGCCCAGCGAATAGAACACAAAGCCCTGTGTTCCGTCCGAACGGGTAATGTACTCCATGGTCTGCATCGTATGGGAGTGCGTACCGATGATGACATCTGCGCCCCATTCGATCATATCCGCCGCGAGGCTCTTCACAGTTCCGCGGACGGTGTGGGTATCCTCATCGCCCCAGTGCGCGGAAACGACAACGCAGTCCACAAGGCCGGACAGCTCCGTGATCTGCTGTTCGATCAGTGCCGCTTCGATCAGCGGCACCTCCAGCTCCGAATCGGAGGGAATGCTGTAGCCGTTGATATGCTCCGTATAGGCAAGGTAGCCGATGGTCATGCCGTTCACTTCGGAGATGCGGTAATTGCACATATCCTGATAGTCGCGGTAGGCACCGATGATGCGGAGGTTCTCCGCTTCGGCGCATTTGCCGTCCCAGTAGTCGAGCGTTGCACTCAGACCGCCGGTTCCCTTATCCAGCGCGTGGTTGTTCGCCATGCAGATGATATCGAAGCCCATGTCCACCAGCTCATCGCCCAGCTCCGTGGGGGAATTGAAATTGAAGTTGGAGCCGGAGATCTCATACTGGTCATTGGCAATGATCGTCTCCTGATTGATATAGGCGATATCCGCCGCAGCGACCACGTCCGCAACACTGCCGTAGCAATAGCTGAAGTCGTAGGCCTCGCCGTTCTGCGCATGATTCGCAGCAGCCTCATAGACGCGCTTCTGCACGAGGTTATCGCCCACCGCGAGGAAGCTGACGCTGGCATCCGCCGGCGGCTCCGTTGCAGGAGGAAGGGTCTCCGCCTCCGTAGGCGTCAGACCGCCCTGCTGGGGCGCGGTGGAATCCGCAGTGGAATTCCCCTTCGAAAACGTCTCATCATATAAAGGCAGACTGCCGCAGCCCGTTGCCGGAATCAGCAGGAGAGCCGCAAGAAGCGCTGCAATTTTCTTCATTTTCATAGTTCATCCTTTCCTTTGAAAGCAGACATATCTTACCATTCCATAGTATACCACACTTGCATCAAAAAAGCAACGGGCATTTGTAAATTTTCTGAATGTTCCATGCTTTTCCATGCATGAACGCGTTCTGCGGCGCCACACTACCTGAAAAGAGGTGATACCATGTCCGAACCCGCATTTTTCCAGATGCCGCTTCCAGCAAGTCTGGAGGAGAACATCGCCAATATCCGGCAGTTCTCTCAGAAAAGCTCCGATGTCCTGATCAACCGCTTCCAAGCCGGCGGCATTCCCTGCGCACTGCTTGGCTGCGAGGGCATGATCTCCATGACAAACATCTCCGAATTGATCCTCCATCCGCTGATGTGGATCGAGGAAAAGCCTGACAGCGACGCCCTCTTCGATGAGATCCAGAACCGGATGCTCCTCTCGATGGACAGACCCGTCGCCAGGAATTACGGTGATCTGTTCCGGCTGCTCAGCTCCGGCTTCGGTGTCCTGATCGCAGAGGGACAGACCCGTGCGCTCGCCTTCGGTGTACAGGGCTTCTCCATGCGCGGCGTGAGCGAGCCCTCCGGTGAGAGCAATGTCCTCGGTTCCCACGAGGGCTTCGTAGAGGTCATCCGTCCCAACATGTCCCTGATGCGGCGCAGAATGAAATCCCCCCTGTTCAAGATGGAGCTGTCCGTTGTCGGGACCGTCAGCCGGACGGATATCTGCCTGTGCTACATGTATGACCGTGTTTCGCCGCAGCTCTTGCAGCAGGTGAAGGAGGCGCTTGCCTCCACGGAGCTGGAGACCGTCCTCTCCACGGGCTACCTCCAGCCCTTTCTCGAGAACCGCAAGGGCAATCTCTTTGACTGCGTGAGCCTGACGGAACGTCCGGATGTCCTGAGTGCCAAGATCCTGGAGGGACGCATCGGCATTCTCATCGACGGCACGCCCTTTGCGCTGGTTGTACCGAAGCTCTTTGTCGAGAGCTTCCAGGCGCTGGACGACTATAATTTCAAGCCCTACTACGCCACCTTCATCCGCTGGCTGAAGTACGGTGCCTTCCTGATCAGCATCCTGCTGCCGGCACTGTATATCGCCGTCAGCGCGCATCATCCGGAGCTGCTCAACAGCACGCTGCTGATGATCCTGACGAAGGCGGAGGCGCAGGCACCACTCTCCCTTTCCGCGGAGGCGATCGGGGTACTGCTGATGTATGAGATCATCCGCGAGGCAGGGCTGCGCCTTCCGAAGGCGGTGGGCGGCGCCGTAAGCATCGTCGGCGGCCTGATCATCGGCGATGCCGCTGTGACGTCAGGGCTCATCAGCACGCCGATGCTGACGATGGTCGCGCTCTCCGTGATCGCAGGCTACGTCGTGCCGGACCTGAACCAGGCTGTCACGCTCCTGCGGCTGCTCTTCATCTTCGCAGGCGGCCAGTGGGGACTCTTCGGCATCGGCCTGCTGGGGACGGCCGTTCTGTTCAATCTCTGTGCCTCGGAGAACTTCGGCTTTCCGCTCACTGCCCCCCTCTCCCCCCTGCATCCGAAGGCCATGCGCGATGTGCTGACAAGGGTGGGCTTCCGGAAAATGCAGTCGGGGCATTTCACAGTGGAGGAATACCATGAATAAGCTTCACAGCAGCCAGCTCTTTGCGATCCTCTTCCTGTCCGGCGCATGGACGGTCATGTGCATGCCGGCCATTTCCTCCGGCGATCAGCTGACCGGCATCCTCGCAGCGACCGCCCTACAAATTCCGGCCGTACTGCTCCTGAACGCACTGCACCGGCAGGGCTTTTCCCTATCAAAGACTGTCTCGCAGAAGAAATGGCTGGGCTTTGTCTATGTGCTGTGCATCCTGCTGCAGGGCGCACAGGCCTTCTCGCAGCTGTGGGCGGCGGCACCGCGGATCTCCCTGCCGGTTTCCGGAAGACTCACCGCCGCCGTCCTGATCACGATCATCTGCCTGTATACCTGCTCGCTCGGCCTGCAGGCATTGTCACGCAGCGCGCCCTTTGTGCTGGGGTTCCTCCTGCTGACGCTCATCGTGCTGGTCATCGGCGCACTGCCGCGGCTGGATACGGTACGCTTCACCATCGGCACTTCCGGTATGCAGGAAAACTGCGCCGCCTACCTCTGCACCTCCGGTGAACTCATCACCGTGCTGATCCTGCTTGATCGTATGCAGCAGAAGGGAGGGCGCCGCGCAGTGCTTTGCTATCTGATTGCCAAGGCGTTGCTTGCAGGGCTGCTGGTCTTTCTCTGCGTCTGTGTCTGCGGCAGGCTGCTGGAGCTTGAGGACTATCCGTTCTTCACGCTGACGGCACTTTCCCAGCCGCTGCGTGCACAGCGCGCGGATGCCCTGTACCTGATCGCATTCCAGATCCTGTTCATCATGCACATTACACTGCTGACAGGAACGGGGGCGCATCTGCTGCACAGCATGTTTCCGCGTCTGCGCGCCGTATCCCCCTTCTGCCTTGCAGGGATGATCCTGCTCTCACTCGTTCCGGCACTGCCGGACAGCCGGCTCCTGCAGGGCAGCGGCATCCTGCTGACGGCAGTTCTGATCCCGCTTGCATTCTATCTGATCCGGAGGTGTTCCCATGAACAAACGCCTGCTCCTCCTGCTGCCCCTGATGCTTCTGACGGGCTGCGGCAAGGACAGCATCAGTGACCGACTCTACACGCGAACGCTCGGCATAGGCGGCAGCCAGGAGCTAACGCTCTACGCCCAGACCTTTAACGAGGAGAAAGGCTTCTCCTCCTCCGGAATGACCGTCACCGATGCACTTGTGCGCGGCGAATCCGACCGCGGCAGCCGCATCCTGACCGGACACACGGAGCTGCTGTGTCTTGACGGGAATTTCACCTTTGAGGCATGCCGCGACCTGCTGTTCGAACAGGGACTCTCCCCTTCCTGCAAGGTCTGCTTTGTCCGGCTGCACAACTTCTTCCAGTCGGAGGACGGCAGCACCGTGCAGGAACGCATCCGCATGTCCGAAGAGAACGGGCAGCTCGGCGCAACGGATCTCGCGAGCCTTCTGAACGAATGGTGCGGTGCAGGCAGCACTGCCCTCCTTCCGGCTGCCTCCGCGGACAGTATGGTGCTTTTGCACAAGGACGGCACCGTAACGAAGCTCTCGGAGGAGTCCGCGCGCGGCATGTACTGGCTGCGCAGGGGAAAGGGAAATGTCCGCATCACGCTCTCTGCGGACGGTGAGAAACGCGACGTGAAGCTCCTCGGCTGCACGCTGCAAAAGAAGGTATCCAAAGAAGGCCAGCTGCACTATCTTCTCACGATCCGCGCAGAGGACTGCCCCGAGACATGGCGCAGTGTTCTCGCGGAAACGATCCTCTCGCAATGCCGCACCGCGGTCATGGAAATGCAGGATGCGCACGCAGACGTCATCGGCATCGAGGATCTGCTGGCATCAGCGGATCTCCCCTTCGATCCGGCGCAGTTCCCCGAGATCAAGCTCGAAGTGCAGATACAATAAAAAATCCCCGGCGATTGCCTGAGATTCCAGTCAATAGAAAAGCACGCAGCAGGCGAGCGGGTGCACTTTTTGGCTATATATCGGGGGGTTATAGGGGGCGCAGCCCCCTATGTGCGCCGAATGCCCTGAGCTAAGGTAGGATGCTGCGCGAAGTGATGGGTATGCTG
>CAYYIT010000070.1:0-11376 GCA_964472035.1 uncultured Ruminococcus sp.
CCAGCCCTGCGCCAGAGGCGCAGTGGCTGGACGGGACTTTTTCGACAGACTGACAATCCCCCAATGCCTTCGGAAAAGGGGGATTGTTGTTTTTACTTTAGAGACCGCCGGCGGAGCCGGCTTCATCTTCTCGCATGCCCCACCCCCTACCCATTGGGGAGGGGGCAGGGCACCCATAGGCGTGCGTTATCTGGTGGGGCAATTCTCAGGAAATTTCCACGTTTCCCTTGCAATTCCACACTCTCTATGTTACAATAATAATAAAGGCAACACCGCGCAAAGACCGCCTGACGGCTCAGCACGTCATCTGTTTGCATCTTTTCCGTCATCTTGCCCAAAAATTCCTTGACATACGCCAGTATGCCTGCGGAATTTTTGGATGATCTGACGAAAAATCTGCTGCACATCTGACGCACTGTCCTTTGTGCGGTGTTGCCTAGATAATAATGATGGGGGTGCTTTCACATGAAGTATATCGGCAGGGCGGCCGCACTGCTGCTCACGGCAGCAATGCTCTGCACGGGCAGCGGCTGCAAGGAAAAGGAACCGCCGGTCTATGAAGAGATCGTTACGCAATTCATGGACGCGGTGAAGGACGAGAACGAAAAACGAATGCTCCGCGCGCTCGGCGACGACGTGTATTTCGACAGCGTCAGAAAGATCTACAATGCGGATCCCGATTTCTACCGCGCCATGGGCTATGAGGATGCGGAACAGTACGCGGAGGAATCCTTCGCACTCTGGTTCAAGGAACTGACGCATCACATGAAGAAATTCAACTACAGCGTGGATCTTGCGCAGCCGCTCGATGCATCGGGACTGTCGCAGCTCAAGGCGTCCCTTCCGCCTGCGCAGTGCGAGGCAAAGCCCGAGGAGGCGTATGATATTTCGCTTTTCTGCGAGACAAAGGACGAGGATTCCACGGTGCTGCTCGGCATGGTGGAGGACTTCTACGCGGTGCGTGACGGCGAGGAGTGGTATGTGGTGCTGCCCTCCCTGACGCTGATCGAAAAGCCCCATCTGCGGCCGGCATACAATTTCCTCATGGCGGTAAAGCAGAACGACCTGACGCTTCTGACGCAGGACGAGAGCCTTGCGCTCTTTATGACCTGCTATGAGGAATCCGTCGAGAAGATCATCATGGATCTGATCGATGCCGGCATCTACGACGACTGGCGGCAGGCGATGTACTACCTCGAGGTGGATACGGCGCAGGAGCTTGCCCTGCAGATGATCGAGGAATCCCTGTATGAAAGCAGTGAAAGCGGCGGCGATTTCGAATTCACCTTCGGCGAGGCGGTGCTGCTCGAGGAGGAGGAGCTTGCCGAGCGTCTGGAGGAAAGCGATTTCGGCTATATCGAGATGATCCCCGAGGTGGAGGAGGCCTACGATATCGAGGTCATCACCGGAGCCCTCACCAGCGGCGACATCCCCGAACACATGATCGTCGGTTATGTGGACAACACCTGGCAGCTGCTTTGGAATGAGTAAATCGTAAATCACCTCCGTCATTCGCACAATCACCAAAAACCATACCCCGTTTTTGTGCAGAACGGAGAAAACCGCGGAAACGTCCAATATTTTCCGTGCTGCGTTGTTATATAAGTGCCATACACCAAATGATGAAAGGAGAAGATGATGATGACCAGAAAACGAATCGCGTGCATCCTGCTTGCGGCAGGACTGCTCGTACCCACGGCGGCATCCGCTGCCTTCACGATGGGTGACCTCAACGGCGACGGCGTGGTCAACGGCTTTGACCTCGCCATCATGAAGAAGACCATGCAGGACGATTCCGCGCCGGCATGCGCCGACCTCAACAACGACGACACGATGAACGCGGACGACGTTTCGCAGCTGCAGGATTACCTGCTTGGCAGATCCGAGGGCTTCGATGCGAAGCTGTCCGAGGGCTGCATCCGTCTGGAAGGCACGGCGAGCAAAACCTCGGGAAGCATCCCCGATGAGGATTTCCGGAGCGCGCAGATGGCGTTTTCCACCGAGCTGTTCCAGAAGGCGACCCTGCTCACGCCCGAAGAGAATACCATGATCTCGCCGCTTTCGGTGAGCCTTGCGCTTGCCATGACGGCAAACGGCGCGGCGGGCGATACCCTTTCGGAGATGGAGGACGTCCTCGGCGGCGGCATGACCATGGATCAGCTCAACCGCTATCTGTCGTACTATGCGAAGGTACTCAAGGATGACAGCAGAAGCACGCTGCACATCGCGGATTCCATCTGGTACCGCGATGATCCCTACCTGACGATCATGGACGAGTTCGTGAACAAGAACATTTCCTACTATGACGCGGAGATCTACAAGGCACCCTTTGACGCGACGACCGTCGAGGACATCAATTTCTGGGTCAAGCAGAACACGAACGGCATGATCCCGAAGGTGATCGAGGACCTCTCCCCCGACTCCATGGTGGCACTCATCAACGCCATCTGCTTTGATGCGGAGTGGAGCGTCCCCTATGAGGATTATCAGATCCAAGAAGGCACCTTCACGAATGCGCAGGGCGTCGAAGAGGACGTCGAGATGATGTACAGCTCGGAGACCGTGTTCCATGATTTCGGCAACGCCACGGGCTTTGCAAAGAATTACAATGGCAATTACCGCTTCATTGCGATCCTCCCCGAGGAGGGCATGACCGTGGACGAATGGATCGCGGAGATGGACGCGCAGGCGGTCTGCGCGGAGCTGATGGATCCCGAGTACACCATCGTTGAAACGCAGATGCCGAAGTTCAGCTACAGCACCGACCTGGAGCTGAACGATGTGCTCATGGAGATGGGTATGCCCACGGCGTTCAGCGGAGGAATTGCAGATTTCTCGGATATGGGACTGTGCGGCGGTGAGCCGACGCTCTATATCAGCGATGTCATCCACAAGACGGACATTACCGTGGATAAGGCCGGCACCAGGGCAGCAGCAGTGACCGCAGTGATCGTGGGTGACGCCATGGGGGCACCGCCGGAGGAGATCCGCTATGTGACGCTCGACAGACCGTTTGTGTACATGATCGTGGACAATCACGCCAATCTTCCGGTCTTTATGGGAACCCTGCAGTCCGCTGCGGCGTCCTGATGGTAACATTCCGGCGGGTTTGAGGGTGCGCAGCACCCTCATAATATAGCCCCTCCCCTTGGGGAGGGGTTGGGGTGGGGCAGTCATGCAGCACCCATCCAATTTCACAATAATTTGAAATCTCCCCCACATACCGTGGGGGAGATTTCGCTGTTCTGCCGCCGTCCCCTGCTGCATATACTATACCAAACCATCGCAACAGGAGGGATCCCCATGCCGCAGCAGCGTACAAGCACCGCCACCCATACCCTCATCCTCGAAAACCGATCCCAGCTCTCACTCTCCGGCGTCACGGATGTCGACAGCTTCAACGAGCGCGAGATCGTCCTCTATACCGCGCAGGGCGAGCTGACCGTCACGGGACGGGAGCTGCACATCAATGCCGTCAGCGTCGAGTCCGGCAATATGACCGTTGAGGGCGATATCTGGGGCGTCCGGTACGGCGACCGCGACAGGCAGGGCCCCCTCTCGCTCCTTGGGAAGCTGTTCCGATGAGCGCGCTGCAGATCGTTCCGGAGACCTACTTCACCGCAGGTGAGCAGCTGATGCTCTTCGGCGGTGCCTGCCTGCTCGGCATTCCGGCAGGCGTCTGCCTCGATGCGGCGCGCCTCCTGCGCCGGATGTTCCCCCACCATCCCGTGCTGACGGCGCTCGAGGACGTGGTTTTGTGCCTTGCAGCGGCATTTTTGCTGCTCGGCTACAGCTATGCCTTCGCAAGGGGCGAGTTCCGCGTGTATTACGCCGTCGGCTGCCTGCTCGGACTCATCCTCTATGAATGTACCATCGGCAGAGCTGTGGTCGGGCTTCTGGCAGGGATCCTCCGTCTGCCCTGCTGGATATGTAAAAAAGTATTCCTCAGTTTTGTAGGAAGTGCCAAAAAATCAGATAATACAAAGAAAAATGACAAAAATCCCTTGCAAGAACAGGGTGAAATGGTGTATAATAATAGAATAAAAACGTTGTGACCATCCGAGAAACAAAAATGATGGTCCATAATTGCTAAAGAAGGGAAACAGCAATGCCAAAGGTACAGAAATTAAACAATCAGTTCGGACCCGTTTTCCTTATGCTGGTTAAAATCGCAGTGATCATCATCATCGGATTTGCCGTGGTGTCCATCGTCAGCATGCAGAATTCGATCGAACAGAAGAAGCAGGAAAAGATCGCGCTGCAGGAAGAGATCGATGTGATCACTGCGGAAAACGAGGAGCTGAATGATATCCTGCAGTCCGAGGATATCAGCCGGTATATGGAGAAGCTCGCAGTGGAAAACGGCAGCTATTCCTATGCGTATCCGGACGAGCGCCGTTATTACGATACTTCCCGTGACTGATTCACGGATATAATTTTCAAGGCAATACCGCACAAAGGACAGTGCGTCAGATGTGCAGCAGATTTTTCGTCAGATGATCCAAAAATTCCGCAGGCATACTGCCGTATGTCAAGGAATTTTTGGGCGAGATGACGGAAAAGATGCAAACAGATGACGTGCTGAGCCGTCAGGCGGTCTTTGCGCGGTGTTGCCTCAAACTAAGAAGCAGGGGGCTTTCAGTGTATGCAGCTGGAAATCGGTAAAATCTACGAAGGTAAAGTCAAAGGAATCACAAACTACGGTGCATTTGTCGAGGTGCCTGTGGAGGGCGGCAAGCCCATCACCGGCATGGTACATATCTCCGAGGTAGCCAACACTTATGTTGCTGAGATCCGCGAGTTCCTCAAGGAGGAGCAGGACGTCAAGGTCAAGGTGCTGCAGATCAACGAGCAGGGCAAGATCAGCATGTCCATCAAGAAGGCACTGCCTGCTGAGGAAAAGCCCGCACCGCAGAAGCGTCCGTTCAAGAAGCCCGAGCGCGAGAAGGGCATCGTCTGGGAGCCGAAGCCCCAGAAGCCTGCGGGAGAGCTGACCTTTGAGGATATGATGAGCCGCTTCAAGCAGAACAGCGAGGAGCGTATGTGCGACCTCAAGCGCAACACCGACAGAAAGAACGGCTCCAGAAGACGTTCCCGATAACGATGCAGCACTCCGCAGGTTTCTGCGGAGTTTTTTGCCCCAGTCCTTTCCATCTGCGGTTTTTTTAAAATTTCCCCGAAACCGCGAAATTCCCTATTGACAAGGCGTGGAAAATGTGATATAATGAAACTAATTCTGAAAATAGCATATTGCATATAAAGAAAAGGAGCGAAAACGAATTATGCAGTCCATGGAAATTTATGAGATCATCTGCGGTGCTTTGATACTGCTGTTTAGCCTGCTGATCGTGATCCTGTGTATGATGCAGGACAACAAGACCCAGCAGAATATGACCTCCGCCCTCGGCGGCGGCAGCAACGATTCTTTCTACGGAAAGAACGAGGGCAGAACCAGAGAGGCAATGCTCGCAAAGCTGACCAGAAACCTCGGTGTACTCATGTTTGTGCTGATCATTGCTGTCAGCCTTGCCATTCCGTGCATCACAGCACTTGCAAAGTCCGATGACAAGTCCACAAACACCACCACTCCCACTCAGGCAGCGACCCAGGCAGCAACTCAGGCAGCTACCACTGCTGATTCCGCAGCTGAAACCGCAGCGGAGTAATCCACAACACCAAAGACCCTGCGTTCCGTCGAACACAGGGTCTTTTCTTTACAAAGGAGTAAATTATGGCTAAACACAATGAAAAACACAGCAAACGTCGTACCGTGCCGATGCGGAAGAAGCCCATCCGTCAGGAGGACATCCGGCACTTCGCCAACGCCATCAAGACCTTCCTGCAGCAGACGCACAAGCGGCATCTGGCTGCCGGTGAGCTTTCCCAGAAGTGCCGCAGCCGCCGCAATCCGGCCGCGTTTCAGGCGGCACTGGAGCAGCTGCTGCGCGAGGGCGTGATCCTCGAGCGCAGAAACGGCTATACCCTCGCCGACCGCACCGGCTGCTTCACTGCGGAGACGGTGCGCCTTGCGCGTTCCTTCGGCTTCATCCGTGACGAAAACGACACGGAATATTTCGTCCCCGGCAAATTCCTCAAGGGCAGCATGCCCGGTGATAAGGTGCTGGCAAAACCCATCCCCTCGCGGACGGGCTCGCCGGAGGCGGAGGTCGTTTCCGTGCTGGAGGAATCCCCGAGCTGCATGCTCAGCGGCACCATCATTGCGGAGGAGACGTCCGGACTCTGCCTGCTGCCGGATACGATGACCTCCATGCCGCTGCACATCGACTATAAGGAGAGCGTTCCCTACGCCGTCGGCGATAAGGTGCTGGCGCAGCTCACGAGCCGCGGCAAGCGTCACATGGAGCACCGCGTGAAGATCACGCTGAATTTCGGCAGTGCCGACAGCGCCGAGAACTGCATGGCGGCGAAGATCCTGGCGCAGGGCGTGCCGGTGGAATTCCCCGAGGACGTCCTTCGCGAGGCAAAGAAGGTCTCGGGCGTGGGCGTGACAGAATTCGATGCGCAGGCGCGCGAGGATCTGCGCGGCGAGCGGATCTTCACCATCGACGGCGCGTCCTCAAAGGACCTCGACGACGCCGTTTCCATTCGCAGGACGGCAAGCGGCTGGGAGCTGGGCGTCCACATCGCGGATGTCTCCCACTATGTCCGCGCGAATTCCCGTCTTGACGGCGAGGCCTTTGCGCGCGGAACGAGCATCTACTACGCGGACAAGGTCATTCCGATGCTGCCGAAGGCACTGTCGAACGGCATCTGCTCCCTGAACGAGGGCGTGGACAGGCTCGCGTTTTCGGCGATCTTGCAGATCTCCGGCGAGGGCGACCTGCTCGATGCGCGGTTCTGCAAGTCCGTGATCCGTTCCTGCGTGCGCGGTGTCTACAGTGAGTGCAACGCCATTCTCGACGACAGTGCGGATGCGGAAATGCTGGAGAAATACGCGCCCGTCCGCGAGAGCCTGACGGAGCTCGACAGACTTGCCGCCGTGCTGGAGCATCGCCGCGACATGCGCGGCGCACCGGAGCTGGAAAGCACCGAGACCGCCGTATTGCTCGACGAAAACGGCGTGTGCATCGGCCTTGCGGCAAGGGAGCGCGGCCGCTCGGAATGCATCATCGAGGCGTGCATGCTTGCCGCGAACGAAGCCGCTGCGCGCCTTGCAAGGGAGGCGGAGATCCCGCTGGTCTACCGTGTCCACGAGTCCCCCTCTCCGGAGCGCATCGAGACGCTCAAGGAGATGCTGCGCCGGCTGGGGCAGGAGGTACCGGTCTTTGCCGAGGCACAGCCGGGCGACATCCGGAAGATCCTCGAGCAGGCGCGCGGCGAGGTGTACTTCCCCGTGGTGAATTCCCTGACGCTGCGTTCGATGGCGAAGGCGAAGTACAGTCCGGAGCCGCTGGGGCATTTCGGTCTTGCGCTGAAGGACTACGCGCACTTTACGTCCCCCATCCGCCGCTATCCGGATCTGGTGGTGCATCGCATCCTCTCGGATCTTCTGGAGGGCGGCAGTAAGGACTGGATGCAGCGCAGATACGCGAAATTCGCGGAAAACGCGTCGGCGCATTCCTCCGACATGGAGGTGCGCGCGGTGTCGATCGAGCGCGATGCGGATGACTGCTACGCTGCGGAATACATGCGTGCGCACATCGGCGAGGAATTCCACGGCATCATCACGAGCGTGACGGATTTCGGCGTGTATGTGACGCTGGACAACCTCGCGGAGGGACTCCTGCACATCAACGATCTGCCCGAGGGCAGCTACGAGATCGAGGAGGGCTGGTACATCAGGGACAGCCTCACCGGCGCGGAATACCGCCTCGGCAGTGAGCTGCAGGTCATCTGCACCAAGGCGGATGTCAGCACGGGGCATGTGGACCTCTGTTTACCCACCCCCTAACCCCCTCCCTAAAGGGAGGGGGAATAAGGGTAGGGTGCTGCCGCACCCTACCCCGCCCCGGGGGCAATCGCTTCGCTCGCCCCCGGACCCATGCAATAGAAAACCGCCCTCGGGCGGAAAAAAGCACCGCTGTTTTTGGGGAAACAGCGGTGTTTTGTGCTTGTTATAAATCCTGGATCTCAGTCCGTGCGATCTCTTCCTGCTGTGTGCGGCATGCCACAGCGGCGTATTCGCCGAAATAGATCGCGGTCGGGATATTGAACACGAGCAGCGTCACGATCACGCCGATCCAGACGTCGCCGCTGGCATCGAACTCAGTCTCCTCGATCACTTCCTCCTGATGGTAGCCATCATCATCGTAAACGGTCGTGGTGCCCGTCGATTTTACTGCGCTGAACGCCCAGAAGCTCACCGCCGTCAGCACAGCGAGCGCAAGACTTACCAGCGGCAGAACCAGTCCCAGCTTCCTGCCGTTCTTGCCCTTGCAGATGCGGTACTGCCAGTAAATCAGCGCCGCGAACAGTCCGATGATGACCAGAAATAAAATCAGTCCTTCTGCATTTTCCATATCAATGTCCTCCCTTTTGCTTGCGGTATTCGCGAATCAGTATTTTCGCCGTGTCGAAGTCCAGCTTTTCATTGATCGCCAGACGCTTGATGGTTGCAACGTAGGGATCCTGCTCCGCGGATTCGCTCAGCTGGATCTTCTGGATCAGCCGGTCGAGCTTCAGACGCACCGTCGGATAGGTGACGCCGTACTGCTTTGCGACCTCCTTGAGGGATCCCGAAGCTGTCAGGAACCGTCGGATGAATGCGACGTCCTCGTCGTCGAGATTGACCATCCAGTCGGGTACCATTTCAATTGCCATTCCATCGCCTCCCTTTAACAATGTTTATTATACACTTTAATTTTATTAAAGTCAAGACTTAATTTTATTTTTCAGAAAATCAAACAAAAATGAAGGCGCGGTTTTGTAGATGTTGTATAGAATGCTGGTAACTCCTTCAGGATAATCCACAGCTGACGTATCCCTTCGGGTGCCCACCCCCTACCCCCTCCCAGAGGGAGGGGGTATATTGGGAGGGGCTTCGCCCCTCCACCCCTTAGCATCCGCAGTACGACCGCACCGACTGTGCTTGCGCACAGTGCTGCTAAGTACAGGGTAAAGTGTTCGTAGAAATGTGTAATCCCCCGAAAGCCGCGGCCTTCGGGGGATGGTGTTATCTGTTTCGTTTTTTCTTCTTCGACGGGATCGCGAGGAGCACAATGACGAGACCTCCGAATCCCATGATCATAATGGAGCTGCGCGACTGTGCGTTGACTGCGGAGGCAAGATGCACCGTGCCGTTTTTGGTGACGTACACATCAAAGGTGTCGCCGATCTTGTAGGTATGCGAGTGCAGGTAGCTGTCGCGCTCGGACTGCGTGTAGTTCGAACGGGATTCCGTCTCATAGACCTCGTGCGTACCCATATCCTTGGTGAACGTTTCCCCCTCGATCGTGTACTGCACCACAAGGTGCTGGTAGACCTCCAGCTCATAGTAGGTCTTGCGGGTCTTGCCGGATTTGCGGGTTGTGCGGTCCACCTGAGTGTAGCTGCTCTGGCTGTCAACAAGGGTCGCCGCGGTCAGGGTGCTGTTGTGCTTGATGGAAGCCGTCCTGACAAACTGGGACACGCCGAGCAGCAGCATGATGAGTATGATGATGCCAGCGATGATGATACCTGCCTTATTCGTCTTTTTCTTCGGTTTTTCCTCGTTGTACATCGTGAAGTCGCCGGACGGATATTCCTGCGGCGGCTCAAAGGTCTCCGGTGCCGTGTAGGTGACTTCCGCGGCGCAGTGCGGACATCTGCCGGTTCTGTTTGCGATCTCACTATCGCAGTATGGACATTTCATAGTACGATCCCCCCTGTATCATGATATGGAATATTCCGATTATACCACAAATTTCGTCACAAGTCAACAGGGTGCTGCAAATTCGGAGGCTACCCTTTTGGGGGAGATGTCACACCGCAGGCGTGACTGAAGGAAAAATACGAGAAGATGAAGCCGCCCTGTGCGGCGGTCTCTAAAGTAAATACAACAATACGCCCTTTGCCAAAGGCATTGGGCGTATGTGTTTTCTTGATCCAGGCCTTATTCTCCTAAGAAAGCTTGCCGGCGGGGGCTCCCCGCTCCTTCGTAAGCGTGGTGCCGGGGTAATAGTGCTGGAGGATACCGCGGTAATCTGCACCGGCGAGCGCCATGGCGTTCGCGCCGTACTGGCTCATGCCGACAGCATGCCCGTAGCCGTGGGTCGTGAAGGTGAACTGTTCGTCCGCGTAGTCCACCGTGATATCCGCGCTGCGAAGCGAAAAAAGCTGCCGGAGCTCCTGCCCTGTGAAAATGCGGCTGCCGACTGTGATCTGCAGCACCGTGCCGGAATCCGACCGCACCGGTGTGCCGAACCACGCCGCAGGATCCTCCCCGAGCTGCACCTCTCCCAGCAGCGCGCGGACCTCCTCGGCAGAGAGGGTCACCGTCTCCTCATAGCGCGGCGCGTCCTTGTCGGAGCTGCTGTCCACGGGCTGGAGGTAGGGCACCTCCGCGCCCCAGACGTGCGCTGCGCTTTCCGTCATGCCGCCGGACATCGCGTGGAACGCCGCAATGATCGGCTCCTCGTCGTAGAGCAGGATCTCGTACAGCACCGCATCCACCGCCTGCGCGATCTTGTCATAGTAGACCGCGAAGCTCTCGCCGAAAAGTTCCTCGATCTGCGCCCTGGGATAGAACGCCTGGTATTTTGCCGGATCGTTGGAGAAATCCGCGCCGCACAGCGAGGGGTCGTCCTGCGCATGGGAGACGAGTGCCTGTCTTCTGGCGTAGGTGTATGCCGCGACGGCCTGCGCCTTGAGTGCCTCCGGCGCGAAGGTGGCAGGCATCTCCGCGCAGACGGCGCCGATGACGTAATCGCGCACGGGCACCTCCAGCACCTCGCCCGTGGAGATGTCCAGCACGAGAAAGGCGGAGGGCGCGGCGGAGGTTTCCACAGCGGCGGGAGCTTCTGTGGAAAGGCAGGTTTCCGGCTCCGCGGTCTCCTCGAGGGTAAATTCCACAAGCTGCGGAAGGGGCGGTGCGGTGTCCTGCTCGGCGCTTGAACCCTGCGCGAGCATTGCCGGGATCACCGGCAGCACGGTCATCAGACCGCAGAAAATGAGTCCATGCAGAATGCGTTTGTTCATGATCGTTTCTCCTTAGGTTTCTTAATGGAAACGGCACTGGATCGTCCGACCGCATGCGCCAATGCTGCGCAAAGGCGCAAAGCTGGGAATGCTTTCGAGACCGCCGCACAAGGCAGCTTTATCTTCTCGCGGATTTGGCATCGGCTGTGCGCGGTGTGCGCGAAGTCCCTCAGCAAGGTGTGAAAGGGTCTGGGGGCGAGCGAAGCAAAGCCCCCAGGGCGGGGTCGGGGTGCGGCAGCA
>CAYYIT010000071.1:0-9654 GCA_964472035.1 uncultured Ruminococcus sp.
AGGAGCGGAGCAAATCGAGAAGCCATCCACGCGTAATGTCAGCGCGGACTCCGCGGCGGGGGGCCCCCGCTGGCGAGGTTTCTTAATGGGGGTTCTCACTGGATCGTCTGAACGCATCCCCCCAATGCCTGACGGCAAAGGGGGGATCGCTGTTTTTACTATCGAGACCGCAAGCGGAGCTTGCTTCATGTTCTCGCGGAGATGGGGGACATTCGCTATGCTCTGTCCCCAGACCAGCATCGCTGTGCGCAGCACAGCCGATGCGGACAGTTTGCGGATGCGAGGGGTGGAGGGGCGAAGCCCCTCCCTATAAAGCCCCCTCCCTTTAGGGAGGGGGTTAGGGGGTGGGCAATTTTCAGGAAATTGCCCTATTTTTGACAAACTGCGCAAGCGGAGCTTGCTTCAGCTTCCGGCAGGGTGTTTGGCGCGCCCCGAAAAAAATCCCCCGTCCTGCAAAAAGCGGTTGCAGAATGTCAAAAAGTATGGTATAATAATAGGGAATGAATCGGAAATGCGGAAAAATGCCGCACCATGAGAAACAAAAGAAAGCAATGAAGGTGAGATCATGTCAGAATCTACGGAAAAAACACGAAATTTAGGCATTGACCTGCTCTGCTGCATCGGCGTCATGATGCTGCTGGGGCTGCAGTACATCGCCGATACCGGATTTACCCAGGCCCCCATCCAGGGCTATATGGCAGCCCTGCCGATCGCTTCGCGCTGGTTCTGCCTTGCCGGTGCATCGCTCCTCGCGGCGTGCATGGGCTATATCATGAGTACCAAAAAATTCTCCGCGTCGTATTTTACCATCCTGATCCGTCCCGTGTATATTTACCTCGTCGGAACCCTCTGCGCCCTCGCGATCCGCTATGTGCTGCTCCATGAGCCGCTCGAACTGCGCGATACGCTGACCGCCGTGGCAGGCTTCTCCGCAACCGAGACCGGACGCCTCATCGGTATGTACATCGCCCTGCTCCTTGCCGCGCCCTTCGTGAATGCCGCGTTCCACGGCCTCAAGAAACGCCACGCAAGACAGGCCTTCCTCGTGGTGACGGCCATCGTCAGCACCCTCCAGCCGATGCTGTACATCTGCGGCATCTATGTGATCCCGGAGTGGTGCAAGGGTCTGTTTCCGCTCGCGGCCTACATCGGCGGCGCGTACATCCGCCGTTACAGCAAAAAGCGCGATTTTGTGAGTCTTTTCATCTTCCTGATCTCCCTCTGTCTTGCCCAGACCGTCGTTGTTTTGAGCATCAGCATGACAAAGGGCATCATGTATTGTCCGTGGCTTGACAGCATGGCAAGCCTCCCGTGCCTGTGCATCGCACTGTGCCTGCTCGGCATGCTGCGCAGCAAAAAGGAGGGCAACAGTGTCGGACACCGCTTCTTTGCATGCGGTGCAGGCGGCGCACTGGCAGGTCTGCTGCTGGGCGAACCCTTCCTCGACTGTCTCGCACCGGCACTGTACGAGCGTTTCCCCGACCTGTCCATGCGCCTGATCGCCGGCTGGGTCGTGGTACCGGTGACCTTCATCATCTGCTGCACCGTGGGACTCATTATCCAGGGCCCCGTGTTCCTGATCCGTCAGGCTGTGCGCGGTGAAGAAGAGGAGGAGGAGGAAGCTTCCGCCGAAGAAGAAGCTGCCGAGGAAGCCCCTGCCGACGAAGCCCCCGTTCCGGAAACGGAAGAAGAGGACGACGACAGCTACGAGGAGGACTTCGAGCCGCACGGCGGAATGCCCGAGACCACGATGCTTCCGCAGAGCACGCCCGTCCAGCCCAAGCCCTACGCAGGCGAGACCAATCCGCGCCATACGATCTCCGTGCCGGTGTCCCATCCGCAGACACAGGTGAGACTCACCCAGCCGCCGGCAGAAAAGCCGATCGGCGTGCATGAGGTCGAGCTGCCCGAGCGCAGCAGCAAGCGCTACAATATCGACGATATTCTCAGTGAACAGGGCGTCAAGACCAGCCACGTGCCGGATTCCGTAGACGACCTGATCGCGGCATTGACGAAGTAGCGGGGAGCGGGGAGCGGGGAGCGGGGAGCCCCCGCTGGCGTTAAGCAGATGCCCAGCGAGGAACGAGCGCAGGCAGTCGCTTATGCATAGCAGCTTTCTTAGGAGGGTTCTCACTGGATCGTCTGACCACATCCCCCCAATGCCTTCGGCAAAGGGGGGATCGTTAGTGTTGTTTTAGAGACCGCCGCACAAGGCGGCTTCATTTTCTCACATGTTCCACCCCAACCATAACAGAAAGGTGAATCCTATATGAAACTCTTAATGATCGGCGACGTCGTCGGCGAGGCCGGCTGCCTCTTCCTGCAGAAAAAACTCCCATCCCTCCGCCGTGAACTCGGCGCGGATCTCACCATCGTCAACGGCGAAAATTCCGCCAACGGCAACGGTATCACCGCCTATTCCGCGGACCAGCTCTTCCACGCCGGCGCGGATCTCCTGACCACCGGCAACCATGCCTTCCAGCGCCGCGACAACCTCCACATCTACGAGCAGGACAACATCCTGCGCCCTGCCAATTATTCCGATGCCTGCCCCGGCAAGGGCGTCGGCATCATCGACTGCGGATCGTTCCGCGCAGCCGTCATCAACCTCTCCGGCGTCCTGTATCTCGAGAACCTCGACAATCCCTTCGATACCATTGACCGCCTGCTGGAAGGGATCGACACCCCGAATATTTTCGTGGATTTCCACGCCGAGGCAACCTCCGAGAAGCGCGCCATGGGCTTCCACCTCGCCGGAAGAGTCACCGCCGTGATCGGCACCCATACCCATGTCCAGACCGCCGATGCCTGCATTCTGGAGGGGCATACCGGCTACCTGACCGACGTCGGCATGACGGGCGTCGAGGATTCCGTCCTCGGCGTGAAGAAGGAGATCGCCGTCAATCGCCTGCGCCTGCACGTCCCCCAGCGCTTTGAAGAGGCGCAGGGCGACTGCTACCTCAACGGCGTCCTGATCGAGTTCGACCAAAAGTGTGGGAAATGTACGAAAATCACCTCTCTGATTGTGAGATAATGCACAAAGTTTTCCAAAACCTATTGCTTTTTTTATGGAAATAGTGTATAATGAGTATACCTAACAGAATCGTTCCAGGTGCTGTATCATCAGATTTGACAAACGATTTACCCAGGAGGTCACTTATGGAAATTTTGAAAGTATCTTCACGTTCATCCCCCAACTCTGTAGCCGGTGCAATTGCCGGTGTGATCCGTGAAAACAAGACAGTAGAGATCCAGGCAGTGGGCGCCGGTGCCGCCAATCAGGCCATCAAGTCCGTTGCGATCGCAAGAGGATACCTTGCCCCCATTGGCATTGACCTGATCTGTGTGCCTGCTTTTACAAGCATCCAGATCGACGGCGAGGACCGCACCGCCATCAAGCTCATCTGCGAACCCCGCTGATGTATGAATGAATCAAAACGCCCCCGAGCCATACGGCAAGGGGGCATTTTCTGTCAGAAATGTTGATTCGGCTTACATTTGCCCCACAGCTAACGCACGCCCTTCGGGTGCCCCTGCCCCCTCCCCAAAGGGGAGGGGGGGAAGAGTCGGGGTGCTGCCGCACCCCGACCCCGCCCTCCTGCGGAGTGCTTTTTGTTGTATGTGACAAACCAAAACACCCCCGAGCCATACGGCAAGGGGGCATTTTCTGTCGTTTTTGTTATTTCCGGTAGTCGGCAATGGTGTCGTAGGGAATCACCACGGGACAGTAGTCGCCGAGCACATGGAGGAGCTCCACGCCGATGGCAGCACCGTCGGGCGTCAGCCACGCAGTATAGGAGGATCCGAAGTCCTCCTCCGGAAGAAGATGATTGCTGTAGGTGAAGCTGCCGCTTACGCCTGCGTCATAGAGCTCGGTTTCGGTCACGCCGAGGCGCTCCGCGAGGGTGGGGACGAGCAGCGCATCGACCTGCGCATTGACGACCTCCCCGAAGGCCTCATCCACGTTGTAGAGATCCGCGAGGTACACGATCTCCATGGTCGCCTTGTCGATGATCAGGCCGTGGACGAAATTCACAGGATACGCCGCCATTTCGACGAAATAATCGCCCGACCAGAGGATGCTGAGGTACTCGTCGTTGTTGAGGGTAACGGTGTAGTTGACGTCCAGCGTGACATCGCCGTTGTCCATGGCGACAAGATCATCGCCGAAGCCGATGATCCTTGCAATCGCGTGATCGATCATTTCCCCGTAGGCGGCATCGTTGTCCGGATCGCCGGAAACCGTGGGGTAATCGATGGTATAGTTCACGCCGAGTACGCTGTCGCTGGCGGTATTCTGCATGAAGGTCAGCTCTGCTGGCGCAGCAGGAGCTGCCTCGGTCGGTTCGGGGTCGGTCTCGTCCGGCGCAGCAGCAGTGGGATCCTCCGGTGCATCCGTGGGGATCTCGGTTTCTGTGGGAGCGGCGGTTGCGGCAGGCGGTTCCGTTTCCGCAGGGGAGTCCTCAACAGGCGCGAGGGTGGGCGCTGTCGGGGAGAGCAGCGGCTGTGTTTCGGCATCATTTGCCGAATCCTGATGCGCACCGGCGCAGGCCGAAACGCTCGCCAAAAGGGCAGCTGCCATGGCAGCCGCGAGCATTTTTCTCATATTCATAGGGGTCGTCTCCTTTTGTATAATCTCTGTAAATCTATTATACACCCATCCGCCCCGATGCGCAATAACCCGAAAATGACAAATAGTATCATTTTAATAACAACGGGGAGCCCCCGCTGGCGAGATATGCTTAATAGTGGTTCTCACTGGATCGACTGACCGCATGCGCCAATGCTGCGCAAAGGCGCAAGGCTGGGGTCGCTTTCGAGACCGCCGGCGGAGCCGGCTTCAGTTTCTCGCATGCCCTCCCCCCGACCCCCTCCCTGAAGGGAGGGGGAGAAAGAGTCGGGGTGCTGCCGCACCCCGACCCCGCCCTGGGACATTCGCTGCGCTCTGTCCCAGACCCAGCATCGCTGTGCGCAGCACAGCCGATGCGGTCGTACTGCGCAGCTAAGGGGTGGAGGGGCGAAGCCCCTCCCGACCATCCCCCCTCCCTTCAGGGAGGGGGCAGGGGGTGGGCATGCGAGAACATGAAGCAAGCTCCGCTTGCGGTCTCTAAAGAAGAACCAGCATTGCCCTCCTTACCGCAAGGCAAGAGGGCATATGGGGGCTTTGCCCCCCCTCGAGAGCCATAGCGTGTGGAAATGAAGCAAGCTCTGCTTGCGGTCTCTGAAGAAGAACCAGCATTGCCCTCCTTGCCGCAAGGCAAGAGGGCAAGCGTCCAGACGATCCAGTGAGAACCCCAATTAAGAATCCTGCTATGCATAAGCGACTGCCTGCGCTCGTTCCTCGCTGGGCATCTGCTTATCGCCAGCGCGGGCTCCGCGCACGCGCAAATTTAACATAAAAAACTATTCCATTTTCAAACGCTTTGTGTTATAATAAGAATGGAGTATTTTATCCGCTTGCAGAAACAGCGGAAGTATATAAAGACCGGAGGTCAGAATACCATGCCGCAGCCCTATTATGAAAACCGGGAGCTATCCTGGATCAAATTCAACACCCGCGTCCTCGAAGAAGCCGAGGACCCTGCCGTGCCGCTCTTTGAGCAGCTGAGCTTCTCCGCTATCTACCAGAGCAACCTCGACGAATTCGTGCAGGTGCGTGTCGGCACCATGCTCGACCGCATGAAGGAAACCCCAAAGAAGAAGGATTCCCGTGCAGGTCTGACACCCAAGAAGCAGCTCTCCGCCATGCTCCGTGAGATCGGTGCGCTCCTGCCGCGAAAGGACCGCGCCTATTTCCATACCATGGAGCAGCTCAAAGCGTACGGCATCCGACATATCACCTTCTCCGATGCCACCGCCGAGGAGCGCGCCTTCCTCGAGCTGTACTACAAGCGCGAGGTCAAGCCCCTCCTGTCGCCCATCATCATTGACAAACGCCAGCCGTTCCCGTTCCTGCGCAACAAGGAGATCTACGTCGTTGTGCATCTCCAGTCGAAAAACGGCGTAAAGCTCGGCGTTATCCCCACCGCAGGACATTATGACAGAGTCATCCGCCTCGGCAGAACCGGACGCTTCATCCTGCTCGAGGATCTCATCCTGCACTTTGCCCCCTCCGCCTTCAAGGAATACAAGGTCCGCGATGCCGCCCTCATGCGCGTGACGCGCAATGCCGACATCCGCTTCGGCGATTCCGCCGCCGATGAGGAAACGGACTTCCGCGATATCATGGAGGAGCTGCTGCGTAAGCGCAAGAAGCGCGAGCCCGTGCGCCTGCAGATGAACAGCAGCCTCGATACCGACGCGATGGAGTACCTGCTCAAGAAGCTCGGCCTGTCCAAGAAGCAGCTCTTCTTCGAGGAAACACCCCTCGACCTGTCCTTTGTCTACAAGCTGCCCGACTTCAACCCCGCGCCGGAGCTGCGCTTTGCACCGCGCAAGCCCCAGAGCCGCGCGGATATCTCCGCAAGACGTGACATGATGTCCCAGATCCTTGAGCGCGACATCCTCCTGTCCTACCCCTACGAATCCATCACGCCCTTCCTGCGGCTCCTGCACGAGGCAGCTGTCGATCCGGATGTGGCGTCCATCAAGATCACCCTCTACCGCGTCGCCTCCAACAGCCATGTCATCGAGTCCCTCTGTCAGGCTGCCGAGAACGGCAAGGACGTCCTCGTTCTTGTCGAGCTGCGCGCGCGCTTCGACGAGGAGAACAACATCCAGTGGGCACAGCGTCTCATCGACGCCGGCTGCACCGTCATCTACGGACCGCACAACATGAAGGTGCATTCCAAGCTTCTGCTGATCACCAGAAAGACCGACGACGGCGTGCAGAACTTCGTCCAGATCGGTACCGGCAACTACAACGAGAAGACCTCGCGCATCTATACCGACCTCTCCCTCATGACCGCGAATCCCGATATTGCCGAGGACGCGCGCCATGTCTTCGATGCGCTCTCCACCGACAGCCTCGTCTCCGAGACGAAGGCGCTGCTCGTGGCACCGCTCTGCCTGCGCAGCCGGATCCTCGAGATGCTCGATGAGGAGATCGAGCATGCCAAGAACGGCAGAGAAGCGTACTTTGCCGCCAAGGTCAACTCCATCAGTGACCGCGGTATCATGGACAAGCTCGCCGAGGCCTCGCAGGCCGGCGTGAAGATCGACCTCGTCGTCCGCGGCATCTGCTGCCTGAGAGCCGGCGTTCCGGAGCATACCGAGAACATCCGCATCGTCAGCATCGTCGGCAGACAGCTCGAGCACAGCCGCATCTACCTCTTCGGTACCCCCGAGCGCAGACGGATCTATATCAGCTCTGCGGACTTCATGACACGCAATACCATGCACCGCGTCGAGGTCGCTGCGCCCATTTTCGATCCTGCGCTGCAGGAGCAGGCCGCAGGGATCATCGCGCTGTGCCTTGCGGATAATGTGAAGGCGCGCGAGGGTCAGCCCGACGGCAGCTTCGTGCATCTGCACTGTCCGGCAGGGGAGACCCCCGTCAGCGTGCAGGATGCCCAGTATGAGCTTGCCTGCCTTGCCGCAGGCGGAGAAGCGTAACGCACGCAGAAAGGAGGCTCTACCTTGCCTAATGCAACACATAGCCAGAAGGAAAACTGGCGCTACCGTGCATCCAAATCCCTGTGGACGTTCCTGACGATCGCCGCAGCCATCCTGTTCTACTACCTGCTCCAGCATCTCGGCAGTATTTCGTCCTTTTTCAGCGGCGTGATCGGTGCGGTCAGCCCCATCATCTGGGGACTTGTGATCGCCTACCTGCTCGATCCGCTGGCAAAGCTCTATGAGCGTCAGGCGGACAAGATGTTCTCCGAAAAGACCCGCCTGCATGAGAAATACCCCAAACGCCGGCGCGCCGTCAGCTCCCTGCTTGCGATGTTCACGGCACTGCTGTGCATCGCGCTGCTCGGTGTGATGATCGTTCCGGAGATCTCCGACAGCATCTCCGGCATCGTCAAGGAGCTGCCCTCGCAGGTCGACAGCATCATGCGGCAGCTCGAAAGCCGCACGCTGTTCGATGACGAGACCCCCTACGGCAAGTACGCCAACGACGCGCTGCTCTCCGCGATGGGATCGCTGGAGGAGTGGCTGCTGTCCGACCTTGCCTCCCAGCTGAACCTGCTGTTCGGCGTGTTCTATAACGGCGTGCTGGGCTTCTTCATGTCGTTCTTCACCTTCTTCAAGAACCTGCTGATCGGCTTCATTCTGTCGGCCTATGTCCTGATCGACAAGGATCGCCTCCAGCGTCAGGTCAAGCAGATGACCTACAGCATCCTGCCGACCCGGACCGCCGGCAGATTCCGCCACATGCTCGGCAGAGCCAACAAGAAATTCTACGCCCAGATCATCGGCAAGTCCATCGACTCCATCATCATCGGCGTGCTGTGCTACGTCCTGATCCTGCTGATGAACCTTGCTCCCATCTGGGAATTCCCGTACCCCGTCCTGCTCGCCGTGATCGTCGGCGTGACGAATGTCGTGCCGTTCTTCGGCCCCTTTGTGGGCGCGTTCATCACGGGACTGATCGTGCTGTTCAACAGTCCGGCGCAGACGATCTGGTACCTGCTGCTGATCCTTGTGCTGCAGCAGTTCGACTGCAACTACCTCGATCCGCACATCGTCGGCGGTTCGATCGGTCTGCGTCCGTTCTGGTCGATCTTCGCCTGCCTGCTCGGCAGCGGATTGTTCGGCGTCATCGGCTTTGTCATCGGCCCGTCCATGTTTGCGTTCGTCTATGAGCTGATCAGCGAGTGGTCGGATGCGCGCCTGCGCAGCAAGCACCTCGAGGAGCTGTTCGACATCCCTCCGGAGGAGGAATTCGAGGACTTCGCGGAGCTTGACGAGGACTTCACGTCGCCCCTGCTCCATGAGGAGAGCGACGAGGAGGAGCCGGAGAAGGAGCACCGCATCACGGTGAGCCGCGAAAAACTCCGCAAGCTCATCCATAAAAACGAAGAATAAGCCAAGGGCTGCCCCACAAGACCGTGCGGCAGCCCTCTTTTGTTAGTCCTCTCTTCCATTCAGTTCCGCCGCAGCCGCAGCCAGCAGATTCCATGTATACAGATCCACCACGCCCGTCACGGGCAGCGCCGTCAGCTCCTGAAACTGCCGCACCGCCGCATTCGTATCCGGCCCGTACAGCCCCGTCACCTCAATGAGCGGCAGGTTGTGGTATCGCTCGGAGAGCGCGCGCAGGATCGACTGGATCACCAGCACCGGAAGTCCCGTGTCGCCCACGCCGATGACCTGACTCCGGTCGCGCGGAAAGATCTCCAGCGCGCGTGCCAGCACATCGAAAAAGCTCCGGTAAACAGAGACGATGCTGTCCCATGTGGCGCGGTTTGCCTCCCCCGTACCGGTGAGGCCGTGTGCATTCTGGAAGGCGCGGACGGCGTCGGCGGTCTCCTGTCCGTAGATGCCGTCCGGAAGGATCCGCGGTATCTGCGCATCGTGGTAGGAGATGCCGTGCAGGTACCGCTGCAGCTCACGGATATGCTCGGTTTGCTGCTCTTGCGTATATGCCATGTATGATGCCTCCTTTTGTGGTTGTGGTGGAGGGGGAATTTTAGATGGGGGCAAAGCCCCCGTATCAGCTTGTCAAAAAAGTCCTTTTTCTTAGGGATAGGCATCATGTAACTGCCC
>CAYYIT010000072.1:0-9633 GCA_964472035.1 uncultured Ruminococcus sp.
GGGGTTAGGGGGTGGGCAATTTTCAGGAAATTGCCCCTTTTTTGACAAGCTGAAAGCCTCCCTTTTCGGGAGGCTTTTTCCGCTGCGGAATGCATTTCCCACCCGTTTTGCGGACTTTGGGTGGTGCAGAATGCTCCGTTTTGTGGTATGATAATACCGGCGGACCGCACAGCTTGACGGTATCCGCCGGATATGGTATAATGAAATGGCATGCATTGCATCATTACAAATCATGAAGAAGGGACTTGATACCATGAAGAAACAACGAATCACAGCATTGCTCACCGGTATTCTGCTTGCGTCGCAGGTGTGCAGTCTGCAGGCGTTTGCCGTGCAGAGCAGCACCGTGAACATGCACTCTGCAAGAAGAACCACCGCACACTTCGAGAACGGAAGACTCTGCACGCAGGCTTCGCTTTCCAGCGATATCTCCGACGCGGCGAAGAATGCCGTCCTTCCGGAATCCTACGACATGCGCAAGGAGGGCCTTGTAGGCTACGTCAAGGATCAGGGATCCTACGGTACCTGCTGGTCATTCGCAGCACTTGCCTCCCTGGAAAGCTCCCTGATCGCTGAGGATCCGACCGTGGATCTCTCCGAGTGGATCCTTGCCTATACGGTCTACTGCGATGAGTTCGGCTTCCCGCGTACATACAGTACCGAATCCATCTTTGACGAGGGCGGCATCTACACCAACACCGCAGCAATGCTGATGAGCGGTGTCGGCAGCGTGGAGGAGAACTATCTGGAATACTGGTACGGCAATGACGACATCGTGGGCTGCGGCCTTTCCGCGGATGACTGGCGTGATGCCCGTGCCTGCCAGGCAACGGACTGCGTGACCCTCTCTCTGTGGAGCCACAGCGAGGACTATACATCGTCCGCGCAGGCGATCAAGAACGCCATCTATGAGGGACATGCCCTGTCGCTGAGCTATGTGCACGATGACAAGTTTTTCAACTACGAAAACAACAGCTACCGCTACACCTACGACAGCGAGGGCGAGGCGGTCGGCAATGTGAAAGTCGGCGATTCCACCGGCCATGCCGTGACGATCGTCGGCTGGGATGACAATTATCCTGCCGAGAATTTCAACTATCAGCCGGAGTCCGACGGCGCATGGCTGTGCCGGAACAGCTGGGGCGAGTACTGGGGCGACAACGGCTATTTCTGGATCTCCTATGAGGACGACAGCGTCTGGGATGTCTTCTATCTCGAAGGCGGCGATGTGAACGAATACCGCGATATCGCGCAGTACGACGACTACGGCTACTGGAATTCCATTGCACTGGGCGAGGACGAGTACGGCGACAACGTTGCCTATGCGGCAAATATCTTCACCGCCGAGGAGGACTGCTATGTCACAGCGGCTATGCTCTGCACGACTATGACCGATGAGGACTACGAGATCGTCGTGTACAGCGGCCTGACCGATACGGCGGAGCCCACCTCCGGTACAGCCTCCGCAGCCACCACCGGTCACATCTCCGAGACCGGCTATCATACCATCGACCTTGACGAGCCGGTATTCGTGGCAGCAGGCGATGCGTATGCCGTGACCGTCAAGTACAGCGGCGACATCGGCTACCATATTGCCTGCGAGGGCACCCACTCTTCAGTTACAACATACAGTGACGGTTCCGTAGAAAGCTACAAGGGCACCACCTACGACCGCATTGCGGATACCAGAAAGGCCGGTCAGAGCTATTGCAGTCTGGACGGAAAGACATGGCTGGATATGTACGATTTCGGCTATGCCACTGAGGATGTTCCCTATGAACTGACCGAAGATGACATCGAATGGTACATGCAGGAGATGGGCTGCTATCCCGTGAGCTTTGTCTATGAGGACATCAACACCAATGTCTGCCTGAAGGCATTCACACAGCCGGCGGACCGCGTGATCTTCTCCTATCCGGACGGACAGCTGCTGCCCGGCACCGAGATCATCCTTTCCAGCCGTACCGACGGTGCCATCCGCTACAGCATCAACGGCGGTGCCATGGAACAGTACACGGGTCCGATCGTGTACACCGGCGGCGAGATGCTCATCAGCGCGTGCATGGAGGAAGGCTCGGGCGAGCTGTACTATGCAGAATACACCGAAAAGAAGCCCAGACTCACAAGCCTGCTCTGCATTGAGGAGACCGAAGAATGGGATTACAGCATGTATATGACGGAGTTTGAGGGCGTGTACGATTACCCCACCTACAGCTTCACGGAGGAGGTGCAGATCCTTCCGATCGGTATGGGAACGATCTACATCGACGGCGAGGAGGTTCCCTCCGGCGAGTACGTGACGATCGCGGTCGGTGATGAGGATATCACGCAGCTTTCCCTGCGCGTGGAGCAGGACGGCGTTGCGGCGGAATACACCATCCGCTTCACGGACATTTCGGATGCCGTTTACGGTGACGTCAATCAGGACGGCGTATGCGACGCGGTCGATGCTGCGGAGGTACTGATGTACGCCGCTGCTGTCGGTGCCGGCGAGAATCCCGAGCTGCCGGATACATACTGGCTGGAGCGCGCGGATACCAATTTTGACGGCGTTGCCGATTCCATGGATGCATCGGAAATGCTGTGGATCGCAGCTGTTGAGGGCTCCGGCGGAGCAGTGGGCTGATCCCACAGATAATAAGCGAAACAGAACACCCCGTACAGAATGCACTGTACGGGGTGTTTTTTTGACGGATTCAGGCAGCTTCCCGTTCCTTGCGGCGGATCAGGACAAAGTACGCGCCTGCATTGAGCAGGAGCGCAGCGATCCATGCTGCTGCGCCTGCGTAGGCGGTGGCTTCGAAGCCGAACGGCCCGATGCCGAATACGACCACGACCACGCGCATGATCATCTCGAGGATGCCGGAGCACATCGGGATCAGCGGAAATCCCATGCCCTGCACGGCACTGCGGAATACAAAGAGGAGATCCACACCGAACATCATCGCACCGCAGATGGGCAGGAATCTGACGGCGATCGCGATGCGGTCGCTCTCGTTGAGCATGAAGGAAGCGATCGTTTCCGGCAGGAATACCATAACGGAGCCGAAAATGAGGTAGGTGACAAGGGCAATGGCAAGGCATACCTTCAGACCCTCGCGGATCCTGCCGTACTGCTTCGCGCCGTAATTCTGGCTTGCAAAGGACGACATCGTGAAGCCCGCCGTGCAGGCAGGGTCCATGAACAGATTGAGGTAGCGCATGCAGATGGAATATGCCGAGGTGTAGGCAAGTCCGAGGTCGTTGACGAAGTACTGCACGACCATGCTGCCGACCGCTGTGATGGAATTCATCAGTGCCATCGCGATGCCGTTCTTCATCAGGTCAAGGTACATCCGCACATTCCTTGCAAAGTCCGCCATGGTAAGCCGGATGAACCCGATCCTCCGAAGCTTCCTAAAGCAGATGCCCACGGAGACGACCTGTGCAATGATCGTTGCCGCGGCAGGACCCTCTACGCCCGTGTGCATAAGAAAGATCGTGATGCTGTTGAGCGCGACATTGATGATGGAGGAGGCGATGATCGCAAGCAGCGGCGTTTTGCTGTCGCCGAGCGCGCGCAGGACCGCACCGCACAGATTATAGGCGATGGTGGTCACGAGTCCCCCGAAGATGATGTAGCCGTACAGCAGGCTGTCGGGCATGATCCGCGGATCCGTTTTCAGAAGCTCCAGAATGTCCCGAAGGAAGATCACGCTGCTCGCCGTGAGCAGCACCGTGATGCCGACCGCAAGCTTGATGGCGGAGGCAATGGCGCGGCGCAGTCCATCATAGTCCTTTGCGCCGTATCTCTGGGCGATGGTGACGGAGAATCCGTTCGTCAGTCCCATGGAAAAGCCGATGATGAGGAAGGTCAGCGAGGACATATTTCCCACCGCCGCGGTGGCGTTGTCCCCGAGACCCTTGGCGATGATGGCGGTATCCGCCATGGTATATACCTGCTGAAGCAGGTTGGAAAAGAGCATGGGGAAGTAGAAGGAGAGGATCACTCTGCTTACCCTGCCCTTGGTAAGATCATAGGTCTGTGCCATACAGCACCTCCGGTTTTTTTGAATATTATACTGTATATTTTGGGTTTTTTATATCGGATCCATCGCCTTTATATCAAAAACGGGACATAATGTGCAGGAAAAAAGCCATGGTTTCCGTTTCAGAAACCATGGCTTTTGGGAATGCTTCTGTTATGCAAGCCACTTCTTGAGCAGGCAGAGATCGAAGATGTCGATCACGCCGTCGCTGCACAGATCGGCCGCCTGCGGGTCAGCGATCGCTGCGCCGTCCGCGTGCAGGAGCCATTTCTGCAGGGCGATCAGATCGGTGATGGTGCAGCCGCCGTCGGCGTTCACATCGCCTTCTACGGGGATGCTGCCGATGAAATTGCCGTAGATCTCAAGCTCCGAGAGGTTGCAGCAGTACACGTCATCCGCGTTCCAGAAGTTCTGCGGTGCGCCCTCCGGCACGATGAAGCGGACGTATCTTGCGGTCATATCGCCGTCGAACGACTTGATGTACTGCATCGCGTAGGCGGGCTGGTTCGGTACGGTGTACACCGTCGTCCAGTTCTCACCGTCCTGCGAGATCTGCAGCATCGCGTCGGGACAGCGGTACTCGTAGCCCTTGCGCGGCGCGTAGCCAAGTGCCGTGATCTCATACAGCGCACCCAGATCCGCCATGACCCAGCCGTTTCCGACGCCGTCGAAATAGGTCGTCATATCGCCGTCAAAGACCTTGGTATAGTCGTTTGCGGAATTGTTCCAGGCGTTGCTGCCGGAGATCTCCGCCGGTGTGAGCTTCGTCTGCGTTGCGGCGACATTCAGCGTGCCGTACAGCTCGATCTCGGCGATGTTGCAGCAGTAGGTATTGTCTTCGTTCCACTGATTGGTCGGCGTGCCCTCCGGCACCTGATAGCGCACATACTGTGCCGCCGTGCCGCCCGTGAAGCTCGTGATATAGTTCATGCCGCCGCTGGGCTTGCCGGAGATCGTGTAGATGGTCTCCCAGTTCACGCCGTCCTTCGATACCATGAACATGCCGTCGGGACAGCGGTATTCGTAGCCGTTTCGCGGCGCATAGCCGATGGCGGAGATGTCATAGATCTGTCCCAGATCCACCTGCACCCAGCCGTTTCCGACGCCGTCAAAATAGGTCGCGGTGCTGCCGTCAAAGACCTTGTAGCAGCCGTTCGAAGAATTGTTCCAGGCGTTGCTGCCGGAAACCATGTCGTTTGTGATGGTGATTTTATTCTCCAGTGCCTTGCCGCCGGTCACGCCGTCGAGGATGAAGGTGGACACGGAATTCGCCGGAAGCGATACGTTCAGTGCCGTGCCGCTGGTCTTGGCGGTGCCGGCATTCGCCCAGTTTTCAGTTGCGCTCGTGCGGATGATCTGTGCGGAGGCGCCCACGCTGCCGAAGCCCGACAGGTCGAAGCTCATGTCCTTGGCGCTGCCGCCGGTGTTGTAGGCGACGATGACGAGCTGTTCGTTTTCTGCATCGTACGCGGCAATGGTCGAGCCGGAGGACTTGAGCATGGTCATGCCGGGGCGGATGTAGCGGGAGTATTGACCGAAGGCGTAGTACTTCTTCGTCAGGATGATCTCGTCATTGTCGTGATCCGCAACGGCAACGCCCCAGAAGCCGCCGTTGATGTCCGGCATGCCGGAATCCTTGTTGCCGTTGTAGCCGTCCTTGGAAATATGGTTATCGATGACCTGCCACATGATCCATGCGGAGGCGTTGAGGTCGTTGACGTCCGTGGTAATGCGCTGCGCAAGCCAGAGCGCGGAGCCCATCTGTCCGGCATCCGTGCCGGCAGTGCTGCCGCCGTCCACCTCACTCATCCAGAGGTTCTTGCCCTCGCTCACCGCGAGTGCCCTCAGCTCGGCACGCTTGCTGCCGCTGTAGGTGTGCGTATCGATGCGGTCGATGGCTGCCTGCGCATCGTCGGACAGCGCGTTGTAGGAGCTGATCTGCGTGTCGATGGAGGTCTCATCCGTGCCGGAGAGGATGATGTCGCCGAGGCCCCTGGCGTTGAGCGACTTCTCAAGCTCGAGGATGATGTTTGTCTGGGAGGGACCCTGATCGAAGTGGCAGCCCTCCTGCTTGGGGCTGTTGGCACCCCAGTAATTCGTGTACGGCTCGTTCATGGGCGTAGCGGACTGGATATCGACGCCCCATACGGTCTCGTAGTGGTAGCAGACCTCCGCGAAATACTCCGCAAAGTCGTCGTAGCAGTCGTCACGCAGGTTGTTCTTGCCGGCGTCGGTCGCACCGGAGCTGCAGCCGCTGTTCGTCATGTAATAGGGCGGGGAGTTCGAGAACATCTCGACGATCATGTCATCGCCGGCCGCCTCAATGGATCGGAGCAGCACATTCCTCTGGTTGAAGTCCGCGTTCCAGTCGTAGGTCACATTGCCGCCGTTGTAAACGGTGTAGCCGGGCATGTTCGAGTCCGTGCGCGTGATGTGAGTGTGGGTCGGATCGTCGCCGCCGCCGATGTTGAAACGCGCGATGTTCAGCCGTAAGCCCTCGTCTCCGTAGAACAGCTCCGCCGCCTGCTGGGCGAGGGAATCCGAGTAGCCGATGCGGTTCGCCCACCAGCAGAGGGACGTGCCCCATCCCTCGAATACCGCGTCATTGATCTCGAACGTGTTGTAGGGCGATACCACCACGGTTTCCGCGGCGCTGACCTCACGGCCGATACCTCCGGCACAGGATCCGGCAAGGCAGGCAGCAAGCAGCAGCGCCAATGCTCTGCATCTGATTTTCATGTCCAATTCCTCCATATGTTGCATTTTGTTTCTGTTTTTTTATTTTTCGAACAAACATATTCAATTTATTGTAACATATCCTGGCGGCAGAGTCAACGTTTTTTTCAGATTTTGCGTGAAAATGCATAAAAACGCATGAAAAATGATGCAAAATGTAATAGAAATACTTTGAATTTTCTGTTACAATGTAGAAAAGAAATTGTGTACAAAGCACAAACAGAATACAGGGGGAATCCATATGAAACGAATGAAGCACAAAGTCCTCGCGCTGATCGCCGCGGTGGCTGCGCTGACGCAGAGCGTCGGCAGTCTTCCGGCGGATCTGCGTGCGGCAGCGGCGGATGTGCAGGGCTACTATTACGGCGATGTTGACGGCGATGGCCGTCTCGACGTCCTTGACCTGCGCGTGATGAAGAAATACTGTGCAGGATCGAAGGAAATGACCTCGGTCCAGCAGGAGATCTGCGACCTTGATGACAGCGGCGCAGTGGATGCGGCGGACCTGCGTCTGATGCAGGATTACCTGCTTGCGCGGATCGACGGCTTTCCGGCGGGCGTGGTCTACAAGCCCCAGGAACCGGTCGCACCGGAGGTCTACGACGGTCTGAAGACCCTCACGGGCAGCCGCATGATGGAACAGCTTGACCGCGGCGTCGTGGCAGTCAGCACAGGCAGCGCGGCGTTTGTGAGCTGGAGACTGCTCGCCTCCGACGAGGGAGATATCGGCTTCAATGTATACCGCACCACGGGCGGCGAGACCGTGAAGGTCAATGCCGAGGTCCTCACGGGCGGCACGAATTTCACCGATACCACGGCGGACCTCACAAAGGACAACACCTACACCGTCAAGACCGTGTACAACGGCGTGGAGAGGGACTCCGACGGCAGCTTCACCCTGCCGGCCAATAAGGGTGCCGGCGCGTACTATACCGTTCCGATCAAGGACGGCGGCACGGTGCATTTCGTCTGGGTCGGCGATTTCAACGCCGACGGCGCGTATGACTACCTCATCGACCGCTGTGACGAAGAGACCCAGAAGCTTGAGGCCTACCTCAACGACGGTACCTATCTTTGGACGATCGACATGGGTCCGAACAGCGTGGATCGCTACCAGATCGAGCCGGGTGCGGCGACCATCGACGTGGGCATGTGGGACGGCGCGACCGTCTACGACATCGACTGCGACGGCTATGCGGAAGTCATGGTGCGCATCGCGGACGGTGTGAAATTCGGCGACGGCACGACTTACACGAATAGTGTGACGAACGGTCAGGCGATCGCCGTCATCGACGGCATGACGGGTGCGCTGCAGGATTCCGCCCCCGTTCCGGATGATCATATCGAGGCCGGTCCCAAGGCCTGCATGATGGAAATCGGCTACCTCGACGGCGTGAAGCCTTCGCTCATCTGTTGGGTCAAGAACCGCAACGATGACAAGTCCTTCAACAGCTATAATGTGGCATATACCTACGAAAACGGCGATTTCGTCCAGCAGTGGAAGGCCGGTGCCTACGGTGCCGAGGCGCATAATATCCGCGTCGCAGACGTGGACTACGACGGCAAGGACGAGGTCCTGCACATGGGCTATGCCCTCAACGGCGACGGCAGCCTGCGCTACACTGTGAAGAATGTCGTGCACGGCGACCGCTGGTACGTCGGCTCCTTCTGCAACGACAACAACGGCACCGAAATGATGGGCTACGGCATCCAGCAGGACAACGCCAACGGCCTGCTCGAATACTTCTACAACGCCTCCACGGGCGAGCTGATCTGGGAGCATTACGCCGCAGAGGGCACCGCGGACGTGGGCAGAGGCAATATCGGCGATATCGACCCGAACTACGACGGTCTGGAGGTCTGGTCGTTCCAGGGCACCTACTCGATGGACGATCAGCTGATCACGTCGGATTACATGTACCCCGTATTCCGTCTGTTCTGGGACGGTGACCTCGGCAGTGAGTCCTACAATGAGGGCAAGATCGAGGGCTGGAACTACGAGACCAAGGGCACGGAGCGCATCGACACCTGCTGGAAGATCTACGGCGGCAGCGGCAGTGAGCGCGGCGTCGGCATGCTCCATGCGGATATCATCGGCGACTGGCGTGAGGAGACCGTCCATGTCAACTACGATACGGATGAGCTGGTCATCTACACCACCACCCATACTACAAATGAGCGCATCTACTGCCTTGCACAGAATCCCGCGTACCGCAACTGCATGACCGCCAAGGGCTATTATCAGGCGAACGTGCTCGACTACTTCCTCGGCTACGGCATGGAGCCGACCGAGACGCCCGATATCTGCTATATCGGTGAGCTGACGCTCGAGGACGGCGGCATCTACATGATCCGCAATGCCGGCAGCGGCCAGTATCTCGAAGTGCAGGGCGGCACCGCCGCAAACGGCACCAATGTCCAGCAGTGGGGCGCAAACGGCCCATCCGCACACAATACCTGGCGTCTGGAAGAGGACGGAAACGGCTTCTACTACCTGATCTCCCAGCTCGGCGACGGGAATACCTATTACCTCGATGTGAACGGCGGCGATTCCGCAAACGGCACGAATGTCCAGATCTGGGAGCAGTCCGGCTCGCGCGGACAGCAGTTCTCGTTCACGAAGAACGCGGACGGCAGCTACATCCTCCATACCAACTGCTACTCGGGCGGCGTCAAGTGTGTCGAGGTGGCAAATGCCTCCACCGAAAGCGGCGCGAATGTCCAGCAGATGAAGGTCAACGGCAGTGCGTGCCAGCACTGGTATTTCGAACGGATCTCATAATGCAACAGCAAAACGGCTGCGCATCGCGCAGCCGTTACAGTCTGTCGAAAAAGTCCCGTCCAGCCACTGCGCCTCTGGCGCAGGGCT
>CAYYIT010000073.1:0-9454 GCA_964472035.1 uncultured Ruminococcus sp.
TCCAGCCCTGCGCCAGAGGCGCAGTGGCTGGACGGGACTTTTTCGACAGACTGACAGAACCCCGTATGGGGTTCTGCTTTTTTCGCTTCATGTGTCAGGCGTTTATTCCGCGCCCGAGGGATGGGCTTTTCTGTACTGCAGTGCTGTGACGCCGGTTTTTTCCTTGAACTGCCGCATGAAGTGGTTCTCATTGTTGTAGCCGCAGTGCTCGGCGATCTCCTGCACCTTGAAGTCCGTATGCGCCAGCAGCTGCATGGCCTTGTTCATGCGGATGGAAATGATATCGTCCTTGATGCTCGTGGAGAACAGATCCCTGTACAGCCGCTGCAGGTGGCTCTTGCTGATGCCGAGCTTTTTGGAAATGCCGGGAATGCTCCAGTCCAGCTGCGGCTGGGACATGATATCCCTGCGCAGGCGGTACAGCAGCTCCTTGTGGGTGACATAATAGCTTGCCGTGATGGATTTCTTCTCCTCAAAACCGGCAAGCAGCTGCTGCACGGAACGTTCCAGCTCCGCGGGATTCTTTCCGGAAAGCGCCGCAAGCTCCGTGATCAGCCGCGGAAAATGCGCTGAATCCGGCAGGAGTAGGCGGATCTCCGTTTCCAACGCGGCAATATAGTGCTCCGCCGCCGCAGTGAGGGCATCCTCGCGCTCCGCAGAGAGCAGGACGGCAAAGACCGTTTCTCCGAGTCTCGCATGGAAGCGTCCGTCCGTCATGTTCTTCAGGCCGTTTGCCAGAATACCGGCGGTATCATAGGCCGTATTGGCGGATTCCGTCAGCCATGAGATCAGCAGGACGCGATAGACAAGCGTCTGCTTGCGCAGCTGGTGCAGGGTGTCGGGGAGCTTCTCGGTGAAGCCGCGTTTGTTGAGCAGGCCCGTTGCCGGATCAATGGTCGTGAAGGCTTCCATCTGCTGGTGGACATGATCGGTGTAGAGACGCTTTTGCAGCAGGTGCAGGCCGTTGGCGACCGCTTCGCACCAGCTGACATACTGCTCATCCAGCACGATCTGTTCGGGATCCTCATACATGGTAGCGCAGTAGCCGAAGATCTGTCCCTTGCAGTGCAGGGAGGTCAGAACGAGCATGCACGGCGCATGCGGCTGTGACAGCGCCGGAAGGATCTCCGCACAGGGGAAATAGATGCCATTTTCGGCATTCGTGCCATGCCGCTTGGAAAGCGCAAGGTACATCCTGTCGGAGAAGCCGTGCTGCCGGAACTGGTCGGGGTTGTCAAAATCATGCTTCCAGTCCTCGCACAGGCACAGATCAAGCCATTTCCAGCCGCGGAGGATGTGTCCCACTTTGTCGATCTCCAGGAACAGCTCCTCCATGGAAGCCGCATCCGCCATGCGGTTGATGGTGTCCGTTGCAATGAAGGTCCTGTCGGCATTGCGCGTCAGATGTCTGACCGCAAGACGCTCCAGCGAGGGAACGATGCCGTTCATATCAGTGATCCTGTCGTAGCCGCAGCCGCAGCTCCGGCCGATCCGGATCTGCTGGATATTGCTGCCGGAGCGGCAGGAATGTCCGGTCAGTATTTCATGCAGCCTGCATACCGCATCCGCGCCAAGCTGCTGGTCGCGGCCGGAAACCGTCGTGATCTGCGGATGGTGCATGAGCGCAAACCAGGAGCCGTCGTAGCCCGTGAGGGCGATGTCCTCCGGTACGCGGATGCCATTCTGCATGAGCGTTCTGCAGAACGGGATCGCCATCGAGTCGCTCAGCGCGACCACCCCGTCGGGACGGGGAACGCTGCCGTCTGCGATCTCCTTCGCGAACGCAATGGGCGCATCGCGCCAGTACCAGCCGTAACGGATGCTGTTGTCGTCCAAAGGCAGCCCTGCGTCGGTGACCGCATCGATAAAGCCCTGCAGGCGCTCCTGCGAGGACTCGTGTTCCGGAACACCGGCAATGCAGTACAGCCGCTTGCAGCCGTGTTTTTTAATGAGATGCTTTGTGATCCGGTACACACCGTCATGCTGTCTGGCGATCATGTGGGGAAAGCCTTCACGGGCTGTTCCAAGCGTCAGACTGGGGACGCGCGTCTGATTCAGATACTGGAAGATCCGATCGATCACATCGGGATTGCGGAAACGCTCTCCTGCGAAAATAATACCGTCGAGGCGGCTTTGGCAGATCAGGGAGTAGATGTTTTCCAGTCCGTCCGTATAGTAATCCTGCTGGAATTCCGACTGCGAATTGTAGATGCCCGTATAGACGATCACGTCATAACCGAGCTGTGCTGCCTGTGTGTGAATGCCGCTGAGCAGCTCATAATCCAGCGGGTCTACAATTTCCGGCATAACGATGCCGATTCTTCCGATCGCATCCATGATGGTTCTCCTTTCTGCTAACATTTGTTAATTTAATTATAACACATCCGAAACAGAAATGTCAAATCTTTTGAGAGAAAATATCAGTTTTTTCATGCGAATCTGCATTCACTTTTGTTCCGTTTTGCGGTAAGATGGAAACAGAAGAACCGAACCTATGAAGGAGGGCAATTGATGAAACGAACGATTTGCGCGATCCTGACCGCAGCACTGTTTCTGCAAAGCAGTGCCATGCTTCCCGTGCAGAGCAGCGCGGCGGATACAGTATACGAATTTGAAAACGGCACGATCCATGATACCGGTGACAACGTCACCGAAGCGGTACCCCTTACGGGTGCTTCCGGAGGAAGGGCGGTCAGCCTGCTTGACAGCGGTGATTCCGTGACGCTGGAGGTGGATGTCCCTGCGAACGGCAGATACACTCTGTCCATCCGCTACTGCCAGCCCTATGACGCGGCCGGAAAATACCAGAACGTTCTCGTAAACGGCGAGAACATCGGACAGCTCTTCTGTGCCTACACGGGCGACCAGACATTCTCCGCTGCCGATGTGACGACAGCACTCAGGGCAGGGAAGAATACCGTGACGATCGAAGCCTCCTGGGGATGGAGCTATCTCGATTCCCTGACCGTATCGGAGGGGGAGAGCATCGGCAATGCCGGCAGCGGCATCCTCTCGAATCCCAATGCCTCCGCACAGGCGCAGTCCCTGTACAGCTTCCTGTGCGATACCTATGGAAACTACGTCATCTCCGGTCAGCAGGAATCCACCTGGATGGGCAGTGCCGATTATGAGATGAACATCATCCGGAATGCAAGCGGAAAGCTGCCCGTTCTGCGCGGACTTGATTATATGGGCGATGATTTCAGCGGTGTCAACAACCGTGCCAAGGACTGGTATCAGAAGGGCGGCATCGTGGAGATCTGCTGGCACTGCGGCAGCGATTTTTCCGGCAGCCATACGGAATCACTCGAAACCAACCTCAACTGGGACAGCGCGCTGACCCCCGGGACGAATGAATACAATGCCCTGATCGCCGGCATGGACAAGGCTGCACAGGCCCTGCAGGAGCTGGAGAATGCCGGTATCCCCGTGCTCTGGAGACCCTTCCACGAGTTCGACGGCCAGTGGTTCTGGTGGGGCAAGGGCGGCGCGGAGAACTTCAAGAAGCTCTGGCAGATCATGTATGACCGCTACACGAATCACTGGGGACTCGACAACCTCATCTGGGTGCTCGGCTACAGCGGTGAGACCAAGGACGGCTGGTATCCGGGCGATGCCTATGTGGATATCGTCGGCGCGGATACCTATGTGAATCATACGAATTCCCTGCTCCCGATGTACCAGAATACCGCCGGTATCGCAAACAAACCCGTCTGCCTGCACGAGAACGGACCGATCCCGGATCCGGACAAGATGGCATCGGACGGTGCGGACTGGCTCTGGTTCATGACATGGCACACTTCCTTTGTGGACAACCACGATATCAATACGGCGGAATATCTGAATCACGTCTACAACAGCGAGCATGTGCTGACGCTTGATGAGATCCCCGATGTGTACCATTACAGCAGTGAACCGGAAACGCAAGTCAAGAAGGGGGATGTGGATCTGAACGGTTCTGTGAATCTCACGGATGCTGTCCTGCTGCAAAAATACCTCCTGCACAAGGAAACACTGACGCAGCCGCAGTACAGCAATGCGGATATGACCGAGGACGGCAGCGTGGATGTCTTTGATCTGGCAGTGCTGAAGCGGACGCTTCTGCAGAATGATGCTGCGCCGTCCGTCACACCGGCGGAATATATGAACAGCGTCAGAAATACGGTCTCCGAACGCCTCCCTGCCGGTGCGGATGCCGTGACAAGCGGCGTGGATTACGGCACCATGCAGACATACAGCTATTACTCCACCACAAGGGAACGCGACACGAATGTGAATGTGCTGCTTCCCGCCGGATACAACGAGAACGAGGAATACCCCGTCCTCTACATGCTCCACGGCTACTGGGACAACGAAAACACGCTGGCGGATCCCGAGATGGGCTTGCAGACGATCCTCGGCAATCTGACCGCCAAGGGCGAAGCCGAAAAGATGATCGTGGTGTTCCCGTACATCTACACGAGCAAGACAATGCCCTACTGCACCGCCATGGATCTGGAAAATTCCCTGAACTACGATAATTTCATCAATGACCTGACGACCGACCTGATCCCCTATATCGAGCGCACCTTCTCCGTCGCGAAGGGCCGTGAGAACCGTGCCATCAGCGGCTTTTCGATGGGCGGCAGGGAATCCCTCTTCATCGGCATCACCCGTTCCGATCTGTTCGGCTATGTGGGCGCCGTTGCCCCGGCACCGGGACTGACACCGGGCTGGGATCCCTCCATGCATCCCGGACAGCTGTCCGAGAGCGAGCTTGTCTTTGACAAGGAAAAGGGTGAACCGTGGCTCGTGCTGCTGAGCGGTGCCGTGAATGATTATGTTGTCGGCACGCAGCCGGAGCAGTATCACAATATGTTCGATGCGAACGGTGCAGCGCATCTCTGGAACTCCCTGCCGGACGGCGGACACGACGGCAGCAGCATCCGTCCGCATTTCTACAATTTTGCAAAATGTATTTTCAAAGCGCAGTAAAACCACGAAGAACAGCTGCACCGGTGCATCCGGTGCGGCTGTTTCCGTTTGGACAAAACGTGATGTTTTTGGGCGATAACTGCATTGCTTCGCGGCCCGCCGGCTGGTATAATAGAATCAAAAGATGAACGTTTTACAGATTCCAAATCGACGGGAGGTTTTTCCATGAAATTCAGAAAACTGCTATCCGCGCTGACGGCCGGCTGCCTGCTGCTCGGCTGCACCGCAGCACTGCCGTCTTCGGCGGCGAATTATTCCAGAGCATCCGTCCATGATCCTTCCATCATCAAACTGCAGGACGGCAGCTATTATATCATCGGCTCGCATCTCGGTGCGGCGCGGTCGAATGACCTCGGCAACTGGACGGCAGCGGCAAATTCCAATCTCGGCTCGACCAATACCACCTTCTTCCGCAACATCTACGCAGATCTTGCCATTCCGGAGAAATGGTCGAACACCACGAACGGCTACAACCTTGCCGGAAATATGTGGGCGCCGGACATCATCTACAACGAAGCCATGGGCAAGTACTGCATGTACCTGAGTGTCAACGGTCAGGTGTGGAATTCCTCCATCGTCCTTTGTACCGCGGACAATATCGACGGCCCCTACACCTATCAGGGAACGATCGTCTACTCCGGTTTCACCAACAAATCCGTGAACAATGTCAACGATACCGACGTGCCGAAGGTGCTCGGCAACAACCCCGATATCAGCCGTTATCTCGGCGGCGACGGCTCCTGGAATGCTGCCTACGGCACGAACGCCATCGATCCGGCGGTTTTCTACGATGAAGAGGGCGACCTCTGGATGGTCTACGGCTCATGGTTCGGCGGACTGTACATGCTGGAGCTCGATGAAAAGACCGGCCTGCGTGACTACAATGTGAAATACGAAACCATCGCGAATGTCTCCGATGCCTACATGGGACAAAAAGTGGCGGGCGGCAATTATGTTTCCGGCGAGGGTCCGTACATCGAATACATGAAGGCACCCGACAGCAACAAGGGCTACTACTATCTGTTCGTTTCCTACGGCTACTTCAATTCCAACGGCGGCTACAATATGCGAATTTTCCGCAGCGAATCCCCCGATGGCCCGTATGTGGACCAGAACGGCAACAGCGCGATTTTCCCCAGAGGCGGCGATAACATCGGCGGTACGGTCGGCGAACGTCTGATGAGCAATTACCAGTGGGACTGCAACGACCGTCCCTTCAAGGCGCAGGGTCATAACTCCGTGCTGATGGACGATGACGGCAAGCTCTTCGTGATCTACCACACCAAATTCGATGATCCCTACGGCTTCCATGAGGTGCGCGTCCACCAGATGATCATGAACGAGGACGGCTGGCCGACAGCGGCAGCGTATGAATATACCGGCGAGACACTCTCCGAAACCGGACATACCATGGACGCGGTGACGGGCGAATACGAGTTCATCTTCCATACCCTGAATCAGAAATTCGTCAATGAGCAGAGCGCGGATGTGGAACGCTCCAAGGACATCGTCCTGCATGCGGACGGCACCGTGACCGGTGACATCAGCGGTACCTGGACGATGCGTGACGGCTCTCCGGAAATGACCCTGACCTTCGGCGGCGTGACCTATAAGGGCAGCTTCCTCGTGCAGGCGGATGAATCCTCCGCCATGATCCAGAAAATGACATTCACCGCAACGGGCAACAACACCTGCGTCTGGGGCAGCAAGAAGAACGCCTACAAGGCTTCTGAGGACATGGTGAATCTCCTCGATCCCGACAGCAGCCTTGTGTATGCACCCGATACCGCAGGGGGCTTCGGCGGGACCGTAACGCTCTGCGATACCAGGCTCCTCAGCGGTGTGAGCTATACCATCACCAGCAAGCACAGCGGCAAGGTGCTGGATATCAACGGCGATCATATCCAGCAGTGGGCGCCGGACGGCGAGAATACGCAGGAATGGCGTATTATCGCGGAGAATGACGGCTACTGCCGCATCGTCTCCATGGCGGACGAATCCAAGTGCATTGCAGTTGCGGAGAATTCTGCGGAAAACGGTCTGAATGCAGAGCTGCAGGAATTCAACGGTTCCGACAGCCAGCTGTGGAAACTCGTGCAGAACGGCAGCCATTACGGCATCGTATCGAAATGCTCCGGCGATGCCGCAGGCCTCGATGTCTACGACTGGTCGACGCAGGACGGCGGCAGCATCAACCAGTGGGAATACTGGGGCGGCGACTGCCAGCTCTGGCGGATCGACGCCGTGCATCCGGCCGTTCCGGACGGCGACTATACCATCCGCAATGTGAACAGCAGCCTGTTCTTTGCGCAGGATAACGGCAATCTCGTGCAGAACGATGCAGAGACATGGACATTCACAAAGCAGAGCGACGGTACCTACACCGTGCAGGCAGCCGACGGCAGAGCCCTGACCGTGGAGAATGGCTCTGAGGAGGATGGTGCCAATATCCACCTTGCTGCCTACACAGGGGATGCTTCCCAGAAGTTCATGCTGCAGTGCAATAAGGACGGCAGCTACTCCCTTATGACAGCCGCATCCGGCGGTATACGCTGTGCGGATGTGTTCGAGATCAGTACGGAGGCCGGCGCCAATATCTGCCAGTGGGAATACTGGGGCGGTGAGGGACAGAAATTCGTCCTGGAGCCCGCGGCAGCGGAAGAGAAGATGGTCTCCGGCGATGTCAATCAAGACGGCCGGTGCTCCGTTCTGGATCTCATTATGATGCAGAAATTCCTCCTGCATACAGGCGATCTGACAAACGCCGCAGCAGGTGACCTCTGCGAAGATGGCGTGATCAATGTCTTTGATCTTGCACTCATGAAGAAATTACTTCTCTCATAACGATGACGCCTTCGGGAACGCGTTTTCCGAAGGTGTCTTTGTATAAAATGTTGTAAAACATTTGACAATTTCAGCCAAAAGTGGTATAATGGGACCAAAGAACGGGGCGGCGCCCCGAACAGAGGTGGAATCTATGAAGAAATTATTTGGACGGCTGCTGGCATCCACTGTAAGCCTTGCGTTGTGCAGCAGCTTCGGCAGTGCTTTTGCGATGGAATCGCGCACAAGGGGCGATGTCAACATGGACGGAGAATTCACCGTGATCGATGTGGTCGCACTCCAGAAATGGCTGCTGTGCGAAAAGGACACCGTGCTTGCGGACTGGAACGCCGGCGATCTCTGCGCGGACGGCAGACTCGATGTGTTCGATCTTCGCGTCATGAAGCGCGAGCTGCTCGTGCAGCCTTCGGAAAACGATGTGTTTGTCTCGACGGTGGAGGAGCTTTTCCTTGCAATGCGCAATGCACAGCCGGGCGATGTCATCCGTGTCGCAAGCGGGACCTATGATTACACGACCTATCAGGGCGCGCAGAAAATCGATACCGCTGCGGAGGGTGCAGCGGATGCCCCCATTACATTGACTGCCGCTGATCCGGAAAATCCGCCGGTCATCACAGGCACAAGTGCAGAAAACGGCTATGTGATCCAGATCACGGGCGATTACTGGATCCTTGAAAATCTGAAGATCACGACCTCCCAGAAGGGCATCGTTCTGGACAATTCCAGCCATTCCGTCATCAGAAACTGCGAGGTGTACAATACCGGCTCAGAGGCGATCGCCATCCGTGACGGCAGCTCCTACTGCATCGTGGAGGATTCCTACATCCATGACACCGGAACCGTCACGCCCGGATACGGTGAGGGCGTCTACATCGGCAGTGCAAAGTCCGTCACGGGCTTTGACTACCAATGCGACTACAATACCGTGGACGGCTGCACCTTCAAGAATGTCGCGGCCGAGCATGTGGATGTCAAGGAGTACACCACCGGCACGGAGATCATGAACTGCACGTTCTACGGAGACGGCATGACGGGTGCCAACTATGCCGGCAGCTTTGTGGATATCGCCGGCAATGATGTGAATGTCCACGACAATATCGGCTACCGCAACGGCAACACCAATATCGTGGCCGCCTTTGAGCTGCATGAGCAGGTCGAGGGCTGGGGCTACCACTGCACCTTCACGGAGAATACGGTCTACATGGATCAGCCCTACGGCGCGGTGGATACGAGCCGCCGCATGTATGTTGTGGACGGCTGGTACAGTGACTTCTCCGTCAGAAACAATCTGGTCGATTACGGCAGTGGTCTGGTGGCTGCCGACAGCTGGGAATACTACAATTCCGATTATGTGACCTACCTTGCATCGTAAGCATTCGCTTTCCTGATCACGATCCCCCGCAGTGCATCTGCGGGGGATTTTTGGTATTTTCAAATTCTGAAGCGATTTGTCGTATGGGATCGATAAGATGTCGGTGCCGCCGGCATTCGTGCTGAAGGTGCGCAAGGCCGTGCGCAGCATCGATCTGTCCGGAAACGCGTAAGAATACGAGATGCAAGGACGCCGCAGATGCGGCGTCCCAGCTTGTCAATAAACCCACCCTAAACGAATATCCCCAATAAGCAAGCCCTCCAT
>CAYYIT010000074.1:0-9386 GCA_964472035.1 uncultured Ruminococcus sp.
TACCACTTCTATGTGAAAAAGTCCAGCACTGGGCTGGACTTTTTTGACAGACTGAAGCCCTGCTGATTCAGCAGGGCTTCTTTTTTTATTCTGTTCAGGAAAGCAGCATGTCGATGTTCTCGCTCGTCAGGGCATTGCCCGTGCCGAGTCCGATGAAGGCAGGGTAGCTCTGCAGCGTTGCGTAGTATTCCTCCTCCGTAACCACCTCATTATTGATGGTATAGGCGATATCCGCCGGATCCTCACACGCACCGGCATTATCGCTGTAGGAGAAGATCTCGCGGAAGGCACCGCCTTCCAGGACATAGTACACGCCGTAGCTATAGCCCATGTGCAGATTTTCAACGGCCATGAAGCCCTCTTCCTCGCAGAAGCCGATGCCGCCATAAACGCCGTAATCGCCAAGATCCACAAGCGCGCCGTCCTCTACGGTGTAGATCTCGCAGCTGCTGATGTGCGTCAGTCCTGTCGAGACGATCAGCTCCGGAATGCCGTTGCTGTCCATGTCGTACAGGTCAAAGCCCTTGCTGTCAGTATTGCCTGCATTGTAATGTGACAGCAGGACATCGCGGTAGAGACCCGTCCAGCCGGCGTCTTCCTCCGGCATGGTCGGAGCAGGCAGCTCCTCGTCGAGGTCGAAGGTGATCACACCCCACAGACCGTCCTGCTTGACCCATGCCTTATTCTTGTAGACAGGCTCGATGGCCTCGAACTCCCCGAAGGGGATCACGCACGCGCCGGACGTGTCGTACAGGGCATATTCGCCGTCCTGACAGAGAACGACATAGCCGCAGGATGCGTCGAACGCCATGTTCCACTCGTAGTGGCCGTTCTCGTCATTGATGACGAGTGCGCGGTTGCGCTCCCATGCAGCGTCGTATTCAAAGGGGATCACTTCGTTGCCTTCTGCATCGAGATAGCCCCATTTTCCGTCCTTTTTCATGGGAATAATGCCGTCTGTGAAATTGCCGGCATCCTCATAAATGAAGTCCGTCACCGCTTCGCCGTCCACGATCAGGGCGTAGGAACGGTTGTCATAATCGATGGTGCACTGCAGCTCCGTATAGCCGCCGTCGTAGACGATCTCCTCCACATCCTCGATCAGGATCATGGGCATGGGATCCAGGGGATCGGTGTAGAACTCGCTGCCGAAATTGGAGAGAACGGTGGCATTTTCGTCCGGCCAGTATCCGAAGGAGGGATCGGGGGAAGTACCCATAATATCGGCTGGCTCTACAACGGAAATGATACTTCCGTCATCGAGCAGCTCCCAGCCGTTGTAATAGTCCTCGCCGGTGAGCAGGATGCGCGCATCGTAGCCCACATAGATCTCGGTGTATTCCGGCGCGGCAACCAGAATGCCCTCGTAGTCGATCACACCGAAGAGACCGTCCATGCAGATGGCGCTGTACTTGCTGTAAAGGTGGGAGCTGTTGAGGGCGAAATTATCGTCCACGGGACGGGACATCTGCAGCACGCCGATGAAATCCGCCTCGATCTGCGGCTCGAGATACCATTTGTAAGGTGCTGCCGGCTCGGTGGGTGCCTCGGTGGGAGCCTCCGTCGGTGCCTCAGTCTCTTCCTCGGTGGGCGCCTCGGTCTCTTCCTCGGTTTCCGGCTCTGCGCCCTCCGCCGCATGGTCGAGCAGGTCCTCGTTCAGCTCCATTTCCTCCGCATCCTCGGGAGAAACGGGATTCGGGAAAGCGCCGACACAGACGTCGGTCTCCACGGCGGCGGACAGCACCTGCTCCTCCTCCACATAGAAGCCGTAGCCTTCAAGCTCCTCGATATCGTCCCATTCCTCGTCCAGAAGCCACAGGAAATAGTCCGGATCGGAAACACTCACGTCACCGGATTCCGGCGCATCCTCGGGCTTTTCGTAGGATTCGCTGAACAGGTAATAGCCGTCCTCGACCGCAAAGCCCTCCTCGCGGATCAGGGTGATCGCCGTGTCGGCAGCCTCGTACAGCTTCTCCGCCTTCCGGTTGGCAGCGTCCACCTCGGAGGCAGTGATGCCGGTGTCCTTCGGCTGACGCAGATGCAGCACGAGCGCGGTCGTACCGCCGCCCAGCACCGCAATACCTGCAATGATGCCAAGGATCAGCGGAAGCGTCCGCTTTGTTTTCTTCGGGCTTTCCGGTACCGCCTCCGGCTCCGGAAGCGGCTCAGCCGGAGCTGCCGCCATGGAGGCGCCGCAGCCGATGCAGAATTTCGCACCGTCCGCATTGTCCTTACCGCATTTTTGACAGAACATAGATATCCTTCCTTTCTATGGATCATATGTAAAAAAGCCACCCTGAGCGACTCAGGATGGCTTACGTTCTGGCGTGCCTGGAGGGACTCGAACCCCCGACCTACTGGTTCGTAGCCAGTCACTCTATCCAGCTGAGCTACAGGCACGTCTACCGAACAGTATTTATTATACCACGGCATCCGCTGTTTGTCAAGCTTTTTTTTCAATTTTTTCAAAAAAAGTTGCACGGAATCAAAAAAACGCGATGCATTGGGATTTAATGGACTGCCTTCCTGACCTTCGATACGAATTCTCTATCAGGCTGCCCAGTCGTATGAGCATGCAGCATCTTCTGTCCGGAATTGCCAAGGGTCTGGGACAGAGCAAAGCGAATGTCCCAGGGCAGGGTAGGGCGCGGCAGCGCCCTACTATGATTCCCCCTCCCTTTAGGGAGGGGGTTAGGGGGAGGGCAGTTTTGCATTCCCATCGGAAGGAAAGCAATGCCCCCTTTGCCGGAAGGCATCGGGGGCGTGCTGCATACTTACTCTTTTTCAGGTGCCAGAACGGCATAGCCGTCATCGTCACGCTTGTACACCACATTGATCTCGCCGGTGGGCGCGTCAATGTACATGAAGAAGCTGTGGCCGAGCATGTTCATCTGCAGGATCGCTTCCTCCACGCTCATCGGGCGCAGCACGAAGGACTTGCGGCGGATGACATTGAAATCCGTCTGCTCTTCGACCGTATCCTGGAATTCCTGCTTGAAGGCGGTATCCTTCAGACGCTTTTCCAGACGGGTCTTGTTCTTGCGGATCTGGCGGATGATTTTGTCGATGGCTGCGTCGAGCGCATCCTTCTTATCCTCTGCAGTCTGTTCTGCACGATAGATCATCTGATTGTAGCGCACGGTCAGTTCCAGAATGATCTGACCCTTCTGCTCAGACAGTACCAGCTTTGCATCGGCTTCGTCACCGAAGAACTTGTCCAGCTTGGCGTCCAGCTTCTGCTGCGCATAATCGGTAAAGGATTGGGAGATCTGCATTTTTTTTGCGTTGATTGTCATTTTCAAGATGGTTTCCTCCTTTACACGGAAGTCTCTGCTTCCGTTATGATACTACCATTATAACATATCCTCCAAAATTTTTCAAGTACTTTTTCAAAATTTTATGAAAAATTGCGAAAGAATTTTTGCGCAGCGTCCGTTTTGCCGGAATATGGTTGCGATTTACCGGAAAATGTATTATAATAGAAGTATGGAGCCCGCCGCACGGGCTTCCGTGAAGAAGAAACACCGATCGTTGATCATACAAGAATCAGAAAAGGAGAGAGGCCTGTGTCAGATTTTCTCGAAATGCTCGGATCGCTCGAGATCCCCGATCTCATCCTCTGCGCCATCGCCGTAGTCATACTGGATCTGTTCGCGCTGGCGGTCATCCTCGCGGCGAACCGCGAGAGCAAGCTCTGCGCCAAGCGCTGGCAGAAGGTCAGCGCGGATCTGGAGCTTCGCGTCAAGGGGCAGCACTATCCGCTGGAGGCGGATGAGATCCTCATCGGCCGTCATATTTCCGCGGACATCCGCATTCCCGATCCCTCCGTATCGCGCTACCATGCCGTCATGACCGTCAGCGGCGGCGTCTGGAGCATCACGGATCTCGGTGCCAAGAGCGGCACCTACGTCAACAACCACCGCGTCCATCAGGCGAAGCTCCTGCCGGGCGATTCCATCCGCATCGGCAGCACCGTGCTGCAGCTGGTACGCAAGCCGAAGCACGCAGAAAGGGGAGGTGCCTGATGTATAAGAACGGACTTTCCTATATCGGCGTCATTCTGCTCATGCTGCTGACGCATCTGTCCATGCTGGGTATCGTCCTCGTGCGCGGAAACTATGACTCCGCCGCGGACGTCCTGCTGCTGGCAGGCGTGGTGCTGGGTCTGGACTTCCTCTACATTATTGTAACGCTCTGCTACAAACAGATGACCTATACGCTGGATCTGCTGCTGATCGGCATACTGAACATGAGTCTGATCTTCCAGTCGTGCTTCGGGGGCGTGTCGCTCTCCAAGAAGCACCTGCTCACGATCATCGCTTCGCTCGTCTGCTGCCAGCTCGGATTTCTGCTGACCCGCAACCACGAGTGGATCCGCCGGCAGAAGAAATACGTCTACGGCGTGATCGGCTTCCTCGTGCTGTGCATCCTCTTCCTGACCGGAGGACGGAGCATGTGGATCAACATCGGCTCGTTCTCGCTGCAGCCGTCGGAATTCATCAAGCCCTGCTTCATCCTGATCGCCGCCGCTTCCATCGTGGAGCTGCACAAGAAGATCAAGATCCTCTTTTTCTATGTGTCCAAGGACACGCTCTGTCTCTGCGGCATGACCGTCATCATCTTCGGTCTGCAGTGGTGGTGCCGTGACCTCGGAAGCCTTCCGACCTTTGCAGCGATCTTTGTCTGTGCGCTGTTCTGCCGTCTGTGCTATCCGCGCGCAAAGCTCTCCAAGACCGCCATCACCATCTTCTGCATCGGCGGCGTGATCCTTGCCGCAGTGGCATGGATGCTCGCGCCCTCCTATGTGCAGGACCGCCTGCATGTGGACATCTGGGCGGACAGGGACGGCAACGGCTGGCAGCAGTGCGAAGCCCTCATCGGCATCGCGAGGGGCGGCTGGCTCGGACTCGGCCCCGGACAGGGAAGACTCCACAAGGTCTTCGCCTACGAGTCGGATATCGTCTTTGCCACCATCTGTGAGGAGTGGGGACTGCTGACCGGTGTCCTCATGGTCATCCTCATCCTGCTGATGCTGACGACGGTGCTGATCAACCCTCCGAAGAGCTATTACCACGCCACCATGTCCGCCGGCATCGTTGCGGCGTTCGTGGCACAGATGGCGCTGAATATTTTCGGTGCCTGCAATATGATCCCGTTCACGGGCGTGACCCTGCCGTTCATCTCGCAGGGCGGCAGCTCCATGGTGACCTGCGGCTTCCTCATCGGCATGCTCAAGGCAGGCCAGTCGCCGCTGTTCCGGCATAAGGAGACCGAGCATGCCCGCCACCAGCCCAAACATACACCGCCGCGCAGCACGCCTCCATCTGCCGGGAAACCCCGCAGCACCGGTACACGCTCCGCTGCCCCTGCCGGAAGAACCACCGGCACACGTCCGGGCACAGCGCCCGGAAGAAGCGGAACCACCGGCACCGCAACGCGCGCCTATACGCCCGTCCGGACGGCGGCGCCTTCTGACAGAGAAAGGAGGGGACGCTCATGAAAAGCATCCGCAGAGGACAGCGTCTGATCACCGTGATGCTCCTGCTCTTTCTGGTAGCAATGGGCGCACTGATCTACAAGCTCCAGAAGGAAGCGAAGTTCTACATGTCCTACGCGCGCAATGTCTCCCTCGGCTATGTCTATGACCGCAACGGGGACGTGCTGTTCGACCAGAACGCCAGCAAGGACAGCTATGACGCGGATCACTTCCTCGACGTCGGCAACTTCATCGGCGACGACAGCGGCCAGATGACCAATACCCTCGTTGCCCAGAATCTCGATGTCCTGACGAATTTCAGCTTCATGCTCGGCGAGCATAAGGACGGCGATGCGGCGATCTATACGACCCTCGACCACGCCGTGAACCAGAAGGTCTACGACGCCTTCGGCAGCCTTGACGGCTGTGCCGTGGCGTACAATTACAAGACGGGCGAGATCTACGTCTGCCTGAGCAAGCCCAGCATCAATATCCTCAACAACTACGAGGATATCGCTTCGCTCAAGGAGGGCAGCATGATGTGCAAGGTCTTCTACAAGACCGTTCCCGGCTCGACCCAGAAGATCTCCACCACCATTGCCGCACTCGAAACCATGGGCTATGAGAAGCTCATGCAGAAGCGCTTCGGCTGCGAGGGACTCTACCTCAACCAGAGCTGGCAGAACATCAAGTGCCACGAGGATGCCGGCCACGGCATGCAGGATATCTATCAGGCCTTTGCACACAGCTGCAATCCCTATTTTGCGCAGCTTGTTGAGGATCCCGACCTGCCGCTCGACAGCGTGATCGGCGTCTATGAAAACATGGGATACGCCGTGAACATCGAGTCCAGCGCAGAGCGCGCCATCGACATCAACGGCATTACCGCGCGCAGCGCCTCCACGACGCTCATCGACGAGACGGATTTCGATACCCAGTGGGGATGCATGGGACAGGGCGCAACGCTCGTCAGCCCCCTCCAGCTCATGCTCTGGCAGAGTGCCATCGCCAATGCCAGCGGAAGCGTGACGGAGGCCTATCTCATCGATCATGTCACCTCCGTCAACGGCAGGGTGACAAGCAGCGCCTCCACCTCCTACGGAGAGCAGATGTTCTCCAAGGATACCGCCTCGATCATGCGCGGCATCATGGTGCGCAACGGCAGCAACAATTACAGCGAGCTGCTCCCCGGTACGGATGTCGCCGTCAAGAGCGGTACCGCACAGGTGGGAGACGGCGACCAGGAGAACTCACTTCTTGTCGGCTTTACCGATGACGAGGATTTCCCCGTGGCGTTCTGCGTGGTCGTGGAGGACTTCCGCGGCAGCGGAACCGAAGCGCGCGATATCGCGGCCGTTCTTCTGCAGGAGCTGGAGGAGAGCCTCGGCTGATCTCCGAATCGGTAAAGGCAACACCGCGCAAAGACCGCCTGACGGCTCAGCACGTCATCTGTTTGCATCTTTTCCGTCATCTTGCCCAAAAATCCCTTGACATACGCCAGTATGCCTGCGGAATTTTTGGATGATCTGACGAAAAATCTGCTGCACATCTGACGCACTGTCCTTTGTGCGGTATTGCCTAAAAGAAAATTTGCAATACCCCCTTGACGATTGTCGAAAAAAGTAGTAAAATAGAGTCAGCGCAATGCAAATTGCAAAAGAGCAACCGTCCGCCCCGCGCGGCACGGGAAGTATTTGGAGGAAAAGAATATGTCTAAGAAGTTTATGATCGAAACATCTGCCCGCCACGTCCATGTAACCCAGGAGGATCTGGAGATTCTGTTCGGCAAGGGTGCGGCCCTGACCCACAAGAAGGATCTGTCCCAGCCCGGCCAGTATGCATGCGAAGAGCGCGTGACTGTAGTAGGACCCAAGAAGTCCCTCCCGAACGTATCCATTCTCGGCCCCGTTCGTCCTGCAACACAGGTAGAGATCTCCGGTACGGATGCACGTTCCATCGGCGTGATGGCTCCTGTTCGTGAGTCCGGTGACGTTGCCGGTTCCGGTGCCTGCAAGCTGGTAGGTCCCTGCGGCGAGGTTGAGCTGACCGAGGGCGTGATCGTTGCAAAGCGTCACATCCACCTGACTCCCGCTGACGCAGAGGAGCTGGGCGTTGAGGATAAGGAGATCGTATGGGTAAAGTGCGGTAAGGAAGGCAGAGAGGCGATCCTCGGTGACGTTGTCTGTCGTGTACATCCGAACTTTGCAAGAGCAATGCATATCGACACCGATGAGTGCAATGCCATCGGCGCTCCGGCAAATGCAGAGGGCGAGATCATTAAACTCTGAGTTTGACATTTTGGATTCGGGCAGTCCGGACGGATTGCCCGAATTTTGTATATTGGCAGTACGCCGGCACAGACTATTTCCAAAGGAGGGTACATCCATGAACGAACGCAATCTGACGATGCTCGTGGATTTCTACGAGCTGACCATGGGCAACGGCTTCCTCGAGAACGGCAGGGGAGAGGAGATCGTCTACTTCGATATGTTCTACCGCAAAGCGCCGGACAATGCCGCCTACGCCATTGCCGCAGGCCTTCAGCAGGTCATCGACTATCTGCACGACCTGCATTTCACCGAGGAGGACATTGCCTACCTGCGCAGCCGCAGGCTGTTCGGCGAGGCATTCCTCGACTACCTCCGGAATTTCCGTTTCTGCTGTGACGTCTGGGCAGTACCGGAGGGAACCCCCGTGTTTCCGCACGAGCCCCTGCTCACGGTCAGGGGACCTGCCATTCAGGCGCAGCTGATCGAAACCATGGTGCTGCTGAGCATCAACCACCAGAGCCTCATTGCCACCAAGGCAAACCGCATTGTTACCGCCGCGCAGGGCAGACCCGTCATGGAATTCGGCTCGCGCCGCGCACAGGGCTATGACGGCGCGGTCTACGGCGCAAGAGCAGCCTTCATCGGCGGCTGTGCAGGAACCGCCTGCGCCATCGCGGATACGGCATTTTCCATTCCGGCGCTGGGCACCATGGCGCACAGCTGGGTGCAGCTCTTTAATACGGAGCTGGAGGCATTCGAAGCCTATGCGAAGGTCTATCCGGATGACTGCACCCTCCTTGTGGACACCTACAGCGTGCTGCATTCCGGCGTGCCGAACGCCATCAAGGTGTTCAAGCAGCTGGAGGAAGCCGGCCACCGCGGCAGGGGCATCCGCATCGACAGCGGCGATATTGCCTATCTTTCGAAGAAGGCGAGAAAAATGCTGGACGACGCGGGCCTGCCCTATATCCAGATCGTGGCATCGAATTCGCTGGATGAATACATCATCCGCGAGCTGATCGCGCAGGATGCAAAGATCGACAGCTTCGGTGTCGGCGAACGCCTCGTGACCTCGCGCTCCGAGCCGGTGTTCGGCGGCGTGTACAAGCTTGCCGCCGTGGAGGAGAACGGCGAGATCATCCCGAAGATCAAGGTCTCCGAGAATACCGCCAAGATCACCAATCCCTCCTTCAAGACCGTATGGCGGCTCTTCGACAGGGAGAGCGGCATGGCGCTTGCCGACGTGCTGACCCTGCACGATGAGGTCATCGACGACACGCAGCCCTACGAGATCTTTGACCCCGACCACACCTATAAGCGCAAGCTCCTGCGCAATTTCCGCGCACAGCGGCTGCTGGTTCCGGTATTTGAGAAGGGTGCCTGCGTCTACGAAAGCCCGACCCTTCCGGAGATCCGTGCGTACTGCCGCGCGCAGCTCTCCACCATCTGGGACGAGGTCAAGCGTTTTGAGAATCCGCAGAATTACTATGTTGATCTGTCCCAGAAGCTCTGGGACCTCAAGCGCGAGCTGCTGAGCAGGAAGTATGAAGCATAAAACGGGAGGATGCGTGTTGCTTCCCCTCCCCCTACCCCCTCCCCAGGGAGGGGGATTCGTGCAGGGGACTTCGTCCCCTGCACCC
>CAYYIT010000075.1:0-9303 GCA_964472035.1 uncultured Ruminococcus sp.
AATTACGACCTCTGCGTAAACTTTAAAAATACGCATTAATTAGTGGTGGAGGCGAGGGGAATCGAACCCCTGTCCGAAAGCCCATTCCCACAACTTTCTACGAGTGTAGTTTATCTATTAAAATTCCCTGGCGGAACCGCCGACAAACAGGCTGAACTGTCAGGTAGTCCAAATGCATTCCGGAGACATGGACGGGTCTTCGGAACGTTCACCACTGATCGATGCCCTGTAAAAGCCGTGGTACTCAGTTACAGGACAGATGCTGACTTAGGCAGCAACCTGCAGGCTCTTGTTAAAGCTTACAGAAATGTTGTTTTTAGCGTTTATATTTAAAACGTGCCATGTTTTAAGAGATTGGCAGCCTCTACTCGCTTATCATGGTGCAAAGCCCCCGTCGAAACCGGTACGCCCCCATAATGTCCGCAAAATTATTGATTCTGCGCCTTCAGCGCCCGGTCAATGGCTCTCTTTGCGTCACGCTTTGCGGCATCGTCACGCTTGTCATAGAGCTTCTTACCCTTGCAGAGTCCCAGCTGCACCTTCACTCTCGAATCCTTGAAATAAAGCGAGAGCGGTACAAGCGTCAGACCATCCTGCTTCTGCTTGCCGTAAAGACGGTTGATCTCTGCCTTGTGCATCAAAAGCCGGCGGACACGCAGGGGATCGCGGTTGAAAATATTGCCCTTTTCGTATGGTGAAATATGCATCTGCTTGATGAACAGCTCGCCGTTTTCGACCACGCACCAGCTGTCCTTGAGGTTGACACTGCCCTGACGGATGGATTTGACCTCCGTACCGGTCAGCTCAATGCCGGCTTCAAAGGATTCCAGCACGAAATATTCATGCCGCGCCTTGCGGTTTTCAGTGATAAGCTTTGTTCCCTTAGTATGCATATTTTCACCTCACAATCAAGCGTTTCCGCGATTTTTAGAATTCATCCATCTCGTCGAATGCATCCAGATCAAGCTCGTTAAGGATATCCTTGAGACTTGCCAGTTCATCCGCAGTCATCGTCAGACCCTTGCCCATCTTGGAGTGATCGGGAGACCAGTCGCGCAGATCATACTTCGGCTCGCGGTCGTTCCAGCTGACCATATTCAGCTCACGGCTCCAGCCTCTTGCATTCTCCCCGATGACACCGATGTGTTCAGTAATCTCAAACTTCAATTCCGCCATTTTCTTTCTGCTCCGTTTCTTCTGTGTTTTGTTCCTGCATGTGCTCTTCCTCTTCCAAGTACTTCCGCAGCTGCGGCATCTGCTGTGCAGTAATCGAATATCCCTGCGCGTAAAGTGCCATCAGCTTGTCCAGCCGTTTGTCAGTACGCTTGACGCCGAGTGTGTCCTTTGGCGCGATCACATAAAGTCTGCCTTCCTGTTCCAGCGCATTGATCTGTTCGATGCACGCATTGTAGCGTTCGTGCCGGGAAAGAAGTGCCTGCGCATAAGCCGGATGCCTGCGCTGATAGGTTTTGGCGATCGTCGACATCAGGGATTCTTCCGTTTTCAGATAGCTGCGCTCCCTTGTCAGTACAATAATGACCTTGTCACATCCATCATCCAGCGCCTTCTGGAAGGGAATGGAATCCGCAACGCCGCCGTCTGCATAATGCTTGCCATCAATGACAATGGGCTTGAACATCAGCGGAAGCGCACAGGTTGCCTGAAGGACCCTCCATTCATGGTCGGATCCGCTGACCGGAAGGTACTCTGCCTCGCCGTTTTCAATATTCGTCACGGCAGCCAGCACTTCCGTGCCGCTTTCCTCATAGGCTTTGTAATCAAAGGGAAGCAGCCGGTTCGGGATCGTGGAAAAGACAAATTTCAGGTTGTAGTAGGAACGGTTCAGCGGATTGAAACGGTGCAGCATTCCGGCATAGCGCGGATTGCGTACAAAACGCCGCTGCATTTCACGATTTCTTCCATGCTGGCCGGAAACGTAGGATACACCGTAGGTGATTCCGGCAGAGGAACCGATCACATAATCAGCCTTGATTTTTGCATCGAGCAAAGCATCCATCACACCGCAGGAAAAGATGGTGCGATGCGCACCGCCTTCTAATACCAGTCCGATTTTCATGCTTTGGCTCCTTTCACATACAAGTACTTCATTATTATACACGATTCCTTTCAGTTTTGCAAGGGCTTTTTGAAAATATTTTCAATATTTTTCGTCGATATGCTGAAAATATACGCATCTGTTTTGTCAGAATGACGATTCTTTGTCCCAAACAGCGATTTTTCTTGCACTGTCGTTAAGATTATGCTATAATAGTGAATATAATTTACTTCGTTTTACCAATGAGAGGAGACAGAGTATGGATACGAATGAACTGTGCAGGCTCCGCATGCCGGAGGAGAAGGAAGAGGCACTGTGTAAATACATTGCGGATCGGCGTTATGTGCATATGATGACGCTCTACCTGTCTCTGGCAGGAGCTTTGTTCTTGATGCCCTTGGCAATTATGGAAATCAAAACCTTGTCAAATCCAAGCTATGGAAGCTATTCTTATCGCAGTTACCGCAGAAGACATAGGTTCGACTTTGCTGTCATCTGGACGTTTTCCATGGTGACGTTCATCGTGATGTTCATCAAGGGTATCGGCAGTGTCTTCGGCAGGAATTCCGACTATGATTGTGTGAAACGCCAGAAATATGCATTCGGCACGATGACGGTCGGCGGCAAGAAGCATGATCTCCAGCGCCATCCGTACTATGTCAGTGATCGTGACGGCAACGAGTACTGCTGCCCCGTGTTTCTGGATTACAAAAATGCGCAGTTCGGCGATACGATGTTCTGCGTGGTGCTCGACAACGGCAAGCGCTTCGCCATGCGTGATGTCAGCAAGCCCGGCTGGGATCTGGAATGACCCACTTGACGAAAAACCAAAACTGTGTTATAATACATAAAAGGGAGAGATCCCGCATGAAAATTGCATATTTACGCGGTCCGTGTTCGCGAAAGCGAAGAAAAGAGGGAAGTTCGGTGCAAATCCGTCGCAACCATCATTACCGTAATTGGGATTTCGTCCCATAAGTCGGATTACTCTGCGGACAATGCGGGTGGCAGCAGAATGATTCTGCTGCGGCATTTTTGGATATGAAAAGTGCAGCCATTTGATGTTTCCGCGGGAGGGGTTTGCCTTCTCGCTAATTACAGAGAATTGCTGCGCTTTTTTGTTGTCAATGCAACAGAAAAGCGTTTCTTTTTTGGGAGGTAGTATGGCAAAGGAGAAATTGACAAGATCGGACTGTATCCTGCTCTTGCAGGGAAAACAGGCGGAGCTTCTGAAAAACGGAGAACATCGCTATCCCAAGCGCGCGGATTTTACCGAGCGTGAGGTGGTTGCGATCAAAGCATTTCTCGGGCCATGGCCAAGAGCCTTGGAGGCTGCCGGGATCAAACCGCCCAGAGAACAGTCCAGTGCATCACACACCTGACATCCGTTCCGCAAGCCGGACGAGATAAAAATGAATTGAGAGGTAATGAACATGAAAAAAATGATCGCAGCCGTTCTTTCCGTACTGACAGCCGCAGCAGCTTGCACGTTTGCTGCCGCGGCGGAGGAAAGCGCAAGTGTGAATGTCTATGTCACGATCGCCGATGCGCAGGGGGAACTTGCCGTTGCAGCGGAAACGATCGCTGTGTCCGATGCGGACGGTGACGGCGTACTTACCATCAACGATGCACTGTACCATGCACACGAGGCTTTCTATGACGGCGGTGCATCTGCTGGCTACGCATCAGAAGAAACAGAATTCGGCCTGAGCCTGAGCAAGCTCTGGGGTGCGGAAAACGGTACCGCTTATGGGTATTATCTGAATCATGCGTCAGCTCTGTCTTTGGCGGATACCATCACAGAGGGCGACTGCATCAGTGCCTTCGTATATACCGATATGACCGGATGGTCGGATACCTATTGTTACTTCGATGTGAGTTCCGTCGCAGCGGAAGCAGGCGACGAGATCACACTGACCCTCTCTGCTGCCGGATATGATGCGAACTGGAACCCCGCTGTTCTGCCCGTGGAGGGTGCTGTGATTACCATCGATGGTGAGGCGACTGCATTTACGACGGACGCGCAGGGCAGGGTGACCTTTACTGTGGAGGAGGGCGGCAGCTTCGTGATCAGTGCGGTTTCCGAGAGTCAGATCCTCGTTCCGCCCGTTTGCAAGGCAGAGATCACTGCGGATGGGATGGAAACGACAGCGGAGAATGCACAGACCGAGAATGCACAGACCGAGAATGCACAGACCGAGAATGCACAGACCGAGGTGTCCTCCACGACTGCATCGACCGCAGCCGGAACACAGCAGACCACGATCCCAAATACCGGAGATGCCTTTGCTGTTTCCGCAGTTGCTCTCGCGCTTGCAGGATGCACCGGAGCCTGGGCTTTGACAAGAAGGAGAAATGATGCGGAGTAAACAGCTGCGGCGGCTGTTGTGTGCAGTCATTACGACCGCGGTGCTGGCTGTATTCGCAATGCCCTGCCATGCCGAGAACACCGAGAGAGTACAGGACCTGATCGACGATATTCTGGAGTACCAGCTTGCAAACAGCGGTTCTGCGAGCATTCAGGAATGGATCGATGGTGAACTGACGGAAAACGCCGGTGTCTCTTCAGAATGGTATATCCTTGGTCTGCAGCAGTCCGGTCAGGTGTACGATATGACTGCCTATGCATCTGCACTATTGTCCTATCTTTCTGAAAACGATACAGCAGGTGCATCAACGCAGCTCAAATATGCCTTTGTACTTGCAGCGATCGGCAGTACGGATCCCTATATCTCGGATACGATGGATGACGCCATCGGAATGCAGGGCGTCATGAGCTGGGTCTACGGACTCCACCTGCTGAATAACGGCTATGAATCAAGCAATATTGATGTTTCTTCCGCGGTGGACACAGTTTTGTCGCTGCAGCTTGCAGACGGTGGCTGGGCACTCTATGGCGATGTCTCGGACGTGGATGTTACCTCGAACGTATTGCAGGCCCTTGCGCCGCATGCAGCGTCGTATGTCACCGAAGTGGAACGTGCGGTGACGCTGCTTTCTGAGCGGCAGTCTGAGAATGGAGATTTTTCCAGCTACGGCGTATATAATCCCGAGAGTACCGCACAGGTCGTGATCGCACTGGCTTCATTGGGAATTGATCCGCTTGCAGATGAACGCTTTGTCAAAAACGGGAATACGCTTCTGGATGGAATGCTACGCTATCAGCTTTCCGATGGTACCTACAGCCATACGCTCGATGGTACGTTCAATTCTATGGCGACGGTGCAGGTGTATCATGCACTGACTGCCTGTCAGAGACAGCAGAACGGCAGCGGCTCGCTGTTCCGATTGGAGCAAAGTGACGCTACGCTTCAGCCGCCTTCACAGGGGGAAACTGAACTCGAAACTCTAATGTCTCCTGTGCAGGGAAAGAATGCCCCCACCCCCTATAAGCTCTGGATCTGTATCGGTATCGGCTGTATGGGAGGGATCGTGTGCCTTATCCTGATCCTGCGTCATAAACGCCACCCGATGAATTATCTTGCAGTGGTGATCGCTGCCGGTGCTGCGATCGTCCTTGTATGTGCGATTGATATACGGACACCGGAGGAATACTACGGCTCCGATGCAGAATTCTCGAGCGATGCGATAGGATCTGTTACAATGACAATCCGCTGTGATATGGTAGCGGGGGAGGCAGAGCATATCCCTGAAAGCGGTGAGATACTTGCAGTTACGGAATTTCCCATTGCTGAGGGTGATACTGCTTTCGATGTGCTGACCCGTGCAGCGCAGCAGTACTCCATCCAGCTGGAATACGACGGAACGACCGCGCTTGCCTATGTGAGAGGCATTGCCAATCTGTATGAGTTCGATCACGGCGATCTGTCGGGATGGGTCTATCGTGTCAATGAAGCTGTACCTTCCGTCGGATGCAGCGAATATGTACTGACCGACGGTGATGTGATCGAGTGGCATTATTCCTGTGCACTCGGGGAAGATATCCAATAACGAAAGGAGGGGGCAGCGTGAAACGCATTTCAGAATACCATCCGCTTGCGGTGACATTCTATTTTCTGGCAGTGACATTGATCGCGATGTTCAATACGCATCCGGTCATCACGCTGCTTTCTCTGACGGGTGCAGTGATGCTCTTCCTGATCCGGAACGGAACGCGCCATGGAACCTCCCATCTGTATTTTCTGGGACTGTTTCTGCTGATGGCACTGGCAAATCCGCTTGTCTCCCATCATGGCGTGACAGTACTGCTCGTGATCGATCATAAGCCTGTGACGCTTGAGGCATTGCTGTACGGTTTCAGTGCCTCTGCATCGGTGAGCTCCGTTCTGTACTGGTTCCGGAGCTTCTCACAGATCATGACGAGGGACAAGCTGCTGTGCGTATTTGGTACGCTGTCACCCAAGCTTGCACTGGTGCTTTCCATGGCGATCCGCTATACGGATCTGATCGCCGTGCAGTCACGCAAGGTCATGCAGGCACAGAAAGCCCTTGGTCTCTACCGGGAGGATCATATTCTTGCAAGATGCCGGGGAGGACTTCGTGTCTTCTCCGTTATGCTTACCTGGGTGCTGGAGAATGGTATCATTACCTCGGACAGCATGGTGGCAAGGGGCTACGGAATCGGAAAACGAACGCAGTTTTCCATCCATCGGTTCAGACGAGCGGATCTGCTGCTTGTGCTTGCGAGTGCGATTCTGTGCATCGTCGTCTGTATCGGCATGGTGTCGGATCATTTGGCGTTTCAATTCTACCCGTCGATACACGCAGCATCGGGCGGTGCAATGCAATACTGCTGTTTTGCGGCCTATGGGCTGCTTGTCGGACTGCCTGCTATTCTTGAAGGAAAGGAGAGGATCAAGTGGAATTACTATCTGTCAAAGATCTGACGTTCACCTATCCGCAGGGGAATGCTCCCGCCATTGATCATGTCTCCTTCTGTCTGGAGAAGGGCGAATTCCTGACGATCTGCGGTGCAACGGGAAGCGGAAAATCCACATTGCTGCGCATGCTCAAACGGGAGCTGACGCCGCGCGGAGAACGTACGGGAACCATCCGTCTGGAAGGCAGGCTGCTCGAGGAGCTGCCTGCCTACGAGTCAGCTGCAAGGATCGGCTATGTCATGCAAAGGCCCGAACAGCAGATCGTCACGGACAAGGTGTGGCATGAGCTTGCATTCGGGCTGGAAAACCTGCATCTTCCCAAGGCTGTTATCGCAAGACGGATCGCCGAGATGGCGAGTTATTTCGGCATTGAGAGCTGGTTTGACAGATCTGTTTCTGACTTGTCCGGCGGTCAGAAGCAGCTTCTGAATCTTGCAGCAGTGATGGTCATGCAGCCGGAGCTGCTCATTCTTGATGAACCAACAGCACAGCTGGATCCGATCGCAGCGGCGGATTTCGTCAGAACCCTCAAACAGCTCAACAATGACTTTTCACTGACGATGCTCATGGTGGAGCATCGTCTCGAGGACTGCATTCCGATCAGTGATCGGGTGATGGTGCTCGAGAAGGGAAGACTTCGCTATCTCGATGAGCCGCGTAAAATCGCGGCAGCAGTGCAGGATCTGCCGGAGCTGCGCAGCGCCATGCCGGCTGCGGTGAGACTGGCTGGTGCGCTTGAGAAGCTGGACAATTGCCCTCTGACTATACGCGAAGGCAGGGCGCTGATAGAGGACAACTATCGCAATACAGTGCGTTCTCTCCCGGTACAGGCATATGCCCCCGATCAGCAAAAAGCGCTGGAATGCAGGGAGGTATATTTCCGATATGAGCGCGGTCTTCCCGATGTATTGAATGGACTCGATCTGACGGTGTACGAGAAGGAGATCTTCTGTATTCTTGGCGGAAATGGATCAGGAAAAAGCACACTCCTTGCAGCAGCCGCGGCGCTGCATCGCCCTTACAGCGGCAGCATCCGCGTGTTTGGCAAGAAGCTCTCTGCCTATCAGAATCAGTCCCTCTACAAGAACTGCGTCGCAATGCTGCCGCAGGATGTGCAGACGGTCTTTCTGAAGGATACAGTCCGTGAAGAGCTGGAGGAGCTTGCGGAAGGCGATGGTGCCGGATTTCCGATCGATCTGATCCACTTGTATGACAAGCATCCCTACGATCTGTCGGGCGGCGAACAGCAGCTTGTCGCGCTGGCGAAGATTCTGACGCTTAATCCGCGTCTCCTGCTGCTCGATGAGCCGACAAAGGGCCTTGATGCAAACGCCAAGCAGGTGTTCATACGCATTCTCAGAAAGCTGCGGGAGAACGGCATGACCATTGTGCTCGTGACGCATGATGTGGAGCTTGCAGCGCTCTGCGCTGATCGCTGTGCTCTGTTCTTCCGCGGTAATATCGTTTCAGTTGGAACGCCCCGTGAGTTCTTTTCTGACAATAGCTTCTATACGACTGCCATCAGCCGTATGACGCGCGGGTTTTATGATGGTGCAGTCACCGTGGAGGATGCTGCCGCGCTGTGCAGGCTGAACGGTGAAAAGGAGGCATGCGGATGTACATGATGCACAACGCCTTGCTCAGAAAGCTTCTCAGATGGTGCATTCCTCTTGCACTGATTCCGCTGGCAGTGGTGTCCGGTGCCATGCTGTTTCACGAGAAACGCTATCTTTTTGTGTCACTCGCAGTTGCGGTATTTTCCCTCATGCTGTTCATCGCCGGGATCGAACGGAAGGAGATCGGAACCAGACGCATGGTGCTGGTTTCGGTTCTGACGGCGCTCTGTATCGCAGGGCGTATGATCCCATTTTTCAAACCGATCACCGCGCTGACGATCCTGTCGGGAATGTATCTTGGCAGTGAAGCCGGATTCCTTACCGGAGCGATGGCAGCGCTCCTGTCAAACTTCTACTTCGGACAGGGGCCATGGACGCCCTTCCAGATGTTTGCGTGGGGTATGATCGGCTGGATCGCCGGATTCCTTGCGGAACCGATGAAACGGAGCAGGGGATTGCTGCTTGCCTATGGCGTCCTGAGCGGCGTGCTCTACTCCCTGCTGATGGACGTGTGGACGGTTCTCTGGTACAACAATACTTTCGACTATCGTCTCTATCTTGCGTCCGTCGTTACCGCTCTGCCGCACACGATCCTGTATGCGGTTTCGAATTTCCTGTTCCTATGGTGGATCGCAAAGCCGATCGGAACAAAAATGGAGCGGATCAGGATCAAATATGGGGTTTAGGCAGATACCAAACTGAATAAAAAAAGGAACCGGATGTAAATGCATCCGGCAGTCTGTCGAAAAACCTCATGGATTCAAAAGGCGATAGCCTTTTGGCGGGTGGA
>CAYYIT010000076.1:0-9171 GCA_964472035.1 uncultured Ruminococcus sp.
GGGTGCGGTAGCACCCTCCACTATTTCCCCCTCCCTTTAGGGAGGGGGTTAGGGGTGGGCAATTTTCAGGAAATTGCCCCTTTTTTGACAAGCTGTAACGCCCTGTCCGAGGACAGGGCGTTTTCTTATTTCACGACATAATTCATCACGACATACAGCACGCCATAGCAGACGGGCTGGTGTGCCATGTAGAGGATCAGACTATGCCGTCCGATCCAGGCAAAGGGGCTGCGGCCTCCCCGTTTCAGCAGATACATCAGCTTCTTCACATGGAAAAGGCGGCTCAGATAATAGCCTGTCAGGAACAGGAAGATCCACGGGAAGACGGCGAAATAATCCGTTGACCAGAAGGCGTCATGCGGAAAACCGAAATACGCTGTCAGGTGATTCCGGTAGAGCCATTCGGGCAGCGCACAGAGCTTCCAGCCTTCAAAGCCGAGATAGCCCTGTGTGACATTCCTTGTCAGCACGAACAGCGCTGCGCAAAGCAGAACACCATGAAGCGGCTTGCAGCGCCACAGGACGGGCTCGAGAAATTTTGTCAGCAGCATACAGGTGCCGAGACAGGTCAGCACACCGAACATCACGAGATTATCGGGCATGGCGACCATGGTGACGATGGTCACGACGGCACCGGCGATCCAGACGGTCAGTCCCCTGCGGTACTGGTGCCTTCCGAGCGGATGACAGAAGCCGGAGAGCAGAATGAATGTCCAGCAGATGCTCTGCTGCCAGAGATAGGCAAACTCGGAGCGGTACCAATCCCAGCTCACGCCGAAGATGTTGACCAGATCCCACGCGCCGTGGTAGAGGATCATGCTGAGGAGCGCAAGGCCGCGCAGCTCATCGAGCAGTCCGCAGCGCGTTCCGGGACGCTGCGGCCGGCTCATCGCATCTCCTGCATGGGCGGTGCGCAGCGTACAAAGCTGAGGTAGCGTGTTCCCTGGAAGCTCAGCTGGCCATAGTCACCCTCTACGAGCATGCCGTATTCGTTGCCGTCCACATTCAGCTCCATTCTGTCACCGCTTGCGACCTGAAACGTCACATAGTAGCTGGTATGGGAGCTGGAAGAGAAGTTGTCATTGCTGCTGCGGTGATGGGACACATGGGTGCGCTTTGCTACGACATAGGCACCAACGGTCAGGCGCGGGGAATTGTTGTTCTTGTTCCAGCGTCCGATGGTCTTCATCATCGTGAAGATGATGATGCCGAACGTGAGCGCAAACACGGCAAAAAACATGACCTGAAAGAGTGTAAATCCGTATCCAAATCCAAACATGGCAATTTCCTTTCTGTCTTATGATACATCCACAAGGTCGATATAATCGCCGCCGTACTGGGCGATGTAGTCCTTTCTGCCCTGAAGATCATCGCCGAGCAGGAGATTGAACATATGCACGGTGCGCTCGATGTCCGAGGGCATGACCTTGATGAGGCGGCGCGTGTCGGGGTTCATGGTCGTGAGGGACATCATTTCGGGTTCGTTCTCACCAAGACCCTTGGAGCGCTGGATGGTGTATTTCTTCTCGCCGATCTTCGCGAGGATATCAGTCTTTTCCTTCTCGGTGTATGCAAAATAGGTCTTGTCCTTGGTATTGATCTCATAGAGGGGGGATTCTGCAATATAGACGTAGCCCTCCTGGATCAGTGTGGGTGTCAGACGGTAGAGCATGGTCAGGATGAGCGTGCGGATCTGGAAGCCATCGACATCGGCATCGGTGCAGATGACGACCTTGTTCCAGCGCAGATTATCCATGCTGAATTCAGCGATATTGCTGTTGTTTTTCATCTTCACTTCCACGCCGCAGCCAAGCACCTTCAGGAGATCGGTGATGATATCGCTCTTGAAAATGCGCGGATAGTCAGCCTTAAGGCAGTTGAGGATCTTACCTCTGACGGGGATGACTGCCTGGAATTCCGCATCGCGGGCAAGCTTGACAGCGCCCAGCGCGGAGTCACCCTCCACGATGTAGAGTTCCCGTCGGGTCACATCCTTGGTGCGGCAGTCCACGAACTTCTCGACCATGTTGGCAAGGTCGATATTGGCGGTGAGCTTCTTCTTGATGTTCAGTCGCGTCTTCTCGGCATTCTCACGGCTGCGCTTGTTGATCAGCACCTGCTCGGCGATCTTGTTCGCCTCGTCGGGATGTTCAATGAAGTACACCTCGAGCTGATGCTTGAGAAAGTCCGTCATGGCCTCCTGTACAAACTTATTCGTAATCGCCTTCTTGGTCTGGTTCTCATAAGAGGTCTGCGTGGAGAACGAGGAGGAAACCAGCACGAGGCAGTCACGGATATCGTCGAAGGTGATCTTGCCTTCGTTCTTGAGGTACTTGTTGTTGCTCTTGAGGAAGCTGTCGATCTGGGAGAGAAATGCGTTTCGAACGGCGCGCTCCGGCGAACCGCCGTGTTCCAGGAAGCTGGAGTTGTGATAGTACTCGATGCAGTTGACCTGATTGGACATGGTCATGGCAACGGAGAGCTTCACCTTGTAATCGGGCTTATCGGCACGGTCCCGGCCGACGCGCTCGGTGCTCCAGTACTGAACGGAGGTCATCGCCTTGTCCTGCGTCATTTCCTCAACATAGTCGGAGATGCCGTTTTCGTAGAGGTACTCCTTCTCCGTGAAGCTGCCGTCCGCCTGCTGGGAACGGTAGAGGAAGAGAAGGTTCGGGTTCACGACTGCCTGACGGCGCAGGGTATCATGGAAGAAATCATCCGGAACGAGAATATCCGTGAAAACCTCCAGATCGGGCTTCCACTTGGTTCTGGTACCCGTTTGTTTTTTCTTGTAGGGGGTCTTTGTCAGGCCGCCGACATTCTCGCCCTTTTCGAAATGCAGGGCGTACTCGAAGCCGTCACGATGCACGGTAACATCCATGAATTCGGAGGCGAACTGTGTCGCGCAGAGGCCAAGGCCGTTCAGGCCAAGGGAATATGCGTAGGTATCCGCACCGTCGTCGTACTTACCGCCTGCGTACAGCTCGCAGTAGACCAGCTCCCAGTTGAAACGCTGCTCGGTGTTGTTATAATCGACGGGACAGCCGCGGCCGAAGTCCTCGACCTCGATGGTACCGTCGTTCCAGCGTGTGATGATGATCTTCTCACCGAAACCGGCTCTTGCTTCATCGATGGAGTTGGAGATGATCTCAAAGATCGAATGCGCACAGCCATCGGGGCCATCCGAACCAAAAATAACACCGGGACGCTTGCGCACCTTGTCGGGGCCTTTCAGCATCGTAATACTGTCGTTGCCGTACTCCTGTTGTTTTGCCATAGTATTCCTCTTTCTGTATCAGCCCGGAAGGGGCGTTGGTTTCTCAATGTACTGCGGACGCAGCATTCTATTATTGTAGCATATTCCCGCAGAAAAATCAAGTAATTTCCGCAAATTTCAGCATATTGCAGAAAATCCCCGGCAGGACTGCCGGGGATCGTGATGCTCTTGTTACTTGGAAAATGCACTTTCCTCCGTGCAGACATCGATCTCATCGGAGAACAAGGGGGTGCTGAAATAGCGCTCTGCGGTATCGGGAAGTACGGTGACAACGGTCTTGCCCTTGCCGAGCTTCTTGGCGAGCGCAATAGCTGCTGCAACGTTTGTTCCGGCAGAAATGCCGCACATCAGGCCTTCCTTTCTGGCAAGCGCGCGGGAGGTGCGGATCGCTTCCTCATCCGTTACGATGTAGATATCACTGTAGATCTCAGTATTCAGGATCGCAGGGATCAGGCCGTCGCCGATTCCCATCTGCAGATGGGTGCCGATGTTGCCGCCGGACAGGATCGCTGCATTCTCCGGCTCCACTGCCCAGATCTCCATATCGGGGTTGGCTGCACGAAGCGTCTCACCGATGCCGGTGATGGTGCCGCCGGTACCAATGCCGGCACAGAAGCCGTGAATGGGACCGTCCACCTGTGCAAGGATCTCCTTGCCGGTATGGGAACGATGCACCTGGGGATTGGCGGGGTTCTCAAACTGCTGCGGAATGAAAACATTCGGGTTCTTCTCACGCATGCGCAGTGCAGTCTGGAGACATTCTTCGATGCACTTGCCAATGTCGCCGTCGTCATGTACAAGAATCACCTTCGCGCCGTAGTGACAAACAAGCTTACGGCGTTCCTCGCTGACAGAATCGGGCATGATGATGATCGTGGGATAGCCCTTCACTGCGCCGATGAGCGCAAGGCCGATGCCCTGATTTCCGCTGGTGGGTTCCACAATGATGGTATTTTCGTTAATTAGCCCCTGTTCCTCCGCATCGGAGATCATATTGAATGCGGTACGGGTCTTGATGGATCCGCCCACGTTCAGTCCTTCGAATTTGACAAGCACCTGCGCGGCATCCTCCGGAACCATATTGCGCAGGCGTACCAGCGGCGTATTGCCGATGGCTTCAAGGATATTATTATAAAACATAGAAAACCTCTTTCTCCGCCCTGCTCATTCAGGGCGTATACTGTCATTACACACCATATTCTATTATAATACAGATGGGGAAATTTTGCAAGCGTTTCCGGAAATTTTTTCTGAAAATCGTTAAAGAACCCAATGCTTCGCGGATTTCATTGACAGCACTGAAAAATCATGGTATAATGTACACAAATCCATCATGAACAGGAAGTGATTTGATGCGAAAAAAAGGCATTATCATCGGTGCGGTCAGCGCAGGTGTCATTCTTCTCGGAGGCGGCGGCTGGGCGCTGGGGAATTTTGTGATCCTTCCCGAGATGCGCTACAAGGACGCGGTTGCCCTCTACGAGGACGAAGAATTCCAGAAGGCAAAGACGGCATTTGAAGAAATGGGAGACTACAAGGATGCGGAGGAGATGATTCTTGCGTGTCAATATGGGATAGCAGAAGAGGCAATGCAGGACGAAAAATGGAAGAAAGCTGCGGAATTGTTTGAAGAACTGGACGACTATGAGGACTCAGAGAATTGCGTACTGATCTGCCAATATGCCCTTGCGGAAGAGGCCATGCAGGACGAGGACTGGGAAACAGCGTCGGAGATGTTTGAAGCTCTTGATGATTATCAGGATGCACAGGAACAGCTTACTTTCTGCGAAACCATGCTGCAGATCGAGTCCGGCTCGTTATATTACATGCCGGATCTTGTAGGTATGAACTACTATGATGCGCAAGATCTGTATCCCTACATCGATATTCAGATCGGTGAAACAGAATACACTGAATTCGAAATTGATAGTATTTATTTCCAGGAGATTGCATCAGAAGAGCTCGTCAGCTACGGTCAGACCGTCTATGTGAGTGTCAGCCTTGGACTGGAGATGCCTGAAATTCCGGACGTAAGTAACATGTACTATGAAGATGCTGTCGCTCTCATTGAACAGAAAGGTTTTGATTACGAGATACGATATGAGGTCAGTGAAAACGGCATTGAAGAAAACTATGTCACCCGCACAGAACCCGGTTCCGGAGAAGCTGCAATTGATACGACCATTGTGATCTATGTCAGCATGGGTATTGCTGACGGCATTATCATGGAAGACTTTGTAGGACTTACAATTGAGGAAGCCCAGCTGCTCTGTGACTATTATGGCCTCTATGTTGAATACATCGCTGCTGATCATCAGCTGCCGGAGGGAACGATCTTTGAACAGAGTATTGCACCTGGTGAAAGCGTTTCGGCCGGAAGCAGCATTACGCTGACCTACAGCACCGGCATTGCTCCGACGGAGGAGACCACAACGCTTTACTACACACTTGTCCCGCCAGTTAATGAAGAAGGAAGCTATCTGCTCGATCTTGTCTCCGGGGAGTACGGAACGCTTGGCACCATTTGCTTTGACACGCCCCGAGAAGAGGAAGTTATCATAGCCCTCGAAGGAATGGGCGTATACACAATTTACGCAATTCTGACCAACACAGAAACTGGTGCTGCTGCTGAAATCGGAAGATATGAATTCGATTTTGTAAGTGGCAGCATCGAACCTGTTTCTGAGGACATTGCGGTTGCATTTGCCGCAGTGTCAGGCACTACAGAATCATAAAAGGAGGAGAAATATGAGCAAAAAAGGCATTATCATCGGTGCGGTCAGCGCAGGTGTCATTCTTCTCGGAGGCGGCGGCTGGGCGCTGGGGAATTTTGTGATCCTTCCCGAGATGCGCTACAAGGACGCGGTTGCCCTCTACGAGGACGAAGAATTCCAGAAGGCAAAGGCCGCATTCGAAGAAATGGGAGACTACAAGGATGCGGAGGAGATGATTCTTGCGTGTGACTACGGTCGTGCAGAAGAATATTTCGATGATGAAAAATTCGAGAAGGCAAAGAAGGCCTTTGACAAGCTCGGGGACTATGAGGACGCGGAGGAACGTACTCTGGAATGCAGCTATGCACTTGCGGAGCAGCAGCTTGAAGAAGGCAGCCATTATGAAGCACTGGCGGCCTTTGCGGAGCTGGAGGACTATGAGGATGCCGCTGAGCGAGTGAAAGAGTGCAGCTACGAGATCGGAAAGCGTCTGCATGACAGCCAGAACTACGACGAAGCCTGTGCTTATTTTACGCAGGCTGGCGATTATGAGGATGCGGAAACACTGATCAACGCATGCCGCTACGATCAGGGCTGTGCGCTTTATGAAGCGGGTGATTATGAGGGGGCAAAGGAAGCGTTCCTTGCCGCCGGAGAGTATGAGTCATCTTCTGAATTGGCCGAATATTGCGATCAGAAGATTGCTTATGACTACGGGCTTACTCTGTTTGAGCAGGGGAACTATCAGGATGCGGCAATCGTTTTTGAAGAGCTTGGTGACTTTGATGCTGCCGAAAGCATGGCGGACCGTTGCAATTATATTCATGCGATCTCCCTTTATGACATTGAGCGGTACGAGGAAGCACTTGAGATCTTTGCATCCCTCGGAGATTTCGAATCCGCGGAGGAATATGCGCAATACTGCGAAAACGAGATGCAAAGCGAAAATGAAGACGAGATGCAAGACGAAAATAATGAAGAACAAGTCACTGCCGAATCCGGTCAGGCGTATCTTGCGATCTGTGAAGAGGCGTATTGGGTGCAGTACTGGGGGGATGCCGATGATAGTGGCTATATGCTTGCCTATGGCGCTGAAGTCGCGACGATCAACGGCAACGGCTCCTACACAGTCAGTGTCACAACTGACACAAACGGCTACCGCATGGAGACAGGCGGAGAATATGACCCCATGGGCCTCGCCTTCTGTGCGCTGGTGATCGAGGACGGCACCACACTGTTCCCAGACGCCGTTATTACCATCGACAGTATCGTTGTCGATGGTGAGGAAATCGAGTTGACTGCCAAAAACTACACCTCTTCGGATGACGGCGTGGAGCTGCGTTCCAACATCTACAATGGCTACATGTCTGCTGATGATCTGCCGGATGACGCTCACAGCACTGAAGGCGCATTGTTCGATGCTGACGGAAACAAGGTAGAAGGTGCAGATGCTTATTCTCCTCACATCGTTGATCCGGAAGACTTCAGAATCTGGAATACTGTCGAAGTCAACTTTACAATTTCCGGTCTGGATTAAAAGCCATATAACAAACAGCCTGAGAAGAGCAATTCTTCCCAGGCTGTTATTGTTTATGAAAGACAGCATCATTTCAGCAAGCCACCATGAAAATAACATTCGTAGATCTTTTCACCCATCCGTTCGATTGTTTCGTATCCCTGAAACCATTTGAAATCACCGGTTACTTTGCAGCGATAGGTATATTCCCCTGACTGGTAATATTCTGGTCCACGATACGGCATCTCGCGATCTGCGTTTCTAAGTGCTTCTTTGAGAAAATTTCCGCTGAACCCATCACTGAGAACTCTGCCCATGTAATTCATGGCATACACCGCGACACCATCCCTCCAGATGGCTTCTTCACCTGCGAACTGTTCACCGCCAACGTAGGTGTCATGATAGATAAACGGACCGTTCTGGTATTCGAAATCGTGAGAATCAAATCGAGTAGATTCGGTTTCGTTCATCAGTGCGGCATAGGTATTGACATTGGCTTCCAGCCTGAAATCGATAATGGCATCGGTTTCACTATACTCTGCAGGAGTCGGACGCAGCGCACATGGCTGATCCTTTACAAGGTAGTCCACACTTACATGGAACAGATCGCTGATCCGGATCAGATTTCCGATATCCGGATAGGACTGCCCTGCTTCCCACTTTGCAGCTGCCTGCCGTGAGACATTGAGTCGTTCTGCAAATTCTTCTTGCGTAAAGCCACTGTTTTTACGTAAATGCTGGATTTTCTCTGAAAACTTCATGTTCCGTCCCCTCCAGTTACAATCATACCACATGAAACGCATTTTGACAAGAAAACGACCGTTGCAATTTTTCTACCGGTAGTTTACAAAACAGCGGGAATTTAGTCAACCACATCAATAGAAGTAACAAACACACACTGCTGCCGTACCTGAAAATGAATATCGAGTCGATCAAATCGCATACTGTAAACCCGATCAGGATCGGCCTGATAGGAAGGACGCGGATCCTCAGCCAAACAATCGCATACAGCTTGCCGCTTTTCTGGTGGAATGATGGTCAACAGATCAGCTGGGATCTCAACGGAAAGCCTATAATTCTGAAGCGCTTCACCGTAGCTTCCCTTTGCGTCGGGGTGGGAATCGGCATAGGGCAGGTAGGGCTTGATATCGAGAATCGGCGTACCATCGAGCAAATCGGCTCCTGATACGATCAAAACATCTCCCTCTTTGTCAGTATGCTCCACACGAATAAGACGCACACAAGAAAGACCGATGGGATTCGGACGGAACGGTGAACGACTTGCGAACACACCGATTCTTTTATTGCCGCCAAGCCGTGGAGGACGAACCGTGGGCGACCATTCACTGCGATGCGCTTTCGAAAAATCAAAGATTAACCAGAGATGCGAGAATTCCTCGATACCACGCAGGGCGTCGGGATGACGATATTGCGGTGAAAATACAATTCTTCCGATCAGAGAATCGACGCGTCCGCTTTGCCGCGGAATACCGAACTTTTCCTTGAAATCCGTACGTATCACAGCTATTGGAGTGATATGAAGATCCATCCGGACACCTGCTTTCGTAGATAGTAAAAAATCCTTCTCACGAAAGTGAGAAGGATTGAGAAGCCGGCACTTATCTAAATTCCCAGGCCGTGACCAGCCAAGTATTTTCGACGTA
>CAYYIT010000077.1:0-9122 GCA_964472035.1 uncultured Ruminococcus sp.
TAACGAAAGATCAGAGGGGTGTGCATTTCGTATCAAAGTAAGTCTTTACTTTCATCAATTCCTGTTCTTTTTGAGAACAGGAATTTTTTGTTTGTTTTGACTGAAAACCGCGCTGTAATTTTGTACATCCTTCCCCTCCCCTCGTTATTTACAAATCCGGAAAAACATGCTATAATGAAAGTGAACGGAGCGCATCCGTTCAAGAACAAATACAGGAGGTAACAAATTTATGGACTCTATCAAAAAATATGTAGCCGAATTCATCGGAACCATGGTTCTGGTCATTCTCGGCTGCGGCACCGCAATGCTCGTCGGCTGTGACGCTGTCAACGGCGGCGGCTACATTCTGACCGCATTTGCATTCGGTCTGACGATCGTGGGTATGGCTTACTGCGTGGGCAATATCTCCGGCTGTCACATCAACCCTGCTGTTTCTCTGGGCGTACTCATGAGCGGCGGCATGAAGGTCAATGAATTCATCGGCTATGTGGTTTCCCAGTGCCTTGGTGCTCTGGCAGGCTCCGGTATTCTGGCAGCCATCTTCGAGCTGGGCGGCGTCACCGATCAGACCGGCGGCTACGGCACAAACGGTCTTGCAGGCGTCAGCGACAGTGCAGTTGCAGGTCTGCTTGTTGAGGTGGTACTCACCTTCATCTTCGTGATGACCATTCTCGGCGTGACTTCCAAGAAGGCCGGCCACGGTTCCTTCGCAGGCGTAGTCATCGGCTTCACCCTGACACTGGTACATATTCTCGGCATCGGCCTCACCGGTACATCCGTAAACCCTGCAAGAAGCTTCGGTCCCGCTGTTGTTGCAGCGATCACCGGCAACTCCGCTCCGATGGGATGCCTCTGGGTATTCATCGTAGGTCCGCTTGTCGGCGCAGCACTCGCAGCTGTTGTTTACAAGTTCCTTGAGAGCGAAAAGAAGTAAGCAGATCCTGCTTATACATGAAAGTATGCACTGCGCGGCACATCACCGCGCAGTGTTTTTCGTTTTTTTCTGAAAAACTATTGCTTTTTTTCCAAAAGCGGTGTATAATGTAACTACGGATGAACAGACCGCAGCCCCAGTATGGAATCCATGCCGGAGCTGAAACAGAAATTGAATACATCACGGGAGCTTGTATGACAGGCTGAGAGGAGGGTGTGACCCTCGACCGTTCACCTGATTTGGATAATGCCAACGTAGGGACGACTGTAAAGCACTGACGCTTGCACGTCGGTGCATTTTTTATATGCGCAACCGGAAGCTATCGAAATCGATGGCTTCCTTTTTTTGTCCGTTCATCCTGCATTTTACAAAACGGAGGGATCCTATGTACAAAACACAAATGGAAGCCGCACGCAAGGGCATGATCACCAAGGAAATGGAGAGCGTCGCAGCGAAAGAATTCCGGACGCCCGAGGAGATCCGTGCGCTTGTTGCAGAAGGCAGGGTTGCGATCTGTGCCAACAGACTCCACGCGGCGCTCGACCCGAACGGCGTCGGTGCAATGCTCCGCACAAAGATCAACGTCAATCTCGGCGTATCACGGGACTGCAAGGATTACGCCATCGAGATGGAAAAGGTCATGGCGGCCGTCAATATGGGAGCTGAAGCGATCATGGACCTTTCCTCACACGGCAACACGCAGCCGTTCCGGCAAAAGCTGGTCGCGGAGTGCCCGGCAATGATCGGAACCGTTCCCGTTTATGACAGTGTGATCCATTATCAGCGTGACCTTGCAACGCTTACGGCAAAGGATTTCATTGATGTGGTACGTCTGCATGCAGAGGACGGTGTGGATTTTGTCACGCTGCACTGCGGCATCACACGCAAGACCATCGAGCAGATCCGGCAGCACAAGAGAAAGATGAATATCGTTTCACGCGGCGGTTCCCTTGTATTTGCATGGATGTGCATGACGGGCAATGAGAATCCGTTCTATGAGTATTACGACGAGATCCTCGACATCTGCCGTGAATACGACGTAACGATCTCCCTCGGTGATGCCTGCCGTCCCGGCTGTCTTGCAGATGCAAGCGACGTCTGCCAGATCGAAGAGCTTGTCCGGCTCGGAGAATTGACAAAACGCGCCTGGGCAAAGGATGTGCAGGTAATGATCGAAGGTCCCGGTCATATGCCGCTCGATCAGATCGAAGCGAATATGAAGCTCCAGCAGACGATCTGCATGGGCGCGCCGTTCTATGTACTGGGTCCGCTCGTCACAGATATCGCACCGGGCTACGATCATATCACCGCAGCGATCGGCGGTGCTGTTGCGGCGGCATCGGGTGCGGCATTCCTCTGCTATGTCACCCCTGCGGAGCATCTTGCGCTCCCGAATGTGGAGGACGTAAAGCAAGGCATCATTGCCTCCAAAATCGCCGCACATGCCGCAGACATTGCAAAACACATCCCCCATGCAATGGACATCGACAACGCAATGGCGGATGCACGCAGGACTTTTGACTGGGACAAGCAGTGGGAATGTGCCATCGATCCGGAAACAGCCAAGAAGATCCGTGACGACAGAAAGCCGGAAATCGAAGAGAGCTGCTCCATGTGCGGAAAATTCTGCGCCGTCAGAAGCATGAACAAGGCCCTTGAGGGCGAATATATCGACATTCTGTGAGGTAACGAAATGATCAGAGTAAACGGAACACCCATCGAAAATTACGATGGAACAACAGTTACGCAATTCCTCGCCGAAAATGCCTACGATCCGAAGCGCATTGCAGTCGAACGCAACGGCGATATCCTGCCAAAATCGCAGTACGAAAGCACTGTTCTTCAGGACGGTGACTGCATCGAGATCGTAAGCTTTGTGGGAGGCGGCTGATATGACGGAAAATGACTGGAACAATGTCCTTGCACAGCGGCATGGCGCAGATTTGCAACGGAAGTTTTTCTCGGCAGCCGTTGCGGTCTGCGGACTGGGCGGACTCGGCTCAAATGCCGCCATCGCCCTTGCAAGGGCGGGCGTCGGGACGCTGCTCCTGATCGATCATGATCGTGTGGAGCTGTCGAATCTCCATCGTCAGCAGTACACACCATCCCAGATCAGCATGTACAAGACCGATGCGATGCGGCAGATCCTTGCGGAAACCACACCCTTTTGCCATGTCATCACGCATACGGTGCGGCTGACGGAGGAAAATCTCTCCCTGCTGCGCGGCTGCGATATCATCTGCGAATGCTTTGACGACGCCGCATGCAAGGCAATGCTGGTCAATGGTGCAGCGGAGCATTTTCCGGATGCGTACATCGTTGCGGCCTCCGGCATGTCCGGACTGCACAGCGGCAATACGATCCGTACCCGACGCATCGGAAAACGTCTCTACCTCTGCGGCGACGGGATGAGTGATGTCGCGGACGACGGCACACTGTTTGCGCCGCGCGTCATGCTCTGCGCCGCGCATCAGGCAAATACCGTACTGCGGATCCTCGCAGAAAACTATGAAGTATAGAAAGGTGATCAATATGGAAGACAAACTGATTTTGGGCGGACATGCATTCCGCTCGCGATTCATTCTCGGCTCAGGAAAATACTCTATGAACCTGATCGAAGCCGCTGTCCGTGACGCCGGCGCGGAGATCATCACCCTTGCGGTGCGGCGCGCCAATACGAAGGAGCAGGAAAACATCCTCGACCATATTCCGGAAGGCGTGACGCTTCTGCCGAACACGTCCGGTGCAAGAACCGCGGAGGAAGCGGTGCGGATCGCAAGACTTGCACGCGAGATCGGGTGCGGTGATTTTGTCAAGATCGAGATCATGCGCGACACGAAATACCTCCTTCCCGACAATGCGGAAACGATCAGAGCTACGGAGATTCTCGCAAAAGAGGGCTTTGTGGTGCTGCCGTACATGTTCCCCGACCTGTATGCAGCAAGGGATCTCGTCAATGCCGGTGCGGCGGCAGTCATGCCGCTTGCAGCACCCATCGGGTCGAACAAGGGACTCGCGGCACGCGAATTCATCCGGATCCTCGTAGAGGAGATCGACCTGCCCGTCATTGTGGATGCAGGCATCGGCAGACCTTCACAGGCCTGCGAGGCAATGGAAATGGGCGCAGCGGCGATCATGGCGAACACCGCCCTTGCCACCGCAGGCGACCTGCCGATGATGGCGGCGGCATTCCGACAGGCGATCGAAGCAGGACGGAAGGCCTATCTTTCCGGTCTTGGCAGAGTCCTGACGCGCGGCGCATCGGCCTCCGATCCGCTGACAGGCTTTCTGCGGGATTGAGGTGCGCGATGGACAACCGATTTTTTGTGGACGGCAGCCACCTCTCCCCTGCCGCACTGGAAAAGAAACATCGTCTCGAATCCGATCCCTCAAGCCGCACCGATCATATGGCATACATGAATGGCATGGAACAGATCTCGTCCGATATCATGGCGCGTGTGCTTGCCGAAGTGGAGAATTACGATTACGAACGATATACCGCAAAGGACGTCAGAGCCGCGCTTACACACGAAACCTGCACCATCGAGGATTGCAAGGCGCTCCTCTCCCCTGCCGCGGAGCCGTTTCTGGAGGAGATGGCACAGCGTGCAGGACGGGAGACTGCGAAGCATTTCGGCAATACGGTCTATCTGTTCACACCGCTGTATATCGCCAATTACTGCGATAATTACTGCGTCTACTGCGGATTCAACTGCTACAACGATATCCGCCGCATGAAACTGGATCTAACGCAGATCGAACATGAAATGCAGGTCATCCGCGAAAGCGGCATGGAGGAGATCCTCCTCCTCACGGGCGAAAGCCGCACCCACAGCGACCTCTCCTACATCGGCGAAGCCTGCAAGCTTGCTCGGAAGTATTTCCGTATGGTGGGGCTGGAGATCTACCCTGTGAACACGGAGGAATACCGTTATCTGCACGAATGCGGCGCGGATTATGTGACGGTGTTCCAGGAGACCTACGACAGCGACCGCTATGCGCAGCTGCATCTGCTGGGGCATAAACGCGTCTTTCCGTATCGTTTCGACGCGCAGGAACGCGCACTGATGGGCGGAATGCGGGGCGCTGCATGTTCGGCACTTTTAGGACTGTCAGATTTCCGGAAGGACGCACTTGCAAGCGCGCTGCACGTCCACTTCCTGCAGCGGAAATACCCCCACGCCGAGCTGTCGCTTTCCTGTCCGCGTCTGCGGCCCATCGTCAATAATGCACGGATCGATCCCCTCGATGTGCATGAAACACAGCTCTGCCAGATCCTCTGTGCCTACCGGATCTTCCTGCCGTATGTGGGAATTACGGTTTCTTCGAGGGAGAGCGAAGCCTTCCGCAATGGCATTGTAAAGATCGCCGCAACGAAGGTCTCCGCAGGCGTTTCGACCGGCATCGGCGACCATGAAAACAAGTACAGCGGCAAGGAAGCTGACGGCACCGAGGGCGACGAACAATTCGAGATCAATGACGATCGTTCCCTTGATGCGATGTACAGGGACATTGCAAACGAAGGGCTGCAGCCCGTTCTGAACGACTATATCTATCTGTGAGGTGCGTATGAAAAAGCTTGATACTACGATGTATTTCATCACTGACAGTACAAATTTCGATGATGCGGAATTTCTCCGCCGTGTCGAGGCAGCCTGCCGGGGCGGCGTCACCCTTGTGCAGCTGCGTGAAAAGGAACGCACCACGAGGGAATATCTCGCCCTTGCACAGCAGGTACACAGAATCACGCAGAAGTACGCTATTCCCCTGATCATCGATGACAGGGCGGACATCGCCCTTGCGGTCGATGCGGAGGGAGTGCATGTCGGGCAGTCGGATCTGCCGGTCGCGCTTGCGCGGAAGCTGATGGGCAATGGCAAGATCATCGGCGCCACCGCAAAGACCGTTCCGCAGGCGATGGAAGCCTGCAAGCAGGGGGCGGATTATCTCGGCGTCGGGGCGATCTATCCCACGACCACAAAGGTGAAGACCGTGTTGACTTCCGTGGATACGCTGAAGGACATTGTGCAGGCGGTACCCATCAAGGTCAATGCCATCGGCGGTCTCAACAAAGACAATATCCACATTCTGAAAGACAGCGGAATTGATGGGATCTGCGCAGTTTCGGCAATCATGAAGGCCGAGGATCCCTGCATCGCAGCAAAGGAGCTGAAGGAGGCGTTTCTATGCTTGGCAGGAAAATGAGTACTGCACTGACGATCGCCGGCAGCGATCCGAGCGGCGGCGCAGGAATTCAGGCGGATCTGAAAACGATGCTTGCAAACGGTGTCTACGGCATGAGCGTGATCACTGCACTGACAGCGCAGAATACCATGGGCGTGACGGCGATTTCCAAAGTCACGCCGGAATTCCTCACACAGCAGCTCGACGCAGTGTTCACGGATATTTTTCCCGATGCGGTCAAGATCGGCATGACTGCGGATGCATCGCTGATCAAAGGGATCGTGCAGAAGCTCCGGTTTTATAAAGCCGGAAACATCGTGCTTGATCCCGTGATGGTCTCCACGAGCGGCGCGCGGCTGATTTCCGAAGAAGCGGTCGATGCGCTCAGAAAACGGCTCCTTCCGATCGCTTCGGTGGTCACACCGAATCTTCCCGAGGCAGAGGTGCTGACTGGTATGACGATCTCGGACAAAGCCGATATGGAACAAGCCGCACGCCGCATCCATGAAGAATACGGCTGCGCAGTATTGCTCAAGGGTGGACACAGCCTCCATGACGCGGACGACCTCCTGTACGAAAACGGCAAAGCCACGTGGCTTCATAGTGAACGGATCAATAATCCCAACACCCACGGAACGGGCTGCACGCTGTCGAGTGCGATCGCCGCGAACCTTGCAAAGGGGCATTCTCTTGCAGAGGCCGTCGCTCTTGCGAAGGACTACGTTTCGGGCGCACTCTCCGCCATGCTGGATCTGGGACACGGCAGCGGTCCGCTGCATCATGGCTACCGATTATAAAAAAATGGAGCAGTATCGCAATGACGCAATACTGCTCCTTTTGAATTGTTACTTGATCTTGACCTTGGTCGTCAGCTTCGTAGATTCCTCGTAGGGCTTTACGAGCATGAATACCACAACCGCAAGGCAGATCAGCGCTGCGATCAGTCCGACAACGTTCACATTACCTGTCACAAGCAGACCGATCTGGTACACGATCAGGGATACCACATAGGCAAATACGCACTGGTATGTAATGGCGAAGGCAGTCCACTTGGCGTTGTTCATCTCGCGCTTGATGGCACCCATTGCTGCAAAGCAGGGAGCGCACAGCAGATTGAAGATCATGAAGGAGAATGCAGCCAGCTTGCTGCCGCCGAATACCTCCTGACCGATCAGTGCGAGCTGAGAAGAATCACCGCTCTCTACCAGCTCAAATGCAAGATCCGCATCTGCCATGGAGGTCAGAGAACCGAATACGCCAACAACCTCTTCCTTTGCCACAAGGCCCAGAACTGTCGCTACCGCAGCCATCCAGTTGCCGAAGCCCAGGGGCTTGAACAGCACTGCGATCACTTCACCGAGTGCATTCAGGATGGACTTTTCTTCGCCAGTGATATACTGGAAGCCGCCCTCAAATGTAAAGCTGTTCAGCAGCCAGATCATGATGCTTGCCAGAACGATCACCGTACCAGCTCTCTTGATGAAGCTCCAGCCTCGCTCCCAGGTTGCTCTGAGGACGTTGCCACCCAAAGGTGCATGGTATGCCGGAAGCTCCATCACAAACGGAGAAGGCTCACCTGCAAAGGGCTTTGTCTTCTTGAGGATAATACCGGAAACAACGATTGCAGCAACGCCGATAAAGTATGCAGAAGTTGCAACCCATGCGCTTCCGCCAAAGAGCGCGCCTGCGATCATGCCGACAATGGGCATTTTCGCACCGCAGGGAATAAAGGTCGTGGTCATAATGGTCATACGACGGTCACGCTCGTTTTCAATGGTACGGGATGCCATGATGCCGGGGATACCACAGCCTGTACCGATCAGCATCGGGATGAAGGATTTGCCGGACAGACCGAACTTTCTGAAAATTCTGTCCATAATGAAGGCTACTCTGGAGATGTAACCGATATCTTCCAGCACAGAAAGCAGCAGGAACAGAATCAGCATCTGCGGCACAAAACCAAGTACTGCGCCCACACCGCCTACGATACCATCCATGATGAGGCTGTACAGCCATGCTGCGATTACAGGCTCGCCGTCCGCATTCAGCAGGAACTTATCCAGAAGCTCCGGAATGCTCACCCAGCTGCTCATAAAGGAATCCGGGTAGGTCTCCGCAAACGAACCGAACAGACCATCGTTCATGAATACGACGGTCCAGTCACCGATCGTACCAATCGAAATTGTATACACCAGCCACATCACAAGCGCAAAGATCGGCAGCGCAAGAATGCGATTTGTCACGATCTTATCGATCTTATCAGAGATCGTCAGACCGCCCTTATTCTTTTTCTTATAGCAGCCCTTGATCACGCTTGCAATGTAGATATAACGCTCGCTGGTAATGATGCTTTCAGAGTCATCATCAAGCTCTTTTTCTGCAGCAGCGATATCCGCTTCGATATGCTTCTTCTTTTCTTCAGAAAGGCCGAGCTTTTCATGTACCTTCTCATCTCTCTCGAACAGCTTGATCGCATACCATCTCTGCTGCTCCTCAGGAATATCATGCAGTGCATATTCCTCAATATGTGCAATCGCATGCTCAGCGCAGCCGCCGAAGCCATGCTGCGGAATGATGGGCTCCTGACTTTTTGCAGCTTCGATTGCCGCATCTGCAGCCTCCTGGATGCCCGTTCCCTTCAGTGCAGAGATCTCAACCACCTTGCATCCAAGGGACTTTGCAAGACGCTCTGTATCGATCTGGTCACCGTTTTTACGAACCACATCCATCATATTGATCGCAACGACCACCGGAATACCGAGCTCCACGAGCTGTGTTGTCAGGTAAAGATTACGTTCCAGATTGGTGCCGTCCACGATATTCAAGATCGCGTCAGGGCGCTCGCCAATCAGGTATTCTCTCGCAACCACCTCTTCGAGCGTGTACGGAGAAAGTGAATAAATACCCGGAAGGTCCGTGATGATCACATCATCATGCTTCTTCAGCTTACCTTCCTTCTTCTCCACCGTCACGCCCGGCCAGTTGCCGACGTACTGATTAGAGC
>CAYYIT010000078.1:0-8917 GCA_964472035.1 uncultured Ruminococcus sp.
AGGGGGTTAGGGGGTGGGCAATTTTCAGGAAATTGCCCCTTTTTTGACAAGCTGATTTCTCCGCCGCGTGCGGAGGAATTTTTGTCGCCGGAAGCATTGCAATCCTTCGGAAAATGTGCTATAATATAGAAAATATCCTGATGCAGAACCAACGAGGAGAATACCATGAAATATCAATACATTGCAGTCCTGCTTGCAGGGCTTGCAGCCCTGACAATGACCGCATGCGAGGAAAAGCCGAAGAGCCAGATCGGTGACCCCATCACCAGCACCGCAGAAACCCAGCCGGCAACGATCGGAGAGATCCCCGAGGGCGCGATCGTGGATGACCACGGTGAGTATGTTTACACCGGAAAGCTCCAGCAGATCGGCTGTCCGGAGGATGGCTACATGATGGTGCCGCTTGGCTACATGGTGTACGAATCCGAGGAGAACCCGGGTCTGACGCAGTACATTTCTCCCAGCGGCAGCAATATGTTCACGCTCGACCGCTACAGCGATATGAGCTACGAGACCGCAGCGCAGAGCCTGCGGTATTCACTGGAGCTGAGCGGCGAGGTGGAGGGCCTTTCCGGCGCGACCACGACCGTTGCCGGCTACAACGCCCTGCGTCTTTACTGTGTGTATCCGGAATACGGCATCCATCAGGTCATCTGGCTGATCGAGGATCCTGCCGATCCGGAGAACAGCTGCTATTACCTCGGCATGGAATTCGTCGCAGCCGATATCAATCTCATTGCCTGCTCGTCCACTTTCCGGACAGCGGGGGATTATGCGGCGCAACAGTCGGAATAATAAAACGCTCCCGGAGCCTTCGCGTTCCGGGAGCATTTTGTATTATTCTGTCAGCATCCGCTTGAGCAGTGCAAGGTCAAAACCATTCAGTGTGCCGGAGCCGTCCAGATCCGCCGCCTGTGCATCGATGGAGATCCCATCGCCCAACAGCCAGCGGTTCAGTGCGATGATGTCCGGTACGTTGCAGATCCCATCACGGTTGACATCGCCGGAGACCGTATCCGGCGCATCAAGATAATGCACGGTGTAGCCGTCAAGCTGACCGGCAGCCGCACTGCCCTCATAGACGTACAGCTCCGTGCCGTAGTAGAACGCATTGTCACCGATGGACTGCACCGTTCCGGGAATCGTCACATCCTGCACGCGGTAATTGGAGCCGAAAGCGTTGTCGCCAATGGCGGTCACGGTGTAGGTCGCGCCGTCACTGATGACATGCGCGGGGAGGATGATGCTGCCGCTTGCCGCGTAGCCGCTGTTGTTCTCCCAGCCGCTGCCGTCTCCGACCGTTGCGGTCATGGTCTCGGCATCGAGCAGGTAGCGCACACCCTGACTGTCGGCACCGTTTGTGAGGACCTCCGCCGTGCGGTTGAGGTCGGTCACGGCTCTGTCCAGCTCATAGAACGGATAGAGGTGCAGTGTTCCCATGGCGATAAAGTGCTCATCGATGAGGCAGCTCTTGTCATTTCTCCGCGTCGTGAAGCCCAGCAGCTTGTAGACATTGCCGCCGTCGTCCGTGTACTGTGCAGGGCAGTCCTGATCAAGAAGGGAGAGCGCCGTCACCGCTGTGACATTTTTGATGCTCTGCGTGAGTGTATCGCTGAAGCCGTAGCTTCCCGTGTACTGATGGTCGCCGCTTTCCAGATGGAAGGTCACATCGTAGCCCTCGTGACCGCCCTCAACAAAGCCGATGGGAGTGATCTGAACGCCGGTATTTCCGCCGAGGGAGGTGTAGGTGTCCTCACTCCAGTAATTGCGGCTGTCATTGAAGGTGAAGGCAGTCAGCTTCGTTTTGCCGCCGACGGAGGCCTCCGTGCAGTTGAAGGCGCAGCCGTAGAAGGGGACGTGGAGCGCGTAATAGCCGTCCTCCGTCAGTTCCTGATTGCGTGTGTTCAGACCGTAGGTCGTGTAGGCGCTGCCGTAGCTGCCCGCATCCACTGTAAAGCCCGCATACCAGTTGCCAAGCTGAATGGAGTCGGTGATGCCTTCGACCTTGTACAGGAAGGTAAAGCCGTAGTGACCGTCTTCCTCAAAGGCATAGCTCTGGTCGAGCAGGTTCACCGTGCTGGTTTCGTCCACTGGGATGGCATCGGAATTCATGTAATAGCCTGCCGCTCTGGAGTCTGTAAAGACCTCCGCCGGCAGGTCTTCCTCGGCATCGATCGTCAGGCTGCCCATGTAATTCGCGCCGAGTGACTCATCATATTGCAGATCCTCGTTTGCAAATTTCGTACAGAACATGCTGTCGTAGATCGCATCCTCATTCAGCTCGGAGATGCGCATGTAGACATTCCACTCACCGCCCGGCATGGTTTCCGGAAGGAGGAGGGAAAGCGTCTCGTCATTCGTCGTTGCCGACGCCCAGTCCCTTGCATTGAGGTCGGTCGTGTAGGTGTAGACGATGCTGCCGTCCGTGAGGAGGATCTCGACCTCCTTGTCCTTCGGCGTCTCAGAGAAGCCCGTGTTCTCGATGGTGAACTGCATTTCGAGTGGTTCACCGGGTGCAGCGGATTTGCTTAGCTTGCTGGAACGCAGCACAATGCGATAGCCCAGATGTGCGCGCATGAACTGCCACACCGTCTGCCCGTAGAACGCGGAGTTGTCGCAGTCCACCGAAAGCTTCGCGTCGAGTGCCGCATCGAAGGTGAAAGCATCGTATCCCAGCCATTTCCAGCAGGCGTCATAGGTGCCGTCATCCTTTGCGGCGATCGTTCCGCCGTAGTCGTACGCGCCCAGACCTGCTGCTTCGTAGAGCGCATCGATCTCATCGAGCCGCGCCTGCGCCTCAGCCTGCGTCGCGTAATTGCCCGTCGCATCCTTTGTGCGGTACATGTTCGAATTGATGCGCAGAAGATTGGTGTAGTACATCTCCGGCAGGGCATATTCCGGCTGCCATGTGGTGTACTTCATGCGCCATTCATCATTGCCGGAGAATTCGCCGCCATAGGACGGCGCCGTGTGCAGCCATGCCGTTTCCCCTTCGCGGTTCGAATAAGTGCCAAGGTCGCTGTCCGAACCCATGTAGCCGTCATTGTAGAGTCCGACGCGCGCCGCCTTTGCCGCAAGCACGGGATCGCTGATGGAGTAACTCATATCCGCGGCGGAGGTCGTGATGCCGCAGTAATCCGAGAGCCACTGCCGGAAGGTGTTGGGTGTGCGGATCGTCACCGGAATGCTGTCCGGCGTGATGTTCAGGAAGGCATCCAGCACCTGCGCCTTGTGTTCCAGAGAAGTGTACTTGCCGCCCCACTGCTCACCCCAGGCACCGACCATGCCGGTCTCGACGAAGGAAATGACATCCTCGTATTCCGTGAGCAGGCCGCTTTCGCCGATCTGCTCGATGTGCCGCAGCACCATGGAGAATTCCGCCGGCTCCGGATTGTTCGTGCCGTTGTCATCATAGCGGAAGCGCAGGCCGACCGTTGTGCCGTTCGTGCGTGCGCTGCGGAGCGTGTTCTCGAGGCTTGTGAAAAAGATCTCATCGAATTCATGATCCACGCCATCTTCATTCATTGCACTGGAATAGCCTCCGATGCCGATGAGCAGGAGGGAGTAGCGGCTGATATTGGTCGTCCAGTCCTTTCCGGGCTGCGCACGGATCCAGGGACAGCTGGTGTAGCCGCTGTCGCAGGAGCCAAGGTCGTACTCGATGGATTCTGTATAATTGATGCCGCTGTCGACGAGGGCAGCGCCCGCTGCAGATGCCGGCAGCAGTGCCGTGAGGTTTGTAAGACAGCAGACCGCCGCAGCTGCGGCGGTCAGTCTACCGAAATATCCTGTGTTACGCTTCATAGGCTTCTTCCTCCTCAAGGTGCAGGGAGGGATTCTGCGCAGCGGCGGTCCGGATGACTGCCATGATCAGCGGCGCCGCCTTTTCCGGATGGGAAAGCACAAGTGTCACCGGATCGCCGATCTCCGTCAGGCAGTCGAACAGCGCGTCTGCGTTGCTGCCGTAATATGCCGGAAACCGCAGCTGCTGCCGGAGGTAGCTGTGCGCCGTCTCCGCAGTCTGCATGCATCTTCCGTCCAGTGTGATGGTCGTTTCCATATGTATTTCCCCCTATCAATAGAGCTGTGTGAAGCTTTCGTAATGATCCGATGTGTAGTAGATGCTGCCGTCGTCGCCGTAGATCAGACGCTCGGAGCCGCGGTAGCCGCCCTCGTAGTTGACATCGCATTCGTGATAGTCGCCGTCCGGCAGGATGCCCTCATAGTTGCCGAAATAATCGCCGCCGATGCTCATGCCCGGTGCCACATCCCAGAGGTTGCCCTCGGAGCTGACCCAGCCCAGAGCCTTCGCATCGTTCTTGGTAATGAAGTTGCAGGGCAGTTCGCCGTAGGTGTAAATGTATTCCGCAACATCCTCTGGTGTCGTATAGGTGCCGTCAACATCGAGCAGTTCCGGCTCGGTGATGGCTTCCACCGTCTCGGGTGCAGTAGGAGCCTCGGTTTCGGCAGGCGCATCCGTTGCGGGCTGTGTCTCTTCTTCGGTCGGCGCCTCAGTTTCCGCTTCAGTCGGCGGTGCGGTCTCTTCCTCGGTTTCGGGGAGTTCGGTCTCCTGTACGGAGCTGGTTTCGAGCAGAATGTCCACAGCTTCCTCACATCCGCAGAACAGCATTGCGGAGCAGAGCATGAGGAGCAGTGCAGTAAGTCTTCGTTTCATGGGTCAGGTTCCTTTCTGTTGGATAGAAATCGGCAGATGCCTTGTTATTATTCTATCATGGACGTGACGAAAAGTCAATGATTTTTGCGCAATCTGACGAAAAAGGCAGCTCTGTTCTGCACCGGAGGGCGGTGACGCGGCAGATCCCCCCTTGACAAACAGGCCGCGATATGCTATCATAAATGAAGTAATACTACAATTGACAGGAGGGAGAGCGGATGCAGCTTCCGAATGACCCTGCCATTCTGCTGAGTTATCTCAATACCCAGCTGCGTGACAGCTATCCGAGTCTTGAAGAATTCTGCAAGACCAACGATTGTGACCGGAATGAGATCGAGCAGAAGCTCGCGGTGATCGGCTATCATTATGATGCTCAGCAGAATCGGTTCCGCTGAGTGATCTGCACAGAAAGGGCGGTGCGGCAATGGAACAGGAGATTTCCCGTATCAAATATATCTGCCGGATGAAGGAAGGCCGGTACACCAGACAGCTGCTTGTCAACAATGCGGACTACACCGGCGAGATGACGCCGGAGCTTGCGCAGGCGGAGCAGTTTCTGGAGGCATTTGCACCGCAGACGCTGACACAGGAGGGTACTGAAGCGTTCGGTGAAGGCTTCGTCCTCGTTTTCCGGACGGATACCTCCCAGATGCAGGCGTACGCGGAGGCGCTTGCACAGCTGTAAACAGATTATCCATAGAAAAGCACGGCAGTTTCCCGGATGGAACGCTGCCGTGCTTTTTCTGTAATGATGCAATATTGTCAGTGATTTGTCCACATTTCGTGGGTTTCGTTGCCCCACGGCATCCCTCTCTGATACAGCCGTAGTGCAGCGAATCCGTTCTGCTGAAAATCCCTCTTGATGCGGGAAACATAGCCGGTGCTGACGCCGAGCGATCTGGCAGTGTCTTTTCCGGTCATGCCCTGCTGCAGCAGTGCAATGATTGCAAGTCTGGTCTGATAATACTCTTCCTGTGTTGTTTTTCGAGTCGCTTTCGCTGGTTTGTCCTTTGACATAAATTCCTTCCTTTTGTCTGCTGGGATAACGGAAGAACAGAACCGACGCTGCGGAGGCATCGGCTCTGATTCCGGTTGGTACCCCCTCGGGGGAGTACCTGAACTGATTCTGTTCTTACTTCTTGATGAGTGCCTTCAGTGCCTTCGGCTCTGCGGGCTGATGGTAAATGTAAGTCGAAGCTGCACCAGCGGACTTGATGGCGCTCTTCATGCCGGCCTTGGCGATCAGGCTCAGAACCTTGTTCTTAGCATTTTTCATTCTTTTCCCCTCGCTTTACAATAACCTCTACGATCATCGACACTGCCACGATAAAAAGAGCAATGTCTATGGTTAAGCTCCATTGAAAGAATGCGCGGTGCAGCAAGACACCGCCGCATCCGAACAATAGCAGGAGGATGATAGAAATGATCCTGCACTTGCGTCTGGTTGGTTCGTCAAGCGGTTTGAATTCGTTCTCCACCGGTGCCAGTGCCAGAACAGTGAGTAAGCATGCAGCGCTGACAACGGGATGTACCCAAACGGAGTATTGTGGTACAAACGTGACAAGCAGCATCACAGCAGACATCGTAAACGCAAAGACGGAATTGCATTTCAAGTACGTGTCTGCATGGTAGCCTCCGCAGTAGCTGCGCATACTGATGAACACGATCAGAAACAGCATGCTTTCCCAGAACTTCCAGAAGAGAAGCCCCAGGATTGCAGCAATGGCAAAGCCGCATATACTGGAGATCATCACTTCAAAACCGTAGATATAGATGTCGAGCTTTTCACTTTCAATGATCTCATTTTTAAGCAAACAGCCGGCGATCCATTGTGCCAGAGAAGTAATCACTTCTATCCCCCCCTTGGCCCAATTATAACGCCGGCTGACCTGAAAAGTCAAGAAATTTGTCGAGTTTGGTATTGATTTTGTCGAGTTTGGTAATTTGCCTCGTTTTTGATGCGTTCTGAGAGTGGAATGATGCTCTGTTTGAGCCAGATATCCGCTACAAAGAAGTCACCTTCTTCATAATAATTTTTAATGCCTTCATATTTTTCAACGATCTGTGAAATGGAATACAGACCGAGTCCGTGGTTGGCATGGTTCGGTTTGGTGGTTTTCAGTTCTGCATTCTTGGCAAGAACGGATTCGGTGATCCGGTTGCTGACAATGATGCAGAGGTAGTTATTTTTGTTCTGGATGGTCAGTGTGATCATCGGATGCTCCTGCACATTCTGACTGGCCTCAATGGCATTGTCGAGCAGATTGGAAAGCAGCACACAGATATCGGTGTCCACAAAGCCTTCAAAATCCGTTTCGATCTGCAGCTTGCAGTCAATGCCATTGGCACGGCACCGGCTGAGCTTGAAGTTCAGGACGCTGCTGATGGCACTGTTGTCGAGGGAGACGTATTTGAAAATGCTGGTTTCGTAATCCTTCAGGAGCTGTTTGATGTAGGCTGCTGCCTGTTCACTGTTGTTTTCCTCAATGATACCCAGCAGACTCATGAGATGATGCTTGAGGTCATGCTCCGCTTTTTTGATCTCCTTGCTGAGCTGACCGGCATCCCTTGCCATATGCTTCTGCTCGGAGAGCTGCAGCTCCAGCAGGGAAATGCGAAGGTTCTTCTGGTTGTCTCTGGAGATCTTCCGCATGATGTAGAAGATCAGGATATCCGTCAGCAGGATACTGAGAATGGAGATGTACGTCAGCTCTTCCGCGTGGGTATCGTCAAATTGCATGATGATCAGCGAGATGGCGATGATGTGCGTTAGTACGAAGAGGGCAAGCGTCACCAGCAGCTCAGAGAGCTTCATGGTGAACTGTTCCTTCTTGAAGAGCTTGACAACGATGCGCATCGCAATGTAGAACAGGAATTTCGTCAGGAAGAGCGCGATCAGTCTTGCACCGCTGCTTTCGGAGTACACATTGACCTGTTGGATCACTGCGATGATATTGGCGATCGTGATGTTAATGGCGAGGATCAGAGAGAAGGAGATCAGCACCAGGATGATCTTCATCATCGGTTTTCCCTTCCGGAATACCAAACCGTACAAAATACACAGCGCGATGGTGATCGTGGACAGGAAGCCCTCGAACACATGGAACTGGTTGATGAGCGTGACATACCCCGTGATCAGGAGCAGTGCACCGATGAAGGGCAGCGTTTTGTACCGCGTCCTCTGCGGAAAACAAGTGTTCAGACTGTGCAGGACCACATAGTTTTCAAATAGCGTGGCGGACAGTTCGATCAGATACCATAGAATCTGCATACTACATCCTCCTTATAAACAGCTGAAATTGCTGCTTTACATGATTGACCCTGTTCCGGCTCAGGGGCAGCTGTGTTTTGTCATAGAGCATGACCGTGTTTTTTTCGATGGAATAGATGTACTGGTAATTGACAAGATACCGCACATGGATCCGGATCAGGCCGGAATTCGGAAAGGCGGCCTCGATGGCATTGAGACTCAGCCGGACGGTTTCCTTGCCGTTCTTCGTGACAACGAGCGCGTAGTGATCGTCGCTCTGTATGTACATGATATCGTCCATCCGGATGCGGATGGTTTTGCCGGAATCGTTGAAGGTCAGGGTGCGGTTCCTGCGATTGATGGCCTGTCGCAGCAGGGCGATGCTCTCATCCAGTTCCTCATCCAGCAGCTTTTTCCGGATAAAGCCCAGTGCCTTGAAACGGTAGGCCTTGTATACAAGCTCGTCGTGATTGGTCACAAAGATGATCTCGGTATCCGTTTCCAGCTGTCCGATGCGTTCCGCGGTGTCCATTCCATTGATGCGCGGCATGTCGATGTCGAGAAATACCACATCGAAGGGCTTTTTGTTCTGATCATGCAGCAGGTCCGCCGCGTCCGTATACTCGTGTATCTGGCAGGCGATGCCAAGTGTGCGCATTTTTTCGGCAAGCGCCTGATGTACCATTTTTATATCAGAACGATTGTCGTCGCAAATTGCAATATTCATTGATCTACTCCCATAGAATCCCTTTACACATACGGCACCTCTGCGTATTTCAGTGCCGATCAACGCCGGGATCTGTTTTCACTCTACTTATTTATTCTATCATAATCCGACAGGAATTGCAATATGGTTTCTTCGATTTACCACCATAAAAATAATACGTTCATAATATTTTGTCTGTTATATAACAAACTGTCCCGTCCTCCGGAAATAAAGGCAATACCGCACAAAGGACAGTGCGTCAGATGTGCAGCAGATTTTTCGTCAG
>CAYYIT010000079.1:0-8436 GCA_964472035.1 uncultured Ruminococcus sp.
ATCTTTGTCCCGCCCGGCGCCGGTGGCGCTGTGGCTGGAGGGGAATTTTTCGACAGACTGACCCCCTCCCGATGAGGGGGGCAGATAAGTGCAGGGGACTTTGTCCCCTGCACCACTGACAAAATACGTTTTATCTGCTTCCTACCGGAGATTTGCGTACACGACGTTGCGCATGAGCTTTGCGGTATCGGTAAAGCCGGCGCTTGCGACCTGGATCCAGAAGAAAATGCTCAGCTTTTCGGCAGGATCGACGCAGAAATAGGTTCCCGTCCAGCCGTCCCAGCCGAATTCTCCGAGGTTTGCGAGGGTGCCGGCCTTAGCCCTATCGGTCAGGACGCGCACGAGGCTGCCGTATTCGTAGCCGTGGAGGGAATCCCACTGCTGGTCTTCGAGGAACTGTCTGCCGCCGACCTGCGGTGTGCGGATGTAATTCACGGAGGCTTCGCTCAGAATGCGGACGCCGTCGCGTGTCGTTCCGCCGTGCGCGAGGGCTTCGGCAAAACGCGAATAATCACGGATTGTCGAGCAGAGTCCTGCACCGCCGGAAATGAACGCGGGCTTCGTGCGGTAGCCGTTGAGTCCGAGATAGCAGCCGTCATCGCGCACGAGCGCGCCGTTTTCGTCACGGCAATAGGCTGCGGTGAAGCGGCCGAGCTTCTCCTCGGGAACGAAGAAATCCGTATCCTGCATGCCGAGGGGGTCGAGAATGTTCGCGCGGAGGTAATCGCGGTAGTCCATGCCGGACACCGCCTGCACGACACCTGCGAGGACATCGGCACTCGTGCCGTATTCCCAGTGCGTGCCGGGGTCGAAATCCAGCGGGATCCTTGCCATGCCGCGGCAGAATTCCATCGTATCGACGGGATTTCCCCCGTCACGGCGCTGCTCCATCTCCCAGAAGAAATGCGCGGTGTCCTTCTGGGACTGCGTGGTGGGATTCGGATAGCAAAGGCCGGACGTCATGTTCAGCAGATCCTGCACGAGGATGGGCCTTGCCGGAGGACGCGTGGTGCCGTCGGCGTTGTAGACGGTTGCGTTGCCGAATTCCGGAATGAAATAGGACACGGGCATGTCGGGGTGGAGCGCGCCCTTCTCGACCATCTGGAGTGCCGCTGCGGCGGTCACGGGCTTGGTCATGGAGTAGATGCGGAAGATGCTGTCAAAGGTCATGGGGGTATTCGCCTCGCGGTCGGCAAGGCCGAAGCTGCCCTCGTACAGGCACTCCCCCTCCCTGTAGACGGCGGCATTTGCGCCGACAAAGGCGCCGTTTTGGAGATCGCGGCGGATCAGTGCATCAATTTTATCTTTCATGTAGAAACCTCCTGGTGATTACTGCGTATCGCTGATGATCCCAGAACTCTGGGAAAAATCGATCGTTTCGAGATCCACGGGAACGGCTGCGTCCAGGGTGAACGAATACAGATACGCTTCCCTGACCGGTTCGCCGAGGATATGCTCGATGGCCTTCTGGTAGAGTCCGAGCTGCAGGCTGTAGGTCTCGCGCAGCTGCTCGGCAGTTTTGTTTCTGTCGGTTTTGTAGTCGACCAGCACCCAGCCGTCCCCCTCGCGGAAGAGCAGATCCATGGTGCCGATGAGGATGCCGTCGGTGCCGGCGTACTGCTGGAGCAGGGGCGTGTCCTCGGGCAGGGAAAGCTCCCCGATGCGGACAAAGAGCTGCTGTTCCTTCTGCACCTGCGGCGATGCCGCAATGCGCGCATAGAGATCCGAGTGCAGGAAGGCCTCAAGGTGCGCCATGCCGAGGGCTTCGGATTCAGCCGGCGTCAGGAGCTGTGACTTCGTGAGGCGTGCAAGCTCTGCGGCAGGATCCTCCGCGGCGGCGGCAAAGTCCATGTGCTGGAGCATTTTATGTACGGCAGTGCCGCGTCTTGCACCGCGAAGCTTCGTTTCGCCCGATTCAGTGAGGAATTCCGGCTCCTGCAGATGCTGGGTAAGCGTCTGCTCCGGATGGGCAAGCGACGTGACGCTGTGCTTCGAGACGAGCTGCGACAGGGGTGATGCGTACCGGAATCCGAGCTGCCTGCGGATCGCGGAAAGGCTCTCGGGATCGGGCAGTGCGGTGCGTTCCGGCTGCGCCTCGGGCTGTTCCTCGGTCGCATGCGTGCCGCTCCAGGGGAGGTAGTGCGCCATGTCGGAACGGCTCTCGATGCCGTCCTCCAGCGCAAGGCGGAAGCGTTCGGATTCGGTCGTGCTGAGCAGGAAATAGTACACCCAGTCCTCCATGCACATCGCGCTGCGGCAAAGCTCCGGCAGCATTTGCGGAAAGCGTTCGAGGAGGTCTGCATGCTTCATGGGATTGGTCATGCCGCGCTTTCTCGTTTTGCCGATCAGCAAAAACAGCTGCTGCTTGGCTCTGGTCAGTGCAACGTAAAAGAGTCGCATTTCCTCGCTTTTCTGCCTGCGGTAGACATCGCGCAGGAGGTACTGGAGGCTTGCGGTCGCTGCCTTCTGGCAGCTGGTTTTGTCGATGCACTGCAATCCGATCATGCCGCTGTCGCCGGGTAGAATGATCTCGTGGCTCGGCTTGATGCTGAATTTCTTTTGCAGGTGCGCAAGGAACACGAACGGAAATTCGAGGCCCTTGGACTTGTGGATGGTCTTGATGGCAACGCAGTCGGCGTCCGTGTCGGGGGCTGCTTCGACCTCGAGGTCGCTGCCGATGGCGAGCAGGCTGTCGAGGTACTGGAGCCACGCGGTGAGGTTTCCCCTGCCCTCGAGGTCGCCGTGGGCGCGGTAGCCCTGCGCAAGGCGCACATAGCTTTCGAGCTGGCTGCGGCGCTGGGCGGCGTTCGGGAACATGCTCTGCAGGGAGAGGAGGTCGGTTTCGTCGTAGATCGCGGTGATGAGCGCGTCGAGGGGCTTGGCGTCGGCCATTTCGCGCAGGTTCTCAAGCTGCGCAAGGAACGCGCGGCATTTCTGCGAGAGCAGGCGGATGTCGGGTTCGGCGGCGTCCTCCTCGGCGCAGCTGCGCAGCTGCAGGTAGAGACGCGAGCGTTTTGCGTAGAGGCGCAGCGTCAGCAGATCCTCCGAGGTGAAGCCGTAGACCGGCGAGAGGAGGACGGACGCCAGCGGCACATCGGCAAGGGGATTGTCGATGACGCGCAGGAAATTCGTGATCAGGCGGATCTCGGGCTGGGACAGGAACGCGCTGCCTTCGGTGTCGCTGCATTCCGCGGCAATGCCACGCGCTTTCAGGGCGTCGATGAAGGCGGTGGCTTCGTTCTTGACGGAGCGCAGGAGGATGCAGAAATCCTTCGGCGTACAGGGGCGCTCGCTGCCGTCGAAGCCGATGACGGGGACGCGCCGCGCGAGCAGATCCGCGATGGTGTCGGCGGTGCAGACCGCCTGCAGGTCCATCTCCTCGGGGATGTCAGCGGCCTCGTCCGGAAAGAGGAGCGTTGTGCGCGCGGGCAGTCCCGTGTAGTGCTTGGCACCGAAATTCAGGGATTCGTTCTCGTTGTATTCGACCTCGCCGCAGGCGGGGGTCATCACCTGCCGGAACAGGGCGTTGACAAAATCGATGACGCCCTCGGCGCTGCGGAAATTGCGGCTGAGGTAGATCTTCGCGATGTCCTCCGCGTCCGCGCAGTCGGCAAGGGGCGTGCTGTCCTCAAGCGCGTCCATGAAGTTGCGGGGGTTGGCGAGGCGGAAGCTGTAGATGGACTGCTTGACGTCACCGACGAGGAATGCGTTGGTGCCGTAGCGCATTCTTCCCTTCTCTTCGTCGAAAACACCGTTCTTTGACAGGAGCTTGAACAGGCAGTCCTGCTTGTTGTTCGAGTCCTGGTACTCATCGACCATGATGATGCTGTACTGCGCGGAGAGGGACTTTGCGGCGGCACTCGGGGCGATGCGGCCGTCCTCGTCCACCTCGGAGAGCAGCTGAAGCGCAAGGCGTTCGCCGTCGTCAAAGCTCAGGACGCCGCGGCGTTTCTTCTCCTCAAAGAGCGCGTCGAGGTACTGCTCGGTCAGATCCAGCAGCAGCGGAACGACCTGCGCTTCGAGTGCAAGATCCTCGCGCAGATAGCGAAGGGGTGCGGTGTACTGATCGACTGCCTTGGTGTAGGCGGATTTGTAAAAATCACGCATCTGCTTGAAAATTGCCTTTGCATCGGCATCCGCGCCGGCGCAGCGTCCGGGGAGCTTTCCGAAGGCCGCCTCGTGCTTGCGGGGCGAGTCGATATAGCTCTCGTAATGCACCGGCACGAGCATGTCCGCGTGGAACTTCATCTGCATGATATCCTGCTCAAGGAGCGCGGTGAAGGGATTTTTTCCGGCAACGATGTCCTCTGCGAAGGGACGTGTCTGTTCGGCGAGCGTCACGATCTCCCCGATCCTCTCTCGAAGTGCGGAGAGTGCTGACGCAAGGAAGGTGCCGGTATCGCCTGCGATCGCTCTCGCGCGGCGCAGCCAGAGTGACGGGAATGCGACGGAGCGCAGGTATCCGGCAAGCGCGCGGATGTAGGGTTCCAGCTCGTCGTCATTCTGCGTGCAGAGCACGGAGCAGAGCAGCTGCATCTCGTCGGGGCAGCTGCGGCTGAAGCGCGTGATCACTTCCTCCATTGCCTGCTGGGCGTAGACGCGTTCCTCGGAGGGCTCGCACACGCGGAAGCTTGCCGGAATGCCGCAGGCATCGGCGTTTTCGCGGAGCAGCTGGAAGCAGAAGGCGTTGATGGTCGAGATCTTTGCGCTGCCGAGTGCCGACTGCTGCCGCAGCAGCCAGCAGTAGGTCTCCTCGTCGTCGAGGGAAAGCTGCGCGAGCTTCTGGGAAAATGCCTGATAGAGGCGCTGTTTCATCTGGGCGGCGGCATCGTTCGTGAAGGTTACGACCACGATGGATTCCGCCGGAACGCGCGTTTCGGTATCGGAGAGGATGCGCAGGAGCCGTTCGACGAGGACGGCGGTCTTGCCGCTTCCGGCGGCTGCGGAGACGATGATGCTCCGGCCGCGCGTTTGGATGGCGTCCTCCTGCTGGGGGGTCCAGTTCGTCATGCTTCTTCGTCCTCCTCTCCGGTGTCAAACACCTGCTTGATCGCCGCGTAGCGTTCCTCGTCAGAGAGGGTCGCAAGCGGCTCGTCGGGGCGGCTGCACAGGTCGCTGCAGCTGCAGTATTTACAGGGATAATTCAGGTAGGGTGCCGGTGCGATCTCGCCGCTTGTGAGGGCATCCGCCATATTGGTGATGCGCTCCATGACGTGCGCCTCCAGCGCATCCATTTGCTTCTGGTCAACGGAAAACAGCGTCGCATCGGGGTTATCCGTCAGGATGGGCGTGCAGCCCGAAGAGATCTCCGGCTCCATGTGCGCGGCGGCATCCTCGAGAAGCAGGCCGCGCATGCAGTAGAAATCATCGAGGATCTCGTCGGCGGTCGGGACCTTCTTCTCCTTGCGGTCGCCGTAGTGTCTGCGCAGCGGCTGGCCGCTTGGCATATAGAGCACACCGCCGGATACCGCGTCGGAGAATGCCTCGCTCTGCCGCAGGGCGAACAGGTAGATGAGCATCTGCATGTCGAGTCCGGCGGCGAGCTTTTCGGGCGAAAAGAGCTTCATGCCGGTCTTGTAATCGACGACGCGCAGGATCGGGCCGGAGGGCGTATCGCAGCGGTCGATGCGGTCGATCTTGCCGACGCAGGTGATCGCGCCCTCACGCAGGCGCAGGGGCGCGACGCTGCCCTCCCCTTCTCCGAGGGCGACCTCGAAGCCGATCGGGACGAACTGGCCCTCGCGCATTTCCTTCTGCATATGTACGAGCAGGCGCAGGAGTCCCGAACCTGCCATGTGGTAGTTATTGCGGAACCGCTGGTCGCGGCGGATGCTGTCGGAGAATGTCGTTTCGGAGAATTCCTGTGCATAGCGGCGGATCTCGCCGGTGAGCTGCTCCTCCGTGAGCTGCGTGAAATCCTCCGGCGCGTAGCTGCGCAGGATCTGCTCGAGGCAGTAGTGCGCGAAATTGCCGAGATTGCGCTTCGAAAGCTCCCTGCGCTCCGGAATGTAGAGGTGGAGGCAGAAGCGCGTGAAGTACTGGTACGGGCACTGGTAGAAGGTCTCGATGCCCGAGGGCGACAGCCAGACGGTCTCACCGAGGTATTCCTGCATGCGTGCAGGACTGACGCAGCAGGCGGCATCCGCATCGCCGTCAAGGCGTGCAAGCCTTGCGGCATAGTAGGGATCCTCCAGAAGAATTTCGCGAAGGGATGCGATTTCCGGAGTGTCCTCATCAAAATGCCGGACGTAGTGGTGGTAGGTGCTCTCCAGCGTCCTTGCAAAGAACACAAGGGGAAGCGCCGACGTGCGCGTAAGAAGGGGCGCATCGGGGAACATCTGCCGGATCTGGGCGATCACGACGGACGGACGCACGCCCTCGCCCTTCGCATTCGCCAGCGGATAGGACAGCCACAGCCCTTCGGTCGGCGCAGAGAGGATCTTATTGACGATCAGGCGTTCATCGGAGTACAGCTCGAAGAACATACGCGAGAGTGCGATGCCGTTCTGGTCGAGAAGTTCCAGTTCCTGCTGCGTGAACATGCCGCCGAGGCGGATCTCGCCGGGGAAGTCGTTCTCGCCGACGCCCGGTACAAAGACGTGCTTTGGCGAAGAAAGTCGTGCGCTCTGCGCTTCGACGATCTGCACGGCATCGAGGGTCTGGGGCGGTGTGGAAATGCTGCTGCCCTGGCAGAGCAGGAGCAGGATGCTGCGCAGCTGTTCCGGCTCGAGGACTTCCTCGCCGAGGCAATGCACGATCGTGTCGAGGATGTCCATGAGGAGGTTCCAGAGCATGGTGAACTCGCGCTGCCGGAGGGTGTCCTCGTGGCGGACGTGGCGGCGGCAGTCCTTCAGATGCGCATAGAGCCTGCGGCAGACCGTTTTCACGGGCTTGCCGAGGCACTGTTTCCGCAGTGCGGCGATGGTTTCCACGGTGCGTTCGCGCAGCTGTTCGAGGTACTTTCCGCCGAATTCCGCGGCGCGCTCGGCAAGCTCTGTGTCCTCCTCCCAGAAGGGCGCGAGCCAGTCCTCGCCGTCCACGCTCCAGGTGAAGCAGTAATGCTCGAGCATCGAGACGGATACCGCGCTGCTGCCGGAGAGGGGTGATTTGAGGTAGCGGAGGATGGCCTCGGTGGAATACTGCGCACCCGTCAGCAGGTCGAGCACCGCGAGCAGGTGGCGCATGAGGTCGGTGTGCAGCACGGGCTTCGGCTCGGAGATGCTGCACGGCAGGCCGTACCGTGCGAAGGCGCGTGACAGGAGCGTTCCATAATCGTCAAGGGACTTGACGGCAACGGCGATCTCGCCGCAGCGGAGGGTTTCGTCCGCCTGCAGTGTCTCGCAGATGGAGGCAGCGATCCACTCAGCCTCGTCCGCCGGATCGGAGGCTTCCGCAATGCGGACATGACCGCAGTATTCCGCCGGACGGATGCTCGGGCGGAGGATCTGGGTGCTGACGGCGGCAAGATCGGGGAATTCGCTGCGGCAGTAGGCATCGCAGCGGAACGCCTCCACCTCGCGGTGGTGATCGTCTGCGGCGATGCGGCGCAGGCGGCGCTGGGTCTGGTTGCCGCCCTCGAAGATCGGGGAGATCTTCGCGTCCGGCTCGTCCGTGCGGATGGCGGCGGTGATGTGCTCCGCAAAGGCGATCATCACATCGAGCATGAGGTACTGGTCGCCCGTGAAGCTGTCGAATTCGTCGAGATACAGGTGTTTTCCGCAGAAGAAATCCTGAATGTTCGCAAGTGCGGCAGCTTCCGTCAGGTCCGTGAGACCGTCGGAGGTGCCCTGCTCGCGCAGGATCAGGTCGTAGGCAAAGAGGATCTGTCCGACGTCGGAGGTCTTGTCGGCAAGCGGCCCCGGCAGCAGCTGTGCCGTATCGAGCAGCTGCTGGGCGGTCACGCCGGCCTTGCGGATCTTGGTGACAAGTCCGAGCATGGACTGGATGAATTCCGAGGAGCCGGCATTCCTGCCGAGGACGGCAAGGCCGTGTTCCCTTGCGCGCTGCACCGCGCGGTAGAGGTAGAGGAGCTTCTCCTGATCGCTTGCGTACTCACGGCTGCCGCCGCCGCAGGTCTCGAGGATGTGGCGCGAGAGAGTCGTGAAGCTGTAGGTATGGATGCGGTTGAAGAGCTGTGCGCCGAGGGCGGCATACAGCTTCTTTTCCTCTTCGAACGAGAATTGCTCGGGGACGATGACGAGCACGTCCCTTCCCTGCATCGCGTCCTCGCGGATGCGTTCGATCAGGCGGGTGGATTTTCCGGTTCCGCAGCCGCCAAGCAGCAGTGTCAGCATCGCATGGCTCCTTTCGTTTTTTTCTGATTTACTGAATGAAATAAGGAGTGTCCAAACAGAGTGATGATCTGTTTCTTGATTGCCCTCCCCCTACCCCCTCCCGAAGGGAGGGGGATAAGTGCAGGGGACTTCGTCCCCTGCA
>CAYYIT010000080.1:0-8091 GCA_964472035.1 uncultured Ruminococcus sp.
GGGGGTTAGGGGGTGGGCAATTTTCAGGAAATTGCCCCTTTTTTGACAAGCTGACCCTCCGGATCGCTCCGGAGGGTTTCGTTTAGTTATCGCTCAGATCGTAGGGTTCCTCTTCATTCTGCATTGCAGACTGAAGCACATTGTGGTAGAACACGGACGGATTGGACAGCACACGCTCGCCCAGCAGCTTTGCCTGCTTCATATCGGGCGTAAACAGCGTCAGATCCAGCAGCGTCAGCGCATGATCCGTAATGGTGACGCGCATATGGCAGCCGGTCTCCAGCGGAAGGTACTCCACCTTCACATCGTCCTCGTTCTTCCGGCGTTCGATCGCACGGCGCGCCGCAAGTACGATATTATCACGGTAGGACTTGGCGGCAATGGTTTTCAGGCGCTTTGCAAGCGCAATTCCCTTCTCCGTCGGGGCATAGAATTTCTCGCCCTTTTCATTCACAGTGATCGTAACGGAACCGTTGTCCTGCAGGGTCTGTACCACTTCCTGATAGGTGAAGTAATTGATGATACCGCCCGTAACGGCAATGTCATACAGCAGCTCGGACTCCAGCGGAGCCTCAACGCGGTACAGCATATAGCAGAGCAGAATGCTGGCGACGGAGGAATCCGTCACGCAGCGGTCGGCGAGTTCGGAGATCTTCAGCAGGTTCTCGTCACGCATTTTCTTCTTCATTATTCTGTAAAATGGGGATAGTCCAGCATGTGGGAGAGCAGTGCAATATTCATTGCAGCCTCCACACAGGGCACGGCACGGGCAACGATGCAGGGATCGTGGCGGCCATGCACCACGAGCTTGTCATTCTGCATCGTGGACATGTTCACAGTGTCCTGCTCAACGCCAATGGATGCGGTGGGCTTGATCGCCACGCGCATGGTGATGGGCATACCGGAGGAAATACCGCCGAGAATGCCGCCATGGTTATTGGAGTGGGTCTTCACATAGCCGTGATCATCCACATAGAAGCTGTCGTTGTTCTGGCTGCCGACCATCTCGGCCACCTTGAAGCCTGCGCCGAATTCCAGGCCCTTGACCGCCGGAATACCGAACACGAGCTGTGCAATGGTATTCTCCAGACCGTCGAAGATCGGGGAACCGATGCCTGCCGGCACATTCACTGCCACGCACTCGATGATACCGCCGAGGGACTCACCGCCCTGGGCTGCTGCGAGGATATCCTCCTGCATCAGCTTGCCCTGCGCATTCCTGATCACGGGGAAGCTCTTGCCGCGAACCGCGAGGATATCGTCCTTTGTGACATTCACATGGTCGAACTCCGCATCCTTGATGCCGTGGATCTCCGCGATATGCGCACCGACATAAATGCCTCTGCGCTCGAGGATCTGGCCGCAGACCGCACCTGCAAAGCACAGCGGTGCTGTCAGTCTGCCGGAAAAATGGCCGCCGCCGCGGACATCGTTGAAGCCCCTGTAACGCAGCGCACCGGTATAATCCGCGTGACCCGGACGGGGCAGCTTATTCAGATTGGAATAGTCCTTGGAACGGGTGTCCGTGTTCTGGATGAAGGCACAGAGCGGCGTACCGGTCGTTCTGTCATTGAGCAGGCCGGACATGATCTGATTGAGATCCTTCTCCTTACGGGGGGTGGTGGTACCGTCGCTCTTGGGCGCGCGGCGTTCCATGAACTGGTGCAGCTTTTCTATGTCAATAAATTCACCGGGCGGCAGATTGTCGATGGTAACACCGATCGCCGGCCCGTGGGATTCTCCGAAAATCGAGATCGAGATCCGACCGTTCCACATTGATGCCATTGGAAATTCCTCCTAAATTGCAGGGCGCCCTGACGGCTTCCCCCTATATAAACATTTCACTGTATCTATTATACCATATTTCGCGTCTCATTTCAACATCTTTTCTGCATAAAACGAGATTTTTCCGTTATGCAAACAGCGCACAGTAATCCTCGAATGCATCGCTGCGGATCTCGGCATTGCCGATGGGATGGCACACCACGTAGCGCAGCTGTGCACCGGCACGCTTCTTGTCGTTGCCGCAGTGTGCGGCAAGCTCCGCCACGGGAACATCCACTTCACTGGGCAGCTCGTATGCCTTCACGCAGGCGCAGAGCTTCTCGTAGTCCTCCGGCTTGCCGCAATACTTCGTCATCAGGCACATGCCTGCTGCAACGGCGCTGCCGTGGGTATAGGTCTCGTAGTGATAGTGCGCCTCAATGGCATGGCCGAGGGTGTGGCCGAAATTCAGGATCATGCGCTCGCCGGTGTCGAATTCGTCATGCTCCACCACATCGCGCTTGATGCGCACACAGGTCGGAATGATCGTATCAAAATGCGCCTGCACCGTATCGAGATCCAGTCCGCAGAGCTGCTCGAACAGCGCCGCATCGCGGATCATGCCGTACTTGATGACCTCGCCCATACCGTCTGCGAGGAAGATCCTAGGCAGCGTTGCAAGGGCATCCGGATCGCAGAGCACCACTGCCGGCTGCTTGAACGCACCGACCAGATTCTTGCCCTCCGGCAAGTCGATCGCGGTCTTTCCGCCGACGGAGGAATCCACCTGCGCCAGCAGGGAGGTCGGGATCTGCACATATTGCATGCCGCGCAGGAAGGTCGCTGCCGCAAAGCCGGTGATATCACCGACCACGCCGCCGCCGAGGGCGACCAGACAATCGCTGCGTGTGATCTCATGTCTGCAAAGGAAACTGTAGATCGAAAGGAGGGTCTCCGCGCACTTGGACGCTTCGCCGTGGGGGAATACAAACTTCACCACGCGATATCCATGGGCCTGCAGGGATGCCTCCACTGCGTCCGCATACAGCGCATTGACATTGTCATCGGTAATGATGGCGCAGGTACCGCCCTTGCAGAGCGGTGCAATATATGTGCCGCAGTCCTTCAGGATGCCGCGTTCGATCAGAACCTCATAGGGTTTTCCGGTGGTTACAGAAATCTTTGTCATAGCCTACCTCCTGCTCCGGCCTTCATGCCGGCTCACTTTCTCTATTATTAGGATACTCCATTTTCGAAGATTTGTCAAGATATTTTGGCAAACTAAAGCGATAAAATATTACTTTTTTCAGATGCCGTATTTCTTTCCGAAAAGACTGGAAATTCGAAGCAAGTTGTGGTATAATAAAAGAGACCATCATTTCATGGAGGGATTCCTATGCGATTACTCGTTATCGACGGCAACAGCATCGTGAACCGCGCGTACTACGGCGTGCGCGCGCTGTCCAATCACAAGGGCGTGTTCACCAATGCGTTGTTCGGTTTTATCAATATGTATCTCAAGGAGCTTGGCGAGGCAAAGCCGGATGCCGTGGCCGTGGCGTTCGACCTGAAAAGCCCGACCTTCCGCCACAAGGCGGTGGCGAGCTACAAGGCGAACCGCAAGGGCATGCCGGAGGAGCTTGCCATGCAGATGCCGTGGCTCAAGGAGATCCTGGCGGCAATGGGCATCACCTGCCTGAGCTGCGAGGGTTTCGAAGCGGACGATCTTCTCGGTACACTTGCGCGCACCTGTCAGGACAGCGGTGACGACTGCATTCTGATGACGGGCGACCGCGACAGCCTGCAGCTCGTGGATACGCACGTTACGGTGCATCTTGTCACGAACCGCGAGAACATCCCCTACACGCCGGAGCGTTTCCACGAGGACTACGGCTTTGCGCCCATCCATCTGACCGACCTCAAGGCGCTGATGGGCGACAGCTCGGACAATATTTCCGGCATCAAGGGCATCGGCGAAAAGACCGCAATGGCACTCATCCAGAGCTGGAACAGCATCGAAGCGATGTACGAGCATCTCGATGAAGTCCAGGCCACGCCGCGCATCCGGCAGAAGCTCCTTGACGGCAAAGCCGACGCGGAGCAGAGCAAGTGGCTTGCTACCATCCGGACGGATGCGCCCATTTCCACCACGCTTTCCGATTACATTCCCCGTCCCATGGAGACCGACACCCTCCGCCGGATCCTGACGGAACTCGAGATGTACAAGATCCTCGAACGCTTCGACCTGCAGCCCCTTGGCACGCTGGAACCGGAGGTTCCCTCCGCGCCGCCGGCACAGGCGCCTGCACTGCGGCAGGACGAGTGGACGGGAGATATGAGCCTGCTTCCCTCCCCTGCACCGTACACCCTGAAGGACGGGACGCTGACGCTCTGCAGCGGTGAGCATATCTATACCACTTCGGATCCTGAACAGATCCTGCAATTCCTTTCCAGTGAGCATCCAAAGGCTACGGACGATGCCAAGGCGCATTATCACTTTGCCTTCGAGCATGGCGGAACGCTCCGCGATCTTGTGTTCGATGCGGCGATCTGCGGCTACCTGCTCAACCCTTCCGCAACGGATTACAGTACTGCCGCTCTCTGCGGACAACTGCATGTCCCCTATTTTGAGGAGCTTGGCGGCTTTGCCGACGTGCAGGCATTGCCCGCGCTCTGCGAAAAGGGCATCGAACGTCTCACGCAGGATGGCATGTTCCCCCTCTGGCAGGACATTGAACTGCCGCTGACACGCGTGCTGGCATCCATGGAATTCCACGGTGTCCGCGTGGATCCCGAGGGCATCCGTGCCTTCGGCGACGCGCTTTCCGCAAATATCAGCGACCTGCAGCAGCAGATCTATGACTATGCCGGCAGCGAATTCAACATTGCCTCTCCGAAACAGCTCGGCGTGGTTCTGTTCGAAACGCTGGGGCTTCCTGCCAAGAAGAAGACCAAGAGCGGCTATTCCACCAATGCGGAGGTGCTCGAGGAACTTCGTCCGCAGCATCCCATCATCGGGCTGATCCTTGAATACCGTCAGTACACTAAGCTCCTTTCCACCTATGTGGACGGTCTGCTCAAGAATGTCGCAGCGGACGGCAGGATCCACACCAACTACAAGCAGACGGAGACCCGTACGGGACGCATTTCTTCCACCGAACCCAACCTCCAGAATATTCCTGTTCGCACCGAGCTTGGACGCAATATGCGAAAATTCTTTGTCGCATCCGAGGGCTGCATTCTCCTCGATGCCGACTACAGCCAGATCGAACTGCGCCTGATGGCGCACCTGAGCGGCGACACCGCCATGCAGGAGGCCTTCCTCACCGGTGCGGACATTCACACGGCCACTGCTGCCAAGGTCTTTGATATGCCCGAGATCTTTGTGACACCGGAGATGCGAAGTGCCGCAAAGGCCGTGAATTTCGGCATTCTCTACGGCATGGGCGCCTTTTCTCTCTCCAAGGACATCCACGTTTCCGTTGCACAGGCGAAGAAATATATTGAGGACTACCTCGGCTCCTATCCGAAGGTTTCCACGTTTCTTGATTCCGTTGTGGAAAACGGCACGAATAACGGCTATGTCTGCACCATGCACGGCAGACGCCGCTACGTTCCTGAGCTGAAATCAAAGAACAAGATGATGCAGGCAGCCGGCAAGCGCATTGCGATGAATACACCCGTGCAGGGCACTGCCGCCGATATCATCAAGCTTGCCATGGTGCATGTGCATGACCGGCTGGAACGCGAGGTTCCCTCGGCGAAGCTCCTCCTGCAGGTACACGACGAACTCATTGTCGAAGTACCGCTCTGCGATGCGGACGCCGCTGCGCGCGTTCTGCACGAGGAGATGGAACAGGTTTGCAATCTTGCCGTTCCGCTGACCGCGGAAGTCAATAGAGGAGGAACGTGGTACGATGCTAAGGGTTAAGCGGATCTCACACGAGGACACGACCATTCTGGAACAGATCACGACCATGGAGGCGAAGTGTTTTCCTGATCCGTGGAGCTTCGAGATGTTCCAGCTTGAAGCACAGCGCAAAGGCGGTGTGGTACTTGCTGCACTTGATGAAAACGACACCGTTGCAGGATATCTCACCGCACAGGTGATCCTTGATACGGCGGATATCAATATCGTTGCAGTGGATCCAGACAGGCGCCGACAGTCCATCGGCAGTCTGCTGCTGGGTGAATTTCTGGAAGGTCTTGCAACGGACACACAGGTTTTCCTGGAAGTGCGTATTTCTAACGAACCGGCAATTGCACTGTACCAGAAATTCGGTTTCCAGAAGATCGGTATCCGCAAGCAGTATTACTCGCACCCGACCGAGGATGCAATTTTAATGCAATTTGGAGGCATATCATGTTAATACTTGGAATCGAAAGCTCCTGCGATGAAACGGCTGCAAGCATTGTGGAAGATTGCACGACGCTCCGCTCGTCCGTCATTGCATCGCAGGCTATGGAACACAGGCAATATGGCGGTGTCGTTCCCGAGCTTGCTTCACGCAGGCATTGCGAAAATATTCTCGACGTGACCCAGCAGGCACTTGCTGAGGCAAATGTCACCATCGACCAGCTCGACGGAATTGCCGTTACACATACGCCCGGACTGATCGGCGCACTCCTTGTCGGTGTCAATTTTGCGAAGGGTCTTGCCTTCGCAGCAGGCAAACCGCTGATTCCCGTGCATCACATTACAGGACATATCGCAGCCAATTACCTTGCTCATCCCGACCTCAAGCCCCCGTATCTCTGTCTTGTCGTGAGCGGCGGACATACCATGATCGTGGAGGTCGTCGATTATACCACCTTCCGGATCCTCGGAACGACAAGGGATGATGCAGCAGGCGAATGCTTTGACAAATGCGGGCGTGTTCTTGGCTATCCGTATCCCGGCGGTGTACAGATCGATCATGCTGCGCAGCAGGGCGATCGGACGAAGTATCCTCTGCCCCGACCGCGCGTTGCAGGCAGTGAGCTTGACTGCAGCTTCTCCGGTCTGAAGACCGCTGTCATCAATATGGTGCATCATGCCGAACAGAAGGGCGAAACGATCGATTCTCCTTCCATGGCTGCATGCTTACAGCACACCGTTTCGGAGATCCTCACGGAGAAAACTCTGCTTGCTGCCAAGCGAACCGGCTACAAGACCATCGCGATGGCCGGTGGTGTTTCGGCGAACTCCGGTCTGCGCGGCAGCATGGAGGCAATGTGCAAAAAGCACGGTTTCACGCTTTTCATGCCGCCACTCTCCCTGTGCGGGGACAACGCTGCTATGATCGCTTGTCAGGGATCCTATAATTTCCTTGCAGGACAAACTGCCGATGAGAGCCTCAACGCCTTTGCAAGCAGCAAAGCCATCGGCGAGATGATTCAGCTTTGATTTCTGCTATCACAGCATGATAAAAAGCCTTCCGGTGATCCGGAAGGCTTTGTTGTTTTCACACAAAAGAAAGACCTCCCCGAAGGGAGGTCGATTCTTTTTGAATGCTTACTCCTTACCAGCAATCAGTGCGGTATAGAGCGGAAGCTGCGGCAGACCTGCAAGGATCACTGCCCAATCAGGATTGAGGCCAGCACCCTCTTCTGCTGCATAGATCAGGATGTAGGATGCGTCAGTTGCGTCAAGGTCAGAGCCCTCGTTGCCTCTTGCATCGGTTGCACCGTGGTCCTCGGACTCGCCGGTAACATCACCCAGGAAGTATGCGAACAGTTCCATCATCTCATCTGTCTCGGAGTAGATATATGCTGTCTTACCAGCACCAGTATCAGCTGCGTAGATCAGGATGTAAGATGCGTCGTTAGCGTCTGCTTCACCGGTCAGAGTAACGTCACCCTTAACACCGATATAAGCGGTACCGCCATCGATATCGTGTGTGCCGAACTCGTCGGTGATTGTTGCTGCGATAGTGCCTACATAGTATGCACCATCAGTGTCAATGAATACGGACTCAGGTGTCTGACCATTGTAGTCAACAACGCTGAAGTCAGTCAGGAGAACACCCTCACCCTTAGTTCCATCTGCATATACAGGGATCTGAGTGATTGTGGTGATCAGGTCTTCTGCCTGGAACTCTCTCGGGTCATGAGAGAAGTAGAACTGATATGTAGACTCAACTACATACTCATAGCCAGTTACAGGGTTGTCAGTGGGCTCATCAGTCGGCTCGTCTGTCGGCTCCTCAGTGGGTTCGTCAGTCGGCTCGTCTGTCGGCTCCTCAGTGGGTTCCTCAGTCGGCTCCTCAGTGGGTTCGTCAGTCGGCTCATCTGTCGGCTCCTCAGTGGGTTCGTCAGTCGGCTCATCTGTCGGCTCCTCAGTGGGTT
>CAYYIT010000080.1:8191-8413 GCA_964472035.1 uncultured Ruminococcus sp.
CGTCAGTCGGCTCCTCAGTGGGCTCGTCTGTCGGCTCCTCAGTGGGTTCCTCAGTCGGCTCGTCTGTCGGCTCCTCAGTGGGTTCCTCAGTCGGCTCGTCTGTCGGCTCCTCAGTGGGTTCCTCAGTCGGCTCGTCTGTCGGTTCCTCAGTCGGCTCAGTTGTTTCATCAACAACTACCTCAATCCAACCATCGATCATGTTTTCGTCACTTACGATCAGTT
>CAYYIT010000081.1:0-8344 GCA_964472035.1 uncultured Ruminococcus sp.
CCTGTGACCCTCTGCTTGTAAGGCAGATGCTCTCCCAGCTGAGCTAAGCTCCCACTTTTCTGTATCTCCAGGCTTTCGGTTTTTACCATACCGCCTGACGACAATAGTTATTATACCACAACTGTTTCCGTTTGTCAAGCGTTTTTTTCAATTTTTTTTGAAAATTTATTTTTTGTTGTTTTCTCCTCCGGCAGATGGACGTCCATCTGCGGGAAGGGGAACGAAATTCCGGCTTCATCAAAGGCTTTTTTGATATTCTCGTGCAGTTCGTAGTGGAGATCCCAGTAATGCTCATTGCTGCTCCAGACGCGTACATGCAGGATCACGGCGCTGTCCCCGAACGCACCAAGCCGAACGACCGGCTCCGGGTCAGTAACAGCATATTCACTCTGTGCGATTAGCTCCGCGATCACCTGCTTTGCCGCTTCGAAATCATCGTCGTAGGAAATACCGATCTCCAGATCGAGGCGGCGCAGCTCCTGCTCGGAATAATTCACGATCATGGCATCCGCCACAAGGCCGTTCGGAATGAAGACCGTTGTCTTGTCGGGGAGCATGAGCTTCGTCTGCAGGATGCCGATGCTGTCGACCGTACCCATCACGTCGTCGAACTTTACAAGATCGCCGACCTTCATGGGCTTGGTGAACATAATAATGAATCCGCCGGCGACATTGGCGAGGCTGTCCTGCACCGCAAGGCTGAGCGCGAGACCCATCGCACCGATCAGGGTGACAATGGAGGTCGTCGGAACCTTCAGGATGGAAAGGACGATCACCGCCACCACCACATAGAGCATCACCTGTACGAGCGATTGCAGGAAGGACGCCGCAGTGGGATTGATATTGCTCCTGCGGATGCCGCGCTGCACGAATTTCATCAGAATTTTTGTCAGCATCACACCGCAGATCAGCGTTACCGCCGCAAAGCCCAGCGACGGCAGTACGGACTTGACAGCATTCCAGAGATCCGCAAGAATACCTCCCACATGCTCCGCCTCATTGGAGAGCATCTCCCCCAGCTCCGCTGCGGTCTCGGTGATCTGCTCCGTTGTATCCGCTGTCAGAAACGCAACCATCTTGCATCCTCCTTCTGTTGCAACCATTTCTTTTATTATACAGGATTACGGCGTTTCTGTCAATCCCACTCTGTTTTTCTGCATCAAAAATGCCAATCCATCAAAAAAGTAAAAAAATATGAAAAAAGGACTTGCAAATTGTCCGTGGATATAGTATAATGAATATGTATGCTGAATTTTTACGAATGGAGTGTGAGTATATGAATTTCATGTCAATTGCGAATATCCTTGGTTTCATGGCAGGCGGTGCGATCCCCGCAGATAAGGATATGAACAGTGCAGAGATCTGGGGCGTAACACTGGCTGGCTTCGGTATCGTATTCGCCGGTCTGGTCATCCTGGTTCTCGTCATTGCGATGATGGGCAAGATTTTCGACACGATCAATCAGAACAAAAAGAACAAGGAAGCCGCAAAGGCTGCCGCACAGATACCGAAGGCTGCACCTGTTGCCGCAAAGCCTGCTCCGGCACCCGCTGCTGCACCGGCACCTGCTGCTGTAAGCGATGAGGATGAAGTCGTTGCTGCGATCATGGCTGCGGTTGCGATGATGAGCGCTGCGGACGGCAAGTCCTACAAGGTTCGTTCCATCAAGCCTGCCGGCACAGCTCGTCTCGATGGCCGCGCTGCATGGGCAATGGATGGCCGCCGCCAGAACGTCATGCCGTTTTAAGACGGAGACTATAGTAAAGGAGTAGAAAGAATATGGAAATGCTGAATATTCTGAAAGAGATTCTGCTCGGTCTCTGGGATACCAGCGGTCTGCACGCACTGTTGTCCTGCCCTGAGAACCTGGTCATGATCGGTCTTTCATTTGTATTTATGTATCTTGCAATCGTCAAGGAATTCGAGCCGCTGCTGCTGCTCCCCATCGCATTTGGTATGTTCCTGTCGAACCTGCCGGCGATCACCCCCACCGACCTGATGTTCCACGCGGAATACTGGACGGAAGAACAATCCGGTGCATGGCTCTGGAAGGTCATCCACGACGGCGGTCTGCTTGACAAGCTGTACTTAGGTGTTAAGTTCCAGATCTATCCCTGTCTGATCTTCCTGGGTATCGGTACGATGACCGACTTCGGTCCGCTGATCGCAAACCCGAAGAGCTTCCTGCTCGGTGCTGCTGCACAGGGCGGTATCTTCTTCACCTTCGTCGTTGCTGCGCTGCTCGGCATGAGTGCTGCGGAGTGCGGCTCCATCGCCATCATCGGCGGTGCGGACGGCCCGACTTCTATTTATGTATCCAGCCAGCTGCTTGACGGTGTGGATTCCTCTCTGAGTACCGGTACGATCGCGCTTGCAGCGTATACTTACATGGCACTGGTTCCGGTTATTCAGCCGCCGATCATGAGACTGCTGACCACCAAGAAGGAACGTTCCATCAAGATGCCGCAGCTGCGTCAGGTTACCAAGACCGAAAAGCTGATCTTCCCTGTTGTTGTAACACTTATCGTAGCCCTGCTGGTACCCTCCGCTGGTTCTCTGGTAGGTATGCTGATGTTCGGTAACATCCTCAAGGAGAGCGGCGTATGCGATCGTCTGGTAGATACTGCACAGAACGCGCTGATGAACATCGTTACCATTTTCCTTGGTATCTCCGTTGGTGCAACCACCACTGCTTCCAACATCCTGAACTGGGAATTCGCTAAGGTTATCTTCCTCGGCGTTATCGCATTCTCCCTGGGTACCGCCTGCGGACTGCTGCTGGCGAAATTCATGAATTTCCTCTCCGGCGGTAAGCTCAACCCGCTGATCGGTTCTGCCGGTGTATCCGCCGTTCCGATGGCTGCGCGTGTTGCACAGAAGGAAGGTGCAAAGGCCGACCCGACCAACTTCCTGCTCATGCATGCAATGGGCCCGAACGTTGCCGGTGTTATCGGTTCCGCAGTTGCTGCCGGCGTTCTGCTGAGCGTAGTCGCACACTAAACTCACACAAATTCTTTTCACAGCTCCGGTTTTCCGGGGCTGTGTTCTTTTTTTCGCAGAGCTGGAATACAATGCCAGGGAACACCCTGCGAAAAAGTCTTTACAAATGTCGAATTATGTGGTATGCTTATGAGGTATACTCCTGCCCCCTATTTCATCTGAAAGGAATCGGCTTATGTCCAATATCCCCACCCCCTCCGTGCGCGTGCGCCTTCTGGTGCTGGTGCAGTCCATCACGATACTCGCACTCGTTGCAGCACTGCTCTGCGTGCTGTTCCTGCGGCAGTCCCCAAAGCAGAGTGCCCCCGTTTCCCTTGAAGTCACGGAAGCGACCGGCGTTCCCGAGACTGTGCCCGCCTCCGTGCAGGAAGAAACACCCTACATCAACGACAGGATCCTGCTGCGCGATGCTGCCTACGGAGAGATCTGGATCCCCGTCCTGCAGAGCGTTCCGGCGTGCCGGTACGATCTCGAGCAGGTGGTCTGCCGCAACGGCCGGAACTTCTACCTCGAAGACCGCGCCATCACCTCGCGCTTCGGCGTGGATGTCTCCGCACATCAGAAGGAGATCGACTGGGAGACCGCCCATGCCTCCGGCGTGGATTTCGCCATGATCCGCGCGGGCTTCCGCGGCTACGGCTCCGGAGAGCTTTGCGAGGACGAACGCTTCCGCGAGAACATGGAGGGTGCGCTCAGCGCAGGTGTGGACGTCGGCGTGTACTTCTTCTCACAGGCTGTCACCGCCGAGGAAGCCGTGGAGGAGGCCGAGATGGTGCTCGCCCTGCTTGACGGCTACGACGTTACATACCCCGTTGTTTATGACTGGGAGGTCATCACGACGGATGCCGCCAGAACGGACAGTGTCTCTGTTGCGATGCTGACCGACTGCACCGTTGCTTTCTGCGAGACCATCAAGGCGGCGGGCTACACGCCCATGGTTTACCAGAACAAGCGCACGAGTCTGCTCAAGCTTGACCTGCAGGAGGTCACCGACTATGATTTCTGGCTCGCAGAATACAACGAAGAAGCGACGTTCTACTACCACTATGATATGTGGCAGTACAGCAGCACGGGCCGCGTCCCCGGTATCGAGGGTAACGTTGACCTGAACATCTGCTTCAAGGATTACACGGAAGGAACGGAAGAATGATGAAACCATCCCGACGCCATCTGCAATGGTGGATCATGCTGGGGCTCTGCCTGCTCATGGTTCTGCTGAATATTCTGGCAAGGTGCAGCGCGGCCTTCAGCGACTGGTACACGATGCAGATATTCCTGCCGGTCTCAGGGCTCTGGACAAGGCTGACAGGACTTGTCCCCTTCTCGGTGGGTGAGGTACTGATCGCCGCAGGCATCGTCCTGCTGCTGATCACGCCGATTTCACTGACCGTCCTGCTCATCCTCTGCAAGGGCAGGCGCAGGAAGATCCTGAAAATTTACGGGCTCACCTATGGCTGGATCCTTACCTGGATCCTGACAACGGAGACGCTGCACTGCTTCATCCAGTACCAGTGTACGCCCATCGGAGAGAAGTATTTCCCCGATGCGCCGGAGACCTACTCTGCGGAGGAGGTGCTCTCGGTCTATGCACAGCTCGTTGAGGGCATCAATGCTGCGGTACCCTATGTGGCGCGTGACGCGGAGGGGCATTTTGTTCTGACGGACGATCTGCAAAGCGAGGCAAAATCCGCCATGCAGCAGCTCGGAGAGACCTATCCGCAGTTTTGCGGATACTATCCTGACGCAAAGCCCCTGCATTTTTCCAGCATCATGGCACAGCAGTCCCTGCTCGGCGTATACTTTCCCTTCACAATGGAATCGAATTACAATGCGCTCGTGTACCCGGTCAATCTGCCGGCGACGCTCTGCCATGAGTACACCCACCTCAAGGGCAATATCCTTGAGGACGAGGCGAATTTCCTCTCCTTCCTCGCCTGCACCGGCAGCGAGAGCGCAGATTTCCGCTACAGCGGTTATCTCAGCGCGCTGGAATACATGATGAACGAGGTCTACATGCTGGAGGGTGCCGCTGCAATTGAGGAGCAGCTCGATCCCTATGTCTGGTGCGATCTCTACACCTTTGTTCCGGAGGAGGAAATGGCACAGATCGAGGAAGCGGCCATCGTGGATTCGGTCGTGATGGAGGAGATCACCGACGCGGCGATGGATACCACGCTCAAGCTCAACGGTGTGGAGGACGGCAGGCACAGCTACAGCCGTATGGTCAACCTCCTGCTGCATTACTATCTCCAAAGCGGCAATGCTAACTAAATCCCCTGCCAGAACCTGCCAAGTGGATTGTACAACATTCACAAGAGTGCAGATCCTGCGCAAATTCGGCTTGACAACGGGCTGGATTTATGCTACAATATTGTGGTAAAAGGGAGTAGCTTGCGTTAGAATAACGTAGCATCATGCGCCATACCCGACATGTTCTGTGTCCGCATGATGTTTTAAAAAGCAAGACTTTTATTACAGAGGTGCTGTAATGAGAGTCTTGCTTTTTTGTGTCTCGCACAGCCCCACAGATGGGAGTAGACAACTGCGTTGTTTATCCCCACCCCCTCACAAAATGCGTTGATCAACGCATTTTGTCCACTTCTCCACAGATTTCAAGGAGGTATTGTATGAACACCAATCAACCCGCCCACACACAATCGAAGGACGAGCTGTTCAAAGCGCTTGATACCGATGCACAGGGACTTTCCCCTGACAAGGCAGCCAAGCACCAGCAGACCTACGGTAAGAATGAGCTGGAGGACACCGCCCAGAAAAAAGTCTGGCAGGTCTTCCTTGACCAGTTCAAGGACTTCCTCGTCATCATCCTGATCATCGCCGCAGTGATCTCCGGCGTACTCGGTGACTGGGAATCCGCCATCATCATTCTGGTCGTGATCACCATCAATGCCATTCTCGGCACGGTCCAGCACTGCAAGGCACAGCAGTCCCTCAATGGCCTGAAGGCAATGTCCGCTCCCACCGCAAAGGTTCTGCGCGGCGGTGAGATCCTCGTGGTTCCTGGCAAGGAAGTCACTGTCGGTGACGTCCTGATCCTCGATGCCGGCGACTTCATCTGTGCGGACGGACGCATTCTCGAATCCGCAAGCCTGAAGGTTGCAGAGAGCGCCCTCACCGGCGAGAGCGAGCCCGTCGAAAAGGAGGACACCGTCCTCGCAGAGGATACCGCCCTCGGTGACCGCCGCAACATGGTATACTCCGGCAGCTTCGTGACCTACGGCCGCGGCCGTGTCCTCGTTACTGGCATCGGTATGCACACCGAGATCGGTAAGATCGCAACGCTCCTCAAGTCCACGAGCGAAAAGAAGACGCCCCTGCAGGTGAGCCTTGGCGACTTCGGCAAGAAGCTCTCCGTCATCATTCTGATCGTCTGTGCGATCGTGTTCGGTCTGAGCATGTTCCGCGGCAATCCCCCTGTGGATGCATTTGTCTTCGCGGTGGCACTGGCAGTTGCCGCAATTCCGGAGGCACTCAGCTCCATCGTAACCATCGTCCTTGCGATGGGCACCCAGAAGCTCGCGGACGAAAACGCCATCATCCGCAAGCTGCAGGCTGTTGAGGGTCTGGGCAGCGTGTCCATCATCTGCTCCGACAAGACCGGCACCCTCACCCAGAACAAGATGACCATCCGCAAGATCTTCTTTGACAACACCCTGATCGATGAGAACGACACCCTCACCGAGCGCCAGAAGCAGCTTGTCATTGACGGCCTGCTGTGTAACGACGCGACCGTAAAGGACGGCGAGGAAATCGGTGACCCGACCGAGGTGGCTCTGGTCAACTTCGCAGAGAAGCACCGGATCGGTTCTCTCGAGTACAGAGACAAGTATGAGCGTCTGGGCGAGCTGCCGTTTGACTCTGACCGTAAGCTCATGTCCACCATCCACAAGATCGGTCCGAACTATAAGATGCTCACCAAGGGTGCGGTCGATGTCCTGATCCCCAGAATTCTGGAGATGAAGACCGCTGACGGTAAGCGCACCTTCACACCCGAGGATGCGGATCTGCTCCGCTCTCAGAACCTTGCGCTCTCTGACCAGGGACTGCGTGTCCTGGCTCTCTGTGAGCGTGACGTTCCCTCCCCCGATGTGACCCTTGAAGACGAAAACGGCTACATCCTGCTCGGTCTCTTTGCAATGCAGGATCCGCCCCGCGTGGAATCCGCCGATGCAGTTGCAAAGTGCAAGTCCGCCGGCATCCGTCCAATCATGATCACGGGCGACCACCTGATCACGGCTTCTGCGATCGCACGCCAGATCGGCATTCTCGATGACGAGCATATTGCAGTGGAGGGCTCTGCCATCCAGAACCTCTCCGATGAAGAGCTTCAGGATTTCGTGGAGAAGGTTTCCGTTTACGCAAGAGTTTCCCCTGAGCACAAGATCCGCATCGTCAATGCATGGCAGGCACGCGGCAATATCGTTTCCATGACCGGCGATGGTGTCAATGATGCGCCCGCCCTCAAGCAGGCGGATGTCGGCGTTGCCATGGGCATCACCGGCTCCGAGGTTGCCAAGGACAGCGCGTCCATGATCCTGACCGATGACAACTTCGCGACCATCGTCAAGGCGATCGAGAACGGCAGAAATCTCTACGATAACATCAAGCGCTCCATTCTCTTCCTGCTCTCCGGCAATACCGCAGGCATTCTCGCCGTGCTGTACTGCTCCATTCTGGGTCTGGCAGTGCCGTTCCAGGCAGTGCACCTGCTGTTCATCAACCTCCTGACCGACTCCCTGCCGGCAATCGCACTGGGTATGGAGCCGCACACCCCCGACGTCATGAAGCGCAAGCCCCGTCCGAAGGATGAATCCATCCTCACAAAGTCCGTATTGCTGCAGATCCTGACAAGCGGTATCGTGATCACGATCTTCACGCTGATCGCGTACTATATCGGTATGGGCATCGACAAGGCTGCCGGCAATACCGGTTCCATCACCGCGGCAAGCACCATGGCATTCGCAGTGCTGTGCATGTCCAGACTCGTACACAGCTACAACTGCAAGTCCGAGGCACCCGTGATCTTCACCAAGAAGATGTGGAACAACAAGGCCATCCAGGGCGCATTCCTCTGCGGCTTCCTGCTGTTGAGTGCCGTCCTCTGGCTGCCCTTCCTGCACGGTCTGTTCAAAGTCTACGCCCTCAGCCCCATGCAGATCCTGATCGTTTATGGTCTGTCCCTGCTGACGCTGCCGGCAATGCAGCTGATCAAGGCCATCACCAAGGCTGTCAAAAAATAACACAAAACGCCCCACAGGCATTCTGTGGGGCGCAGTCTGTCGAAAAAGTCCCGTCCAGCCACTGCGCCTCTGGCGCAGGGCTGGAC
>CAYYIT010000082.1:0-8116 GCA_964472035.1 uncultured Ruminococcus sp.
ACGAAAAATCTGCTGCACATCTGACGCACTGTCCTTTGTGCGGTATTGCCTAAAAAATGCACCGCTTACGCGGTGCAAATTTTCTGTTATTTTCCGAGCATGCGCGGTTTGAGCTTGTATCGGTACAGATCGCACAGACCGTCGAGGGAAATATCGTACATCAGGAAGAACGGATTGAGCAGCGCGAGCATGATCGGACCGCCGTATTTTCCGAAATCCTCGAACGCTTCAAGCAGGGATTCCAGCCCGAACAGGTACACATTCACATAGAAATAGGCGACCATGCAGCCGTTGAACAGCAGGAGCTTGATCAGAACGCGCAGGAGCTTGACCGGAATGCGGTTGAGGTACTTGTACAGGATCGGATAGTATCCGAAGAACAGGATGAAGATCAGCGCTGCCTCTTTGTCGTATGTCACAAAGAGCGACAGGAGTCCCACTGCGACATAGGTCAGGCAAGCCCATTGGGTGTTGACCTCCATCACGATGATCATCAGCAGCACGCCGGCGATCATCGGGAGCGCGAGATACAGGAGCGGAAAGACGCCGGTCAGGAACATTGCAAGCAAACAAAAGGATGAAACAATGCCGCCAAGCGCGACACGATAGCTGATGTTCTGCATGGGCAGTCCTCCTTTTCTGTGTGATTTCTTATACTTATTGTAGCATTTTCAAGTCGGAATGTCAAGCGATTTTCGGCATTTTGACGGAAAGGAAGTCTATGAACCCCAAATACAAAGGTATTATACTGATCATTCTCTCAGCATTCTGCTTTGCATTCATGAACGCATTTGTAAAGCTCTCGGGCGATCTGCCGTCCGTGCAGAAGAGCTTTTTCCGCAATTTCGTGGCATTCCTGATCGCGCTGGTGATCCTGCTCAGGGATCGGAAGAATTTTCGTTTCCAGAAGGAGGGCATGGGACATCTGCTGCTGCGCTCCATCTTCGGAACACTCGGCATTCTCTGCAATTTCTATGCGATCGATCATCTTGTGCTATCGGATGCCTCCATGCTGAATAAGATGTCACCGTTTTTCACCATCCTCTTCTCATGGCTGTTTCTGAAGGAGCGTCTCAGGCCATTTCAGGGACTCGCTGTGCTGACGGCGTTTGCAGGAAGCCTGCTCATCATCAAGCCAAGCCTTGATTTCACGGATTTCATCGGTTCCGCAGCAGGCCTCTTCGGCGGTATGTGCGCGGGCTTTGCGTATTGCATGGTGCGCATTCTGGGTCAGAAGGGCATGCAGAAGACCTTTATTGTGGCGTTTTTCTCCGGATTTTCGTGCCTTGTGACGCTGCCGTTCCTGATTCTGGATTTCCACCCGATGACCGGAATGCAGCTGCTCACGCTCCTTGGTGCAGGTGCCGCAGCGGCCGGCGGACAGTTCACGATCACAGCGGCGTACTGCCATGCACCGGCAAAGGAAATTTCGGTGTATGACTATTCGCAGATCATTTTTGCAACGGGACTCGGGTTCCTGTTCTTCTCGGAAGTCCCCGATGGATGGAGTTTTGTCGGGTATCTCATCATCATTGCAGCGGCAGTAGGAATGTTCTGGTATAATAATTATTATGTGCCGAAGAAAGAAAAAACAGCGGAAGAAGCAGTATGAGAAGTCTGAAGGAGGTGCTGGCTCCTGCACGATGTTTGCAGGGGCCAGCACTGCATTTTTGTATATCTAGGGCAACACCGCGCAAAGACCGCCTGACGGCTCAGCACGTCATCTGTTTGCATCTTTTCCGTCATCTTGCCCAAAAATTCCTTGACATACGCCAGTATGCCTGCGGAATTTTTGGATGATCTGACGAAAAATCTGCTGCACATCTGACGCACTGTCCTTTGTGCGGTATTGCCCTAGTATTATTTTTAGTAAAATTCGTGGCAAAGTATTGACATTTTCTGTGGATTGTGGTATAATTTTACCAACAATCAGCAGCGAACTGCTGCAAAGGAGGTTACCATGATGAAAAGAAGAATGATGTTATCCGCTCTGACTGCTGCGGCGATGATGCTCTCCGCACAGATGTATGTATTTGCCGGATCCGTCGGCGATCTGGACAGCAATGGTGCGGTGGATGCCGTTGACGCCTCTGCGATGCTCCTGCGTGCGGCGGAGATCGGTACGGGCGGCACTGCCGATGCCGACGAAGCGGCGCTGATGGATATTAACGGCGACGGCGCGATCACTGCTGTGGATGCGTCCCATCTGCTGACCTATGCCGCAAGATTCGGCACGGGTGAAACCACACAGTCCTTCGAGGAATATGTTGCACTGCGGCAGGAGGAGCCGGTGCTGTATGGGTCTGATAGCGAAGCATTTCTTTTTGGCAGTGTGCAGGACGGCCTGGAATTCTCGGATGAAAAAGGATATGTGATTACTTCTGCGTCAGAGCTTGAGGAATTCAATGCAAAGCTGAAAAAGGGTAGAATGAATGTCATCAATACTTATAATGCAGAGTGGTTTGAAACGCATAGCCTATTCGTGATGCTGACTTATGAATCCGCAATGGAACCGTATTATGAGGCAACGGCAATTACCGCAGATGAGAACAACAACTGGACGATTGCCATGAATTATATTATTTATCCTTATGAGAGCCCCGCGTGCCCGGGAAGAGTGACGGTCGTTGAGACGAATAAGGGTATTGATTTTGCGGCATCCATCAGCTTCGACATCACAACAATATGGTTGGAGGAGGGAGATGTGTGATCTCCCCAACAAACAAAATCACCACCCAATCGCACCGGAGTGAATGCTCCGGTGCGCTTCTTTTTTGGCATGGTGGGTCTGGGAGCGAGCGAAGGGTGTGGCAACCCCCTCCGCATTGTCAATTCTGCTCATAATCCTGACGGTAAGTGCATCAAAAATAGAGTTTCTCACAATGCGCACGACCGTACCCATGAAGCGCGCGCTTTTTCACGTCATTAGGGGAAAATATTTTTGAAAAAACTATTGACATTCTGCGAAATTTCCCGTATATTTAATAATGTATGGGTTTTTGTATGAACCCTGTCGAATGACCGGTGACATGTGCGCATGTCCCGTAGGAAAGGAACGTGTCAGATGGACAATATTGTCAGCCTGCAGAACATCGTCGTTGCATTTGAGGACGGCGAACAGATTCTGAAAAATATCAGCCTTGATATCAAGGACAAGGAGTTCGTAACGCTGCTCGGCCCGTCCGGCTGCGGTAAGACCACCACGCTTCGTATCATCGGCGGCTTTATCGAGCCGACCAGCGGTGATGTCTTCTTTGACGGCAAGCGCATCAACGGCCTGCCGCCGCACAAGCGCAACGTGAACACCGTGTTCCAGCGTTATGCGCTGTTCCCGCACCTGAATGTGTACGAGAACATCGCGTTCGGCCTGCGCATCCATAAGGTCGCCGAGAAGGAGATCGTCAAGCGTGTCGGCGAGATGCTCGAGCTTGTGAACCTGCGCGGCTATGAGAAGCGTTCGGTCAACCGTCTCTCCGGCGGTCAGCAGCAGCGCGTTGCGATCGCAAGAGCGCTGGTCAATCACCCCAAGGTGCTGCTCCTCGACGAGCCGCTCGGCGCGCTCGACCTGAAGCTCCGCAAGGAGATGCAGACGGAGCTGCGCAAGATCCAGCAGGCGCTGGAGCTGACATTTGTCTATGTTACGCACGATCAGGAGGAGGCGCTGACCATGTCCGATACGGTCGTTGTCATGAACGGCGGTATCATCCAGCAGGTCGGCTCCCCCACGGATATCTATAATGAGCCTGTCAACGCCTTCGTTGCCGACTTCATCGGCGAGAGCAATATCGTCAACGGCTGCATGCCGCAGGACTGCGTGGTGGAATTCACCGGCAAGCGCTTCGACTGCGTGGACAAGGGCTTCGCTCCGAACGAAACCGTTGATGTTGTCATCCGTCCCGAGGACGTGCAGGTGATCCCTGCGGACAAGGCAAAGCTCACCGGCATCGTCGAGTCCGTTGTGTTCAAGGGCGTGCATTACGAAATGGTCGTGGACGGCGTGGATCATAAGTGGATGATCCATTCCACCAAGGCAGAGCCGGTCGGCGCAATGATCGGCATGACCTTTGCGCCCGATGATATCCATATTATGAAGAAGTCGGAGGGCGAGTGATGAAACAGCTGAAAGTACTTGCGCTTCCGTACCTTGTATGGATGGTGATCTTTATCGTGGTGCCGCTGGTGATGGTGGCGTACTTTGCCGTTACCACCGATGACGGCAGCTGGACGCTGACCCATCTGTCCGCAGTGGGACAGTACGCGAATATCTTCGTCCGCTCCATCTGGCTGGCGCTGATCGCGACCGCCATCTGCCTTGTGATCGCCTATCCCATTGCCTTCATCCTCTCCCGTATGGAGAAGCACAAGCAGGGCACCATGCTCATGCTTGTGATGCTCCCGATGTGGATGAACTTCCTGCTGCGTACCTATGCATGGATGACGCTGCTGGGCAATAACGGCGTGATCAATAACCTGCTCGGCATGGTCGGACTCGGTCCGTACAAGCTGATCAACACCTCCGGCGCGGTGGTGCTGGGCATGGTGTACAATTACCTGCCCTTCATGATCCTGCCGCTGTACTCCGTGATGCAGAAGATCGACAAGAGCGTCATCGAGGCGGCCTCCGACCTTGGCAGCAATTTCGGAAACACGCTCATCCGCGTGATCGTTCCGCTGAGCATGCCGGGTATCATGTCCGGCATCACGATGGTATTCGTTCCGGCGATCTCGACCTTCATCATTTCCAGAATGCTGGGCGGCGGCTCGAACCTGCTGATCGGTGACCTGATCGAAATGCAGTTCCTCGGCACCTCGTACAACCCCCACCTCGGTGCGGCGATCTCGCTCGTGCTGATGGTGATCATCCTCGTAATTATGACCGTCATGAACCAGTTCAGCCCGGATGACCAGGTGTTGATCTGATGGGAGGAAATGAAGATGTATTGTAAGAAATGCCAGGCGGAGATCAAGGATACCGCCAAATTCTGCCCGGTGTGCGGCGCGTTCACGAACGAGACGCCCGTGACCGAGGAGCTGGGCAAGCCGAAGACGCGCTACTGTCCCAAGTGCCAGCGGAAGCTGGCGGTGGGAGAGACGGTTTGTGCGGTTTGCAATGAGAATAAAAAGAAAACAAAAAAATCTTCAAAACGTTGGATTCTAGTGCCAGTAGCACTGCTTGTTACTGTTGTGATAGTCGTAATGAGTGCAGTGATATGGTATCGTAAAACCAATGAATTTTCTTGGAAGCTGAAGGATGGTGTACTTGTTATCAGCGGAAAAGGGAATATGCCTGCGTGGAATAGTCTGAAAGAAGTTCCGTGGTTGGAATATGAGATGCGTACCGATATCCGCAAGGTTGTGATTAAGGATGGAATTACCAATATTGCGGCCCATTCATTTGAACTTTGTGAAAACTTATCTGAAATCAGTATTCCAAATAGTGTGGTAAGTATAGGCGCAAAAGCATTTTACCATTGTTTCAACCTGACGGAGATTTCAATTCCTGATTGTGTTGTCAGTATAGGAGGGTACGCATTTTGTGGCTGCAGAAGGCTATCGGAAATTGTACTTCCAGACGGATTAACACGTATTGAGAACGGATTGTTTTCGAGGTGTAGTAGCCTTGTTGAATTCAAAATTCCCGACAGTGTGACGGATGTACGTGATTATGCTTTTTTTAATTGTGATGCTCTTTTAGGAATTACAATACCTCAAGGGGTAAAGTTTATTGGAAAAGACGTATTTGGGGGATGCTTGAACCTTAGTGAGGTTGTGATTCCATCGAGCGTGGTGAGCATTGGAGATGATGCATTTCAAGATTGTGACAATCTGAGTGAAATTTATTACACAGGTACTGAAAAACAATGGGATGCTATACTAATTCATTCAAATCAAAAGCTATTAGAGGTGGAAGTATACGCCTATAGTTCAATTGAAGAATAACCTCACAAGGAGGCCTGATACATGAAAAAATTAAGCAAGCTCTATATGGGGCTGGTGCTGCTGTTTCTGTATGCACCGATTTTTGTACTGATCGTGTTCTCGTTCAACGAGAGCAAGAGCCGCTCCGTGTTCAGCGGCTTCACCCTGGAGTGGTATGAGAAGCTGTTCCATAACAGCGTGATCATCTCCTCCCTCATCAACACTATGATCATCGCGGCGCTCGCAAGCGTGCTGTCCACCATCCTCGGTACCCTCGCCGCCATTGGCATCAACAGCATGCGCAAGGTGCCCAAGGCCGTGGTCATGAATGTCACCAATATGCCCATCATCAACCCCGAGATCGTGACCGGTGTGTCCATGATGCTGCTCTTCGTGTTCTTCGCCGCAAGAATGAACCTCGAGTTCGGATTCGTGACGCTGCTGATCGCGCATATCACCTTCAATGTGCCCTATGTCATCCTGAACATCATGCCCAAGTTCAAGCAGATGGATCCCCATCTGTTCGAGGCAGCGCAGGATCTCGGATGCAGTCCGCTGCAGGCGTTCCGCAAGGTCATCCTTCCGGAGATCATGCCCGGCATCGTCAGCGGCTTCCTGATGGCGTTCACCTATTCGCTCGATGACTTTGTCATCAGCTACTTCACCAGCGGCTCGACCTCCCAGACCCTGCCGATCACGATCTATGCCATGACCAGAAGAAAGATCTCTCCGCAGATCAATGCACTCTCCACCCTGATCTTCGTGGTGGTTGTCATCGTACTCATCGTGAAGAATTTTGTGGAAGGCCGCGCTGCCAAGAAGAACAGTACTTACAGGGGGGCTTGAGGATGAAGAAAAAACAACTGCTCTCGCTCCTGCTCCTGCCCGTGTTCTGTCTCGGCATGCTGACCGGCTGCAGCAGCGAGTCCGCGGAGGATTCGGAGGAAGAAGAGGAGATCGTCGCACAGACTCTCACCGTCTCCGATCCGGATTATTACACCCGCTTCAAGGGTAAGGGCGTTTCCATCAATGTCTACAACTGGGGCGAGTATATCAGCTTCGCGGAGGAAGAGGGAACCCTCGATGTCAACGCGGAGTTCACCAAGCTCACCGGCATCAAGGTCAATTATACAAACTTTGCCACCAACGAGGAGATGTACGCCAAGCTCAAGGGCGGCGGTGTTTCCTACGATATCATCATTCCCTCCGACTATATGATCAGCAAGCTGATCAAGGAGGATATGGTGCAGAAGCTGAACTTTGACAATATCCCGAACTTCAAGTACATCATGGATAACTACCGGAACCTCGACTACGATCCGCAGAACGAGTATAGCGTCCCCTATACCTGGGGAACGGTCGGCATTCTCTATGATGCGACCGTGATCGATATTCCCGAGGAGGAGATCGACTGGGATATCCTCTGGGACGAGACCTATACCGACCAGATCCTGATGTTTGACAATCCGCGCGACTCCTTTGCCATTGCGCAGACGCTGCTCGGCTACAGCCTGAACACCGAGGATCCCGATGAGCTTGCCGCCTGCGCGGAGAAGCTCAAGGAGCAGAAGCGCATCGTGCAGGGCTATGTCATGGACGAGATCTTCGACAAGATGGGCGCCGGCGATGCCCTGATCGCACCCTACTATGCCGGCGATGCCCTGACCATCATGGATGACAATGATGCGCTGAATTTCGTGGTACCTAAGAGCGGTACCAATATGTTCGTCGATGCGATCTGCATTCCCTCCAGCGCCAAGCAGAAGGAGGCAGCAGAAATGTACATCAACTTCCTGTGTGAGCCGGATATCGCCTACTCGAACGCATACTACATCTGCTACGGCACACCGCATTCCGCAGCGTATGATATGCTCGATGAGGAAACAAAGAATGATCCCATCACCTATCCGGATGCGGAGTTCATTGCGAATCATACCACGGTATTCACCAATCTTTCCGACGAGGCCAGCAAGACCATGCAGGATCTCTGGACGGAAATGAAATCCGCCGAGGACAGTGTCGTCAATCAGTGGATCGTGCCGGCGTTCCTTGCAGGATGCCTGATCCTCGTGCTCGTGATCCAGATCCGACGCTATATCAAGAGCAAAAAGGATATTTTCTGATCAAAAAAGGTGCAATTTTCTGAAAATTGCCCACCCCCTAACCCCCTCCCTAAAGGGAGGGGGAAATAGTGGAG
>CAYYIT010000083.1:0-7939 GCA_964472035.1 uncultured Ruminococcus sp.
GCGTGCGTTAGCTGTGGGGCAAAATTAAGTGAAAGTATACTTTTTTGACAAGCTGACCGCCCGTTTCCATAACGGGCGGTTTGGTATATTGCATATTTTACGGTCTGAAATTCTCCCAGCTGCCGCCGCTGGTCTCATAGGAGCTGCCGTCCTTGCTGACGGAATGCCACTCGCCGCCCACGTTGAATTTGGAGCCGTCGCGGTTCACCTTGATATCGTACGGACTTGCGCCGGTCGTACGGCGGACGTTCTCAAAGACCTCATCCCTTCGATCGGGCTGTGCTTCTCGGTGCCTCGAATTGTCCGCTACCATGTCAGCGCGCATTCTCTGAATATCACCCACTACGTCCTGACCGCTGTCAATTGCTGCACCAATGCCTGAGAAGAACGGCTTTCCTATAGCCACCAGTATACCGATCATCACAGCTACAATTACGAAACAAATAAAATAGTATAATGCACTCGGCAGCAATACAAGCCCGACCTGAAACATCAGTGTCCCCCAAAAACCCTTTGCAATCCCTGTTTTATCAGCATAGAAAACAAGGCTGAGAAATGCCGTTATGCTACCCAATGACAAAACTACGATGCTGATCACCGTACTTTGGTCCAGAAAGTTTATTCCTACTGTCCAAAGAATTCCAGTGATACAATTCAATATGATCGGTCCTCCGTATAGCAGCTCGTCCGTTGTCAGCTTTGCACCAAAATACAGAAGCACCAAAGTAACCAGTACGATTCCCATCATGAGAAAGACATAAATTGTCTTCTTTGAGTCCCCTTCTCCGATGTTGCTGATCAGACCATCCAATGCATCAATAATGGGAAACCAGCTCTGAATTTTGTCCCAATTGATTACGATCAAACGAATTCCCTGCACTAAAAGAAAACATACAAGACCAAATAAAAACATGATAATGAATCCCATAAAAACCTCCCGTTTATGATAGCTTCAGAAACAAAGCAGCAATATTTCCTATCGCTTCAGGAAATCATCGATACCGCCCTCGTAGCCGGTACCGCTTTCTGCGGCGTATTGCAGAATCGTGGAGGCATCATTGGCATCGAATGCACCGGAGTCATCCAGATCCGCGTAGATCTCCAGCTGCTCGGTCAGACCGCTTTCATTGCCGCTGCCGACAGCCGCTGCTGCCGCCAGAAGCAGGGATGCATCCACAGAATCCACCACATCATCCTCGTTGAGATCGCCGAACTCACTCTTGTCCAGCTCAATGATCTTGAGGTAGTTCGGGTAGGCGTTTTCGGGTACGGCGGTGAGGTCTCTGTTGAGGACGATATTACCCAATCCATAGTGACTGTCATGTCCATTTAGTTCATCTTTATCATCCAAGTAGAAGCGTACCGAACCGGCTCCATTTGTGTCAAAATAATATCTTGTTAAACTCATTGAAGTTCCACAATCAATCCGATAAACCAGAACATCATCAAGATAAATATCAAGATATGCATCATAACCTTCTTCGCCGTCAATGTGCCCCAAAGTAAAAATAATGCTGTTATATTCCTCCACATTAAAGCTGATGTATGACTTCGGAATATCCGAAGACCACAAGCTAAGAATATATCCATCATCTAAAACAACACCCTGATAAAAAGTCTTCCCCATCATCTGAAAACCAGTTTCGGTGCTTGTGCCATCATAGACTGTGGCTCTCTTTCTATCATACCCCGCATTCAAAAACGCTGCCACATCCTCCGCGCCATCCGCATACACAAGGGATGAACCCGACATCAGGCAGGCAAGTGCCGTCAGTACTGCAATCGATCTTTTTTTGTTTTTCATAGTAATGCCTCCAGTTTTTCAACACTTTTCCGGAATTGTGGAAATTCCCACTTCTAATTATAACAAAAAAAAAAAAATACAAGTGTTTTCTCAGAAAACAGCCATATTTTCTGCCTTCCGTACAAATTGCAAATGGAAAATTCATGCACCCTGCACAAGCCCCCTCTCTGCGAAGCGTAGGTTGACGCCCCTCGTTTTTTCTGCTATGATGGAGGAAAGAAAGGACGTGATCACAGATGCAGTACATTACAGGTGCGACCATCCGGCAGCTGCGCGAGGCCAAGGAACTGACGCAGAAGCAGCTCGCCGCGCAGCTGTCCGTAAGCGACAAGACCATCTCGAAATGGGAGACCGGACGCGGCCTGCCGGACATCGGCATCCTCATGGAGCTGGCGGCGGCGCTGGGCGTTTCCGTGCCGGAGCTGCTGACGGGGGACTGCCAGATCAACCGCAACCGCAGCTCCAACATCATCAGGACGAAGTTCTACGTCTGCCCCGTCTGCGGCAATGTCATCCAGTCCGTGGGCGAGGGTGCCTTCAGCTGCTGCGGCATTTCCCTGCCGGCACTTGAGGCGGAGGAGCCGGACGAAGCGCACGGCATTTCCGTTGAGATCAGCGACGGGGACTACTATGTCACCATGGAGCATCCCATGGAAAAATCGCACTATATCTCGTTTTTCTGCGCGGTGCATTCCGACAGGGCGGAGCTTGTCAAGCTCTATCCCGAGCAGAGCTGCAGCGCAAGGCTCCTGAAAAAGGGCACCGGTATTCTCTACGCGTACTGCAACCGGCACGGGCTGTTCAGGGTGAAGCTGCCGGTGCGTAAATAGCCAGAAATCGCCGTATGTAGAGTGCTTCACCCTGAGATCCTCAAGACAAAGACCATAAGCGCTCCGCAGGAGAGCGGGTGGAGGGTGCGGTAGCACCCTCCCTCTTTACCCTCCCCCTTTGGGGGAGGGTAGGGGTGGGGGCAGTTTCGCGAATCCACACTTTTCACAAACTGCATCGCCGCATCATGCGGCGATTTTCGCTGCTTGACACCTCCCCTCGGCATATGCTATACTTATAATAGAGAAAATGCGTTATAAAGGAGAATGACTATGCAGGAAACAACCCTTTCCGCCGACACCTCGGCGATCATCGTCTGTGCCGGCAGCGCCTCCCGGATGGGCGGCGTGAACAAGATCCTCATGCCCCTCGGGGACTCGAACGTCATCGGCCACGCCATGCGCGCCTTCGAACACTGCCCCGACATCGCGGAGATCATCATCGTGACAAAGCCCGACTACGAGCCTGCCATCCGTGAGACCGCCGAAGCGCTCGGCATCACGAAGCTCTCGTGCATCACCGAGGGCGGCGACACGCGCCAGCAGAGCGTGATGAAGGGACTGCGCCGCGTCGCAAAGGAATCCCAGTACATCGCCATTCACGACGGTGCAAGGCCGCTTGTGAAGACGGAGCATATCCGGAAGGTCATCAAGGATGCGCGCGTGTTCGGCGGCGCAACGCTGGGCGTTCCGGTCAAGGATACGATCAAGATCGTGGACGACGGCCTGATCGTGGACACGCCCCACCGCCCGTCGCTCTACATCACGCAGACGCCGCAGGTGTTCCGGAAACGCCTGTATTTCGAGGCGGCGGACTTTGCGGATGAGCATTGCCTTGACTTTACGGACGACTGCCAGCTCGTCGAGGCCATCGGCAGCAAGGTCTGCATGACCATCGGCGACTACACCAATATCAAGATCACTACGCCCGAGGACCGGGCGATTGCGGAGGTGCTGTTATGATCAGAATCGGCCACGGCTATGATGTACACAAGCTCACGGAGGATCGCGACCTGATCCTCGGCGGCGTGAAGATCCCCCACACGCTCGGACTGCTGGGACATTCCGATGCGGACGTGCTGCTGCATGCGATCTCCGACGCGCTGCTCGGCGCGCTGGCGCTGGGCGATATCGGCAAGCACTTCCCCGACACGGACCCTGCCTACAAGGGCGCGGACAGCCTCGTGCTGCTGGGCGCCGTTGCGGCACTCATCAAGGAAAAGGGCTACCGCGTGGGCAATCTCGATGCGGTGATCCTCGCGCAGAAGCCGAAGCTTGCGCCCCATATTCCGCAGATGCGTGAGAACATCGCGCGCGTGCTGGAGATCCCCGCCGACTGCGTGAGCGTCAAGGCCACCACCGAGGAACGCCTTGGCTTTACCGGACGCGAGGAAGGCATTTCCGCGCACTGCGTTGTGCTGCTGATGAAACAATAAGAGCAGCGAAATGGGAGGGGGTGCAGGGGACTTCGTCCCCTGCACCCCTGACAAAGCGATGAACCGTTCACCCCTTCCCGGCATATTTTGTAGTATGCCAATAGAAGAAGGGGTGATTTTTTATGATATGCAGAGCAGTCATGCCGTCGGATACCCTTGCCCGCAAGGCACAGCGGATGCTGACGGCAAAGGGCTACGCCTGTGAGCTGGTCAGGAACAATCCGCAGGAGGGCGAGGGCTGCGGCTTCGGACTGAAGATCGCCGGCGACTGCGACGAGATCCGCATGCTCCTGCGGCGCGAGGGCATTCCCGTGCGCGGTATGAGAAATGAGCGTGACGGCGGATGATCCTCAATTTTGACAACGCCGCGACCACCTGGCCGAAGCCCCCCGAGGTGCGCCTTGCCGTGGAAAAGGCCGTCATCCGATACGGCAGTGCCGGACGGGGCGGACATCCGATCGCCTCGCGCACCTCGGAGCTGGTGTATTCCGCAAGGGAGGCCGCCGCGGAATTCTTCGGGGCGCAGCCCGATCAGGTGGTCTTCACACTCAACTGCACGCATGCGCTCAACCTTGCGATCCAGGGGATCGCAAAGCAGGGCGGCCATGTTGTCATCAGTGATCTCGAACACAATTCCGTCCTGCGGCCGGTCTACGCGCTGGCGAAGGCAGGACGCATCCGCTACAGCATCGCCGCGGTCTCGGAGGACGACGCCGACACCGTGCGGCATTTCGCCGCCGCCATCCGTCCCGATACGAGGGCGGTCATCTGCACGCTGGCAAGCAACGTCACGGGGCAGATCCTGCCGTGGAAGGAGATCGCGGCACTGTGCAGAGCACGCGGCATCTGCATGATCGCGGACGGCGCGCAGGCATGCGGAACGCTCCCCGTTTCGCTTGCCGACGGCATCAACATCCTCTGCACCGCCGGCCACAAGGGACTCTACGGCATCACCGGAACGGGCATCCTCGTTTCGGACGGTACCTTCCCCCTGCCGCCGCTGATGCAGGGCGGCTCGGGCAGTCTTTCCGACCAGCCGGAGCAGCCGGACTTCATGCCGGATGTGCTGGAAAGCGGCACGCTCAACGTCATCGGGGCGGCCTCCGTCAGGGCCGGCATCGGCTTTGTCCGCAGGCAGGGACTCGACCGGATCCTGCAGAAGGAAACAGCGCTCTGTGAGCTGTTCCTCCGGAAGCTCGCCGGGATCCCGGGCGTTACGGTCTACCGGAAGGCGCGCGCGTCCTATGTGCCGATCGTTTCGTTCAATATCGGGGAGATCCCGTCCGAGGAGGCCGCCGCCGCGCTCGGCGCACGGGGCTTCTGCCTGCGCGCAGGACTCCACTGCGCACCGCTCGCCCACCACACCATGGGGACGCAGAACGGCACCATCCGCTTTGCGCCGTCGGTCTACAGCAGGCCGCAGGACGTCCTTGCGCTGGCACGGGCGGTGCAGGAGCTTGCTGCCGATGCGGATTTGTGAAAAAATGTTACCGTCAATTGCATTTTTGCTATTGCAAAAGCCGTGATTTTGTGGTATGATATAAGGAGGGCATATGCCCTCCTACATAATACACCAAAGCAGAAAGGAAGTGAGCAAATGTCTCTGAGTGACATCTGGGAATCCATATACAGCGTGATCAAGACCATGCACCCGATCGATTTTATTGACATTGGCCTGCTTTCGTATCTGATCTATCTGCTGTTCAAGCTCATCCGCGAAACGCGCGCCGGCCAGCTCTTCAAGGGCGTGCTCTTCCTGATCGTGGCCTATGCGCTCTGCGAGCTGCTCGAACTGAAGGCGATCACCTACCTGCTGTCGCAGACCTTCGACGTCGGACTGCTGGCACTGCTCATCATGTTCCAGCCCGAGATCCGACGCGTGTTCGAGAAGCTCGGACACTCCCACTTCGGCCTGAAGAACCTCGGCTTTGTCGGCACCTCGGACGAGCTGACCGCCAAGTGGACGCTTGCCATTGATGCCATCTGCGATTCCTGCGTGGAGCTCAGCTCCACCTGCACGGGCGCACTGATCGTCATCGAAAAGCAGACCAAGCTCGGTGAGCAGATCGAGAACGGCACCATCCTCAACGCCGAGCCCAGCAAGGAGCTGTTCGGCAATATCTTCTATCCGAAAACGCCCCTCCATGACGGCGCGGTCATCATGCGCGACGGCATGATCCTGGCGGCTGCGTGCTTCCTGCCCAAGCCCCAGAAGGAGGAGCTGATCAATAAGAAGCTCGGTTCCCGTCACCGTGCCGCCATCGGCATGAGCGAGAATTCCGACGCGCTGGTCATTGTGGTCTCCGAGGAGACCGGCCAGATCTCCGTTGCCGAAAACGGCGTACTTACCCGCAACTTCACCCGCGATAAGCTGCACCACCTGCTGACGGAATCCCTGATCCCGAAGCAGTCGGATACCAGCCTCCTGCGGCGTCTGGGAAAAGGAAAGGAGAATCAAGATGAAGCGGCTTCCTGATATCAGACGGCGGTTCAATGAGATCTTCACCAGCCGCCTCAGTCTGATCATTCTTTCCATCCTGAGCGCGATCCTGATCTGGTTCGTGGTATCGGTCAACGTCTACCCGACCACGCCGCGCACGATCTACAATGTTCCGGTGGTCATCGACCTTGAGGGGACCAGTGCGGAGGCAGGCGGCCTGAGCGTGGTCTCCAGCGATGTGGAGACCGTCACCGTGCAGATCGTTGGCGCACGCTCCGAGGTCGGCATCCTGACGAACGAAGACCTTGTGGCCTATGCCGAGGTGCGCAACATCAATATGAGCGGCACCTACAGTCTGGACATTACCGTGCAGGCCGAGAACGGCGTGGAATTCGAAACCAACACGATCAGTCCCTCCCATGTGAATGTGGAGTTCGACCGGATCGAGACACGTACCTTTGACGTGGCAGCGGAACTGCCGAACATCATCGTCACCGCAGGTCACACCATGGACGAGATCATCTGCGAACCGGCAACGATCGACATTACCGGTCCCTCCGCGCAGCTTGACGAGATCGCATCCGTCAGAGTCACCGCGGATAAGGCTGCGGAGCTGGACGCCTCCTACTCCCTGTACAGCAGCGAGATCTCGCTCTACACCGAAGAGGGTTCCCTTCTGGAATCCGAACAGCTGCAGGTGCCTGCCACCAACGTCCAGATCACGATCCCCGTTCTGACGCAGCAGCAGCTCCAGCTGACCTACGACATCGTGAACGCCGCCAGCGGCTTTGATCTGGAATGGCTGCGCGACCGTCTGTACCTCTCCGACGAAACGATCACCTATGCCTCCACCAATCCCTCCCTTGCGGAGAAGGACAGCTGGTACATGGGCAACATCAAGCTCGACGAGATCGATCTGGATTTCAGCACGACCTTCACCATTGAGGAGAAGGAGGGCTACATCAACCAGAGCGGCATCCAGGAGGTCAGTCTGACGCTCGACAGCGAGGGTCTGGTCAAGCGGGAATTCACTGTCAGCAGCGATAATATCATCGTCGTGAACAAGCCGAGTGCGTACGATTTTGATATCATCACCAAGAACCTCACGATCTCCGTGATCGGTCCGGAGGACGTGTTGAATTCGCTCAGCACGAGTGACATTGTGGTCACGGTGGATCTGCTCAACTACAACAGCTCCCAGAGCGCATCGTTCAGCTACGACTCGACGATCACGTTCGGCGACAACAACAATGTCTGGGCGGTGGGTGTTTACAAGATCGCCCTGAACCGTCTGGAACCGGAACCAGCGACGGAAGACGACACGGCGCTTTCCTGACAGACATACGCAAACAGATCCCCATCCGTATAGGATGGGGATCTCAGTCTGTCGAAAAACCTCATGGATTCAAAAGGCGATAGCCTTTTGGCGGGT
>CAYYIT010000084.1:0-7830 GCA_964472035.1 uncultured Ruminococcus sp.
ATGGAGGGCTTGCTTATTGGGGATATTCGTTTAGGGTGGGTTTATTGACAAGCTGCAGGCTGTCCCCCACGGACAGCCTGTTTCTCATGCCAGAACCTTGCATTTCCCCAAAAATTATGTTATAATAAACATGTAGGAAAACCACAAAAGGCGGTGACATATGGACACGAAGAAATGCCCCCGATGCGGCGAAGAAATCCCCTCTGAAATGCAGTTCTGCCTCCACTGCATGGAGCGCACGGACGGCGTACTGGAAATCAGACAGAAATCCCGCAGCCGAACCCTCCCTTATCTGCTCGCAGGCATCGCCGTTCTGCTTCTCGCCGGAATTGCGCTTCTGCTGATATTCCTGCTCCGTTCCGATAAGCAGGAAGAAACCAATCTTCCCATGCATCCGGATGAAACCATCACGACAGTCATTACGCCGACCATCACCGAAACCGATACCGCCGAATCCACACAGACGGATACAGAAGCATTACAGGAAACGGCTGCCATCCCATCGGATGTACCTGCCGTGAGTACAACCAACACGCCGCAGGAAAATCCGGATGCTGTGCAGACGAATGCTGTCGCAGAAAAGCCTGACACAAACACCGCACCCATACAGACACAGCTGCCGATTGCATCCGAATCCGATGTACAGACGACCACACAGGCTGTCACAGAACCGCCTGCATCCATCGTGACCGAACCCCCTGCAACGCAAGCTCCCGTTATCTCCTTTGAGCAGCGTATCACGGATGGGCTTGCAAACTGGGGCGGCAGCAATGTGGATGCATCCACGCTCGTATTCAGCGGCAACAGCTGTACTTTCACCGCAAATGCCTCCGGTTCACCCCTTTCCTGCACACTGGAAAGCAATGCTGAATGCACCGCATTCACCCTTGTGATGGCGCAGCAAAGCCCCTATGCGGCATATAGTCCCGGCACCTATGTCCCCGACCTTACGAATACATTTTCCTCCATCCTGCTGGGGCATTCTTTAAGCTCAGGAATGCGTGGGGACATCCGCACGATGTTCAATAATTTCGGCACACAGCAGGTATTCACGGAAAACGGATACAGCTATATCATTACCGCCGAAAAACAAAATGACGGCACGAAAACCGTGACCGTCACTGCAAGTATCAGCTGACCTTCTCGCAAAGGGTAAGCATATCATTATCAAACAGCAATTCATTGGCTTCGGGGACTGTCAGCCCGTGCTGCAGGGAATAGAGGATAATGCAGTCCCGTTTGTGCTTGGCATAGAGATAGGACAGCCCGAACGCTTTCAGCATCGCCTGTGTTTCGTCCGGATTCAGCCCGAAACCAAACGCAAGACAAATCACAGTGTCACGGCTGGGGTTTGTTTTCCGACCGGAGAACACCTGAAAGGCATAGCTGTCGGAAAGCTCTGCCCTGCGGATGACTTCCGCTTTGTTCATCTGCTTTTCTTCAAGGAGTTTTTTCAGATAATCCTCGATAGTGCCCTCCGCCATATCGTCGGCAAACTCCTCTAAATAATCCTGTAAATTCTCCGTTTCGGAGAGGGCTTTCATCAAGTCGTCCGTTTTCTTTTTCATGGAATGACCGCCTTTCCGTTGCTTTTTCACCACTTATAGTATAGCATAGAATCCGCAGAATTGCAAGACAGGAGGTGCGGTTTATGGCACTGTGCCAGCAGATTCTGAAAGAAGAATACCAGTTTGTGCGTGCAGTGCATCGTTCCAAGAAATCGGAGCTGATTCTGTACCGCCACCGCACTTTGCAAAAATACCTCCTCGTGCTGAAAACGAAGGAAGCACTGGATTTGACGGTGTATGAACGCCTGAAAGCCATCCGCCATCCGAACCTGATGCAGATATATGACATCGTGCAGGAGGGCGACATAACGCTGATTTTCGAGGAGTACATTGATGGCATGACGCTGGAGGGGGCGGGTATCATGAAGCCGCTTGGCGTGAAACGGGTACTGCGCCAGCTCTGTGACGGCGTGGAGGCGCTGCATTCCATCGGCATCATCCATCGGGATTTGACGCTGCAGAATGTTATGCTGGACAGGACGGGAACGGTGAAAATCATCGACTTCAATATCTCCAAGGCATTCCGGAAGATGGATAATGGGGAATCCACTCTTGGCACTGTAAGCTTCGCGCCGCCGGAACAGTTCGGTATCACGCAGACGGATGAACGCTCCGATATTTTCGCCATCGGGATTCTGGCAAATCTCCTGCTGACCGGAGAGCATCCGTCAAAGCAGCTGTACCGCCCGAAATCCTCTCTTGGACGGATGATTCAGAAGGCAACGAGTCTTAATATGGACAGCAGGTATCGGTCAGCAGCGGAGCTGCGCAGAATACTTTGACAATCTGAAAATGCCCCGGCAAACTTAGTGTTTGTCGGGGCATCGTTGTGTAAATTGATGTTTTTGAGTGGAGTTAAGGAAAATATGAATTCAAAGTACAGAAATAGCTGCATTTGATTCATCACGAACATGCAGAATCGCCATTTCTGGATTTGATTTTTGAAATCAATTAAGAGCGAACCAACGTAAAAATAAAGTTCGTTCAAATAAAGAATATGGAACTGATAACTGATATTTTCATAAAGTTTTTCTCATTTATGTGTCAGTACCTTTTTCACAATAACCTCGATTACTGCTACACAACATCGATACTACGCAAAGAGAAAAGCACCGTCATCCTTCCGGACAACGATGCTCTCTTATTACATCATCTTGAAATGTCGTAAAGCCGAAACAATCGCCTCTTCCTTTTCCTTTGGACACTTCGGCTGTTTGGAGTCCTTCGACTTCGCCTTGTTGTAATTCTCTCGCTTTTCCAGACCATATTTCTGCTTCACTTGTGCGATATAGAGCGAGGATACTGTCAAGCCTGTATGCTCCTTGACATAAGCCTTGATTTCATCGTAAGTAGCCTTGCTCTCCGCAGAAGTCAAATCCAGCTCGTCCGTATTCAGCTCAACCTCGATATGGTGGTCTGCTTTTAGTTTGGACAATAATACCACGCACTCAACATGCCTCGTATGCGGAAACATGTCCACCGGCTGGATGCGCTTTACCTGATAACCGGACTTGCACAGAAGCTGCAGATCGCGTTCGAGGCTCTCGATGCCGCAGGAAATATACACGATCTTTCTGGGCGAAAGCTTGACAAGACTTTCAAGAAACCGCCTGTCGCTTCCGGTTCTTGGGGGATCCGTGAAGACAACATCTGCCGATTCTCCGTACTTCGCCATCCTCTGCATGAATGTTCCCGAATCCTCGTTGACAAAACTGATGTTCTTGCAGTTGTTGTCCTGCGCATTTTTCTGCGCATCCGCAACCGCACTGGCGTTGAGCTCCACACCGAGGACTTCCTTGCAATAGTCCGATGCAATGATACCGATCGTACCGGTGCCGCAGTAGCAGTCAAGCACACGGTCGTTTTTGGTCAGACCGGCAAATTCAATGGCAGTACGATAGAGAATCTCTGTCTGCACCGGATTCACCTGATAGAAGGAGCGGGCGGAGATCTTGAACCGCTTGCCGCAGAGCGTGTCTTCGATGTAGCCTTTTCCGTGCAGGACAAATTCCTGATCGCCCATGGTCAGCTGCATGGATTTCTCGCAGACATTCTGTACAATGGTCGTAATATAGGGATGTGCCTTTAGCAGTGCGGTAACGAAATTCTTTTTCGAGGGGAAGCCGCTCTTGTTGGTCACGATGCAAACAAGGTACTCGCCGCTGTGGAAACCCTTGCGGATCATGACATGACGGATGAAGCCCTTGTCCGTGTGCGGATTGTAGGGGAACAGCTTGAAGGAACGCATCAGGATCCGGATGGTCGTGATGATCTTGTCCGCCTGTACATCCTCCAGCATGCAGGTCTCGCAGGGAACGATCTTTCCGCTGCCGGACTGGTAGATGCCCGAAATGATCTGCCGCTTAGGATTGGTATAGAAGCCGTGTTGGACCTTGTTGCGGTAGTGATAGGGCGACTTCATGCCGATGATCGTATTGCATTTGGCAAATTTCCGCAGCAGCCGCTCCACCTTCGCCTGCTTCCAATGCAGCTGCTCCGGATAGGATTCACGGAGCTGGCAGCCGCCGCAGCGCTTGAACAGACGGCACGCCTGTTGATTCTCTTGATTCATTATGTTTTCTCCCTTCATCGCTGTTCAGAATACCGTGCATCGAGCCAGCGGAGCATTTCCTCAAACCCTTCCGCAGTCATCAGGAAAGCGGCCTCGTGCTCTATTTCAGCAAGCTCGGAATTGATAAATCCGTGCCATGTGCATACCTTCAGTTCACCGTCCGGAACGATCTTGAAATTGAAGGTTTTCCGGCTGCCGGTAAACATATTCTTGCTCTGAAAATAATACAGATTCGGAATGTCAAATGCGTTGGGTTTTGCCATCTCCATACTCCTTTTCTAATTCATCTTCTTCCCGGATCAGGTCGATCACACCGGCAAGTCCTGCGCAATGGCTGTACAGCAGGGGGAACAATTCCTTCTCCGGCTCGGACAGATCCGGAATCATCACCGCCTTGCATCCTGCCGCATGTGCCGAGCGGATCCCGTTCGGAGAATCCTCCAGTGCCATGCAATCCTCCGGCGCAAGTCCGAGTGCGCGGCTTGCAGTGAGGTAGATCTCCGGATCCGGTTTTCCCTTCGTCACCATGTCTCCGCAGACGAAGGCATCGAAGTAGTGATGCACGCCGACCTGCTTGAGATAGAGGCCGGTGCGTTCTCTGTCCGTTGCCGTGGCGACAGCGATTTTTCTGCCGCTTTGCTTCAGAAAGGCAAGCAGCTCGGTAAGACCGGGTTTCGTTTCGATCCCGTGTTCTGCAAGATGCTTCGCCGTCAGCTCGCGCCGTCTTGCGCGGATGGCCTCGTAATCAAATGTTTCGCCGAAGATCTGCTGGAGCTTGGGCTTTGCAAAGACTGCTGCGAGACTGCGGATCCCGAGGACATGTTCCAGCTCCATCGAGAAGCCGGCCTCATGCGCCGCCTGCATCCAGTATTTTGCAAGCAGCTTTTCGGTATCTAGCATCAGTCAGTCCATATCAAAAATAACACCTTTCGTCAGCATACTTTCTCCTGTTCGCGTGCCTTATGTGTGATGTGCTTGTCAGAAAATTTCGAATAATGGAACCGCTGCTCGCTGTATAGTCCCTGATTGCCGGAGAGTGTATTGCTGATGCAGATGACGATCAGGCAGAAGGGAAGGCATTCCATCCCGAACAGCTCCGCCGCAATGAGCAGCGATGCAAGCGGACAATTCGTCACGCTGCAGAACATTGCCACCATGCCCGCCGCAGCGCAAAGGGAGGGGGAGAGTCCGATCAGATGGCCGAAGACACATCCGAAAGTCGCGCCGACAAAAAAGCAGGGCACGATCTCACCACCCTTGAATCCGCCGGCCAGTGTAACAGCGGTGAAAAGAATTTTCAGCAGGAACGCATACCATACCGCTTCGCCGGCAATCGCTGCGTGGATAGAGGCTTCTCCGAGACCGTAGAAATCACCGCTGCGCACCAGCATACCCAGTGCCAGCAGTATCGCGGAAGCTGCAATGATGCGAAGATAGGGATTCCGGATCCTGTGTTCAAAGATCGCCTCCGTTCTGTGCAGCACTGTGCAGAAAAGTCTGCTGAGCATCGCACAGACGATCCCCAGCAGCAGCATCTGTAATGCCGTGACGGGGGTCAGCTCCGGGATCCCAAGGACTTCGTGGTGTGCAAGCGGATGGCCGAGCTGCGAAGCGATATAGGATGCTGTCAGTGATGAAACAGCGCAGGGGGCAAGGGCGGTATACCACATCTCGCCGATGCATTCCACCTCCATCACAAAGATCACCGCCGCAACGGGCGTCCGGAAGATCGCAGAAAATGCCGCACTCATGCCGCACAGGATCAGCAGCTGCTTGTCCTGCTTCCGGATCTTGAGCAGCTTGCCCATGAGGTTTCCGATGCTTCCGCCCAGCTGCAAAGCAGCACCTTCACGACCGGCACTGCCGCCGCAGGTGTGGGTGATGATCGTGGACAGGAAGATCAGCGGTGCCATCTGAACGGGCAGCTCCGCCTCGGACCGCAGTGAGGCGATCACCATATTGGTACCCCTGTCATCGTGGTTGCGCGTTACCTTGTACAGCCAGACAATCAGAAGACCGCCCACCGGCATCAGCAGCAGGATCCATGGGTGCTGTTCCCGCAAATGGATGCCCTTTTCAATGAGGGAAACAAAACAGGATCCGATCACGCCCAGCAGTGCGCCGAGCAGCAGCGAAAATACGATCCAGCCGAATAATCTACGCAGATATAATACAGAACTGCTGCTCTGGAACCGAAGCCCTTTCTGATTTCTGGCAGCATCATGGAAGAAAGACATAGTACATACCCTTTCACATATCGTTTTTTATATTGTAAGGGATTTTGCATTTTTTGTCAAGAGAATGGATCGGAACAGGAAAATGGCAGATTTTTCAGAAAAATTGTAAAAAAATCAAAAAAAGGTGTTTACACCACGCGAAAACTGTGATATAATGAATCTATATAAATAGATTTCTGTAAACAGAAAGGATGGATACAACATGACACAAAGACCCCGCAAGAAAGCCTACAGGATCCGGTATGACAGAATCATTTTCGTACTTGCCATTTTCGTCGTTCTGATTCTGATCCTCTCTTCCTGCATCAGCAGCTGCGGCAAGAAAAAGCCCAAGGAAGGGACGGACAGCGTTGTAGACAATATGTCCACAGCCGATGGTTCCAGTACTCCGGACGGCGGCACACAGCAGACCTCCGGCAGTGATATTCCCGCAGAGACTCAGGCGCCTGCACAGCTGACCTATGCCAATACCACGCTGGGTGCGGAAGAAGTACATCGCGGCAATCTGATCCTCGTCAACAATGCGCATCCCTGTGAATTCGACTTCACTGCGATCGCAGAGGGAACCTCCACCGAGGTGCAGAAGGTGACGATCAAGAGCATTCTGGATACCAAGACCGCTTATCATTATACTGCAGCTGACTGGGAAGTCGGCATGGATAAGGAAGCTGCTTACGCAATGGATGCATGGCTCGAAGGCTTCTACAGCGCGACCGGCAATTCCGATATCCGTATGATCCGCGGCTATAGTGCTGAATCCGAAGACCTCGACTTCCGCGCAGGCCGTACCTGCATGATCGGTACCTACCCCGCAGTCGGCAGCTCCAACTACTACAAGCAGGAAGGCACCTATGCCTGGGCCGGCGAGAACGCCCATAACTACGGCTTCGTGCTGCGTTACCCCGAAGGCAAGGAAGGCAAGTTCGACGAAACCATTTCTACCAACACCAATGCGGTGTTCCGCTATGTCGGCGTTGCAGCTGCAACCTACATGCACCAGAACAACCAGTGCCTTGAGGAATACCTCGAGACGGTGAAGGGCTATTCCATTGATAATATGCTGAATGTCACAGCAGCAAATGCGACTTACGGCGTGTACTATGTTCCTGCCAATGCCAACGGCAGCACCAGCTTCTCCGTTCCGGCAGACAGCTCCCAGTACACCATCTCCGGCAACAACATGGACGGCTTTGTCGTAACCGTGACACTCTCCGGTACGGATGCCACAGCCAATGCCGCACCTGCAGCAACAGAGGCAGTGCCGGCGGAATAAACGGAAAAGTGACCTATAAGACTGAGTACAGTCAAAAAAATACAAAAGGCGCTTTTGATGCAAGTCAAAAGCGCCTTGGGCTTTTATCGATAAATCGGAATTTATAAGTGCCTCCGGCGGATTCATATTGGGACTCCGTCCCAAACCCTGCCAAAGGGACGGAGTCCCTTTGGAATCCCG
>CAYYIT010000085.1:0-7684 GCA_964472035.1 uncultured Ruminococcus sp.
GGCTTGCTTATTGGGGATATTCGTTTAGGGTGGGTTTATTGACAAGCTGAAGCCCATCCCCCTGAGGGGATGGGCTGTTTTCCTCTTAATGCCTGAGATACCTCGAAACTCTCTTGCGCTTCTTCTCCTCGTACATCTTCTTATCGGCAGCGGTGATGAGGGAGTAGAGGCTCATGTCCTCGTCCACCTGGGCAATATGCCAGCCGATGCTTGCGCCGACGGGGTAGGGCTTGCCGGAGGTGGCATTGTACTCGTCCATACGCGCCTGCATGCGGTCGGCCAGCTCCTTCGCCTGCGCTTCGCCGTAGTTCGGCGCGAACACGATGAATTCATCGCCGCCGAAACGCGCGTAGATCTCGCCGCTGCTGCAGCTCAGACGGATCGCCTTCGCCAGCTGCTTGAGGGCGTTGTCACCCTCCTCATGGCTGTAGGTGTCGTTGATCATCTTCAGGCCGTCCATATCGATGAACATCATCATCACCTGCTTGTGATGCTGCTTGCAGTCTTCAAAGAGATCCATGCTGAATTTGTTGAAGCCATTGCGGTTGTTGACCTTGCAGAGGGGATCCATGACGTAGAGCTGATCCAGCTCGTGCATCGCCTTGTCGAGGTGCTCCATCTTGCGGACGCTTTCCAAAGAGTTGGCGATGTTCATCACCCACGAATGGAGCAGCGGATTTTCCAGCTTGAAGCTGTCACTGCAGATCACGCAGTAACCGAAGCAGCGGTCACGGAAATGCAGCGGCATTATGTAATACATCATCGTTTCGTCGTAGGCATCCTCCTCCGGTGGCAGCATCCGGCTGCTCTCAAAAGGCGGAAGTGCACAGAATTCGCCGTCCTTGTAGGCAAGCGGCACGGTCATCGTCTCCGCGAAGCCCTTCTGGCGGTAGGTCTCGATGAAATTGATCTTCTGGCCGCTGCCGCCCGTATCCTTGCGGATGGAGTTCCAGTCCTCGTTCAGGCAGAGGTAGAAGCGCTGGCAGCCGTACTGCAGGATGAATTCCTGAAGTGTTTCAAGATTCTGGCCGTAGCTGTCGCATTCTGCGAGAGAACAGGACATGCGGTTGACCATGGGGATGTTGACCTGGTAACCCTCCAGAATCCGGTAATTGGCTTTGCGAAAACAGCGGTTGCGCTCCTTTTCGTCCTGCTCCTCGACCACGCAGCCGCAGCTGCTCCGGAACACGCAGTTGGTCGGAAGCACGACACTTCTCGGCGCGGTGGGATCCTCGGGCTTCAGGATCTTCTCGCCGGCAAGATAACCGGACTGGTAGAGCGGGCGCTCCACCGAGGAGATCGCCGGATCGAAATTCCGTGCTGCGTAGGTATTGTCAAAGCCGGTCACGATGACGTCCTCGGGCACGCGGATGCCGCGCTCCTCAAGCGTCAGGACGGTGGCAAGTGCCATGGCGTCATTCGCGCAGAGGATCGCCTCGGGGAGGCCGCCCTCACGGCGCAGGAAATACTCCGCGCCCTCCCTGCCGTCGCAGCTGCGGAAGCTGCCGTAATAGATCATGTCATCCGACATGGTCAGGCCGTTTTCGCGCATGACGGATTCGAACGCATTGTAACGGCAGATGCTCTCAACATTGCTCTCCGGACCGGAGATATAGCCGATTTTCCGGCATCCGTGATACTCCACAACATGGCGCACCATCTCCTGCATGGCGCAGAAATTGTCGATGCCGATATGTCCAAACTTCACATCAAGGTCGTTGTCGATGCTGACAACGGGAATATTGTACTTCTGGATCTCGCCCACGATACTTCCAGTCACATCCGGCTCGGAGATGGTGTTGGTCAGCAGCACCACGCCGTCGAACGCACCGTAATTGCACAGCCGGTAGATATTGTACTCGCCGGCATCATGTCCGGCATTGCGCAGAATGCCGCCGAATGCGACAAAATGTACCACCTGTGCGCCGTGTTCCTTTGCACAGTCGTGCAGACCTCTGAGGATGGTGCTTTGGTATTCTTCATCAATTCCTGAAACGATCACTGCAATTCTTTTTGCCATAAACGCAAAACCCTCCTTATGGATCAAGCGGTGCATTCTCCTCCGGATACACCTATCTATTATCATTATAACCCCATATTTTCGAAAATGCAAGAGATTTTTTGTATCATTTTACCAATCACGCAATTTCGCCATCTTGCACAATTTTGAAGCGGCGGAATTGTGCAATCTCCGAATACTGCGCGCTTTCCTGCAATTTCGCCATATCCTTCCGGAATCGGGGGCGGCTCTTCGTCGAAAATGTCATATTTTCCGGAAAACCTTGCAATTTCGGCGTAATTGTGGTATACTAAGAACCGATTGAAACTGAAGACAAAGGAAGGGTTACTATGATCAGAGAAGATTTGAGAAACGTTGCGATCATCGCGCACGTTGACCACGGCAAGACCACACTTGTGGACGAGATGCTCAAGCAGGGCGGCGTGTTCCGCGAGAACCAGAGCGTCGCAGACCGCGTGATGGACTCGAACGATATTGAACGTGAGCGCGGTATCACGATCCTCGCAAAAAACACCGCAGTGCAGTACAAGGATATCAAGATCAACATCATCGACACTCCCGGACATGCCGATTTCGGCGGCGAGGTGGAGCGTGTCCTGAGCATGGTGGACGGTGTACTGCTGCTCGTGGATGCAGCCGAGGGCCCCATGCCCCAGACCCGTTTCGTGCTGTCCAAGGCACTGGAGATGGGCCATAAGATCATCATCGTCGTAAACAAGATCGACCGTCCGGATGCTCGTCTTGACGAGATCGAGGACGAGGTGCTGGAGCTTCTGCTCGATCTGGATGCGGACGAGGAACAGCTCGAAAGCCCGATCCTCTACTGCTCCGGCAGAGCCGGAACGGCTTCCCTCGACAAGGACACTGCGGGCGAGAATCTCATCCCCCTGTTCGAGACCATCGTGAATTACGTCCAGCCCCCGCAGGGCGAGCCGGAGGAGCCGCTGCAGATGCTCGTATCCTCCATTGACTACAACGAATATGTCGGCAGAATCGCCATTGGCCGCATCCAGCGCGGTTCCATCCGCGTGGGACAGCCCGTCATCGTCTGCAACGACAACGAGCCCGACAAGCGCATGCAGGCGCGCATTGTATCCCTCTCCCAGATGCAGGGCCTCGGCCAGGCAAACGTGGAGACCTCGACCGTGGGCGATATCATCACCCTCTCCGGTATTGCGGACATCACCATCGGTGATACCGTCTGTGCGCCGGAGCAGCCGGAGGCACTGCCCTTCACCCATATCAGCGAACCGACCATGGAGATGACCTTCTCCGTCAACGACAGCCCGTTTGCTGGTCAGGAGGGCAAGTACGTCACTTCCCGTCAGCTTCGCGAGCGTCTGTTCAAGGAACTGCTCAAGGACGTATCCCTGCGCGTGACCGAGACCGAGAACACCGACGCCTTCAGCGTTGCCGGCAGAGGCGAAATGCACCTGTCCATTCTGGTCGAGAACATGCGCCGTGAAGGCTACGAGCTGGCGGTTTCCACCCCCAGAGTGCTGTACAAGACCATCAACGGCCAGCTCTGCGAGCCGCAGGAGCGTCTGGTCGTGGATGTTCCCGAGGAATGCGTCGGCACCGTCATGGAAAAGATGGGTACCAGAAAGGGCGAGCTGCAGACCATGCATCCGCAGGGCAGCCGCATGAGACTGGAATTCCTCGTGCCGTCCAGAGGTCTGTTCGGCTACAAGGGCGAGTTCCTCACCAATACCCGCGGCGAGGGCATCATGAGCAGCGTATTTGACAGCTACATCCCCTTTAAGGGCGATATTCCGAGAAGAAGTGCAGGCTCCCTGATCTGCCACGAATCCGGCGAGGCAGTGACCTACGGTCTGTACAACGCGCAGGAGCGCGGCACCCTCTTCATCGGCGCAGGCGTACCGGTATACGAGGGCATGGTCGTGGGTGTTTCCCCGAAGGCGGATGACCTCGTGGTCAATGTCTGCAAGAGAAAGCACCTGACCAACACAAGAGCAAGCGGCAGCGATGACGCACTGCGTCTGGTTCCACCGAGAATCATGAGCCTTGAGGACTGCCTGGAATTCCTGGCAGATGACGAGCTGCTGGAGGTAACGCCCAAGTCCCTGCGTATCCGCAAGCGGATCCTGGACAACTCCCAGCGTGCAAAGATGAGAGGTAAGAAGGTATGAGAAAGCTGACAGCCATTTCCCTGCTCCTCTGTGCGGCACTTCTGAGCGGCTGCGGCAGCGCGCCGAAAAAACAGAATTCCGCAGCAGAAACGCAGGCTCCCACACAGGCCGAGACCGCAGCGCCCGAGACGGATGCTCCCACTGAAGAGCCGACCACCGAGCCTGCCGTGGATGAGAACGCCACACCCCTGACCTCCTTCAGCTACGAGATCCGCGAGGACGGCACGGCGGCGATCACGGACTTCACCGGCAAGGAGACCGAGGTGGTCGTCCCCTCCTTCATCGGGGATGCGCCCGTGACGGAGATCGGCCACTACGCCTTTGAGGCGGCGTGGAACGTGACCTCCATCACCCTGCCGGAGAGCATCACGACCATCGGCGAGCAGGCATTCCTTGACTGCGAGAGCCTGACGAGCGTGAATATTCCGGAGGGGGTAACGGCACTGCACCGCGCGGTATTTGCCGGCTGCCTTGCCCTTCCGAGCATAACGATCCCGGCGAGTGTGGCATCGACGGACGAGGAGATGTTCGTTGCGTGCTACGCGCTGACGGATCTGTACATTCTGAATCTCGAGCTTGACTATGCAAGCTGGGGCCTCGAGGAGCTGGAAGCTCCCTGCACGATCCACGCCCCCGAGGGCGCGGTGATCCTCACCTGGGCGGAAGCGAATGGGTTTCCGGTGGAAGTGAGTGAATAAAAAAAGTCCTCCGTCTCAATGAAAAACGGAGGACTTTTTCGATTTAGTTATTTGTTTTTCAATTCATCTGCTTTCTCGCGGCAAGTCGCTGCTGTCTTATAGGCTTTCTTTGCCATTTCGTAGTGATATCCACCTTCACCACTCTTAGCCTTCGCCCATTCCTTGCCGCCCTTCTCCTCAAACGTTTTTGCAGCGGACTCATACTTTTTAATCAATGTGCCAATAGATAATTTCATAACTTTCTCCTTTCGGTATGAAAAATTTAGATTTCGCCACAATGTAAAGGTGTTTAGACCGCCCTTCAACATCGCATTGCATATTAGGACAATACGTCCTAATAATATTATAGGACATATTGTCCTAATTGTCAAGTCTTTTTTTCACCTGCTTTATAATAAAAGAGAGGTGATGCGCCATGTTTATCCGTATTCGAAATCTGCGTGAAGACCATGACAAAACGCAAAAAGAGGTGGCAGACTATCTGTTCTGTGACCAGTCGCTGTATTCCAAATACGAACGCGGTGTCAGGGAGGTTCCTGTCAATATTGTGATCAAGCTTGCAAAGCTCTATGGTGTGAGCACGGACTATATCTTGGAGCTAACGAACAGAAAAGAGGCATACGAATAAAATCCCCGGAGATAACTCCGGGGATTTTCGTTACGACGTCAATCCGCACACATCCGCATAATCCATCTGCGGATGGAGGGCGAGGTTGATGCCGCAGGCGACAAGGTGCGCCGCCTGACTGATGAGCCTGTCCACATCACGGGGCGTCACCATCATGTCCGGCGCCGGCAGCTTCGGGGGCTGGCCGGTCAGATCCTCCGCGATCGTGCGCATGCCGATGACCGTCGGCACACCCACACCAATGACCGGAATGCCGAAATTCTGCTGCGTCAAAGCCATCCGATGATTGGCGACGCCGCTGCCCGGTGCAATGCCCGTGTCCGAGAGCTGGACGGTCGTTCCGAGCCGGTGCAGGGACGAGCATGCCAGCGCATCGACCGCAACGACGGCACAGGGCGTGATCTTGTCACAGACGGCAAGGAGCAGCTCGGCGGTCTCGATGCCCGTCTGCCCGAGAACGCCGCCGGCAAGGACGCTCACCTGCCGGAGGTTCTTGAGGAACGCCTCATCCTCCGCCTCCAGTTCCTTACGGAGGTGGCGCGTCGCGAGAACCTTCGCGGCGACTCTGGGGCCAAGGGCGTCGGGGGTAATGTCCTGATTGCCGAGACCTGCGACGAGGACGCCGCCCGACTCCGGAAGGAGGGGGCGCAGCTCTGCGGCAAATTCCAGTGCCATCTGTTCAAAATGGTCGGAAAAACGGGAGAGCGACTGTCCCTCGAGGGTGATATAGCGCCCCTTCCCCTTCCCGAGGGGTCTGCCGCTGGCATCGTCGGCGATGCGGATCTCGGTGATGGAGAAATGCTCGCCGCGCTTGTGTTCGGTAATGCCCTCACGCACCTGCGTCCGCGCAAGGCTCTCAAGGGCAAGGTCAGTTCTGTATTGCATAATAACCTCCGTAAATGCAAAATTGTACAAAATCAGGCAAAGGGGGTGGGGTGACGGAAGGGGAGTGCAGAGGGGAAAACAGAGGGGCAGGGGCACCTGAAGGGCGTGCGTTAGCTGAAATGCCTGATTTTGTTAAGCAGGCGAATCGTATTTCTCTAAGCTCACAATGGCTTTCTTCGTTCCCCCTGCCCCTATGGTGTCCCCTTTGCATCTGGGGAGGGGAAAGGCAGCAGTTCACAAAAATGGGCAGGCGATGAAATGACCATCCTACTTACCACACCCATTTGCATCACTATAATTGTAAACTTTGACGAAAACCGCCACCCCATTTTTCGAAAAAATCGTGAAAAAAAGACTTGTATTTTTTCTGAAATGGTGGTATAATATCCATTAGGTATAGTGACGGTATACTATGCACGGGCGATCGTTCCGCCGGAAGCAGTTTGTGTCTCCCTGCTTCTTCTATTTTATACCGTATGAGCGTAGCAATACGCTGCCAGAACAAAAACAAGGAGGTGCCCCAAATGCCGAATATCAAGTCCGCTAAGAAGAGAGTAAAGGTTAACAAGACAAAGGCTGCTGCTAACAAGGCAAGAAAGTCCAATCTGAAGACCATGATCAAGAAGGCTGAGCTTGCTTGCGCTAACAATACAGCTGATAAGGAAGCTGCAGTTAGAACTGCAATCAAGCGCGTAGACCAGGCTTGCGCTAAGAACCTGCTGCACAAGAATACTGCTGCAAGAAAGAAGGCTCACCTGGCTAAGCTGCTGAATGCATAAGCTTCGCTGAATTCTTTGCATATAAGATCCGTCCTAACCCAGACGGATCTTTTCTTTTTGTAAAAAATCCCCCGATATCGGGGGATTTTTGGGAGTCAGCATTAGTACCTGCCGGCGTGCGCGACCTCTTCCTCACGGCTGTCACCGAGACGGAACAGGAGGGTACTGCACCAGACAGCGGAAACCGCTACCAGGATATAGACCGCTCTGCTGAGGATGGAGTCGGTACCGCCGAACAGCCATGCCACCAGATCGAATTCAAAAATACCGACCAGACCCCAGTTGATACCGCCGATGATCAGCAGCGTCAGTGCCAGTTTGTCCCACATCTGCAAACACCTCTCTTCCTGTCCCTGCGCGTGCAGGGATGCGTTGTTCTATGCGAGAACAGTATTAGTTTGCACGCGGCATGGCGGAATATTCGCATGGGAATTTTTTCAGAACAAAACAGCCCTGCATCCGCAGGGCTGTCAGCTTGTCAAAAAAGTCCTTTTTCTTAGGGATAGGCATCATGTAACTGCCCC
>CAYYIT010000086.1:0-7656 GCA_964472035.1 uncultured Ruminococcus sp.
TATCAAGCCCTTATAGGGCTTCCTCAAACCACCCGTTCAACGGGTGGTTTTGATTATGTATCATTTACTGCGCAGCTGTCGATGCGCCGACCGTCACGATGAAGCCATCGGCATTGTTGCCGGAGATCTCATAGTTGGCATTGAGCGGTACCGGAACATCCGTAGTACCGGACTCGGCCGGAACATAGTAAACGGTATAGGTGGTGTCGCCGTAGGTATAGAAGAGCGGCACATCCACCGTATGGTTCTTCAGATAGGCATAGTACGAGGTCAGCGTCAGGTTCTCCTGCTGCATGATGCCTGCGTGCACGGGACCGATATAGCGCAGATGGTAGGGCGCTGCGGCAACACCTGTCTCCGCAGAATTGCCGTCCGTATAGCTGTACACAAAGCCATAGCTATGGGCATTGGCAGCAAGCCAGTCATGCGGTGCTTCCATTCTGGAGATGGATTCATCCGCATTCAGAAGGCACAGATCCACGCAATAGCCGGTTGCACGGTCCGGCAGCGCATCCGGATACAGGCTGCCCGCCACATTGTACGGCTCAATGGTGCTGTACACCATGAAATTGGCCGCACCGGTCGCACTCTGGTACGCACTGCACATATTGTTCATCGCCAGCACCACTGCTTCGTTGGCAAGCAGATCCATACGCTTCATGCGGTAGCTGTCATTCTTGGTCTCAAATGTCACGAATTCGGAAGCGGCTGCGGTAAAGGGATGGTTGGCATCCACCTGCACCAGCAGGCCGGTATGGATCCGCGGCTCATCAAGCGGAACGGTGGTGTAGCCTTCCGGAACACTGCTGTCCACGGAAGAGAGATCCATCACTGCATCCTGTACCACCAGACCATCGACTGTTTCGGTGGTCTGCGAAGCCTGCGTTGTTTCCTCCGCCTTCAGTTCGCCGACATTGGTGATGGTTCCGGCGGGAACCTGCACAGCACGCAGAATGCCGTCGCCCAGCCAGATCAATCCAATGAACACCAGACCCAGCAGCGCTGCGCCCTGGGGTGTCATGCTTCTTGATTTCATATTCTGTTCTCCTGTCTCTTTGTTCTTTTTCTTTGTTGTTCTTTAATATCCAGTCACTGCTGAATCATCTGTATAATCGGTTGTGACTTCGCCCGGTTCCAGCATCGGATGGGCACCGGACACGGTGATCAGGTCATAGATCCGGAAAGCGTCAAAGACGGGCTTCCATTTCGTTGCACCCATTGCAGTCACGGCAATGTAGGTGTGACCATCGGGGGTCTGCGCATAGCTTGCAAGGCAGTTGCCGGCTTCATCCGTAAAACCGGTCTTGCCGCCGAGGATCGTAATTCCCGGAACCTCGGTACCGTACATTCTTGCGAACATCGTACTTACCATCAGCACGCCCTCAGGGCTCTGGGGACTGGGCTGGGTGGTGCGTGTATAAGTGGAGATGATCTGCTTGCACATCTCATTCTGGAGGCAGTACTCCATGATCAGTGCGATATCCTCCACAGTGCTGTAATGGTTCGGATCATGCAGTCCGCTCGCATTGGTGAAATGCGTGTTCTTCAGACCGAGTTCCTCCACCTTATCGTTCATCCACTTGACGAATTCTTCCTCGGAACCGGCAGTATAGAGTGCAAGCGCAGTGGTTGCATCCGCACCGGAAGGAAGTGCTGCACCATAGAGCAGGTCGGTGATGGAACATTCTTCACCACTCTGGAAGCCGGCCATGGATGCGAGGCTCTGGTAGAGCGGCGCGAGGATCTCATCGGTCATCGTGAAGGTGTCATCGAAGCTCTTGGTCGGGTCCTCTTCGATCGATTCGATCGCGACCACGACGGTCAGAAGCTTGGTCATGGATGCCGGATAAATGACAGTCTGGCTGTCCTTTTCGGCGATCACGCGGTTATTATCAACATCCACAAGGATGGCGTAGCCGGATTCGATACCCGTGCCGATCTGGGTAATGCTGCTGTCGCGTTCGGGATAGCTGACAGCAAGCGTGGGCGCCTCCGTAGGCGGCTCGGTGGGCGGCTCTGTCACCATGACAGCGACCGTCTCTTCGATGGAATTCACAGGTCGTCTGGGTTTGTCCGTATCGGGTCCTTTCAGGATCCGTATGATGCCGTAGATACCCGCTGCAGTGATAACGAGCATCAGGAATAACAATAAAAAGGCCTGCGGTGAAGCATGCCTGCGTCTTTTTTTACGGCGCTTTTGCTGCAACAATATCTACCTCTTTTCTTTGTGCAGCCGCAAGAAGCGACAATTATCATTCTTTATTTTATTATACTTCTTTTTGGGGAAATTGTCAACCGCCGATACATCATTTTCAAATTTTCAGAAATTCGACCAAATTCGCATCTCAGAAATCCCATACCAGCGTTTTGGAAAATCGATTTTTTGTGCAAAATGACAAAAATGAAGTTTTTTCAGAAAACCCCTTGCATTTTTTCAGGTGCTATGCTATAATATGTAAGTTGTATAGTACTACTGTCTAAGGGAACTGATGGGCTGCTATATTCACACATTGATGAAAGAGGTGAATTTTGATGAGAAAGGACATCCATCCTACACTGTTCAAGACTACAATTACCTGCCATTGCGGTAATGTGATCGAGACACAGTCTACTAAGCAGGATATCAAGGTGGAAATTTGCTCCAAGTGCCATCCGTTCTACACCGGTAAGCAGAAGCTTGTTGATACTGGCGGACGTGTTGACAGATTCAAGAAGCGTTTCAATCTGGATAAGTAATGCGAATGAATGCGGGCGGCTGCAAGGCTGCCCGTTTTTTCATACTTGATAGGAGTTAGTTATGGATTACTTTACGATTGCTGACCGCTGCGAAACCTCTTTTATTGAGAAACGCTCCGAGTTTCTCGGCTACCTTGCGCCGGTGAAGACCAATGACGAAGCGGTTGCCTTCATCAACGAGATCAAAGCCGGTCACCGCAAGGCAAAGCATCATGTTTATGCCTATATTCTGCGGGATTCCAATATTACCCGTTACAGTGACGACGGCGAACCGCAGGGCACGGCGGGCATTCCGGTCCTGGATGTGCTGCAGAAGCAGAATCTGACGGATCTCTGCTGTGTTGTCGTGCGCTACTTCGGCGGCATTCTGCTCGGCGGCGGCGGCCTTGTCAGAGCCTATTCCCACAGCGCTGCGATCAGCTGCGAGGCGGCACAGATCCAGCATATGTGCGAATGCTGCCCCCTGACGCTCGTCATGGACTACACCCTCTATGGAAAAGTGACGCATTGCCTTCCGAAATACGGCGTTCTGGAAACCGGCAGCGAATTCGGCACGGATGTCATGCTGCAGCTCAATGTCCGCATGGAGGTGCTCGACGCGCTTCAGAAGGATCTGACGGAGCTTTCCGGCGGTAAGATCAAAATGATCTGCGGTACGCCGTGCTTTGCGGATTTTTCTTCTGTCGGATAATTTTTTTCAAAAATAAGAAGGGTTTTGGCTGCGCTCAGTTGTATAATCATATAGAGAAGTATCGAAACAGAAAGGAATGCAGCTTATGACGATTCGTGAACAATTCGAACAGCGCGAACGGGATTCCCTTGATCCGCATGCCTGCCTGTGTACGGATCCTGCCGGAACGAAGCGGCAGAGAGAAGAATCCCCCTGTCCGTACCGCACTGCGTTCCAGCGCGACCGTGACCGGATTCTGCATTGCAATGCATTCCGGCGGCTCAAGCGCAAGACGCAGGTCTTCCTCTCCCCCGTCGGTGATCACTACCGTACGCGCCTGACACATACGCTGGAAGTAGCGCAGATCGGCCGTACCATTGCAAGGGCAATGGCACTGAACGAGGATCTGACGGAGGCCATTGCACTCGGCCATGACCTCGGACACTCTCCGTTCGGACATGCCGGTGAATCCGTTCTCAATGAGATCTGCCCCCACGGCTACAAGCATTACCAGCAGAGCGTGCGCGTGGTGGATTACATAGAAAAGAAGGGCGAGGGTCTGAATCTGACCCATGCAGTACGCAACGGCATTGTGTGCCATACCAATGCGGTCGCCGATACGCTCGAAGGCAATATCGTGCGTGTTGCGGATAAGATCGCCTACATCAACCACGATATCGAGGACGCGATGCGCGCCGGTATCCTGCATCAGGAGGAGCTTCCGGCGGAGGCAGTCGCGGTCCTTGGCACGACAAAGGAGCAGCGCATCACCACACTTGTGGGAGCGGTCGTGGCGTTCGGCACCGAGCAGATCGGTATGGAGGAACGCATCCAGACGGCACATGATGTTCTGCACAGCTTTATGTACGAGCATGTATACCACAATCCCACCGCGAAGCAGGAAGAACGCAAGGCGAAGCTCCTGCTTGAGGAATTGTACCGTTATTTCCGGAAATATCCCGAGAAGCTCCCGGAGGAATACCTCCGGATCGCCAATGAGACTGACGCTGACCGTGCGGTCTGCGACTATATTTCCGGTATGAGTGACAGCTACGCGGTGGATCTGTATTCTGAGTTATTTATCCCGAAATTCTGGAAGTAGGTGAAGTGAATGCTGTCGGAGGATTTTATTTACAGACTCAGAGAAGCAAACGAGATCACCTCTGCCTTCGGCATGTATGTCAATCTGAAAAAACGGGGACGCACCTATGTCTGCGCCTGCCCGTTCCATTCCGAAAAGACACCGTCCTGCACGGTATTTCCCGATACGCAGAGCTTTTACTGTTTCGGATGCGGTGCCGGCGGCGATGTGATCACCTTCATCATGCGGATGGAGAACCTGCCCTACCCCGAGGCGGTGCGGCTGCTTGCCCAGCGCAGCGGCATGGAACTTCCGGCCGCGAATCCAGAGGAGGCGCAGAAGTCACGCACACGAATGCGTGTGCTTGAGATCAACCGCGAATCGGCAAATTTCTTTTATAAACAGCTGATTTCCGGAAATGATAAAAGTGGTCTGCTCTATTTCAAGGAGCGCAAGCTCCAGCCGCAGATCATCAAAAAATACGGGCTCGGCTTTGCGCCGAACAGCTGGGATTCCCTGCGCAACCATCTGCGCTCCAAGGGCTACCGCGATGAGGAAATGGTCATCGCCGGCGTGTGCATGCGCAAGGAAGGACGCAATTCCGTCTACGATACCTTCCGCAACCGCGTGATGTTTCCCATTCTGGATCTGCGCGGCAATGTCATCGGCTTCGGCGGACGCGTGCTGGATGACAGCAAGCCCAAATACCTCAACACAAACAAAACCCCTGTTTTCGATAAGGGACGCAACCTGTTCTCGATGCAGTTTGCCAAGAACGCCGCGTCCACCACAATGATCCTTGCCGAAGGCTACATGGATGTCATTGCGATCCATCAGGCAGGCTTTGAGAACGTCGTTGCGACGCTCGGCACTGCCATCACTGCCGATCAGGCAAGACTGATCTCGCAGTATGCCAAGGAAGTCGTCATCGCCTACGACAGCGACGGTGCCGGTCAGGCAGCTACCCAGAAGGCGCTGAACCATTTCAGTGCGGTGGGATTACCTGCAAGGATCCTGAAGCTGGAGGCGGCGAAGGATCCGGATGAATTCATCAAGAAATTCGGAACGGAACAGTTCCGGATCCTGATCGATCATGCCGGTGATGCGCTGAACTTCCGGCTGGACAAATGCCGTGCAGGTCTCGATCTGGACACGGAGATCGGCAAAACCGAGCTTTTGCGCCGCAGCGTTCGGGTGCTTGCGGAGATCTCCAATCCACTGGAGCGGGAGATCTATATTTCCCGAACCGCCAAGGAACTGGAGATCCGCGTGGAACTCCTGCGGATGCAGGTGGACCGTGCTGTGCAGCGCGATGTCCGCGAAACCAAGAAATCGCAGTTCCGCGCGATCGAGGCACAGTCCCTGCAGAAGGATGAGATCAATCCCATGGCAAAACAGTTTCCGCGCGAAAGCAAGGCCGAGGAGCAGATCCTTGCCTATCTGCTGCGTTTTCCCGAAGAATATGAGATGGTGTGGAATTCCCTGACGCCGGATTGCTTCATTACCGAATTCCATCGGCGCGTCTACGAAGCGATCTGTCTGATGATGCCGGATTACACGCATTTCAGCCTTTCCATGCTGGCTGACCGGTTCTCACCGGAGGAAATGGGCCGCATCAGCGGCATTGAGGCCAAGAGCCGGATGTATCCGGTCTCGCGCGACACGCTGGAAGAATGCATTCAATTGCTGCAGCAGGCAAAACAGCAGATCACACCGGGCAGCGATATGTCCGACGAGGACCTGCTGAACATCATTGCACAGAAATCCAAGCAAGCCAGATAGGCTTTCTACTTATAAGAATCCTAAATCATACCGTCAACGCTCCGCAGCGAGCATTGCGTACAATAACCAATCAAGGCAGAACCAGGAGGAATTACAATGGACAAGAAGTCAACAATCGAAGCACTGCTTGAAAAGGGCAAGGCTACCGGAAAGCTTACGACCAAGCAGATTTCCGACGCACTGGAGGAGATGGATTTTGATGCCGATCAGCTCAACTCCTTCTACGACAGCTGCGAACAGCTGAACATCGAGATCATTGACAACAATGTTGTGGATGATAATATTGATCTCAACAGCATTCCGCTGATCGATGCGCTGGAGGATGACCTGGAGTCCGCACTTTCCACTGAGGGAATTGCCATCGATGACCCGGTCAAAATCTACCTGAAGGAGATTGGCCGTGTTCCGCTGCTTTCCGGCGAGGAGGAGATCCACCTTGCAAAGCTCATGGCGGAGGGCACGCCTCTTGAAGCCAAGCGTGCAAAGCAGCGCCTTTCCGAGGCAAACCTGCGACTGGTAGTCAGCATCGCGAAGAAATATGTCGGCCGCGGCATGCAGTTCCTGGATCTGATCCAGGAGGGCAATCTTGGTCTGATCAAGGCGGTGGAGAAGTTTGACTACAACAAGGGCTTCAAGTTCTCCACCTACGCGACATGGTGGATCCGTCAGGCGATCACCCGTGCGATTGCCGATCAGGCAAGAACCATTCGTATCCCCGTGCATATGGTGGAGACCATCACCAAGGTGAAGAAGATCTCCAGCCAGCTGCTGCACGAAAACGGTCACGATCCGACGCCGGAGGAAATCGCAGAGCGTCTGGAACTGCCCGTTGAGCGTGTTCGCGAGATCATGCGCATTGCGCAGGATCCGGTTTCTCTGGAGACCCCCATCGGTGAGGAGGAGGACAGCCATCTGGGCGACTTCATTCCCGATGACGATGCACCGGCACCGGCAGATGCCGCTTCCCTGACGCTGCTGAAGGAGCAGCTTGAGGAGGTTCTCTCCACGCTGACCGACCGTGAGGCAAATGTTCTCCGTCTGCGTTTCGGCCTGATCGACGGCCGTTCCCGCACACTTGAGGAAGTTGGCGCACAGTTCAACGTTACGCGTGAGCGCATTCGTCAGATCGAAGCGAAGGCACTCAGAAAGCTGCGTCATCCCAGCCGCAGCAAGAAGGTCAAGGATTTTCTGGATTGATCATAAACAGCCCTGCTTTCCATCGAAGCAGGGCTTTCTTTTTCAAGTATGCAAGCAAAAAACCTATGCGCCGCATGGCGCATAGGTCAGCTTGTCAAAAAAGGGGCAATTTCCTGAAAATTGCCCACCCCCTACCCCCCTCCCTAAAGGGAGGGGGAAATAGTGGAGGGTGCTACCGCACCCTCCACCC
>CAYYIT010000087.1:0-7351 GCA_964472035.1 uncultured Ruminococcus sp.
GGTTAGGGGGTGGGCAATTTTCAGGAAATTGCCCCTTTTTTGACAAGCTGAAACGGCTGCGCATCGCGCAGCCGTTTATTTTGTGAGGGTGGAACCGTCAGCAGAGCGGTTCTCCGTAAATCGGAATTATAATGGAGAGCAGGTCGGTTTCTCCGGTAATGATGCTGTTCAGAACAGCAAGGTCGGTTTCATTGATGTCACCGTCATAGTTCACATCCGCATTTATAAGGTTGAAGTCCGCCGCCGCACCGCCGAGATAGCCCTCCAGCGCAGCGTAGTCCGTGCTGTCGGTGACGCCGTCCATGTTCAGGTCGCCGCGGTTGTAGTTCGAGCGGTACTTGTCTGCAAGGTAGGCCTCGCTCTCTTCGTCCTCATGGCAATACTGATGGTAGTGGAAATAGTAATGATAGGGATCGATGTCATCATAGTAGCCGTCATACTGTCCTTCCGGTGTGCCGCGGTACCATTCGTTCTGGTAGGTCATACCGAAGAATTTCGGAATATTGCCGGTGCATTCCACAAAATACCACTGACCGTAGAGCTGGATGCCGCTAAGCGCATGCCACGGTGCAACGATCAGCTGTACCTCCTCCGGCGTAAAGCCTGCTTTCAGCAGGAGCAGGATGTAGCTTCTTGCCATGCCTGCGCAGGCACCGAATCCTCTTACCAGGGAATATGATGTTTCATGATACTCTATATCGGCATTATAGACGATCAGATTGCCTGCAAGCTGGCTGTGGATGTATTTTGCCACCTCGTACTTTGCGTTCTCGCGTGCCTGTCCCTCGGCGTCGGCAATATTCCAGTCGATGTCGGGATTGGCAGCCTTCAGGGCATTGTAGACCTCGTCCACCTTCTCGTCGATCATTGCGGCGAAGTATTCTATGCCCCAGGGTGTTTTGAAAAATTCTTCAATATAGAGGGGATCGGCCATGTTTTCCGGCACGATGACCTCCGTCAGCGCATTGCAGCGTGCAAAGCAGCCATTCTGTTCGGGATCGGAAATGAGATTGGCGGAGAGTGTGAGCTTCCGGAGATTCTTGCATCCGGCAAATGCCCAGGATCCGATCGACGTCAGTGTATCGGGGAGGACTGCCTCGCAGATATCGGAGGCATTGAATACCCAACCATCGATCGCAGTCACGGGACGCCCGAAGATCGTATCGGGGATCGTAACGCAGATACCCGGCAGATTGGAGGACTTGTAGCTTGTGATGGACGCCTTGGCGTCCGCAACGGGGAGCTGATAGGTCAGCGTATACATCGGGTCGCTGATAGTGCCCTCGATGATCGTATCGGTATGGTAGTTGAAGTGGTCAATGAAGGTCGGATCCGTCATATCCGCCGGCGCGTAGACCTTCTGGATGGCGACACTTTTGTAGAAGAGATAGCCGCCGGAGAAACGGCTCTCGATGTTCTTTGAGAGGTATACCGTCTTCAGATACGGACAGTCGGAGAAAGAGTAATCACCGATGCCGATGACCGTATCCGGAATGGAAATGGATGTGATCTCGGAGTTCTGGAAGGCGTAGTCCTCGATAAAGGTAACGGGGAAGCCGTCGATCATTTTGGGAATGACCACGTTGAAGGTATCGCCCTCGCGGAGCGTCTGGATACCGGTAATGTGGACTTCCGCGTTGTTCATGATGACATAGTCGAGCTTGTACTTGGTCGTGGGACCGAAGAGCTCGCGCTTGAGCAGTGCAAGATCGAATACATCGATGGATTCGTCGGCGTTCATGTCCGCGTTGACCAGCGTTATGAGCGAATTGCGTCCCATCATAAAGTGCTTCATTAAGACGAGATCCGTTATGTTCAGTTCTCCGTCGCTGTTGCAGTCGCCGGGGAATGTGACCTCTCCGGGCAGTGCCGAAGCGGAGAGGGAGCTTACGGGGGCAGCGGCGTTCTCATCCGGCGCGGGAATGAGCATTCCACCCAGTGCGATCAGACACGCGGAAACCGCTGCAGTCAGTTTTTTCATCATTTCACCAAATCCTCCTCAAAATAATCACAAGAATGCGGTCATGCAGGGCGGCGCGGTTGTTTCTGTATGCGCTCTGCGCAGTGCATGGATGACAGCTGGCAATGATCCCTCTTTTTGACGTAATACTGTCATTTTTTATTGTACCATATCTGGAAGGAATTGTCAATAGCGAAACTGTCTCTGCAAAGAAAAGCAATACGCCCGAAGCGCTTTGGCGCCGGACGTATTGCGGTGCATTATTGCTTGATATACTGGGGACTCACATAGATGACCATGTAGTCATTCAGGCGGTTGAACTCCGTGAAGCCCAGGCGCTGCAGTTCTGCGACAACATCCGCATGGAAGGGCTCGGTGGTGCGCAGGACGAAGAAGTCATAGCGACCCGGTTCCTTGATGCCCTTGAAGGTCTCCTCCTCGGTTGCCGGATCCTTTTCGAGGATGTAGTCGTTGCCGTCGAGGATGTAGACCTCAGCGCGGTCTGCCGCATGGGGCAGCAGCCAGGTGTTGATGGCAACGGAGCCGTCCTCGGGGATGGTATCGAGGCAGTCCTCGATGCTCTGGAAGTAATCCTTGCGCTCCTTGTAGCTCTCCCATGTACCGATCTTGCCGGAGAGCATGGTGATGCAGGTGATGAAGGCTGTGACTGCTGCGGCACTTGCAAGGACGTTGCGGCGGTGCTTGTCCATGTCATCGCAGTTGATGATGAGCATGTAGATCAGCAGGCAGGCAGGGCCAAAGATGTACTGGTAGCCCATATTTGCCGCATAGCCGTAGTCCGAGCCGACCACGAGGTTCATGATGATGTAGGGGATCATCAGCAGGTAGCGTTCGATCTTCGTGGTAACGAACGGCAGGAAGAGCAGGGGGATCATCGTCTGCAGGAAGAAGAGCAGGGTGTCCTCCTGTACAAAGAGGCTGAAGAAGTACGCCGGATTGAGCAGGACGTTCTTGATCATGCCGCCGAAGCCGTCCTCCGGTGTCACCATCAGGTGTCCGAAGCGGCTGGAGGTCATCATCTGGCCGTCGCCGTGCTTTACGAGGAAGTCCATGATCAGCACGAAATAGATCGCAGAGGCCGCCGCCAGGATCAGACCGTGGAAGCGCTTGCGGCTCTTCTCGTTGAAGAACAGGTACATCGCGATGCAGATGATATACAGCGGTGCGTCCTCCTTGACCATGCACACGAGGAACGACATGAGATAGAACAGCTTGTACTTGCGCTGGTCCATCGCGTAGATCGTCCACATCAGGAGCGTCGGCAGGAAGGCGTTCTCGTGGAAGCTGTAGTAGCACGGTCCGAGAATGCCCGTGTAGAAGATATAGATCATGCACACGGCAACAAGGCCGAGGCCCTTGTACTCGTGCTTTCTTGCGATCATGAACAGCGGAATGATACCGCCCATCGCAAGGATGGCCTGTCCGATGAGCAGGGTGTTCTCGTTCGGGAAGAGGGCATAGAACGGTGCGAACAGGTAGTAGATATACGATGCGTGAACGTAGAAATGGGACAGCAGCTTGTCACGCTCGCAGGAGGTCACGGCAGTGAAGTCATTTGCCATCGAGTGGAACATCTGCACGAAGATACCGAAGTCGAAGGTGGAGGTGCCGAAGACCCTGTGCTGTGCCACGGTCGTCAGGGAGACGAAGAAGGTCACAGCCGCCGCCGTACCAAAGACGATGATGCCGGCAGGGAGGTCGGACATTGCCTCGAACTGTTCACGCTTGAGCTTGCCGACGACGTAGGCAACAAAGACGATCGCAACCGCCGCCACGCTGATGGCGAGGTAGTAGTCATTGTTGCGCCACATGAGCGCGTAGGCAAAGTAGACGGTGCCGCTGAACATGGCGATATGATCCGCAACACGGAACTTCTGCGGCAGGCAGTAGTACAGCAGCGTCAGGCCGACAAAGCCCAGCAGCATCCACGGCAGCCAAGCGCTCTCCGGAACCGCACCGAGGTATTCCTTCCAGACGGTGACGGGGGAGAGGGTCTTCTCCTTGAGGTGGAGGATGTTGAATGCCGAGAGGAACATGAACACGCCGATGAAGCGCATGAGGAACATGTCCGGAATGCCGAACCGCGCAAGCGTCGGGAAGATGCGCTCATTGCAGAATGCCTCCGCCTTGTCCATGTAGGGCGTGAGGGGGTTTTTGAATTGCGGCTTGGGCGCCTTCTTTGCGGCGTCCTTCTTGTCCTCCGCAGGTGCGGAGGTTTTGGTTTCCGCAGTGGACTGCGGTTTGGTTTCCTCCGATGCAGCGGAGGTTTTTTTGGTTTTACTCATAAATCCTGTTCTCCATCCCTGCCCATACGGGCAGTGCGCGTTTTTTTCGGCAGGCGCAGCCGGAATTGATCGTACTTTCTATTCTACCATACTTTTGGCAAATTGTAAAGGGGGCGGCAGCTTTTTTACCAAATTGTATCTTCGGACGCGTCTCCGCGCCGTCGCGCGCGCGTCTCTCTCTTTTTTAATTCTTGTTATTTTTTATTTTTTTGTTATTCTTATTATGTTGTTGGCTTTGCGTTACTTGTTGGTTAGCTTTGTGCTGATCGCTGGTTAGTTTTCGGTTGGCCGGAGGCGTGGTGCAGCGGCTTTTCCTCGCAGGCAAGGCGTTTTGATTTTGTTGCTTGTCTGTTGGAACGTGCGTGCTTTTCGGCGGCGAAAAAGAAACGGCACGCAGAGCGTACCGTTTCGCGTATGTTGTATACTGCCGTCAGGCAGCGGCGTTGCGGAAGAACTCCTCCGCGGTGCCCGTATAGCCCGAGCCGGCCGCTGCGGCGTACTGCAGGATGCGTGCCGCATCCGATGCATTGAACAGGCCGTCGCCGTTGACATCGGCATTGGCGGTCTGGTCAGCGTTCAGGCCGCTTGCCGCGCCGGAGCCGACATTTGCCGCTGCCACGAGGACCTTCGCCGCGTCGAGAGCATTTACCGTGCCGTCAAGCGTCACGTCGCCGATGCCGGCATTTCCTGCCGGAGCCGTCAGTGCCTCGAGCTGTGCACGGAGGGTCTGGTCGTTCATCGTGCAGCTGCTGCGGCTGTAGTGCAGTCCCGTCGTATCCCACAGCACCGGACACATCTGACGCTCATAGGCGGCCTCTGCGACGGATGCAATGTACAGACGCACGGAATCCGCATCCTTGTTCTTTGTCGGGCAGCCGTACTCGCCGATGATGACCGGAACGCCGTTGTCAATGAAGCGGCTCTTCATCATGTCCATGTACTTGTCCAGCTCTGCAAGATCCGCATCGGTACCCCAGGTGGTGCGGCATTTGCCCCAGTCTGCGTCCTCTTCGAGGATCGCAAAGGTGGGCGGTGTGTAGTAATGCACGGAAACCGCACAGCGATTTTCCGGATCCTCCGGCATTTCAAAGAGAGCATCGCAGGTCTTGGTGATGTCGGTATTGTAGCCGGCAATGAGCAGGTGACGTTCGTCATTGTTGCCGCCGGAGGTGCGGACGAGATCCACAAAGGTCTGGTTGATGTCGTTGAGCAGGTAGTAGGAGTCGGAGGTGCTGATATTGCTCCAGCCGCCCTCTTCATTGAGGGACTCGAACATGAGCTTGTCGCCGTAGCTGGCGAACGCATCGCAGAGCTGCTCCCAGATGCGCGTGTACTTGGTCATGCAGGTTTCCTTGTCGGTCGGGAAATTCTCCCACCATCCGCCGTCCCAGTGGATGTTTACGATGACGTAGAGATCCGCCTCCAGCGCCCAGTCCACGAGCTGCTTGACTCTGGCGAGGTAGTCGGGGTGGATGGTGTAGTTATCCTGCATCATATTCGACCATGCCACGGGAATGCGCAGCACGCCGAAGCCCTCGTTTGCGTAGCCCTGGATCATTGCCTTTGTAATGGTCGGGCTGCCCCATGCGGTCTCGTAGGCATTGGGCGTACCGTCGCCCCACTGATCGATCCAGTCGCCGCAGGATTCCATGGTATTGCCGAGGTTGATGCCGACGCCCATCTCACGGACAAGCTCCATGGTAGTGATGTCGCGCATCTCGGTATCGGCTGCGGTGGTGGGAACGCCGGTGCAGACGGCGCTTCCGAGCATGACTGCGGCACAGAATGCCGCGGTGATTTTTTTAAGTAACATCGTGATTCCCCCTCAAGGTTTTTCTTTCATTCTACCATGAAAACGCCGTCTTTGGTATAGCAAATTCTGCTTTTTTGTGTAGCCGGTTTTGTGGAAATTAGGCCGCTTTCGTCGTTCTGCCCAAAGGAAAATGCTGCCGAACGCAGAGAAATTTTGCATACCCCCTTGTACTTTGTGCAGAAATGTGCTATAATTAGAACAGAAAATGACATATTTGGAGGGGACTTTATGGAAATCCATTCTATTGGCTATCATCATCATCACGGGGGAGATTTTGTGATGGAACGTCCCGACGGCATCGGACAGGGCTGGCTGTTCGTGCTGATGAAGAGCAAGGCGATCGTGCGCCGGAACGGTGAGGAGATCATCGCGGAGCCGAACACGGTGCTGATCTATTCGGGCGATATTCCGCAGTATTACGCGGCTTTTGACGACTCCTACACGGATGACTGGTTTTATTTCACGGTGGAAAAGATCGATCTTGCGCTGTTTCGGGAGCTGGACATTCCGATCGGCGTACCGGTAAAGCTGCAGAATCCGGAGGAGCTGTCAAGTCTGATCCGGACGATGACGTATGAATTTTACACGGAGAATCTGTACCATGCGGATCTGGTGGAGCTGTACATGAAGACGCTGTTCTTCAAGCTGAGCCGACTGATCCATTCGACGGTACGGAGCCTGCCGGAGAGCGGACAGTCCCGTTACGAGGGGATGATCCAGCTGCGTGAGACGATCTATCAGGATGTGCAGCACATCGGCAGTGTCGCGGACATGGCAAAGTCCCTGTCCATGAGCCAGTCTGCCTTCCAGCACACCTACCGGAAGATCTTCGGCACGAACGTAACGGCGGACGTCACGCAGGCGCGCATCCGCACGGCGCAGACCCTGCTTGCGACGACGAACCTGCCGCTCCGCCAGATCGCGGAACGCAGCGGCTACTCCAGCGAATTCCACCTCATGCGGCATTTCAAGAACCACACCGGCATGACCCCCACCGAATACCGCAAACACGCCCGTTAGCGGGGAGCCCCCGCCTGCCCCGAACCGAGGCAGGATGCTGCCCGAGGTGAGTGGGTATGCCGTGCCAGGATGCAACACGGCAGGCGAGGATTCTTAGGAGGATAAGGCCTGGATCATCTGAACGCAATGCCCCTCTTGCCTGACGGCAAGGAGGGGCAAAGCTGTTTTTTCTTTAGAGCCAGCAAGCGGAGCTTGCTCAGTCTGTCGAAAAAGTCCCGTCCAGCCACTGCGCCTCCGGCGCAGGGCTGGACT
>CAYYIT010000088.1:0-7216 GCA_964472035.1 uncultured Ruminococcus sp.
TCTCGTTCGACAGCTTTATTATTATAGCACGGTTTTGGGGAATTGTCAAGTAGAAACTTCCACGTTGAAAACACCGTTGAATTGTTGAAACTGCACAACTGAGATCCCGAGTTCATTCTCTTATAATATAGCATACTATTATAAAGAAAGCGTCCCCACCATTGGCAAGGACGCTGTATATCTCTATAGTCCATTTTTTCTTACAGCGACTGTGCAAATTCACGCCATGCTGCCACGATCTCCTCCGGCTGTTCCACATAGAGCTGGTGCGACTTGGCATCCCGCACCTGCCAGCTGTGGGACTGTGCGTAAGCGGAATTTTCAGCTTTCCACGTCGTATTCTTCAGCATCACGTTCATATCGCTGATAAACAGCAGCGCCGGAGTACCGGACAGATCCGCCTCCGCAGCCAGACGTGCATTTTCCGCGCTCTTTCCCTGTTCCTCACGGAATTCAGAATGACAGATGTTTTCAAAAAACAGACGTCGATATTCTGCCCTTTCCTGCTCATCAAGGCAATTGCTTTTCCACAAAAGTGCCTTCTTAAATACCAGCACCTCATAAATTTTCTGCCAAAACTTAGATTTCTGAACACAAGCAAACAAGCGGTTCTGTCGATCCACCATTGCTGTTTTGCGTTCCGGAGGATATGCTTCGTCCTGTGCCAACGCAAAACGCGGTGTCGCCATATCCAGACCAAGGATGCCGGCAACCTCCTGCGGATACTGCATTGCCCAATACACTGCCTCAATTCCAGAATAGGAGTGGGGCGCAAGGTAGTACGGCGGAGCTATCCCTGCTTTCGCCAGCGCCTCACGGCTTTCATCCACCATCGTTTTGGCATCACGACTCGCGCCGGTATTGCCCTGACTGAACCCATAGCCTGCTTTTTCCACAATGGCAATGCGGAAATCCCCCGTCAGCTTCTCCCAGAGGGGCTTGTACTCCAGGATCGGTGACGTCACCATTGCGCCTGCAAGGAAGACAATGCATTTCTCTCCATTTCCTGCGGAAAACACGTTCATCTCATGCCCATTGACACGGACAGGGTTCTTATAGCGATCCATTACTTTGTACCGAAAATTCTGTCACCGGCGTCGCCGAGACCGGGCACGATATACTTATCATCGTTGAGCTTTTCGTCCATCACGCCGCAGTAGATCTCCACATCGGGGTGCTGCTCCATGAGGTGCTGTGCGCCTTCGGGAGAGCTGATGATGCACATGAACTTGATGTTCTTCACGCCGATCTTCTTCAGCTCCTCAATTGCCATGCAGACGGTATTTCCGGTCGCGAGCATGGGATCGATGATGATGACGTCGCGCTCGGCGATGTCATCCGGAAGCTTTGCGTAATACATCACGGGCGTATGGGTATCGGGATCGCGGAACATGCCGATATGGCCGATCTTCGCTGCCGGAACGAGGGATGTTACACCATCCACCATGCCAAGGCCTGCACGAAGAAGCGGCACAAACGCGAGCTTTCTGCCGGATACGATTTTGGTTCTTGCCATGCATAGGGGCGTTTCCATTTCGATCTCCTTCAACGGCAGATCGCGGGTCGCCTCGTAGCAGATAAGCATCGCCGTCTCGGATACCAGCTCACGGAATTCCTTGGTTCCGGTGTTCTTGTCGCGCATCAGCGAGATCTTGTGCTGTACGAGCGGATGATCAATGATATGCAGATTTGACATAAAAGTACCTCCATTCTGTGTAGCTGCAGGGTGGGGGACGCTGTCCCCTGCACTTCTGCCAAGAATGTATTTCTTGCGTTCTAAGCTTTTGTATTTTGCCCCCAAAGGGGGTAAAATGCAAAAGGCTCTGGGATTCCAAAGGGATCACATCCCTTTGGCTGGGGGTGTGGGGGACAGCGTCCCCCACTGCAGTGACGCATCGTAGAGTTATTTTTCCTCTAAAGCTGTAATTAAGTCAACCCTTCTCTGGTGACGGCCGCCTTCAAATTCGGTGTTCAGGAACAGCTCGACCAGCTCGAGTGCAAGACCCTGACCGACCACGCGCTCGCCCATGCACAGGACATTGGCGTCATTGTGGAGTCGGGTATACTTCACAGAAAAGCAGTCGCTTGCGCAAGCGGCACGGATGCCCTTGAGCTTATTGGCAGCCATGCTCATACCGATGCCGGTACCGCAGACAAGAATGCCCTTCTCCGCCTCACCGCTTGTGATCATGCCGCAGACCTTTTCCGCCATATCGGGGTAATCGCAGGGAACGCCCTCTTCGGTTCCGCAGTCAGTATAGGCGATGCCTCGTTCTTCCAGATAGGCAGCGATCGCCTTCTTCAGGGATACTGCTGCGTGGTCACATCCAATTGCTATCATAGTTCGACAACCTTTCTATTTATCCTATTTATCCGTTTTCTTCTTTTGCACCTGAACCGCCTGCAAATACGATGCGGTCAGCTCCTGTGCGGTTCCAGCTTTCTTCCATGCAGCACAGGTGCAGACGCCCGCAGCCGACTGGAGGCGCAGCATCGCCGGTGCAATGTGCAGATCGCCGGCGGGATGGTTGGACACATCCGTGTACTGCTTCAGGAATTCCTCCGCGCCGTCACCCACCAGAATGACGGGCTCCTCCATGCGCTGAACGACCTCTGCGATCTCCGCAGCCGTCCGCAGCTCGTCGGGCGTCATGCGCTCCACGCCATGCGGTGCATCGCTCATGGAATACCGGTAGGAGAACCAGCCGCAGTAGAACAGATCCGCCCTTGCATGCATCAGCGCGAGGATCTGCGGCGCGCCATAGATCCTCGATGCCATTGCTTCGAGGGTGGAAACACCCACGCATGGTGTATCATGCACCATCGCCATGCCCTGCACGGCGGCAATGCCGATGCGCAGTCCCGTATAGGAACCGGGACCGACTGCGACTGCATAGCAGTCCACATCCTTTGCGGCCATACCGCACTCCGACAGCAGCTCCTTGCACAGCGGCAGGATCACCTGGGAATGGGTGCGGCTCGTATAAATGGTATGCTCGCCAAGCAGAATGCCCTGTTCCGTATCCAGAATCGCGGCGGACGCGGTCTTTCCGGAGGTATCAAGTCCCAATATCCGCAAAGCGTTCATCCCCTTTCAGTGTGATCTCTCGTTCCTCGTCGCTGATCCGTTTCAGCGTCAGGAACATGGTATGTCCCGGCAGCGCGGCAGTGATATTCTCCGACCATTCAATGGCAAAGACACATTCCTCCATGGGATAGTCATAGAAGCCCGTGGTTTCCAGCTCTTCCTCACTGTCGATGCGGTACATATCAAAATGGCAGAGCATGTTGCCTTCATCGCCATAGGTATGCACCAGTGCAAAGGTCGGGGATGTCACGAGGTCGGAAATGCCCATTCCAAGGGCAAGTCCCCGTGTAAATGTTGTTTTTCCTGCGCCCAGATCCCCCAGATACGCGATCACATCGCCTGCCTTCAGCTTTGCGCCGATCTTCTGTGCAAGCGCGATCGTTTCCTCGGGGGAATGGGTCGTCCAGTTCCAGGTATACTGCATCAGAACAGTCCGGTGATATTGCCGTCGTTATCGCAGTCGATCTTGAACGCAGCCGGTGCCTTGGGCAGACCCGGCATGGTCATGATATCGCCGGTCAGTACGACCACGAAGCCTGCGCCTGCGGAGAGGCGGACGTCGCGTACGGTGATGACAAAGTCCTCGGGGCAGCCGAGCAGCTTGGGATCATCGGACAGGGAGTACTGGGTCTTTGCGATGCAGACGGGCAGGTTGCCGTAGCCGAGGTTCTCGATCTCCTGCAGTGCCTTTGCGGCAGCCGGCAGGAACTTCACGCCGTTTGCACGGTAGATCTCCTTCGCGATGGTCTCCACCTTCTTGGAAACGGACAGCTCGGTCTTGTACAGCGGACGGAAGGAATCGTCGTTGTCCTCGGTCATGGCAATGGTCTCGCAGACCTTCTCTGCCAGATCCTTACCGCCTTCGCCGCCCTTGGCAAAGATCTCGCACATGGAGGTCTCCACGCCGAGCTTCTTGCAGTATTCCGCAACAAATGCCAGCTCCTCGTCACTGTCGGTATGGAAGCGGTTGATCGCTACCACTACCGGAACATGGTACTTGAACATATTCTCAATATGGGTTCTCAGGTTCACGATGCCTCTCTTGAGTGCGTCCACATCGGGAGTGGTCAGCTCGGACTTCTCCACGCCGCCGTTGTACTTGAGGGCGCGGATGGTCGCTACCATAACAACGCAGGAGGGCTTGAGACCGCCGTAGCGGCACTTGATATCAAAGAACTTCTCCGCACCCAGATCGGAGCCGAAGCCTGCCTCGGTGATGCAGTAATCCCCCAGCTTCAGCGCAAGCTTGGTGGCACGGATGGAGTTGCAGCCGTGTGCGATATTGGCGAAGGGACCGCCGTGGATCAGAACGGGGGTATGCTCCAGCGTCTGCACGAGGTTCGGCTTGAGGGCATCCTTCAGGAGGGCCGTCATCGCGCCCTCGGCATGCAGATCCCTTGCATAGACCGGCTCACCCTTGACATTATAGGCAACCAGGATATTGCCCAGACGCTTCTTGAGGTCGGCAAGATCGGTCGCAAGGCAGAGGATCGCCATGACCTCGGATGCAACGGTGATCTGGAAGCCATCCTCACGCGGCACGCCGTTGAGCTTGCCGCCCATGCCGACAACGACATTGCGCAGCGCGCGGTCGTTCATATCCATGCAGCGCTTGAAGAGGATCCTTCTGGTGTCGATCTGCAGCTCATTGCCCTGCTGGAGGTGATTGTCAAGCAGTGCGCACAGCAGATTATTGGCAGCGGTCATCGCGTGGATGTCGCCGGTAAAGTGCAGGTTGATGTCCTCCATGGGAACGACCTGGGAGTAGCCGCCGCCGGCAGCACCGCCCTTAATGCCGAATACCGGACCGAGGGAGGGTTCACGAAGTGCAAGCACAGCCTTCTTGCCGATCTTTGCCATAGCCTGTCCGAGGCCGACACTGACCGTGGTCTTGCCCTCACCGGCAGGTGTGGGATTGATGGCGGTCACAAGGATCAGCTTGCCGTCGGGACGACAGGCAGTCTTTGCGTAGAGCTTCTCGGTCACCTTTGCCTTATAGTGGCCATAGGGTTCAAGATCATCGGCTTCAATGCCGAGATCCGCAGCAATTTCCACGATGGGCTTCATTTCCGCAGCCTGTGCGATTTCGATATCGGATAACATAATGTATAACCTCCTGATGGATTGAATTTGCGGAGCATCCCCCGCAACAGATTTACTTACTTTTAGTATAGCATATTTCCGGTCGGAATGCAAGGGAAAAGACAAAGAAATTCCCGTTCCAAAGCGGAACGGGAACAGGAATTATTCAGCATCCGCTGTCAGGAAGCGCATTGCTGCTTCTTCGGGACTGATACGGCCCTCCAGCATCATTCTCAGAGCCGGCACAAGATCATCTGCAATGGTGATCGGGAGCATGAGGGAGTCCTCCAGTGTCTCATGATCCGGCAGCTGACCGCTGCACATCTGGCTGACCTGCACATACAGAATGCTCTCCGGCGCATTGAACACCAGCGTACCGAGCAGCATCTTGGCATTCACCGCGGTGATGAAGTCCTTGATATCCTCGCCCTGCTCCTCACTGAATTCCTCGAATACCGGTGCGACCATGACGGTATAGGCGCGCTTGCCGACAACGATATAGATCGCGGCACCTGCCTCGTTGTTCTCCAGTCCTACGCCGGTATCGAAATAGACCTCGCCCTCCTGGGTGCATTCAAACTCCCATTCCAGCTCATTGAGGTAGTCTCTGATCAGTTTTGTGATTTCTTCACGATTTCCCATAGTTTTTCCTCTTTTCTGAACAATCAGCTCCCCTGCATTTTCCTGCAGAGGAGCTGCATCTTGTTGTTATGCCTGCAATTATTCAGCGGACTCAGCCACAACGCCGGCAGCCTCACCGGCTGCCGCTGCAGCAGCGGCTTCCGCAGCAGCGATCTGCTCTTCGAGAGACGGCTCACCAGCAGCAGTAGCGGTGGTCTGGCCCATCTCTGCCATCAGACGCTGAAGCTCGGAGTCAACCTTCACATTTGCCTGGAGCTGCTCGAAGCTGTCCATCTCGGATGCACTCATGCCATTGGAGCCGGCGATCTCAGCAAATGCCTCAGCCTCTGCTTCCTTGCGTGCAACCTTTTCTTCCATACGACTGAACTTGTCGAAGGAGCTGTTTGCATCGATACCGCCGATGGACTGTGCCAGATTCTTCTGGGTATCTGCCATCTGGGAACGGGCGATCAGCATTGCCTGACGGCTCTTTGCTTCTTCCAGCTTTGCCTTGAGGGTCTCCACCTGGGTACGGATCGCTTCGGTCTGATTGGAGATGGTCTCATACATTTCCTTGTATGTTGCAACCTCTTCGTCAGCCTTCACCTTCTGCGCAAGTGCCTTCTTTGCGAGATCAACATTGCCGGCAGCCAGAGCAGCCTTCGCCTTTGCCTCCCAGTCTGCACTGCGGCGAACTGCGTCATTGTACTGCTTTTCAGCCATACGCTCACTTGCAACAGCCTTGCCCAGTGCCTGTGTGGACTTGTTCAGTTCTTTCTGCATATCCAGAATGATCTGCTTGACCATTTTCTCCGGATCTTCTGCACGATCGATCAGATCGTTGACATTGGACTTGAAGATATCACTGATTCTCGAAAAAATTCCCATTGTTTCATTCCTCCGTTAGTAGAATTGGCATAAAAGCCGGAAAATAGCCGGAATTGTAAAAAACAATTGTACTATATGAACATAATACCATAAATTACGGCAATTGTCAAGGGGATTTACAAGTTTTTTCGTGTTCTGGGGGCATTGTTTCCGGTATCCACTTTTATCGTGCTGTTCCATGACATAGATCCCTGTATGAACGCTCTAAATCTCGTGCCGACGTTTCATTCTACGCTCCCCGTGGGGGGAGCGACACTCCAGTAAGGTTCATATTTTGCTTTTTCTTCTTCCAATTTCAATCCACGCTCCCCGTGGGGGGAGCGACAAAAAATGGCTAAGCATCTGGATTTTAATAAAAACATTTCAATCCACGCTCCCCGTGGGGGGAGCGACGGTGAGGCAGGTCGAGAGGCGGTTATCCCCCTCGAATTTCAATCCACGCTCCCCGTGGGGGGAGCGACTTTATCGGCTCTCTGATGGAGTTGGACGAGGCGACCATTTCAATCCACGCTCCCCGTGGGGGGAGCGACCCTAACC
>CAYYIT010000089.1:0-7111 GCA_964472035.1 uncultured Ruminococcus sp.
GTCCAGCCCTGCGCCGGAGGCGCAGTGGCTGGACGGGACTTTTTCGACAGACTGAAAGCCTCCCGAAAAGGGAGGCTTTCTTCATGTATCGCGGTATTCCGACAGGGCGCATTACTGTGCGAACAGCTTGCGCTTCATGATGGCAAGATCAAAGGCGTTCAGCTTGCCGTTGAGATCCAGATCGCCTTCTGCCAAATAGTAAATCTCAACCTGATCCGACCCAAGCAGCCACTTCTGGAATGCGACAGCGTCAATTAGGCTGAATGCATCATCACCGTTCAGATCGCCGGAGACCTCAATCTTGATTCTGAAAATCAGGTCCATGGATTCGTTGCAGTAATAGGTCACCTCGGGCTCATCTCCGGTGGTGAATGAAAACGAATCGGCATACTTGTAGTAATGCGCCAGCTGATCATTTTCGAGAACAAAGTGGTTCGAATCGATCGTATAGAACGGTCCCGTATACATCATGCCGCCCGGCACGCTGGGATCCTCAATACCGATACTCGTGCCGAACGTGAAGTTGTGCAGCCTGATCACTTCATCCGGGATCAGCTCACCCGTATCCTTGTCGTACAGTGTGATTCTTGTTGCACCGTCCGGCAGAACGGGCTCGGGATTCGTTTGGTAACTCAGATAGCAGATCACCATCATGCTGTCGGATTCCTCGGAGGCCACCACGAACTCCGGTGCCTCATAGTATCCGTCCGCCGTTCTGATGTCGAAAGAGTAGCTGCAATGCGGATCGTAGACGGTCATCGAATCGATGATGCAGGGATTCGACGGGATGGCGAACAGCTCCGCGCAATAATCTTCCTGGATCGTTTTTTTCGTGAAGCCGGCATCCTCCGGCATGTCGATCATCATACCGGTGGCCCTGTCCACAAAGGTGAAAACGGTGAAGCCATCGGTAAGATCGGTGATCTCGGTGCAGTCATTCTGGATGTGGTATCTGCCGCACAGCACTTCAAACGGCGGTTCCTCCGACCATGTCCTGCCGACCGTCCATGTGATATCGAGCAGGCCGTCCGCAGTCGGCGCATATACGATCACGGAATAGGTAGTGTTGCCGCACACCGGCTCCACCAGATTCCGCAGCTGAAAATTGCCGCAGGTGGATTCCAGAACCTGTTCGGCTGCACCCTCGCCGCTCTGCTCCACGGTCAGGGATGCGCCCGTGCTGGCGTTCACATTTGCACAGTGGACAATGTAATTGTCATACACGCAGGCGCGGCCATTGTTCGCGAGGAATGCATCGTATTCCACGCGGCAGTCCGGCGCCCAGCGGTAGAGGTCGGTCTGTTCGGTAAAGCCGCTCTCATTCTCGAAGCGAAAGACCTTCGTTGTCCACACTTTGCTGCCGTTCGTTTCCGACCATGTCACGGTCAGATCCTCGCCCTCCAGCACGCGGAACAGCTGCACCTCGAACACATACTGTGCCGAGCATTCTGTATAAGCGCTGAAGAAATTGTAATCATACGAACCGAGTCCCAGACGGTCGCAGTAGGCTTCGTACGCCTCAACTGCCTGTGCATCATCCGGATCCGGCTGTGCAGGGATCTCGAGCGAAAATACCGCCGGGCTTGTGCAGGCTGGGGTATTGAGCAGCGTCATACTGCCGGACAGCTCAGTCAGGTAGCTATCCTGTCTGCTGCACGCCTTGGGTCTGACAAGGCAGATGAAATTATCCTCCACATGGGAGCTGCCATAAGTATTGTAGAACTGCAGGGCATCGGCAAAATCCATCGGTGTCCAGTCCGGCAGCGTGCCGATGACGGACTCCATGGAAGGATCATCCTCGGAAGCCTGCACGGGGGGCAGGGCTGCCATCATCATCATGCCTGCTGTCAGGAGTGCGGTAAGTTTACGTTTCATAACCATTCCTCCGTTCTGTATTGAAATCTGCGTGGGCGGGCGGTTTTTCCTTACTTTTATTCTACACCTTTTCATTTGCAAAGTCAATAGAAATACAGGATCTTTTTCAACTCCTACCCGAAACCGCCCCCTTCCGGCGGACGAAAGGGGGCGGTTAACTTGCTGTTTAGTATTCGCAGATATCCGCTTTTTTGATCTGGCGGATCCGGAACAGAATCAGGGGGAGCAGGCTCAGCAGGTTGCAGATGAGCACGCCTGCCAGCGCAAGGGGGTGGAAATATTCCAGATACAGGCCCTTGGGGTACAGCACGATATTGTTGAACAGATACAGGAACAGCGCGGTTACGACAGCCTCCGCCGCGAGCGCGATGCCATCGATCAGCAGCAGCTCACCGGTAAGCTTTCCGAGGATCCTGCCCTTCGGGATACCGATCGCTCTGTACACGGCAAGCTCGTAATTCCGCTTCTGGAACATACCCGCAAAGGCAGTATTGATGGTGATGGCGATGATGACGGAAACAAGGATGACGATGAAGGCGTAGATAAAGATGAAGGACGCAAACTGCTCATCGATCTCCTCCGTGGACAAATAGCCCATGATCACATTGTAATTTTGCTCCAGAGCCATTGCCTTGCTGCGCAGCTCCTCACCGCTGATGCCGACGCCGTAGAGGTACAGGGAGTAATGATTCGACTCCTCGCCGATGATGTAGGCGCCGTAGCCGTGCTGGTCGATGATCAGGTCAACGGTAAGACCTTCCTCGAAGTGGTTCTCCATCAGGTCATTGTTATCCTCTGCGTCGATGGTATCGCCGAGGGAAAGCCCCAGATTATCCGCAAGCATCTGCGTCAAAACCAGACTTCCGCGTTTCAGCTTAGAGAAATCCATCTCAAGACCGACGAGCTCGCAGTGCTTTTGAAACTCCTCCACCGAGCCGAAGGTACTCTGGTTGTTGCCGCAGCTGAACTCCATGACGGTATCCCAAAAGAAGTCCGCTGCCGTACTTGCCGCATAGACATAATCCAGCGACTCGTCCTGTTCGATTTCTGCGATCACCTTGTCGAAATCGCTTTCCGAGTTGTCTGTGATGGAGAAATCGTACAGACGCACGAACTTCTCATTGTTTTCCTTCAGGAGGTCGAAGGTCGCAACGGGAGCAGTGACATACAGACCGCCCACATAGATGACGGCACTGAGCATCAGCATGATCATCAGCAGGATGCAGCGCGGCCGGTTCTGCTTGATGTAATACAACGGAGAAAACGGCTTCATATCTCGCTTGCCTCCTTGACAGCGCTGATGTCGCCGTCCCACATTTCGATCACGCGGTCCGCGTCCTTCAGGATCGAGCGGTCATGCGTAATGACAAGCACAAGGTTTTCCTTTGCATACTCCCTGAGGATCTCCATCACAAGGAACGCGTTGTCGTGGTCGAGCGCAGCGGTGGGCTCATCGGCAAACAGCACCTTGGGATCGTTGATCATAGCTCTGGCAATTGCGGTACGCTGGCGCTGTCCGCCGGAAAGCTTTGCAGGTCTTTTGGAGATCTCGGTGGTGCCGAGGCCGAAGGAGGACAGGAGCTTCTTTGCCTTTTCGACGGTCTTTGCGCCGTTTTCCGCTGCCGCAACGGTAACGTTGTCAAGCGCGGACATATACGGCACGAGGAAATGCCGCTGGAACACAAAGCCGAAGGCATCCCGTCGGAGCGCTTCACGCTCGGAATCGCGCAGGCCGATGAGCTCCTTGCCGTTGTAGAGAATGCTGCCGCTTGTCGGCTTTTTCAGTGTGGAAAGGCAGTACATCAGGGTGGACTTGCCGGAGCCGGAGGGACCGATAATACCGATCAGTCCCTTATCGGGAAGCGTCAGGTCAAAGCCGCGCAGCGCATACACCTTTTCTGCCTTATCCATATCATAAATCATCGTAATATTCTTGATCTCAAACATCGTTTCTACCTCTCCTGAACATTAATAAAGGTCGTCGCCCAGCGCGTCAATGGTCTTGATCCTGTAAAGCGCATAACGCACGGGAAGCTGTAATATCGCAAAGAACACAAGGAAATCGATCAGTACATCCCTTATTGCCCCGGGATCGAAATACTGGCAATGCAGTCCGTGGGGAACAAGATACAGAAGATCGATCAGCCAGATCGCAAGGGACGTAATGGCCGCACCGATCACGAGCGAAACCACGAACGTGAACAACAGCTCGCGCATGATGGAAAGATACACTGCCTTTCTGGAATAGCCGATCGATGCATACAGGCACCACTCGCTGTGCCTGTCACGCAGGAAGGTGATGTAGATGACACTGAGGGCAATGCACATCAGAACGACGATTCCCGTATAAACGATCTTTGTTGAGCCATCGATCGCATCGACCATATTCTTCTCAAAGTCCTCGGTCTGCGTCACATAGTCCGTCCAGTACATATATTTATCATCGAATTCCAAACCGATCGCAGCCATTTCCGCCTTCAGATCGGTGATCCCCTCCGAGAAGAGGAACAGCCATTTTTCGGAAGCATCTTCGGGATGGGGCGTTCCGCAGATGAGGTTCATGTCGCTTTCCACCACGCCGACGATCGTATAGAGCGTGTAGTATTCCACAGGGTCGCCGATGCGGTAGCCGTTATTCTTCATGGTAACGCTGTCGATCACGACCTCTCCCTCGCCCTCGGGCAGTCTGCCCTCGATGAGCTCCGCGTCGTAGAAACCGAGATACGCTTCGACGTCACTGCTGTCCAAAAGGGCGCCCTCGAAATACCAGGTGGCAAACAGGGCATTCAGGCAGGCATCGATACTCTGCGCGGCGAAAACGCGTTCCACCTTATCGCACTCGTTTTCAATCTTTTCTCCCAGTTCCTCCAATGCGGCGTTGTAGAGTGCCATGCCCTCTTCATAGGTTTCATACTCTGCGTCCTCGCCGATCACCTGCCCCACCTCAAAATAGGAAACATACTGCATCCGCCTTGTGACATCGTAGCACAGGGGCTTGACGGTTTCCGTAGAAACGCCCAGCAGGAATGCTGTAAGATAATTGAGCGCAACGCAAAGGGTCAGGCTGATGATCAGTGTTGCAACACGTTTTTTGTTGTTTTTCAGATATGTCCGTGCATACAGCTTTTGTGACATAGTTCCGACTCTCCCTCATAAATGGTTTTCATACTATCATTCTACCACAGTTTCTGGAAAATGAAAAGTGACCGCAGTCACATTTTTCCTATGACTGCGGTCATATATCAGGAATTGATCGCAACGATGAGCTTTGCCCTGTCGTGAATTCCCGTTTTGTCGTAAATTGCGCTGATGTAGTTCTTCACGGTGCCTTCGGAAATGTACAGCTCCTGTGAGATCTGCTTGTTGGAAAGGCCCCTTGCGAGGAGCGTTGCGATCTCCTTTTCCCTTGCCGTCATTTCCCTGAGGAGATCCGGCTCACTTTTCTGACCGGCCATGAGCGCGGCAAGCCGCTGCATCACCTTGGCATCGATCACATTCTGTCCGCCCATGATCTGGGAAACCGCACCGAGAATGGCATCCTTGCCGCTGTCCTTGAGCAGGTATCCGTCCGCACCGCCTGCGATGGCCTTTGTGATCGTGGCGTCATCATAAAACGTGGTGAGCACCAGTATTTTGATGGCGGGATAGTCCCGTTTGAGATGGCCGATCAGTTCGATGCCGCCCATTCCCTGCATATTGATGTCCACAAGTGCGATGTCGCATGCCGCATCTTCCAGCAGACCGAGTGCCTCCCTGCCGTCACGCGCCATGCCTGCGATCTCCATGCCGCCGATCGTCAGTATGATCTCCAGGCTTTCCAGCAGCAGCGGCTCGTCATCGACCAATAATACCCTGTACTTTCCCATTAGCGTTCCTCCTCGATGATCGGCAGAACAACGGTGCTTCTGAAGCCCGCAGCATTTGAAAATTCTGCCTTTCCGCCGTTTTTCTCACAATATGAAATGATCTTTCTCAGTCCGAAGCCGTTCTGAATTCTGGCATCGCTGTTGTGATCGCCGAAGTCGCTTTCTCCGTTATCCGTCACCGTCAGCTGAAGGTGCCTGCTGTCAGAGGTCAGCGCGACGATGAACCGATCGGCATGGCCGTGTCTTACACCGTTGGAAAGCAGCTCGCCGGCGGCAGAGCAGAAAAATTCCGCATGCACCGAAGGGATCTGCTGCTCGGCGGCATCTTCCGGAACGCTGATGCTGACATGGAGCCTTGTGTCCATCGTAAAGCTTTTGCAGATCGCCGCAAGGCTTTCGCACAGGTCGGACAGGGGCACGGGCTTATCCTCGCTGTCAAGCACACGCACCGCGCGGCGGATGGATGCGAGGCTGTCCCGAATCCGTTCGTTGGCGGTATTCACCTTCTGCCTTGCCTTATCGGGGGACGTATCAAACAGCATGTCCGCCGCATCCAGCGTCATGATCGCTGCGGTAATGGAATGTCCGACGCTGTTATGGATGCTCCGGCTGATGTTCTCTCTTTCCTCAAGTCTTGCGTTGCGGTCGGAGAGATAGTTCTTGATCCGCAGCTCTTCGTTGAGTTTTTTCTCGTTCAGTTCGCCCAGCGCGCAGATGCTGACGGAGCGGCGGAGCTTCTCCTTGGTATCAAAATACTTCACGATGCACCGTTCCGCCCCGAACAGCACCGCCGCGATGCCGGTCATGATCACGGCATGCAGGAGCGTGCTGTAGAGCGCTCCGCCCTGAAGCAGCGTCGCTACACACAGCCCCAGCGCCGGAGTGAATATCCTGAAGGCATCATATTTTCCGCTTCGGATCTGGCTGAGCAGCAAAAAGCAGAAGGGCTGACCGGAAAGCACTGCCATCGCGCAGGCTGCCGCAAACTGCAGCAGCGTTTCGGGAAGACTGACGGTATCGCTGATACTGCGCATCGTAAACAGCATGGTAAGCAGAAAGAACAGCACCGTGACCGCGTGATCATGCGCCGAGCTGAGCAGCGCCGCAGCAAACAATAGGATCAGCATCGTGACGCCGGCAATGTACTCGACCGCCTGTTTCATCCGCACTCCCCCTTCCTGAATGATCGTACATATACATCATACCACAAATTTCTCAGAAATGGAAGTGTTAAGCGTTATTTTTTTCGTGCAAGTTTTCTGACGGCAGCGCTGCGGCATGCAACAAAACCGCTGCATCAGTAAATGATGCAGCGGCAGTCTGTCGAAAAAGTCCCGTCCAGCCACTGCGCCTCTGGCGCAGGGCTGGAC
>CAYYIT010000090.1:0-7082 GCA_964472035.1 uncultured Ruminococcus sp.
CACCCGCCAAAAGGCTATCGCCTTTTGAATCCATGAGGTTTTTCGACAGACTGAAGCCCCTTCTTCCATAGGAAAGAAGGGGCTGATTTGTATTATACGCCGTAGCGTGCGGAGCGTTCAAGAATACGACCTGCATCTTCAGCGTCAGCCACACCGTCTTCGTTGTAGTCGGACTGGATGACCTGCAGATCCGTCAGCGTGGGCGCTGCGCCGGAACCGACTTCCGCCGCATGCTGCAGAACCAGTGCAGCGTCGTTCGCGTTGCATTCGCCGTCGCCGTTCGGGTCGAGATAGCCATACATCAAGTGGTAACAATTGATGGAATAATTACCGGCGGGGTAACCGCCTTCAATTTCGCTTTCGCATGAGATGCGGAAATAATACCTGCCAGCCGGAATCTCTTCGAGTCTAAAGTTTGTGCCGTAGGTTTCACTGGTGCTCATCGATTCAGTGTGGATGGTCTCGCCCTCCTCATTCAGGACATCGAAGTGCCAGAGTGTGTATTCTCCGACTTCGTTCAGTCCGAAACTGAAGTACAAGTAACCAAGTGCTCTGGCGTCCTCATAGTAATAATCCACGTTGTTTCCACCGCAGTAGCCGTAGACAAGGCCTGCTTCCATAGCGGTTTCCATCGTGTCATTCGGCTCCACTTCCTCCGGGAAGTAAGCAGAAGCATGCAGCCCCGCCATGCTGCCCATGCAGCAGAGCAAGGTCAGGATGGAGAGTAAGGTTTTTCGTTTCTGTTTCATGGTCATTCCTCCTTGCAGTTGTGAAGAGCCGATCTCCGTGCCGGTTCTTTCTTTTATGATACCATACGCCGCCAAGAAATACAAGAGGAAAATGTAAGTAATTGGAAAATTGGTGAAATGTACAAATACATGGCATTGTCATTGTACAAAATTACAATGCAATCCCAAGCAGACGTTTTGCATTCTCCGCAAAGATCATCCGCAGCTCGTCCTCCGTCAGGCCGATCTTGCGCAGTTTTTCGATGGTCTTGGCGGTATTGTCCCAGGGGCAGTCGCTCGCCAGCAGGATCCTGTCCGCGCCGTGCTTGCGGATCATACGCAGGCACTGCTTGTCCGACAGCCCCCTCGTGATGTAGGCGGTGTCGAGGTAGAGGTTCGGGAATTTGCCGCAGAGCAGTTCCTCCGCGTCGTCCCACAGCTCGTTGCCGCCCATGTGCGCAAGGATCATCGTAGTTTCCGGCGCAGCCTCCAGCGCCTTCACGGCGCGCTCCGGCGTGCAGTGGATGCAGTCGGGGGAGAGGGGATCGAAACCGGCATGGAACACCACGGGAAGCCCAAGCTCTCCGCAGCGGCGGTAGATCGGGAACAGCCGCTCCTCATCCACAAAAAAGTTCTGGTAATCCGGATGGAGCTTCACGCCGTAAAGCCCCAGCGCCTTGATGCGTTCCAGCTCGTCGAGGGCATCCTCGCCGTCCGGATGGATGCTGCCGAAGGGGAAGATATGCGGTGCCTTGATGGACGCCGCCCAGTTGTTGCAGACGAGATGCTGCGAGGGCTTGGTGGCAATGCACAGCACCGCCATGCCGTCCGCGCCCCATTCGCGCATGACGCGCTCCGTATCGGCAAGCGTGCCGTCCGTCTCCGGCGTCTCGCCGCAGATCGCCGCAAGCGATGCAATGGTCTTCTCCGCGATCTTGTCCGCGAAGGCATGGGTATGGAAATCGATGTAATTCATTGGAATACGCTCCTTTTCAGGTTTTGCGGTTATCGCAGGGGCGCTGCCCCTGACCCCGCCAAAGGGATGTGATCCCTTTGGAATCCCAAGGCGATTGCATTCTGCTCCAAAAGGAACAGAATGCAATCGTTAGGCTTGCAAGCACGCCATTCTTGGCAGAGGTCAGAGATAGCCCCATCGTAATCGAAGTACTTGGACAGGTGCGGATACCCATGGTATTTCATCGGCATCCGCACACATGCCCCTCAAACATTATACACCCATCCAAACAAAAAGTCCAGCATTCCGCCGGACTTTCTGTCATATTTCGGGTTACTTTGCATAGCAGGTGAATACTTCCTCCACCTTCTTTTCGTCCTTGACCTTGGTGAATGCGCTGACTACCAGACACAGAACGATGGAGAAGAGCATGCAGAATGCACCGGCATTCAGCGGAGAAGTAACAGTGAACGGCAGCGGCAGCTCGTTTGCAGCCTTGGTCAGCTCGGGGAACCAGCCCATGCAGAACAGACCCGTATGTACCAGTGTGAAGCCCACGCCGAAGATGAAGCAGCTCCATACCGCCGCCGGAGTGATCTTCTTGGAGAACAGACCCAGCATGAACGGTGCGAGGAACGAGCCGGACAGCGCGCCCCAGGAAATGGACATCAGCGTTGCAATATAGGCATTCTTGTTTGCTGCCATGATAACGGAGATCAGCAGGAACACCGCGATGAAAATGCGGATCACCAGCACCTGCTGCTTCTGGCTCATGTCCTTCTTCATTGCCGGCTTGATCAGGTCAAGCGTCAGCGTGGAGCTGGAGCTGAGTACGAGGGAAGACAGCGTGGACATGGATGCGGAGAGTACCAGTACAACTACCAGACCGATCAGGAATTCCGGCAGGGTGTCGAGCATGGTCGGGATGATCGCGTCATAATCAAGCTTGCCGGTCTTTTCGTTGGCGATCGCATCCGCTGTGGTGAACAATCTGCCGAAGCCGCCAAGGAAGTAGCAGCCGCCGGATACGATCAGTGCAAATACGGTGGAAATGATGGTGCCGCGCTTGATCGCGCTGTCATCGGAGATGGAGTAGAACTTCTGGATCATCTGCGGCAGGCCCCATGTTCCGAGGGATGTCAGCAGAACCACGCCGATCAGGTCGGCAGGATGCGGGCCCAGAATGCTGTTGAAAACGCCTGTGTTGCCGGCTTCGTCCGGAATCTCACCCAGTGCCTGTGCAGCCTCTGTCAGACCGCCCTTGGAGTTGACGATGCTCAGTACGACCGCAGCAATACCCACCAGCATGATGATGCCCTGAATAAAGTCGTTCAGCGCAGTTGCATGGAAGCCGCCGGCGATGACATAGATCGCCGTGAATACCGCCATGATGATGATGCACCACAGGTAGGGAACGCCCAGCGAGGACTCAAACAGTCGGGACAGTCCGTTGTAAACGGACGCAGTATAGGGGATCAGGAAGATGAACACGATCAGGGAAGCCGCCGTCTTCAGCGCCTTGCTCTGGTAGCGCTCCGCAAAATACTGCGGCATTGTGTTCACATCCAGATGCTTTGTCATAATGCGTGTGCGTCTGCCAAGCACCAGCCACGCCAGCAGGGAACCGATGATTGCATTGCCCACGCCGATCCATGCAGCCGCCATGCCGTACTTCCAGCCGAACTGTCCGGCGTAGCCGACAAAGACAACGGCGGAGAAGTACGAGGTGCCAAAGGCAAATGCCGAGAACCACGGGCCGATGCTTCTGCCGCCCAGCACGAAGTCATCGACGTTCTTCGTCTTTTTGTTGCAGTACAGTCCGATACCGACCATGACGATCAGGTAGCAGACCAGAATGATCCACTTAATCATAGGGTCTCCTTCTTTCTTTGCTTTTATGCTTTTAAGTTTTTATGCGTTAAACCGCTGTAACAAGTATAATTATACCGAAAAAAGAAGGTTTTGTCAAGGAAAAACGCCATTTTTTGCTGCTGAAAATACCAAAAAACAGCCTTCCTTTTTGTGCAAAACGCTAATTGCGGCGTGAAATGCCGTAAAATAGCCGTTCTTTCCATTTGTGAATTGCCGGTGCATTAAATTCAAGCACTTGACAAATTCAGAAAAATCAGTATAATTAAAATGAGAATGTATCGGAAGATTGCGAAAACGTTTTCGCAAGCCGATCGTGAGAAAGAGAGAAGCGAAGATGGGCAGATCCGGGCGAAAGCCCAAGAAAGTGGAGTGGATGATTATGAAGAAAGTAAAGGCTTTTCTGGCGGCACTGATGATGATCAGTACCGTAACGGCAATGTATCCGGCGGAACCGGCGCAGGTATCCGCAGCGGATGCCGAAACGCTGGACGGCACCTACCTGATCCGGAATGTCAACAGCCAGATCGTAATGGATGTTGAGGGCGGCGGCAAGGACAGCGGCACCAACGTCCAGCAGTGGGGCGGCAGCAGCGCGTATTCCTATAATACATGGCGTCTGGAATATGCCGGCGACTGCTACTATCGGATCTATTCTCTGGTGGACGGCGGCGAGAACCGCCTGCTGACTGCCGGCAACGGAACCGATGCGACTGATTCCAACATTTGTATTTATGAAGAAACGGGCGGCGATGACCAGCTGTTCACGATCTTTGCCAACAAGGACGGCAGCTTCAAGTTCCTGAATAAGGCAACGGGGCAGGCGGTCGAGATCGTGAATGCCGATACCAGCGCCGGCGCCAATGTCCAGCAGTGGGCAGTGAACGGCCATGCCTGCCAGAACTGGGAGCTGATCCCGCTGGATGTGCTGACCGAGGAGCTGACCGAGACCCCCGGCACCAGCAGCGGCGGCGTGAATTTCACCCCCGGTGATGTCAATGATGACGGCGTGGTCAACGCGTTTGATACCGCACTTTCCAAGAAGCTCCTGATCGCCGGAAGCGCAAGCCAGCGCCAGCAGTATGCCGGCAATGTCAGCGGTGACGAGCAGTTCTCCATGGTGGATCTCGTGCAGATCCAGAAGTTCCTGCTCACCGGCAAGGGCGATTTCATCAAGCAGAGAGTTCCCGGCAGCAGCGTCTATGCCGGTATTGACGCAGAATCCTACAGCAACGGTTGGATCGAGAATACCAACACCGGCTTTGTGACCGAGGGCGGCTACCTGAACCTCAACAATGCCGCAGGTGAGAATGCCGTATGGCATGTTGCCTCCAGCGGTGAGGGCGTGCATGCCATCACTGTCCGCTATGCAAACGGCGGCACTGCCAACAGAGAAGTGGCTGTCACCGTCAACGGACAGGTGGGTGCGTGGACCCTTGAGGGCGCTCCGACCGGTTCCTGGACGACATGGGCGGAGGAGACCATCTACATTCCGCTGCAGGAAGGCGTGAACCGTCTGGAATTCACCGCACAGACTGCGGACGGTGCTTCCAATATCGATACGATTACCGTAGAATCCGCATTTGACAAGGAGGCAAGCGCTTCCGTTGTCCGCGATCCTGCGAAATTCGACATTTTCAACGACACCTACGGCGTCGGCAGACAGATGGAGAACCTCGACAGAGGCGTGAGCGCAACGCTTTCCGGCTCCGGCATGCTCATTTCCTGGAGAAAGCTTGCAACGGATAACGAGAACACCTTCTTCAAGCTCTACCGCAACGGCAATTATGTTGCCACCATCAATGCGGGCGAAGCCACCAACTATTTCATCGACGGCGCAGCTGCCACCGATGTGTTTACCATTGATGCCTTTGCAGGAACCGTCATGACGGATTTTGCAAGCCCTGCGATCGTCTGCGGCATCAAGAATTCCGGCCAGTCCGGTGCCTATCTGGAATTCGGCGTAACACCTCCGGCGGAGCAGACCATGCCCGACGGCACGACCTGCACCTACACACCGAACGACACCTCAGTCGGTGACGTGGACGGTGACGGACAGTACGAGCTGATCGTGAAGTGGGATCCCTCCAACTCCAAGGACAACGCCAACGCCGGCTATACCGGCAGTGTCTTCATTGACTGCTACAAGCTCGACGGCACACGCCTGTGGAGAATCGACCTCGGCAGAAACATCCGCGCTGGTGCGCATTATACCCAGTTCATGGTCTATGACTTTGACGGCGACGGCAAGGCCGAGATGATGTGCAAGACCGCTGACGGTACGGTTGACGGCAAGGGCACCGTGATCGGCGACAGCAGCAAGGATTACCGCAACAGCGATGGTAAGATTCTGGAAGGTGCGGAGTATCTGACCGTATTCAACGGCGAGACCGGCGCAGCGATGGATACCATCAATTTTGAGCCGGCAAGAGGCACCGTCGGCGACTGGGGCGACACCTACGGCAACCGCTGCGACAGATTCCTTGCAACAGTGGCATATCTGGACGGCCAGACGCCCTCCGCAGTGTTTGGACGCGGCTATTATGCAAAGACTGCTGTTGTGGCGTACGACTATGCGAATGGCAAGATCACAAAGCGCTGGAGCTATGACACCGGCACCAACGCATCCGATCCGGCATACAACCAGGGCAACCACAGCCTGATTCCGATGGATGTGGATGCTGACGGCAGGGATGAGATCATTTACGGTTCCGTTTGCTTCGACGATAACGGCACTGTAAAGTGGAGTACCGGCCTTGGCCACGGTGACTGCATGCAGGCAGGCGACCTGATTCCGGAGCGTCCGGGTCTGGAGGTCTTCCAGGTGCATGAGCATCACTACTGTGCAGAGGTACACGACGCAGCCACCGGCGAGATCATCTGGAAGGTTGACGGAACCGGCGACGTCGGTCGTGGTATTGCGCTGAATATTTCTGCGGATTACGCAGGTATGGAATTTGCAAGTACAGCGGATGGCCTGATCTACGCCTATAATGCATCGAGCGGCAAGGTGGAGTCCACAGGTCTCTACTGGTCCGATCAGGTGAAGTGGAGCATGAACTCCGCGATCTGGTGGGATGGTGATCTTGAGCGCGAGGCAATGGACAGAACCATGATCGAGCAGTTCACGCAGTACAGACTCTTCACTGGCGACGGTTCCTACAACAACTACACCAAGTCCAATGCCTGCCTGACTGCTGATATCTTCGGCGACTGGCGTGAGGAGGTTGTTCTCCAGGCGGACGGCGGCACAAAGCTGCGCATCTTCTCCACCACCTTCGAGACGGACTATGGCATGACGACACTGATGCATGATTACCAGTACCGTATCGGTGTAGCGACGGAGAATGTCGGCTACAACCAGGCACCGAACACCAGCTTCTTCCTCGGCACGGGCTATGACCTGCCGGAGACAAAGGCTGTGTACACGGTCGGCAACTAACGGAATGACAAACAGCCCTGCATCTGCAGGGCTGTCAGTCTGTCGAAAAACCTCATGGATTCAAAAGGCGATAGCCTTTTGGCGGGTG
>CAYYIT010000091.1:0-6894 GCA_964472035.1 uncultured Ruminococcus sp.
AGCATAGCGAATGTCCCCCATCTCCGCGAGAACATGAAGCAAGCTCCGCTTGCGGGCGCGGAGTCCGCGCTGACATTACGCGTGGATGGCTTCTCGATTTGCTCCGCTCCTCTTCTCGCGATAATATTCTGCCCGAAAATGAAGCAAGCTCCGCTTGCGGTCTCGATAGTAAAAACAGCGATCCCCCCTTTGCCGTCAGGCATTGGGGGGATGCGTTCAGACGATCCAGTGAGAACCCCTCTTAAGAATCCTCGCCAGCGCGGGCTCCGCGCCGCCGGCGGTATTGGCTGGGGGTGAGGGAGGCTTCGGCGTGGAATTGGCGCATGAAATGGGAGAGATTGCGGTAGCCGCATTCCTCCGCAATGACCGTCAGGGTCGCGTCCGTCTCGTCCAGAAGCTTCTTCGCGTGCCTGATGCGCGCGTGGATCAGATCGCGCGTGAACGTGATCTTGAACAGCTGCTTGTACAAACGGTGAAAATGCGAATGGCTGATGAACAGCTGCGCCGCAAGTACCTCCACGCTCCACTCCTCGCCCGGATTGCGGTGGATCTCCTCGCGCATCTGCCGCATCTTGCTCGAATACCGTACCGAATTGCTGCTCTCCGTGTCCTTCGGCTGCTCCTCCATGCCTTTCCATAGCCGCAGCAGCACCTCCGGCATGTCCTCGGTTCCGGCAAGGCACTCCGCTGCACAGTACACCGACGCCAGCGCGCCGCCGGATCCCACCGAAAGCTCCGCGCTTTCCTTGATCCGATGCACCAGATCCGACGCATCCTCGCGCACATCCACCGTCCCGAACAGCAGGTACGATGCCTTGCGGATGCACATGAATCGCAGCAAACTGCCGCCTGCCTCCTGCAATATCTGCTCCAGCTGCAAAGCCGCCTGCGCGTCCGTATCCTCCGGAAGACGCGCCACACACAGCAGCATCCGCTCCGTCTCCGGCGCGATGTCCTGCAGCTTCCATTCCAGATAGCGCAGCAGCCCGTGGTCGTTGACCACGCCCGTCATCGGGTCGCGGATCGCCGACAGGTACATGTTGTAGGTTCTCTCACGCAGCTGCTCGCGCAGCAGAAGCTGCTCGAACGAAAGGCTTACCTCCTGCGAAAAACGCCGGAAAATGTGATTGTACGCGATCTCCCCCGGCAGGCATTCCACGATCGAAAAGCCGAAGAAATGATCCTGAAAATGAATCGGCGAAACGTAATACAGATGGTTTTCCGGCAGATCCTCCGGCATGGGCGGCAGCATTTCTTCCGCGAGGAATTCGCGGTGCTTGCCGTCCCCGATCATGTTCCAGATGATCTCGTCCTCCCAGCCCGTGCCCTCGGGCTTCTTTTCGTGCCAGTTCTCACGCACGCAGACCGTGTAGCGCTGTGCGTGGGGGATCATGCTGTGCTTGTAGATACGGCTGACAAGCTCGGGGAGGGTGTCGGCGCCGGCAGCCTTTGCGGCAAAACCGTGATCCTCATAGTGCGCGTCGTAGAGCGTTTCCTTGTAGCGCAGCTCGTTGCGGCGCGTGACGGCACCGGTGTTGTCACTTCCGCAGCCGCAGGTGTAGCCGGACTGCAGCGTGCCCAGCTGCGTATGCATCGGATGGAACGGGCGGTTCTGGATCTGCGACACGATGTACTCCACGGCGTCCTCGCCTGCGCAGTCGCAGGAACGGCTGAAGCTCGTCACTGCCGGAATGTTGCAGAAGGCGTACTCGCTGCCGTCAAAGCCGGCAATGGCGATCTGCTCGGGCACCTTGATGCCAAGCTCCAGCAGGGCATTGGTCAGGGTCAGTGCCATGATGTCGCTCGCGCACACGACCGCCTCGGGGCGGCGTACTCTGCCGGAGGCGATCTCGCGGGCGTACTCCTGCGCGGTATTCATCCAGAAATCGCCGTAAATGATGTTGTCGGGCGTCACGGTGAGGCCATGGCGTTCCATGCTGGCGGTGAAGCCGGAGAGGCGGTCCTCGGCCTGGAGGTTCCCCTCGGGGCCGGTAAGGCACACGATATCGCGGTAGCCGTGGCGTTCGATCATGTGGTCGGTGAGGGCGGCGAAGGAGTCCCTGTCGATGGTCTGGATGTTCTGGGGTCCCTTCCAGTCGGTCTCACCGAGGACAACGAGGGGGACGTTGCAGCGTTCGCGGATGATGCGCGTGACGCGCTCCCGGAAATCGAGGCTCGAGAAGGTCTCGGGCATGAACACGACGCCGTCGAGTCCTTCGAAGTGGATCATATCGAACAGGATGAGATCACCGTCCATGTGGGGCTTGCTCTGGTTGAGCGCATTGAAGCTGGCGAAGACGATGCCCTCGGCGTCATAGCGGCGCAGGCTCCGGCTCATGCCGGAAAGGTACTGCTGGACCTCGGTGCGGACGACGTCGGCGAGAACAATGCCGATCCTCAAACGTTTCTTCATAGTCAATTCTCCTCAAATATGTCAGTTTGCATCTCTCGTTTTCTTTTTATTATAGCATATTTTCGGGGGAATGGCTATAGGTTCGGGGAATTTTGTACAAAGTGGATAAGGAATCGATCTTTTTTTTGGCGAAAGTGCTGATGGGGATTGCCCCACAGCCGCCTTTTGATCCGATGGCGGCATACCCACTCACCTCAGGCAGCAGCCTACCTCGGTTCGGGGCACCCCTGCCCCCTCCCCAGAGGGAGGGGGGCGCGGAGCCCGCGCTGGCATCACGCGTGGGGGAGCTTCTCTCATAAAATACTTTTCTTCTCGCGACGATAGTTTGCAAGAGAATGAAGCCGGCTCAGCCGGCGGTCTCTGAAGAAATACCAGCCTTGCGCTGCTTGCCGCAAGGCAAAGGCGCATGCGGTCAGGCGTCCCAGTGGAAACCCCTCTTAAGAAACCCTGGCTGCGCGGCCTCCGCGCCGGGGAGGTACGGAGGGGCAGCGCCCCTCCGGAAACAAGGGAGCATACGGGGGCTTTGCCCCCGTCAAAAAAAGCCCCCTCCCTTTAGGGAGGGGGTTGGGGGGAGGGCAAGCTCAGCATTACTTCGACATTTCTTCGATGAATTTTTGCAGCGCAGGGAAGGCAATATCGTAGTTCTCCTGCATCTTCTTCGCGTCGCTGAAGGTGGGCTTCACCTTGCGGATGCCGATGTAGATGTCCTTGTCGAGAGCATCGGGCCAGTCCACTGCCTTGGCGAAATCCGTGCCGGACAGCAGGAAGCGGTATTCCTCCACATGCTCGTTGTCGGGGTAGAATTCCTCGAGATCGACGAGGTTCTTCGGCGCTTCGATGAACGTGTCGGCATCCTCGTCGGAGATCACCAGCAGCGAATCGCCGATCTGGAATTCCGCGAAGAGCTTGGTGCTTTCGCCGCTGTACATATTCCGCGACGCGGAATCCTCCGAGGAGGGGATGTAGTAGACCTCGACCACGGTCTTGCCGTCGCCGTTTTCGTCCTCGATGTACTGCTCGAAGATGTCCTCGATGTTCCGCGAGCACATCGCGTCGAAGTCTGCATCATCGGAAATCAGGAGGATGGTCATGTCGGGGCGCACCATCGTCACCTGCTGGTAGATGAGGAAGCCTGCGACAAAGGCGCAGAATGCGGCGAACCAGAGCCACCATTTGTTGTGGTAGAAGTAATTGGAGAGCTTCTGGCGGAGGGTATATTTGCGGACCTCCTCCTCTTCCTCGCGGATGGTTTCGCTTTCCTCGATGATGCCCTGCTTGAGGCGCATCAGCTCGATACGCTCCTCGCGGATGCGTTTTTCGTAGGCGATGCGTTCTTTTTCCTTTTGCTCCTGTGCGAGGGCGAGGGCTTTGGCTTCGGCCTCCTGCTCTTCGCGGCGCTGTTGTTCTTCCAGTTCACGGGCGACCTGGAAGACGCTTTTGGGTTTTTGCTGTTTTTCGCTCATTTTCTTCTCCTTTGCGCGGAGCCCGCGCTGGCAAGATATGCTTAAACTGTGCAGCACTGGAACATCTGTCCGCAATGCGCCATGCTATGCAAGGGCGCAATGCTGGAGACGCTTTCGAGACCGCCGCACAAGGCGGCTTCATTTTCTCATATGCCCTCCACCCGCCCTGGGGGCTTTGCTTCGCTCGCCCCCAGACCGCGCGGAGCCCGCGCTGGCATCACGCGTGGGGGAGCTTCTCTTATTACAATGCTCTCCCTCTCGCGACGATATTCCTCGAGAACACGAAGCGAGCATCAGGGAGGTACGGAGGGGCAGCGCCCCTCCGGAAACAAGGGGGCATACGGGGGCTTTGCCCCCGTATAAAATCCCCCTCCCTTTAGGGAGGGGGGCAGGGGGCGCCCCGAACCGAGGCAGGATGCTGCCCGAGGTGAGTGGGTGTGCCGCCATAAGATGAAAGGCGGCTGTGGGGCAGTTTCCGTATATCCCTTAAATCAGTTCTTATGCCTCCGCGTCTTCTGCGTCCTCTTCCTCCTGAGCATCCTCGCCGGCGCGGGCTCCGCATTGCAAATCAATGATACGGAAAGATGAAGTAAGCTTTGCTTGCGGTCTCTGAAGAGGAGGGAGCTTTGCGCCTTTGCGCAGCATTGGCGCATGCGGTCAGATCGCTTAGGACTCTTCCTCCTGAGCATCCTCGCCAGCGCGGGCTCCGCGCGGCTTCATTGTGGGGAAGAGAAGCACATCACGGATGGATGCGCTGTCGGTCAGCAGCATCACGAGTCTGTCCACGCCGAAGCCCAGACCACCCGTCGGGGGCAGGCCGTATTCCAGTGCGGTCACAAAGTCCTCGTCCACCTCGCCCGTCATGTCGCCGAGCGCGCGTCTTGCTGCAACCTGCTTCTCAAAACGCTCCTTCTGGTCGATCGGATCGTTCAGCTCGGAGAAGGCATTGCCCATCTCGCGTGCGTAAATGAAGTACTCGAAACGCTCCGTGAACGCAGGATCCGAGGGCTTGCGCTTTGCCAGCGGAGAATTCTCCACAGGATAATCATAAATGATCGTCGGCTGGATGAGGTTCTCTTCCACGAACGCATCGAAGAACGCGATCAGCACATGACCCTTGGTCGCAGCTGCGCCCTCCTCGACCTCGACGCCCTTTGCCTTTGCGCAGGCTCTTGCGTCCTCGTCGGTCGCCCAGTCGTTGTAATCCACGCCGGCATATTCCTTGACTGCTTCGACCATCGTCATGCGCTTCCAGGGCTTGCCGATCTCGATGTCAACGCCCTGATAGCTGATGGTATCCGTGCCGCAGACCTTCATGGCGATGGTGCGGTACATGTTCTCGATCAGGTCCATCATGCCGATGTAATCGGTGTAGGCCTGGTACATTTCCACCGTGGTGAACTCCGGATTGTGGGAAGTGTCCATTCCCTCGTTGCGGAAGATTCTGCCCACCTCGTACACGCGGTCAAAACCGCCGACGATGAGCTTCTTGAGGTTCAGCTCGGTCTCGATACGCATGAACATGTCCATATCGAGGGTGTTGTGATGTGTCACGAAGGGTCTTGCAGCGGCCGCGATCTGGATCGGCAGCAGAACGGGGGTCTCCACCTCCACATAGCCGATGCCGTCGAGGTAGCTGCGGATCTCGCGCATGATCTGGCTGCGCTTGATGAAGGTATCCTTCACCTGCGGATTGCAGATCAGATCCAGATAACGCTGGCGGTAGCGCATGTCCTGATCCTTGAGGCCGTGCCACTTCTCCGGAAGGGGCAGCAGGGACTTGGACAGCAGTGTGATCTTCTTTGCGTGAACGGAGATCTCGCCCTTGCGGGTACGGAAGACAAAGCCCTCAATTCCGACGATATCGCCGAGGTCCCAGGTCTTCTTGAAGGCATCGAAGGCCTCCTTGCCGACATCGTTCATGCGGACATAGACCTGCATTCTGTCGCTGTGGTCGCGCACATCGATGAAGTTCGCCTTGCCCATATCGCGCCAGCTCATGAGTCGGCCTGCGATGCGGATGGTCTCTGCGGAGATCTCCTCCATGCCTGCGGCGATCTTCTCCTCGTCGCCGTCAGCGGCGGCAAGAACGGCTGCCTCGCGTGCTTCAAAGCTTGCGCGCAGTGCAGCGTTGCTGGTCGTGACCGGAAAGCTTGTCAGCGCAAAGGGATCCTCGCCCTGTGCTCTGAGCTGGCTGAGCTTATCCAGACGCACCTGTCTGTATTCGTTCGTATCCTGTACTTCCTCTGTAACCTTCAGTTCTTCCTGCATGTTGTTCACCCTTATTATAAATTTTGGTTTTTGCCTATTTTACTTAGAAATCTCCAGTACCTCGAATCTCATTTCGCCTGCCGGAGCGTTGACGATGAAGACATCGCCGACCTTCTTCTTCATGGCAGCCTTGCCGATGGGGGACTCGTCGGAGATCTTCTTCTCCTTGAAGTTTGCCTCATTGGTGCTGACGATCTTGAGGGTCTCGGGGGTATCGGAGCCGACCTTGCGGATGGTGATGACGGAACCCATACCGATCTGGTCAACGGAGATGTTGTCGTCGTCCACGACCTCGGCATTGTCGACCATAGCCTGCAGCTCAGCGATTCTGCCTTCGAGGATGGCCTGATCGTTCTTGGCCTCGTCGTACTCGGCGTTCTCGGAAAGGTCACCGTAGGAACGTGCTTCCTTGAGCTTCTGGGCAACCTCCTGACGCTTTTCGGTAATGAGATATGTGAGCTCCTGCTGGAGCTTGTCGAAGCCCTCACGGGACATTTGCATTTTAGCCATAATAATAACTCCTTTCGGTTATGTGGAGCGCCTGCGCGCTTTTCGGTATCCTTATTATTATAGTACATTTTTGGGGAAATGTCAAGACCTTGGGGATAATATTGTCGTGATGCGAAGGTCGCCGGCTTTGGGTTCTATGAGGAGGTTGTGTGTAAACTGCCCTCCCCCCTCCCCCTCCCTAAAGGGAGGGGGGATAGAGTCGGGGTGCTGCCGCACCCCGACCCCGCCCTGGGGGCT
>CAYYIT010000092.1:0-6746 GCA_964472035.1 uncultured Ruminococcus sp.
CCACTTCTATGTGAAAAAGTCCAGCACTGGGCTGGACTTTTTTGACAGACTGAGGTCATTCTCTTTTCTGAAGAGAATGACCTTTTTTGTACGTTTTATGCTTTCTCCGGATCCGGCAGGATGTTCACTGCACTGATGATCATTGCAGTGCAGCCTTCTATGCCGAGACGTTCGCTGTTGAGGCACATGCAGTAATTGTCCTTGTCCAGCCAGTTGCCGCCGGTGTTGATGCTGTAGAACTTCTCTCTGCGCTTGTCAACGCGGGGGAGGAGGGACTCAATCTCGTGCGCCGGCACCTTGTAGGCATCCTGTGCATACTGAAGACGGAATGGCTTCGGTGCGTGAACAAATACACTGAACCGATGCGGATGATCGCGGAGGATCCAGTTGGCGCATCTGCCGACGATCACACAGGGGCCCTGTGCTGCAAGCTCCTTGATGATCTGCGTTTCTGCAATATATACCTTGTCGGAAACGGGGAGATTCTCGCCCATTGCCTTCTCAGGGTTGGAATTGAGCAGCAGCGAGTACAGGAAGCTCTTCGGGGAGGATTCCTCCGCGCCCTCCAGCTTCGTGACCGGCACGCCGAGACGCTCCGCCGCCATTTCCAGAATTTCGTGATTGTAAAAGGGGATCCCCAACTGATCCGCTACCTGCTTGCCGACAACGCTTCCGCCGCTGCCGTATTCCCGTTCGATCGTAATAATCGGATATTTCATCATGCACGCTCCTTTGTGTGACTGGGATATCGTTTTCCAGTGAAACGATCCTCCCGTTGTTCGTATGTAGTTCATTTGTTTACCTTATTATCATATCACAAAATCCATAAAAAAGCATCACTTTTTTTGAAAAAAGTGATGCTTTTCTGAAATTCTGCGTTTTGTCTAAAATTTACCACTCTGTTTTATGGGGTTTATACAAGAAGCTTATCCGGCTGCGTCCATCATGCCGTCGATGATGCTCTGGTTGAACCAGGTGCAGTTGTTGCGGTCGAGCAGACCGAAGCTCTCCTGTAGGCCGTTGTCCCATGCAAAGCAGGTGATGCCTTGTGCCTTGGCGGCACTGATGTAGTACGCATAGTATTCCGCGCGCTCTGCATCGTTCTCCTTGAACTCTGCGCCGAATTCGCCGATGATGACCGGAATGCCGTTGTCAATGAATTCACTTCTCAGATAGGCGAAATTGTTGTCGAGTGCCATCTGATCGTTCTCGTCGAAGTCCTTATCGTCCGGATATTCGAGTGTGGTGAACTGCCAGGGCGAGTAGTTGTGGATCGAAACGATGAGGTTTCCGTCATCCGGCACCACAAGGCCGTTTACAGCGGTCTGTGTGATGGAGGCTGCGTGCGTGGTAACGACCAGCGTGCGCTCCGGATTGTTGCCGCCGGAGGCGCGGACGGTGTCCACAAATGCCTGCAGCAGGTGATTGATGACCTCGTGTTCTTCGGAGGTGCCGCCCATCCATTCTGCGGCACTGCCCACAACGCGCGGTTCGTTGAGACCCTCGAACAGGAGCTTGGTGTCATAGTCCTTGAATTCCTCGGAGATCTGTGTCCAGATTCGGATGTATTTTTCCGTTACAGCAGTCTCGTCGCTGTAGGTCGGATTCAGCCAGGTGTAGTCATCGTGGTGCATGTTGAGGATGCAGTAGAGGTCGTTGTCCATCACATAGTCCACGACCTCGTGTACGCGGGCCATCCAGTCCGCATCGATCGTGCCGTCGTCTGTGATGTGATCCGTCCACGATACCGGAACGCGCACGGCATTGAAGCCTGCGGCCTTGACGGTATCGATCATTGCCTTGGTGGTTTTCGGATTGCCCCATGCGGATTCGTGGTCAGCGACAGCCCAGTCAACATTGTAGCAGTCGAGGGTGTTGCCGAGATTCCATCCGATCTTCATATCCGCCGCGATGGCGGATGCATTCCCTGTATTCACGTTTGTATTGTCCCCCTCATTTGCGTCAGTTTCCGCGGTGCTGTCCTCCGGCGTACTGTCCGGAGCGGCTGCGGCACCGCCGGAGCCATAGCTGTACTTGACCGTGATGGACTGCAGCGTCACATCGGTCGGTTCACCCCACCAGTAACCGAGCATGACTTCGGCGCTTGCCGGAACGGAGGCCTTTACATCCTCCGGCAGGATCCAGGTCAGGCTCAGATTCGTGGAATCCGTCAGAACGGCCACGGTGCTGCTCTGGTACCAGTCAGAGGTCGTGATGCCGAAGCCGCCGGTGAATTTACCGAAACTGCTGCCGGCGCTGATGTCAAAGGTGATCGCCTGCGGAGTGTAACCTTCCTCCAATACATCCGCGAGGGAAACCTTGACAGTGTTGGTGGCATCGCTGCCATAATTGAGATTCTGTCCGACGGAGATCGTCTCCGTGCTGTCCACGGGGAGCTGTGCGGTTCTCGTGTAAGTGCAGATCACATTGGAGAGCTTCACAGTCGTGGTATTGCCCCACCAGTAGCCCACGAGGATGTCACCGTTCACATCCACGCTGCTCTGGATCTCGCCGGGAACGTTCCAGTTGACCTCGACATAGGAGCCGTTTGCCGAGACGCTGAAGTCCTCGGACTGGTACCATCCCTCATCCGTTGCAGCCGCGCAGTCAGCTGCTACGGAAATGCCGCATCCACCCTTGTAGGTGCCGATGTTCGAAACGCCGTCGCCGGCGTAGAACACAAAGGTAAAGGACTGGATGGTGTCGCCTGTCTGAACGAACTGGGACAGGTTTGTCTGGTAGGTATTGTCATTGTCGCGGTTCAGGGTCACGTCCACATCGATCTGGGTGCCGAGCGTGGAGGTGACGGTTTCGGTCGGGCTGATATGCTCCGTGGCAGGCTCGGTCGGTGCCTCTGTCACAGCAGCATCGGTCTCCGAGGATGCGGTGCCGGTCTCTGTTTCCGTAACGGATGACACAGAATCCGTCGGTGCAGCAGAATCATCGGCAGTTCCCTTTTTGCCGCAGCCGGTCAGTGCAGAACAGCCCATCACTGCCGCCAGCAGTACAGCGGTGATGCGTCCCGGCTTGCGAAGCTTCTGGAATTTCATGTTGTTTCCTCCTCTTTATGAAAATGTACAATCAGATAGTTTCATTATAGCACAGCATTCCTGCATTTTCCAGAAAAAACGAAAAAAACTCCGAGAAATCAGAGATTTCCACAGAAAACGGAATGCTGTCCGATTGGCTGGGGGGCAATGTGTTGAAAATATGAAATATCCGTGAAAAAGTGCGTTTTTCATTCCAAATCGCGGCTTTGCAAAAAAGAAGCATCCGGACGCTGCGTGCATCCGGATGCTTATGTTTTTGTGTTGTTTAGGGGTCATATCGCGCCCTGTGTGCTGTCCACGATCAGGATCACCATCATGGCGATGTGGCATCCGGCACCGAGCAGCAGGGGAATGGAGGTCAGCGCCACTCTCGTGCAGCGCTCCGCCTGACGGGGAACGGTGTAGGGGAGCCTCTCGAGGATCATCATCCGGATCAGCAGGATGATGCCGACGATCACGATGCCGAGATAGGCGAGATTGAAGAGACCGAGGATGAGATCATCGCAGAACATTTCCAGCAGGGAGAAGATCTCCGACATGGTGTTGACCGCGACATGCGCAATGATCGAAGGCACAAGGGAGTTGTGCTTGACCGTCAGATAGCCCATGAAGACGCCGACCACAAAGGCAAGAACGAACTGCGAGATGTTCTGGTGCGCAAGGCCGAAGATCACGGCGCTTGCCATGATGCCGAAGCGCTGGCTGACACGGGACAGATTCTTCATCAGGAAGCCGCGGTAGAACAGCTCCTCCGTGACCGGTGCGATGATGCAGGTGTAAATGGCCATGAGCACGACGCTCTTGACCTCAGTCGTGGTGCTGAAATCGGCTTCGTATGCCGTCACGCCGGCCGCAGAAAGCAGGTTCGTGATCAGTACGGAAAGCCAGCCGCAGGCCAGCTGCAGTCCGATGGCGATGAAAACATAGGAGAGCATCCGCGGCGCCGTGAGATCCTTTGTCTGGAACAGCGACGAGACGGAGATCTTGGAGATCCGCAGGCCGATCAGTGCGACGCCTGCATTGCAGATCAGATAGATGATCAGCGTCATGGCGATGTAGGCGGAGGAGTTGCTGAAGTAGTTCTCAAGAAGCGTACTGTAATTGCGCGGAAGCTCCGCGACCCTGCTGCTGTCGATCCCGGCGATGACACCGTAGAGGATGCTGATCATCAGCACCGCAAGGACATTGGTCAGCAGGAAGTGCGCAAGCACGCCGCCGCCGGCGATATTGCAGTATTTCCGGATCTTTTTCTTCTCCATCCGGTTGGGCATGAGGGGGATCCGGCAGCCGGGGATGCGGATCTGCGGGACGATGTAGCCGTAGTCGGGCTGATAGTCGTGGAATTCCGTTTCATTGTCAAAGGGATCGTGCGGATCGATCGGCGGTGCGTCGGTCTGCACGGCAGCGGCATGCCCGATCGCGGTGGGATCTCCGAAGGTGCCGCTGGTGAAGATTTCCTGTTGTTCGTTCATGGATTTCTGCTCCTTTATGCAGTCAGTGTATGAAAACCGCCCAAATCCGGTTCGGGCAGCAGGATCGCTGTACTAATTGTACCACATTATTTCCGGTTTGTAAAGCCGTCACGGGTCGTGAAGGGCATAAAAATTACGGGAATGTGAAAAAAACAATGGACAAATGCAATAAAATGTGTTATACTAATAACAACAAATGTATCAAACTGTGCAGCAGTAGAAAGGAAGCGAGACAGACATGCGGCATGAAAAATCCTGCGGTGCCATCGTGTACCGCAAATTTCATGGAAATATTGAGATTTTGCTGATCAGACATATCAACAGCGGCCATTGGTCGTTCCCGAAGGGTCATGTGGAGCCGGGGGAGACCGAGATCGAGACTGCCGTGCGCGAGATCAAGGAGGAGACCTCCATTGATGTGATGATCGACCCGACATTCCGGGAGACGGTGTCCTATTCTCCGAAGCGTGACACCCAGAAGGTCGTGGTGTATTTCATCGGCAAGGCGAAGAACTACGATTTTGTTCCGCAGGAGGAGGAGATCTCCGAGGTGCGCTGGGTGGACATCGGCCATGCAGCCCATATGCTGACCTACGAGAACGACAAAAACATTGTTATCAAGGCAAAAAATGTGATCAAGAATGCGGCGTGCTGATGGTGCCTGTATTCAAAGGTAACCGCGCAGTACACCGCTTCGATCGTGGTGTGCATGTGCGGTTTTTGTTTAATGTAAAAAAGGAGGAATTAGGATGGTACATAACAGAATCAAAGCTCTGGCGTTGGTTTGTGCAGCCGGAATGACGGCATACAGTGGAATATATTCCGGTATCCTCAATGTGCATGCAGCGGATCCTGTTCTGGATAACGGACTCTGCTATGCTGTGCATGAGGATCATGTGGAGATCACCGGCTATGATATGCCTGCGGATACGGTTTCGGTGGAGATCCCTTCGGAGATCGAGGGGCTGCCGGTAACGGTCATAGGTCAGCAAGCATTCTTCAGTGCGAAATCCCTTGTCAGCATTTCCATTCCCGAAACTGTGGAAACGATCGGTATCGGCGCATTTTATCGGTGCAGCGGCCTGACGGAAATCATCATTCCGGACAGCGTGACGACCATTGAAGAGAGCGCGTTCATCTATTGCAGTTCACTGGAAAACGTGAAGATGTCGGAAAATGTGACAGTATTGAATGACCATCTCTTCTTTCAATGCAATGCACTTGCCTCCGTCAGCCTTCCGGACGGCATTACGGATATCGGCGAGCATGCATTTGCCTCCTGCTGGAATCTGCAGGAGCTGGAGCTGCCGCAGTCGTTAGAGAGCATTGGTGATTTTGCATTCGCTGCCTGCAAAAGTCTGAAAACACTCACATTTGCTGAAAATCTGTCCACGATCGGTGAACAGGCATTCATGGGCTGTCAGGCATTGGAAAGCTTTGCGATGGAAGAAGGCAATGCTGCGTTCAGTGTACAGGACGGCGTACTGTTCGATCTGGAGGGAACGGAGCTGGTTCGCTATCCTGCGGCAAAGGCGGATGCGGAATATATCATTCCGGATGGTGTGACAAGTCTCAGAGAATCGGCGTTTGACCACTGCGCTAACCTGAAGCACCTGACAACGGGGGAGAGCCTGACCGTGATCCCATGGCTTTGCTTCCAGTACAGCAGCAGCCTCGAAGAGGTGGATCTTTCCGCTTCTGTCAGGGAGGTCGACTATTATGCCTTCATGCTCTGCGATAATCTGAGATCCGTGGAGTTCGGCGATGATCTGAAAACCGTAAGATCCTATGCGTTCTACGGCACCGCTCTGAGCGATGTGTACTATGAGGGCAGTGCTGATGCATGGCAGTATGTGACGGTGATGGAGCAAAATGATGCGCTTCTGAATGCATCGCTGCATTGCAGCGGCTCGCTGCCGGCGAAGGGCGATCTTGATGGCGATGCTGTGACCAGCATTACCGATGTCATCTGGCTGAGCAAGGCGCTGATGGGGGCGGATTCCCTTACAGTGGATCAGTCGATTGCAGCGGATGTGGACGGTGACGGCATGCCGACAAGCAAGGATGCCCTGCGGATGATGCAGTTCATCGTGAAGCTGATCGATGAATTATAAAACAGAAATTGCCTGCAAAGAAGAAATTTCGATCCCCCATCCTCACGATGGGGGATTCAGCTTGTCAATAAACCCACCCTAAACGAATATCCCCAATAAGCAAGCCCTCC
>CAYYIT010000093.1:0-6465 GCA_964472035.1 uncultured Ruminococcus sp.
GCGTTTACCGTATCCACCAGTTTGAAAAGCAGGAAATGATCGTTGTCTGCAAGCCTGAGGAGAGCAAGGATTGGTTCGAGAAGCTCTACAACAACACCGTGGATTTCTTCAGAAGCCTCGATATTCCGGTAAGAACGCTCGAGTGCTGCTCCGGTGATCTGGCTGACCTGAAGGTGAAGTCCATCGACGTAGAGGCCTGGTCTCCGCGACAGAAGAAGTATTTCGAGGTCGGCAGCTGCTCCAACCTTGGTGACGCGCAGGCACGCCGTCTTGGCATCCGTGTGAAGGGTGCGGACGGTCAGAAGTACTTCGCACATACCCTCAACAACACCGTTGTGGCTCCTCCGAGAATGCTGATCGCGTTCCTCGAGAACAACCTCAACGACGACGGCAGCATCCGCATTCCGGAGGCGCTGCAGCGTTACATGTTCACAGATAAGATCGAAGTGAAGAGATAAATCTCTATATTGCGATAAAAGAAAGCGGCGTGCACCAGCACGTCGCTTTTTTGTTTGTCGAATAATGTGGAATTTTGTTTCACGTGAAACATTTATAAGGGCGTCGCTGTGCCGCTTTGCAGAATTTCTTCCGTGCCGTCAGGATGCCGGACGATCAGTGCGGCGTCATCGGTGTAGCCGATGGCGTGGGCTATGCAGCTGCGTTCGCCCTGACGGATCTGCACATCATGTCCAAGTGTCGCGGAGAATTCCCTGTATTCCGCCATAAACGAACGGTCTGCCAGATTCCTGAGAAGTGTCTGCATATGTGTGAGGATGTGCTGCGCGCAGTCCTCGGCTGCAATGCACTGCCCTGTTTCGGTCGCAAGATCGGTCACGATGGGGCGGAGCGCTTCGGGAAGCGCAGGATCGGGCCGGAGGTTCATGCCAATGCCAGCAATGATGAAGTCCGGCATTTCACCGGAAAACTGGCCTTCGCAGAGGATGCCGCAGATTTTTCTGCCGCCGAGGAACAGGTCGTTGACCCATTTGATGCTTGCTGTGATGCCAAAATCACGCAGTGCGTGGTGTACCGCAACGGCGATGCAGGCGGTCAGCGCGAGAAGTTCGTCGGCGCGGACGGTCGGACGCAGGATCACGGACAGGTACAGGCCGCCCTGCGGTGAGTGGAATGCTCTGCCGAGACGCCCCCTTCCGGCGGTCTGACGGGCGGCATGGACGACCGTGCCCTCCGGTGCGCCCTGCTGCGCAAGCACACGCGCAATGCGGTTGGTGGAGTCAATTTCCTCGAAATACAGGGCGTTTTTTATATTGAACAGCTGATTTTGCATGGTATCATCTCCTGTTTTCATTATAGCACAGAACGCCGCAAAATGCAAGCATAGGACATTCCGTGGATTGCATAGGCTGACTTGAACGTGACTTGAAAGGAGAATGCCTATGGACGAGGGGGGAATCCGCCGGATCGCGCTTGCCGGTAATCCGAACGTCGGAAAATCCACGCTGTTCAACGCCCTGACGGGAATGCACCAGCACACCGGAAACTGGGCCGGAAAAACCGTCACAAATGCCGAAGGTACGCTGGAATTTGAGGGAAACACTGTGCATCTGACAGATCTGCCTGGCACATATTCGCTTCGCGCATGCTCGCAGGAGGAGGAGGTCGCGCGCGATGCGCTGCTGGAGGGTGGATTTGACGCGTTGGCGGTCGTCTGCGATGCCTGCTGTCTGGAGCGGAATCTCACGCTGCTGCTGCAGATCATGGGGATCACACCGCGCGTGCTGCTCTGCGTGAATCTCCTTGATGAGGCGGCACAGAAGGGCATTGTGATCGATCTGGAGAAGCTTGAAGAACTGCTGCGGATCCCCGTTGTGGGAACCTCCGCGCGGAGCAAAACGGGGCTCGATACGCTGCTTCAAAGGCTCATGGCTCTGTGTGAGGAGGATGCGGAAAATTGCGAAACACACGAATCTACGTCACTTTTTGAGGATACTGAAGATGTAAATATCGCAGTAATGGTGGGGCGCGCGGAGGAGATCGCGGCGGCTGTGACGACGATGCCAGTCGATGCGCACCGGCGTGACAGGACGATCGATCGCGTTCTGCTTAGCCGGCGGTTTGGCATTCCGATCATGCTCGTGCTGCTGGGGATCATCCTGTGGATCACGATCATCGGGGCGAATTACCCGTCGCAGCTGCTCTCAAAATCCCTGTTTTCAGCCGGAAATGCAATGTCCTCGGTACTATCCGGATACCTTCCGGAGGGCCTGCGGAGCTTTCTGTTTGACGGAATCTATCACGTTCTTGCATGGGTGATCTCGGTGATGCTGCCGCCGATGGCGATCTTTTTTCCGCTGTTCACGCTGCTGGAGGATGTGGGATACCTGCCGCGCGTGGCGTTCCAGCTGGACGGCTGCTTCCGGAAATGCGGTGCCTGCGGAAAACAGGCGCTGACGATGTGCATGGGATTCGGCTGCAACGCCGCAGGCGTCACCGGATGCCGGATCATCGACTCGCCGCGGGAACGGCTGATCGCGATACTGACGAATGTGTTTGTGCCGTGCAATGGGCGTTTTCCGATGCTCATCACACTGATCACGCTGTTTTTTGCCGCAGGATCGGCATTTGCAGGAACGCTGTCTTCGGCATTGCTGCTGCTCGTGACGATCCTTGGGGGCGTGGGCGTGACGCTGCTTATCTCAAAGCTTCTCTCGTGCACGATCCTGCGCGGTACGGCGTCTTCGTTCACGCTGGAGCTGCCGCCGTACCGTCGGCCGCAGGTCGTGAGTGTGTTGGTGCGCTCGATGCTCGATCGGACGATTTTCGTGCTCGGGCGCGCCTGCGTGAGCGCAATTCCGGCTGGCGCGATCCTGTGGATCCTTGCAAACACGCCTGCGGGAGGGGGGAATCTCCTGACGGCAGGCGCGGAATTGTTCGATCCTTTTGCTGTGCTTCTCGGCCTTGACGGCGCAATATTGCTTGCATTTCTGCTCGGGTTTCCGGCAAACGAGATCGTCATCCCCATCATTCTGATGATCTACCTGTCGCAGGGAAAACTGACGGATATCTCCGAACTTTCCACGCTGCGTGCGGTCTTTGTGGAAAACGGCTGGACGCCTGTCACGGCACTCTGCACGATGGTGTTCTCACTTCTGCATTTCCCCTGTGCGACGACGTGTCTGACGATCCGGCGCGAGACCGGAAGCATCCGCTGGATGCTCCTCGCGATCGTGCTGCCGACCCTGACGGGAATGCTCCTGTGCGCGTTGATCCGCGGCATCAGTCTCCTCTTGTAGGAACCTGCGCCGTCCCTGCTGCATAGAATGCAAGAGCGGCAGGATTTCCACAATTCTGCAAGCCTTGTGGAAAGTGAGGTGGCGGTATGTTCCGGTCGATCCTGCTCGCAGCGGCAGTATCCGCGGACACTCTCTTTGCAGTCATGGGCTGTACCGCAAGCGGCATCCGCATCCGGAAGCGCTATGCGCTGCTTGTGAGCTTTGTGGGTGCAGTTTTTCTCGGAATATCGCTGATATTTGCAGGAATTCTGGCGGCATGGATTCCGGCATCGGTATGCCGGTGGGGCGGCAGCGTCCTGCTCATGGGGATGGGGATCATGCAGCTGTGCAGGGACGCGATCCGCGCCCTGCTCGAACGCCGCCGCGCGATGTGCCTGCACTGGAAGGGCATCGGCATCGTGATCCGGATCTGCCTTGATGAGAATGCGGCGGATGCGGACGGCTCCAAATCGCTGAGCTTCGGCGAGGCGGCGGCGTTTGCGGCGGCATTGTCGCTCGATTCGCTCATCAGCGGACTGGGCGCCGGCATCGAAGGCGCACAGATCCCCGTCTGCATTGCGGCGGCATTCGCGCTCGGAGGCGCGGCAGTGCTGGCAGGCTGCGCACTGGGACGCAGATTTCTCCCGAAATATACATGGATCGGCAGTATTTTCCTGATTCTGCTTGCATTTACCAGAGGAATGTGATATAATAGAGAAGATCTGCCGGATCCGGCAGAAAAACATGAATATGGAGGAAAGACTATGTTTTGTCCCAAATGCGGAAATCAGATGAATGAGGAGAACACCTGTGCGGCCTGCGGTTTTACAAAGGCGCCGGAGCTTGCACCGGAAATGCCCTATGATCAGGCACTTTACAACAATGCGCCTGCATACGATGTGAAGAAGCATCTGCCGGTTCTGGCGGTTGCCGGCGTTGCGCTGGTGCTGGTGATCGTGCTGATCATTGTGATCGCGAATGGCTGCGGCAAGAGCGGCAGCGATTACAAAAAGCCTGTGCAGCAGTATTTTGACGCTCTGCAAAGCAACGATCCCGACAAGATGATCGCTGCCTTCGGCAAGGAGAATTTCTACGCTGCGTACGAAGAATACTACGAGTATTGGGAAGAATACTACGAGGACGATTATGACGACGGCCGCGAAATGGGCGACGAGTACATGGATGAGCTGGCTGACGACTGGAACGACTACTACGAGGACTTCACCTACGAGATCACCGAGGTCGAGCATCTCGATGCGCGTGATGGCAGAGAGCTCAAGTACAGCATCTACCTGATCGATGAGATCGAAATCACCGATGCGTACCGTCTGGAGCTCGAATTCGAAGCGGACGACTCCGATGTTGAGGATTCTCTCGAGTACAGATGGGAAGAGGTTTATGTCGGCAAGGTGGACGGCAAGTGGGTACTGCTGAACGTTGACGATATGTTCAATCTTTATTATTGATGCAAAAACGCTGATGAATCTCGAAGGACGGCGTATTTTGGCGCCATCTACAGGTGATGATAGCTGAAAAGCTCTCCGCAGGAGGGCGGGGTAGGGTGCGGCAGCACCCTACCTTTTACCCCCTCCCCTCTGGGGAGGGGGTAGGGGGTGGGGGCAGACTTTGGAGAGCCAACGCCAGAAAATGACGTTTGATGAACGACAGGGATCCGCTGGATCCCTGCTTTTTTTTGCGCCTGCGTCTTGCAATCCAGCGGCAATTGTGTTATAATAGAAGATAACCGGAGAAATGACGGGGAATCCCCCTTCCCTCCGGTCAATTCCAATTGAAAGGAACATGTACCATGAGAATTGAAACCAAATGCCTGCGCGAAGGCTACACCCCCGAAAACGGCGGCCCCGGTGCCCTGCCGATTGTACAGAGTACGACCTATGTCTTTGATTCCACCCAGCATATCGCTGATCTGTTTAATATGCCCACAGAGCATATGTACTCCCGTTTCTCCAACCCCACTGTCGACGCGGTGGAGAAGAAGATCGCAGCCCTCGAGGGCGGCGTTGCCGCAATGTGTACCTCCAGCGGTCAGGCAGCATCCCTCCTGTCCGTGCTGAACCTCTGCAATTCCGGCGACAGCTTCATTGCCGTCAGCGCGATCTACGGCGGTACCGTGAACCTCTTTGCAGTGACCCTCAAGAAGCTCGGTATCGAGTGCATCTTCGTGGATCCCGAGGCGACCGACGAGGAGCTGGAGGCTGCCATCAAGCCCAACACCCGCCTTGTCTTCGGCGAGACCCTTGCAAATCCGGCGCTGAATGTGTTTGACATCGAGCGTTTTGCGAATTTTGCGCACAGCCACAAGATCCCGCTGATCGTGGACAACACCTTCCCGACACCGATCCTCTGCCGTCCCATCGAGCACGGCGCAGACATCGTTGTGCACTCCACCACCAAGTATATGGACGGTCATGCCGTTCAGGGCGGCGGCGTGATCGTGGACGGCGGTAAATTCGACTGGGCAAACGGCAATTTCCCCGAATTCACAGAGCCGGACGAGAGCTACCACGGCGTTGTTTACACCAGAGAATTCGGCAGCATGGCATATATCATCAAGGCAAGAATGCAGCTGATGCGTGATTTCGGCTGCTATCCGGCGGCAAATTCCGCATTCCTGCTGAACCTCGGCCTTGAGACCCTCGCTGTCAGAATGGAGCGTTACTGCAAGAATGCGACAAAGGTGGCACATTTCCTCCAGAATCGTGACGAGGTGGCTTCTATCAGCTATCCGGGTCTGGAAACGGACAAGTACTACGAGCGCGCACAGAAGTACCTGCCCGACGGCTGCAGCGGCGTCATCTCCTTCAATATCAAGGGCGGCAGAGAGAAGGCAGCATCCTTCATGGATGCCCTGAAGCTTGCCTGCCGCGAGGTGCATGTTGCGGATATCAGAACATGCGTTCTGCATCCGGCGAGCATGACGCACCGTCAGCTGACGGACGAGCAGCTGGTCGCAGCCGGAATCGATGCCGGCATGATCCGTCTGTCCGTCGGTCTGGAGAATGTGGATGACATCATTGAGGATCTGACACAGGCGTTTGATTCCCTGAAGTAAGAGCAGAGCCCCTTCCGTATGGAGGGGGCTTTTTTTGTTGAGCGTGGGTTTCTGGGGTCAGCATCCCGTAGCTTGCCCCACAGCTAACGCACGCCCTTCGGGTGCCCCTACCCCCTCCCTAAAGGGAGGGGGAAATAGTGGAGGGTGCTACCGCTGAAC
>CAYYIT010000094.1:0-5936 GCA_964472035.1 uncultured Ruminococcus sp.
TCCAGCCCTGCGCCAGAGGCGCAGTGGCTGGACGGGACTTTTTCGACAGACTGAGCGGCGCTGCGATCTGCTGCAGTGCCGCTTTCCGGTTATTCAGTTATGACCTTCTCGAGCGTTACCAGATCCTTGTCGAGCTGAACAACAGTGCCCGATGCATCCGTAGTCGTGTAGTTGAACAGCATGATCTCCACACTCATGGCATCCTCCGGAACCGCGATCGGCACCACTGCCCTGCCGTTCTCATCAAAGGTATGCTTGCCGAGGGCTGTTGTATCGTTGTTGATCCATTTTCCGGTGGCACCGGTATCGGGATTCACATAATTGGGATCCCAGTAGCCGAAGCCGAGGTTGAGCTGATTGCCCGGCTCGCCGATAAAAGTACAGTACACAGTCCGGCCGCCCATGCCGTTCTTGATGCGGTACTGTCCGACCTTGGTCCACCAGAACGCAACGATCTCCTCCGTTTCGGGCTCCGTCCGACGGAAGGTGAGCTTTTTCTTCAGTGCCGCAAGATCGAACGTGTCAACCGTGCCGTTTTTGTCAAAATCCGCATTTTCCCAGGAGATCGCGATATCATGCTTTGCAAGCAGCGCGGCATTGAGATCATGGATGTCCAGATCATCGACAGCGCCGTCAAGATTCACATCACCAAGGACTGTTGTTTCATCGGAATTGATCTCGATCTGTACGACGGTCAGCGCCGGCAGCTCCAGCGTGAAGGTATTGCCATCGATGCTGTCCACGGTATCCAGCAGCCGGATCTCGGGGGAATCGCCGGTAATGCCGTATACCTTCGCAGAGCTGTAGTCCACATCGGAATCGAGCGTGATGGTCGCATTCTGCACTTCGGTCCGGCTCTTATTCGTCAGCACCATCGTGACCCTGTTCTCATCAGCGCCGTCGATGGAGGCATAGGCGGTGGCTTTTTCCAGATCGGAGGTCGTCGCATCCACGAGGGTATCGCCGAAGGACGCGCCGTTGCCGTCATAATTCGTATAGAGGTCGATGGCGGAGAGGTGGTACTCCATGGAGGAGCAGACATTCCAGAGATTTGCCACATACACGCCCTGCTTTGCGAACACGCCGAGTGCATCCGCCTGCACGATGGCACCGGAAATGTGGTTTCCGCCGCCGAAATTGTACTCGGTCAGCGCCAGCTTGGTGCCGGGATAGTAGGTGTCGATGGACTTGTTGACATTGGTCAGAACGGGCAGATACTTCTGCAGGCTGTTTCCGACCCAGCTGTTCTCGATATACATCGGATCCCAGAGGGTACGGGTGGACTGGAGTCTGGCGTCGATGCAGTCGGTGTGGGTATAGTCCTCGCACTCGGTCACACGGCACTGCCCCTTCGCCTCGGAGTAATAGTGGACGTCAACGACATCGATCAGACGCTTGCCGCATACCTCCTCGGCCTTGCGCATTTCATCCAGATAGTAGGAGATGAACCAGTTGTATTCGTCCGCGTGCTCGCTCCAGTCGGGGGCACTTGCGAAATTCGTGTAGGCGCCAAGGCCGAACAGCGCAAGACCGAAGATCTCCGCATTGGGATCCACCGCCTTGATCGCGGAGGCATAATCCACGGACTTTGTGACGATCTCCTCGCAGGTCACAGGATCCGGATGCATCCGCGCATGGGTCGAAGCCCAGAGCGCCGGTTCGTTGTCGAGGTTGTACGCCTGATAGCCGGTCGCAGTCGTCGCATCACCGAGATTCTGCACGAGGTAATTGACGTACTCATCCATATAGACATAGCCGTCGGTGGTATCGGGTGTCAGGGAGAATGCCGAACCCTTGGCAGGCTTTACCTCGATCCAGCGGTCGGAGGGTGCCATCTCGGTCTCGGTGACTTCACCGGCATCATCCGCAGCGACATAGCCCGCCATCTGGATGGTCGTGATCTTATAGGGGACATTCTTTTCCGCTGCTTCCCGCGCAAAACCAAGGGCCGGCGCGCCGGGGATCGCAAGCTGCTCCTTGTCATAATCGACGAGATACTGGTCGGAATAATGATAGTAGTCGCGGCCTGCATTGGAAAAATTCGTCTCCCAGTTATAACCGGAAAACCGGTTGCCGCCCTGTCGTGCAGAGGTGGCGGTCGCATCGTAGAGATATTCCTCCTTGCGGAAATCACTGTTCACACCATAGATATAGGGACTGATCGGCTGGCGGTAGCAGTCCAGTGCCACATGCACATCCACATCATAGGAGTCCGCCGCATGGATGAATGTCTCCGGCATCTGTACGGACGAGCAGAGCAGGATCGCAGCGGTCAGGGCTGCCAGTGCGTTTCGTTTCATAAACTGCGCCTTCTTTCTGATCGGAAATCATTGACATTATACCACAATTCTCTATGATTTGTCAATATTTTTCAATCATACTTGTTGGAATTTATACGGTTTGCACAAATACAGCGCCGCAGTTTTTCACGACTTGCCTTGCAGATCGATCATTACACCGCAACGAACGGACACGACGGAGAAGCGGCCGCATCCGCTTTCTATCAGAGAATATCATTGATATCGGATTTCAGCACGTCCGCCTTCGGGCCATAGATGGCCTGAACACCCGTGCCCTTCTGCAGCAGTCCCAACGCGCCCTCCGCCTTCCAGGCAGCCGCATCCGCCACAAGGGACGGATCCTTCACTGTGACGCGCAGACGCGTCATGCAGGCATCGACGAGAGTGATGTTCTCGCGTCCGCCGAGCAGCGCAATGATACGCTCGGACTGGCCGCTGCCGGTGCGTCCCGAGGCGGTTTCCCCCTCCTCGCCGACAGCGGCGGTATCGTTGCCGAGCCGACCGGGAGTCGCATAGCGGAATCTTCCGATCATGAAATAGGCGACGAAATACCCGATGGCAAAGAACAGCACACAGCTGATGATGAAATTCAGGATATCCCCCGTAAGCCCCGCCTTGACGGACATGGGGATCCTGGTGACGAATTCCAGATTGCCGAAGGAATGCAGCCTAAGATCAATGATGCCGGAAAGTGCGAAGGCGCAGCCCTGCAGGAGCGCGTAGACGATATACAGCGGCAGCGCGCAGAACATGAACATGAATTCGATCGGCTCCGTCACGCCCGTCAGAAACACGGCAAGGGCGGTGGAAACGAACATGGAACGGTACTTCCGGCGATCCTGCGGCTCCACGCGCCTGTACATCGCCAGCGCAACGCCAAGCAAAAGACCTGTCGCACCGATCATCTGGCCGACCTTGAAGCGCGCAGGCGTCACTGTCGCGAGCAGCTGCTCATAGGCGGCCGTATCTCCGGCGCTGCGGAAATTGACCAGATCCGTGACCCACGCGAGCCACAGCGGATCCTGTCCGAATACGACCGTTCCGGCGTTTGCGCCGGTCAGGATCTCGTAGCTGCCGCCGAAGGACGTGTAGTTCATGGGGATGGTGAGCATATGGTGCAGTCCGAACGGCAGCAGCAGGCGTTCGAGCGTACCGTAAATGAACGGCGCAAGGAGGGGCGAGGTATCCGCGGAACCGGCGATCCAGATGCCGAAAGCATTGATGCCCGACTGGATGAGCGGCCAGACCACAGCAAGGAGCAGCGACACCAGCACCGACCAGAATATGACGGCAAGCGGCACGAAGCGTTTGCCGTTGAAGAAGGAAAGTGCCTCGGGAAGCCCCCGGAAATTGTAGTACCGGTTATAGACGATGCCGCCTACGAAGCCCGATATGATGCCGACGAACACACCCATATTCAGCGCCGGTGCGCCGAGGACGGAGGTGAAGTAGGTCTCCACCGGAAGCATCTGCCCGAAGAGCGAACGCACGGCTGCATCCGGCTGTGAGAGCATCTCCGCGGTGACGCCGAACACCGTTCCCGTGATATTGTTGATGAGGATGAAGGCAATGAGCGCAGCGAATGCACCACCGGCGCGTTCCTTTGCCCAGGAACCGCCGATCGCGACAGCGAACAGCACATGCAGATTGCTGATGATCGCCCAGCCGATGTTTTCCATGACACTGCCGGCAGCGGCAACTGCGGCGATATCGGCACCGAGCATGGCGGCGAGCTTGCCGAGGCTGATCATCAGACCTGCGGCCGGCATGACGGCAATGACTGCCATCAGCACCTTGCCGAGCTTCTGGAGGGTATCGAAGCTGGCGCGTTTGGGCGCTTTCTCCTGCATGGACGCAGTCTCCGTCTCCGAACGGCGCAGGGTGAGCAGCGGAGAGGTACCGGCCCCCACCTCCCCCGCATGCACCTGCATATCCAGTTCCTCCGCACCGTCCGTGAGCAACACCGGCGTAACGGCGGAGATCCCGCGCTGCTCCAGCAGGGCAAGATCCGCCTCTGCGATCAGATCTCCGGCCTTCACGCGGTCACCTGCCCTGACGTAGGAAGTGAAGCCCTCGCCCTGCAGGGCGACGGTCTCCAGTCCGAAATGCACCAGCACATCCACACCGTTGTCACCGGCAATGCCGTAGGCGTGCTTTGTCTCAGCAACGGAGGTGATCTCGCCGTCCACGGGACTGCAGATCCTGCCGTCCGATGTGATCACGGCACAGCCGTCTCCGAGCACTTTATCCGCAAAGACCGGATCCGGCACCTCCTCCAGCGACACGACCCTGCCGCTGACCGGAGAGAGGATGATGATATTCTGATTCGGCATCATAATGCCTCCTTTCGGTTGATTCCGGCGATCGGAACAACAAGAAGTCGGCGATTCTTCCGCAGCACTGGTCTGACGGAACAACCGCGTTCAATGCGGATAGTATACCACGATTCCGGCGGAATCATCCGCCCTTCTGCAACAAAAAGTAAAAAACATGGCAGAAAAGGCAATAAAAAAATATGAAAAAGTCATTGTAATTTTGTGAATTTTCCTGTATAATAGAAGTAATATGAATGAATTAAGATGGTAAAAGTCAAAAGAGAATGCAAGAACAGGGGGAATACTATGAAACCATCCATCAAAAAGGGAGGCTGGCTCAAGCGCATCGTCAGCGGCGTGACCGCATCGGCACTGGCACTGACGGCACTGGCAGGCATCCCAAGCACAGGCAGCATGCGCGCTGACGCAGCTACCGCAAACTGGAAATTCGACTTCGGCGGTGCGGGCACCGCAAGCGGCTACACGGGCGTATCCGCCGGCACAGCCTACAGCTCTTCTGCGGGCTACGGCTTCTCCGGCAGCGTTTCCGATGTGTCAGCCGGCGGCTCCGGCGCACTGAGCGACGCGGTACGCTTCACGGGCGGCGAATTCAAGGTCGATCTTCCGAACGGTCTGTACCAGGTTACCGTTACCACCGGCAACAGCCCGAGAACCTCCATTACGATGGAAGGCATGCTCCAGATGATCAACCTCTGCGGCAACAACGCAGTGGAAAGCATCCAGATCCCGGTTACGGACGGTCAGCTCAGCATTGCGGCCGTTGCAGGCATGAGCAATGCACAGTACACCATCTCCGCCGTTGAGATCACACAGCTCAACACCACGGGCGTGATGAAGCCGACAGTATGGCTCTGCGGCGACTCGACGGTTGCAAATTATTACAACCAGCCGGATACTTCCCAGCACGGCTGGGGTCAGTACCTCGGAAACTACATCAACACCAATGTATTTGAGATCCGCAACATGGCTGCCAGCGGCCAGTACGCCAAGGGCTTCTATGACGGCGGTCAGTTCGACGCCATCAAGACCTACGGCAAGGCCGGTGACTACTATATCATCTCCATCGGTATCAACGATACCAATTATTCCAATGCAGATGAGTATTATACTGTTGTGACCGAAATGGTAAAGACTGCAAAGTCCAAGGGTATGAATGTCATCCTCGTCAAGCAGCAGGGCAGACACAGTGACCTGAACAAATCGCCCCTGCTCAGCGGCCGCTGGTTCGGCGGTCAGCTGGACACCAACATTGCAAAGAGTTGCCTCAAATATACTATCTTGCAATTATCACATCGACATT
>CAYYIT010000095.1:0-5693 GCA_964472035.1 uncultured Ruminococcus sp.
ACCCCTGACATTTCAGAACCACAGAAAGAAGGAAAAACTATGAAAACCATCGGAATTATCGGCGCAATGCCGTCAGAACTCAAGGACATCCAGTCCGTCCAGAACAGCCCCGTATCCACCGAGATCGCAGGCTTCACCTTCGTGGAGAGCCTCCACGGCGAGAACAAGATCGTCACCGCCTGCTGCGGCATCGGCAAGGTCAACGCCGCAGTCTGCACACAGGTCATGATCGACCGCTTCGGTGTGGACTGCATCATCAACACCGGTATCGCCGGCGGCATGCACGGCGACGTGAAGCTCTGCGATATCGTCGTTTCCACAAGCGTGCTGCCCCATGACCTCGATGCGCATTTCCTTGCGGATTATCCGCCCTACTGCGCGGAATTTGCCGCTGATGAGGCGCTTCAGGCGCTCGCAAAGGAAGTCTGCGAGGCGCAGGGAATCGCCGTGCACAGCGGCAGGATCGTCTCCGGCGACGCCTTCATCACCGACAGTGCGGTCAAGGCCGGCATCAAGGCGAAGTTCGATCCCTATGCGGTCGATATGGAGACTGCTGCCATCGGTCAGGCGGCGTGGAGAAACAAGGTGCCCTTCGTGAGCGTGCGCTGCATCTCCGATCTTGCGGACGATGACGGTGCGATGTCCTTCGACCAGTTCGAAGTGATCGCCGCCAAGCGCGTGGCGGATATCGTCATGGCGATGTGCAGCCGCGAGGTATAAGCGTGCAGCGGCTCCTTTCCCTCATCAAGGAGAAAAATGCGCGCATCATCGGCATTGACGGACTCGGCGGTGCCGGAAAAAGCACCGTCTCCGAGCAGACTGCCGACCTTTTGCGTGCGCAGGACATTCCGGTCACGGTGCTGCATATTGATGATTTCATTCATCCGAGAGCCGTGCGGTATCGGGATGATGTGCCGGAGTGGAAATGCTACTATGAATTGCAGTGGCGGTATGCGCCTTTGCAGGAGGTTCTCGATTCTGTGAGAAGGGAAGGTGCCTTCTTCGGTACGCTCATGCTCTATGATAAGGAGAACGATGGCTATATTCCGACAAAAATAGAAATTCCGCAGGAAGGCATTGTGTTCGTCGAGGGTGTCTTTCTGCATCGTCCCGAGCTGGAGGGGCAGTTCGACCTGACTGTGTACATTGATGTTCCGGAGGAGATCCGCCTGCAGAGAGTGCTGCACCGTGACAGCTACATCGGCGACGCAAAGGCGATCGCGGAAAAATACGAGCGCCGCTATTTTCCGGCGGAGCGGTTCTATGTTGAAAAATGCAGACCGGAGGAATGTGCGGATTTTGTGGTGGATCAGATGATTCTCGGAGGAAAAAACGGATGAAGTATTATTATGTGGATTTTGAGAATGTGCATGAGCATGGTTTAAAAGGAATCGAACAATTAAGCAAAGATTGTCATGTATTTCTTTATTGGCATAAAGGTGCTAAAAAACCACCTATTTACGAAGTAGAAGTAAAAATTACATATGTCTATACTCAGAACCCCCTCAAAAATGCAGTAGATTGCAAAATAGGTGATTCCATCCTTGAACAAATTAAAATAGACAGCGGTTCAGAATATTTTATCGTTTCTAAAGACAAAGGATATGATAAATTCATTAAGGACAAAAGCTCTGATTGTAAGATTGAAAGGATTGAAACTATTGCGGCGAGCTTTCGGATGTCTAAAAGTAAACAAAGCGACAATGGTGTGAAGAGAAATCCAATTGCGATGTGGCAAACGAATGAGCTTCTTGACAGAGAATTTGGATGCCAATATGGGGATAAGCGTGATGCTATCTGGAATGCTGTAAGCACTTCCGATACTCAATATGAAGTTGCCTGCAAATTACTGGCTGCGTTCAGATCTGATACAAAGTATTATTCTCATGATGTTAAACCCATTTTTCATGCGATCCGCCAACTTATTGAAGATATGCCAAAACAATGAAAGCTGTATGACAAGGTGAATGATGGCTATCTTCCGGCGGAAACCGAAATTCCGCAGGACGGCATCGTGATCGTCGAGGGCGTCTTTCTGCAGCGTCCGGAGCTGGAGGGGCAGTTTGACCTGACGGTGTACATCGATGTTCCGGAGGAGATCCGCCTGCAGAGGGTGCTGCGCCGTGATGGCTACATCGGGGATGCAAAGGCGATCGAGGAAAAATACGAGCGCCGCTATTTTCCCGCGGAGCGGTTCTATGTTGAAAAATGCAGACCGGAGGAATGTGCGGATTATACAGTCAAATTTTGCGGACAGGATAGATGATTCTCGGAGGAAAATCAAATGAAGTATTATTATGTCGACTATGAGAATGTGCATGAGGATGGATTGAAGGGCATTGCAGACCTTAGCACGGATTGTCAAGTGACCATCTACTGGAGTCAAAAGGCAGGCAAGCTGTCTTTCAATTCACACATGGCAATTATAAAATCGAAGGCAACTGTCGAGTATGTTCAAGTGCAAAGCAGTCAAACAAATGCAATGGACAAAAGGATTATTCAGGACCTTCACAAGCAGACAAACAGCGATAAAAAATCGGAATATTTTATTATTTCTAAGGATAATGATTATGCAGAAGAAACGAATGTAATGGCACGCAAAGGTCTGAGAATATGCCGATCATCCGACATTGCTTCCGGAAATTCTATTTTATCCCAGATACTGAATGTGAAAAACAGCCAGAAAACATCAAATTCTGCAAAGAAAAGCACTGTTTCAGACAAAGAAAAGAAAAACTAGCAAATTCGGTCTTTTTTGGGGAAAGAACTCAAAGAGTATCGGGACAATCTGGACGACATATGCAATATCATCATGCGTTCCAAAACCAAAACGCAAGTACATTGTGAATTGCAGAAGAAATTTTATAATGATGATGCATCATATATTTACAAAACAATTCAGCGGTTCATTCAAGATATGCCTGGACAATAAAAAACAGGATGCAGGGTAATTCCCCCTGCATCCTTTTTTCAGAACGCCGTCATATCAAACATTTCCCGTAGCTTCCCGAGGGCCTTCTTCTCGAGCCGCGACACGTACGAACGCGAAATATCAAGCTTTTTTGCGACCTCCTTCTGCGTCAGCGCACGGTGCCCGTACAGCCCGTAGCGGTGGACGATGATCTCCAGCTCGCGCGGATCCAGTGCCTTCCCGAGGAACTGGTAGAGCTGCTTCTGCCGGATGGAAAGCTCCACCTCGTCCTCCAGATTCGTCCCGTCCTCGAGGATATCCATCAGCGTCAGGGCATTGCCGTCCTTGTCAACGTCGATCGGCTCGTTCATGTACAGATCCCCCGCGCTCTTCTTCAGGGAACGGAAATGCATGAGGATCTCGTTCTCCACACAGCGCGAAGCATATGTGGAAAACTTCGCGCCCTTCCGGTAGTCGAACGTATCCACCGCCTTGATCAGGCCGAAGGTCCCGATGGAGATCAGCTCCTCCGGCTCCTCGGAGGTGTTCCGGTACTTTTTGGCGATGTGCACCACAAGGCGCAGATTGTGCTCGATGAGCCTGTTTTTGGCAGAAGCATCGCCGCTGCTCATCGCTTCAAAACAGGCAAGCTCCTCCTTTGCGGAGAGCGGCTTCGGAAATACATGGGGCGTATCCGCATGCAGGATGCAGAAGATCAGTTTGCTCAGCAGTTCCAGTAACATTCTCGACACCAGCCTTTCGGCATAGTCTATGCCGGAGGGCTTTTCCTGTATGCGCGGAAAAATTGCAGCAGCGTGATGCAATCAGAATGCCCCATGATGTGTTATAATCATCATAGGGCATCCGGATTAGAATTCATCGATTTTATCAGCGAGGGCACAGACTGTTTTGAGGAATACCTTCACCTTTTCGGGGTCTTTCTCCTCCAAGGTGAGCGCAAGAATTTTGATCATGTTATTGCTGATCTCGGCTTCTCCGAATACCAAGTCGTCCAAACTTACCCGGAGAATCTGGGAGATTTTTGCAAGCGTTTCCAGAGACGGCGAACGTGTTCCCCGCTCCAGATGCCCGATATATCCTGTGGATAATGCGCAAAGCTCGCTGAGCTGTTCCTGCGTCATTCTGGACAGCTCACGGTATCTGCGGATCCGGTCACCAATGGCGGTATAGTCAAGCTCCTGTTCCATAACATCACTCCTTTGTATTATTATACCGCATTTCTGGTGTAGATTTAATGGACTGTGTGAAATGTATTATTCGTCTTTTAGACGGTTTTATGTATCTTGCAGACGGAATATGCTTGACAATTTGTAGAAAAAGTGGTATAATGAGACAAAATACAATAAACAGGAGGTTCTGTTTTTATGAAATTTTATGGCGTTGGCGTGAAATTCGGTGGAGTGGACGACATGCTCCCGTTATTTCTGGAAAAGAATTGTTGGTTTATGGGCTGGGATTCTCAGGAAAAAGAGAGAATGGCGAAACTCATTGCAGAAATTCATGTTGGTGACATACTAATTGCCAAATCTTACGGAAGCATATCTCAGCATACTTACCCCATAGAAGCAATTGGTATAGTAACTGATACCAAATTGCCTGATGATATTCCTGAGAAATATCAAAATAAATCGGGCGTTTCTGTTATTTGGATAAAGCGATTTGAAAATAAGCTTCATCTTCTGGCGAAGGAATACAGACGCGGTCAGTTTCATACGGCTACCATTTTCAACGAATCAAATGATGCTATGATTTCCAAGATTAAAGAAATTATGAAATATGATTATATCGAAGGATCGGAAGAAACTGAACCGGATCATGCGGCTTGTGTGATCCCCGACGATGAATACATAGAAATTGCAAAAATCTTTGTACTTGAGGATGCTTACAGTGCCTACAATGAGGACGAGGTTTTTGAATATCCCGATGAGGAGATTGCAATCAAAGCGCAGGATCCCTATGGGCGAAAGATCATATGCGTTCCCTTCGAGGCAGAAGAAATGACCGTGTACGGACTGGTACTCCTTGTTCCTGAGAAGGATTGGGAAGATGGTTCTATGGGTCTGGCAAACAGATGCATTATGTTTTCAGAGGATGAAACCAACCTTTCAGAGCTGATGGAAGAAATGAAAGCGCAGACTGATTGGAATACATCTCTGTAAAAAAACTGTGTTTCATAAAGGTGGTGACGATCATGACAGAACAAGAAGCAAAAATGCTGGCACGGGCGCTCTGTGATGAACAGGATCAGAGAGAATGGGATTCCAAGCTGATCCATTCTCAGGAAGAAATTCAGAGACGTTCTGCAGTACAGCGGCGAAAGCAGGAAGAGAGCATTCAGCAGACATTATCGCGTATGCCGGAAAAAGAGCGCCCCAAGTGGGATTTCATTTTTCATGTAGGATGTCCTGTCTGGATCCTCATATGGTTCGGATTTTTCCTCTACGATAATGCATTTGGGATGTTTCTGTATATCATGGCAACGATAGGCGTCATTGTGTTTTTCAGACAAAAGGAAGTCAAGAAATGGAAAGCCAAGACCTGGCATTGCAAGAACGATAAATGTGATACCATTGCTTATGACGGACTGATTGCATTGTTTATCGGAATTCTGATTGTCACCGAATTCATTCTTCTGGTTATGTGGTGACAGCTGCATCCGACAGGATTCAAACTGCAAAAAAAGACGGAGCTTCTACGCTCCGTCTTTTCAGCTTGTCAAAAAAGTCCTTTTTCTTAGGGATAGGCATCATGTAACTGCCCC
>CAYYIT010000096.1:0-5520 GCA_964472035.1 uncultured Ruminococcus sp.
CGGGGTAGGGTGCGGCAGCACCCTACCCTTTTCCCCCTCCCCTTTGGGGAGGGGGTTAGGGGGTGGGGAAAAATTAAGTGAAAGTATACTTTTTTGACAAGCTGAGAACGCTGCCATGCAGCGTTCTTTTTCATGCACATTTATTGCGGTGATCCGCACTTTTCACAGAATCTTCCGTTCATTTTGATCGGAGCGCCGCAGACCTTGCAGGTATTGGAACCAATACCGGGTCTATTGGAGAAGCCGCCGAACTGATTCATGGGCGGAACGGGCGGTGCCATCTGGCTGGAGAACGAAGGCAGGGGCAGCGGCTTTCCGCCCATGAATCAGTTCGGCGGAATTGGTGCAGACGCGGATGGTCGCATAGCCGAACAGCTTGCCGAAAAAGGACTCGCTGACGGAGAAATTGTCGATCTTGTCGAGATAGGCGTCGAGGGACTTGTTGAAGATGATACCGGTCTTGCCGATGATCTTCTTATTGATCACACCCAGCTCGTTGCTGGTCAGTGCGATATAATGCAGGAACAACATCACTGCAATGATCAAAAACGCGATCAGGATCATCATGCCTTCTCCGATCGCAATGCTGCCGATCAGAAGCAGGATGCTGATCAATACGGTGGGGATCATCGGTGCAAGGCTGACGCGCGCCTTCGCAACGATCTGCTCACCGGGACGGAGATTCTTTTCTACATACATTGACATAAATATTACCCCTTTCGGAAAATCCTTCCACCTGCCAGAAACTGCCTGCATGGCGATCTCTGTCACATGGTATAGTTTAGGCAACACCGCGTAAAGACCGCCTGACGGCTCAGCACGTCATCTGTTTGCATCTTTTCCGTCAGCTATGCATAAGCGATCAGCACCAAATCAAAGATTTGGGCTGCCTGCTTAATCTCGCCCAAAAATCCCTTGACATACGCCAGTATGCCCGAATGCGAGTTCGGATCTTGTTTGAGCATGAGTGGTATGCAGGCATCGGATTTAAGCCTGCATGCGTCATTAAACAATCTGACGAAAAATCTGCTGCACATCTGACGCACTGTCCTTTGTGCGGTGTTGCCTTTATTGTAACATGCTGCGGGGGGCATTGTCAATCCGTTTCGCTGGACAAATTTCAGCCGGAAATTTGTGCATTCTGCCACGTCCGCAGGCGCGTTTCCAGCAGCTGCTTCTTGACAAAACTGCGGCGTTGTGGTACGATAATAACGGAATTCTGTGAAAAAGGAGTGGGAGCATGGAACAGCAGCACAAATATCTCGAATGCGAACGCTGGCATATTTTTGCCCTGCTGATGCTGGTGGGCGGCTTCTTCGGAGGGTACACCTACTGCGTCCGAGGCGGCATCTTCTGCAACGCGCAGACGGCGAATTTCGTGCTGTTCGGCATGGCGCTGGGCGGCGGCGACCTTGCGCAGGCAGGCTACCTGCTCATTCCGATGGCGGCGTATTTTGCCGGAACGGTCCTCTCCGAGGCGGTGGCAGGCACCATCCGGCGCTTCGGCATCATCCGCTGGGACACGCTCTTCGTCATCATCGAGATGGCGGCGGTGCTGGTGATGGGCTTCATTCCGGACAGCGCGCCCTACCAGATCTCGCAGATCATCATCAGCTTCATCAGTTCCATGCAGTACAATACCTTCCGGCAGGCGGAGAGCGTCCCGATGGCGACGACCTTCTGCACGAACCACGTCCGGCAGGCAGGCGTTGCGTTTACGAAGGGGCTGCGCCACCACGACCGGAGTCAGGTAAAGCGGTTCCTGCGTCATTTCTGGATGCTGGCGGTATTTGTCGCCGGTGCGGCGGCAGCGACGGTGCTGTGCCATGCCGCCTCCGGCAGGGCGATCTGGGGCGCACTCTTCCCCCTTGCGATCGTCCTTGCCAATCTCCTCTATGCCGACCTCAAGACCGAGAAGGACGAGAGGGAACGGATCCCGAGGGGACACTAAGCGCGAAAGCCGATCGGGTGGGGATTTTGAAGTAATCGTGCTGTTGAAACTATGCACAATGCACAAAAACCGACGTTGTATTTTGTATGCTGAATTCTGAAAAAAGTATTTACTTCCGCATAGCATTATGGTATAATGTGGATAAGAGGAAGACTCTTCCTCAAAAATAATTCCAAAAAAGAGAAGATCATTTTGAAAACAAGAAGATTTCTCGGCCTTGCCCTCAAGCGCACCGCTCCTTTTGGTGTGCGCCGATCGGGTGGAGATTTTGAAGAAATAGCGATGAAAAATGAAAATAATTAAGGAGGTACCCCCATGAAAAAGAAAAAAACCACCCGTTTTCTCGCCCTCGCCCTGAGTGCGCTCCTCCTGTCGGCTATGCCGTTTTCTGCGGGTGCGGAGGATGGTATCTTCGGTGACGCCAACGAAGACAGTGTTGTGGATGCAACGGACGCTGCACAGGTTCTTATGTACGCGGCACGTGGCGGATGCATCGGCACCGAGACGCCTGCCGATTATGGCATTAACGAAGCACTTGCCGACGTCAACGAAGATGGTGAGCTTGATGCCAGTGATGCCTCACAGATCCTGATCCTTGCCGCCGAGGAAGGCGTGCAGTAAACTTCATAACAATCATCTCTCCTTTTACAAAAGAACCCCCGACCGTACGGTCGGGGGTGTTTTCATTTGATTCTGTGCAGTACTGCTGTTACACCGGAAGCTCCCCGATCAGCTTTACGAGGTACTTCATGATGTTCAGCGCGTCGGTGGTGTTGACGGTCTTGTTGACGTCAACGTCCGCATTCTTTGCGCCCTGTGCCGTCAGGGTGCCGGAGCCCATCAGGGACTTGGAGAGCGCAATGACGTCGAGGATCTCCACCTTGCCGTTCTCGTCCACGTCGCCGTAGAGTACGTCGGTTTCGTCGGGCGTGGTCTCCTCCGGCTCTGTGGAGGGATTGTCGTTGCTGCCCTCGCCCACCTGGCCGTAGATGATGCCGCAGCCAACGGTGGACATGTAAACCGTACCAAAGGTGTTCATATCACCCACGAGGAAGTTGCCGTTGCCGGTACCGCCGTAGAGATGGTCGGAGTTGATCAGCACCCAGCTTGCGCCGCCGTCCTGCGAACGGTAGATGCCCTCTGCATCGTCCGCAGCAGGCTTGCCGTACATGTACAGGGTGTTCGGATCGCCGGCCTTCTCAGGTGCGCCGAAGCCCACGGTCTTGCAGTAGGAAACGCTGTCGAGCTTTTCCACAGTAACGCTGCCGTTTTCGGCGATCGTCGCATGGTACATGCCGTACCAGCCGCCGCCGAGAATCAGCTCGCGCTCGCTCAGATGCGCGATTCTGCCGGCGCTGTCGCACTGGTCATACATGCAGATATCGGTGGGGGTGAAGGTCTTGCCGTAGTCGGTGCTGACGCAGAGCTTGTACTGTGCATCCTCCGCAGTCGGCTCCGGCTTGGAATAATGCCAGGAGGAGTTGAAATAGGTCGCGTAGGCGTAGACCATATTGGGATGCTCCGGTTCCACCAGCATATAGGTGGTCTTGGAGCCGTATGCCGTCGGAATGCCCGAGCAGTTGTTCCATGTTGCGCCGAAGTCATCGGAGTAGGAAACCGCCGTGCTGTTGTCGCCGCTGCTCTGGAAGATACGATAGGTATCCTCATCAAGCTGTGTGATGGCAGCCTTGCCGCCGTAGGAGCAGCTCATCTTCGTCCAGGTCTGGCCGCCGTCGAGGCTGTAGAAGCCGGAGGCGGTGTCGTTCTGCTTTTCTGCAATACGCACCATCACATCGGGATTCTGCGGGCAATAAGCAATTGCACCGGTGGAGCCCATATTCGGAGCGTGCTGCTGGCAGTACTGGGTCGGATCGGTGTGGATGAAGCCGTCGTAGTCACCGATGGCGGAGTACACCTCGCCGCCGGGAACGCTGCACATATCCAGTGCAACGACTTCTTCAATGCCGGTGGGATGGAAGGTCGCAACGGGGGAATCCTCGTAGCCCTGACCCCACATATTATCCCAGCGGAACACGCCGTTACCGGAAACGGTCCACAGCTGGTCGGGATCGCGCGGATTGAGCGCAAGCGCGCCGCTCCAGTGGATGGCCTTGCCGAAGATCCAGTCATAGCCGCCGGTCTGGAGGTAGTCATAGAGCACATTGTCATGCATCTCGCCCAGTTCTTCGTCCCATACCCAGATGCCGTCCTTCTTGCCGGGGTAGATGGAGGTCCATGTCTGGCCGCCGTCCTCGGAACGGTACATCCACTCGCCGTAGCAGGTGGTCTCGCTGTCCCAGCTCTGGCCGCTCCATACGGCGCAGGTGGTCGCGATGAGCTTATTGGCATCCTCGGGGTCGCTGACGGTGCAGCCGATGCTGTTGTTGACGGGGGAGATATCCGTTACGGTATCCGTATCGGGATCATAGCGGTACACGCCGCCCGCACCTGCCGCGAAGGTCAGACCTGCGATATAGGAGATCAGCAGATCGCCGTTGGCGTCGAGGGTGATGTGGGAGGGATACACGCTTGTCGGAAGTGCGGAGCTCAGGGTCGTGAACTCATCCTTGGAGGTGTCGGCCACGGCAAAATTGCCCTCGCCCGTTGCGGAGGTGCCGACATAGACCTTACCGCCGGTGATCATGATCGTGCCGACGCCGTTCTGGTTGACGTATTCGGAATCGTCATTGGTCTTGCAGATGTGCTCCGTCCAGGTCGGCCAGTTGATGCTGGAGGAGAAGAATCCCAGATCCGCGTAGCCTTCGACGGATTCCCAGGTCTCGCCGCCGTCCGTACTCTTGATCAGGCCGGAGGAATTGTAAGCAGCGTCGCCGCCGCAGTACAGGACATCGGGGTTGTCCGGGTCAACGGCGATCGCCTCGCCGCACTGACGGCCGTAGCCGTTGCCGTGCACCTGAATCAGGTCGGTGACATCGGTGTAGGTGAAGGTCTTGCCGCCGTCGGTGGTCTTGTAGATTCTCGTGCCGGCGTCGCTGAAGTAGGCGCAGCCGCAGAGGAAATATACGGTGTCATCATCGTTCGGATCGATCGCCATTGCATCCACGCTGAGGTAGCCGCGTTCTGCCTCGTTCAGGAATGCGAACAGCTGTTCCCATTCTTGTGTTTCGTAATTGAACTTGTAGGCACCGCCTACGTCAGTACGGACGTACATGACTTCCTTGCCGGTAACGATACCGGAAACGAATCCGCCGCCGCCGATGCGCACCGCATCCCAGCTGTAGGAACCTCTGAGATCGGTCGTTTCTGCTGCTGTTCCGGAGAACGCCAGTGCCGAGCAGAGCATTGCTGCACTGACAGCCATGGCTGCAGCTCTTCTCCATAATTTCATTTTCAGTCACTCTCTTTCTTCCCATGTAATCTGGCGGACGCCAAACGTCCGGCAGTTACTTTTATTGTAGTACATTTTCATAGAAAATGCAAGGTTTTTGGAGAAGTTTTTTCAGATTATTCATATTTTGCCAAGGAAACAGCCCCCGCCGAAGCGGGGGCTGTGCAGCTTGTCAAAAAAGTCCTTTTTCTTAGGGATAGGCATCATGTAACTGCCCCCA
>CAYYIT010000097.1:0-5356 GCA_964472035.1 uncultured Ruminococcus sp.
GGGGGTCAGGGGGTGGGGCAAAATTAAGTGAAAGTATACTTTTTTGACAAGCTGAGATCCCTCCCCATAACAGGGGAGGGATCTGACATTTTTTCTTATTCTGCCGGCTCCGGCTCAACAATGGGGGCATCCACTGCGTTCTTGCGGACGCTCTCGATGCCGTTCTTGCAGCTTGCCTTTGCCTTGTAGCCTTCGCTCGCTGCGATCACTTCGCCGTTTCTTGCCTTCAGACGGAAACGGAATTCACCAGCCTTGTCCACATACATCTCGAACTTCGGATGCTTCTGGGTCTCGTAACCCTCAACGGTCTGATCCTCCAGTGCAGCCTCGGGTGCGTTCTTCATCACGCTCTCGCAGCCGTTCTTGCAGCTCGCCAGAGAGGAATACACCTCACCGCCGATGGCGATGACTTCACCGTTGCCAGCCTTCAGGCTGTATGTAAATCCTGTTTTTGTCTGCTTGATCACAAATTTGCCCATATTCTATCTTTCCTTTCGAAAAAAATCGGACGAACCTGTCCGGTTACCTACATTATACCAATTTTCTTGTGAAATGTCAATGGTTTTTTCTGAAATTCATGATGAAAACTGTGGTATTTGTCCTCGGAGGGCGCAAAACAGCCCCCTGCACGATCGCAGGGGGCTGCAGCTTGTTAAAAAAGGGGTGATTTCTCGAAAATAGCCCACAGCTAACGCACGCCCTTCGGGTGCCCCTAACCCCCTCCCCAAAGGGGAGGGGGAAAGAGGTAGGGTGCTGCCGCACCCTACCCCGCCCTCCTGCGGAGTGCTTTTTGTGATATACTGGGGGGGACACGCAACTCTTAACAAAAAGTAATCCGGCCCTGCGCCGAAAAACGCAGGGGGCTGGAATTTTATTCCGCAGAGGTCTCTTCCTCGGCCGCTTCCGTGGGATCCTCCGGCAGGAGTGCCGCGGCGCATTCCTCCAGCGTGACCGCTGCCTCGGAATTGTAGATGCCGATCAGCGTGTCCGCGCTCGTGTAGGCCTCGGAGTAGGCGCCCTCCTCGTCCATCAGGTACTCGCCGTACCAGAGTCCGAAGAAGCTCCAGATGCAGTTGTCGCGGAACATATCGTTCATGTCCGGCACGCTGCTGCATTCGCTGAGCGCGAGGAGCTTTTTGCCGTCCGTCAGGCGCGAGAGCAGGACGTACTGCTCATAGCGGCTGCTGTAGGGCTCGTCCGCCGGCAGGTAGATGTCCATCGACGCGATGTCGAACATGTCCTCGTCCACGAGGTAGTCCTCCGTTCCGCTCTGGCCGTTCCAGATCCAGATGAGGTTGTGGATGCCGTGGTACTGCGTCATGCGCGTGTACAGCAGCTCCCAGAGCCACTTGTAGGCCATGGAGCCGTCCGCGCCCCACCAGTACCAGTCGCCGCTTGCCTCATGCAGCGGACGCCAGAGCACCGGAACATCCGCCTCCGTCAGCGGCTGCAGCGCGCCGGCAATGCTGTCGATGTCGTGGAGGATCATGTGGCATTCCTCCGTGATGGCACCCTCGGCAAGGAGTGCATCGATCTCCTCCTGCGTCAGCAGTGCCACGTCCTCCTCGGTTACCGCGGAGGCAAGGGAGAAATCGGTCTCCTCCGCATAGACGGAGCTGACGCCCATGGGCGCATCCCAGTGCCAGATCAGCCCGACGATGCCGCCGCGTGCCGCCCAGTCCAGACAGGCCTGAATGGTCGTGCCCTCGTCGGCGGTGCTGTTTTCGGTATAGCCCTGCAGATCGCCGAAGCGGATCGCCGGATACCTGCCCGTCTGCTGGAAGATCAGATCCAGCTCGGTGTTCAGATCGGTCGCGGCGTACTGTCCGGTAATGACCTTGCTGCCGTAGTTTTCGCTGAGGAACGCCATGAGTGCCTGCGCATTCGGGGAGGCTTCCGCATCGCTCAGCTCGAAGGTGCGGTCGTAATCCATCTCGTACATCTCGGTGAATTCCTTCAGCTCGAAGTAATCGAGGGCAATGCCGCCGTCGATCTCACCGATGGAAAGCGTGATCTCGCCCTGCGGCAGGTAGATGCCGGAGAAGGTCACGCGTACGAAATTGCCCGCCTGGTCGATCGTGAAATCGCCCACGGGACTGCCGTCGAGCAGCAGGGAGTTCGTCACGACGCTGTCGGCGCAGACGCAGACCACAAGGTCATAGTGCTGCGCTGCCGGTACTTCGATCACTGCGGTGACGCTGTCGCCCTCGTTGCAGGCAAAGCCTGCAAGATAGCCCTCGCCGCTGTAGCCGAGGCGCATGCTCTCGACCTCGAGCATGCCGGTGAATTCTGCGTCCTCCGCTTCGGCGCGGATCTCGACCTGCTCCTCCTCGATGGGGGGAACGTCCAGCTCCACCATCGGGTAGCTGGGGCCGGTGATCTCCTCCTGCGTTTCCGTATCGGCAGGGGAGGTCGCCGCGGTGCCGGAGGGGGCCGCGGTACCGGAGGTCTCAGCGGTTTCGGGTGCGCTGACGTCCCTGCCGGAGCTGAGGAAGATCACGGCAGCGACCGCCGCCGCGAGGATCACTGCGGAGGCTGCAATGAGCAGCCAGTGTTTACGCTTCATATGTCACTCTCCTATGCCTTGATGCGGTAGATGCCGCCGCGTTCCGTTGCAAAGCGGATGGTACCGTCCTGCAGCTGTGCGTCCACCGAGGTGCCCTGCACGTTCAGGACGCTGACAACGCCGGCGGTGCGCAGGCAGCAGGGCTGACCGCTGTGCGAGATGATCTCCGCAGCGGTGAGCGTTCCGTCCTTCCACTCCATGGATACCTCGAAGCCGCCCCTTGCGCGCAGGCCGCGGATGCTGCCGGTGTCCCAGGTCTTCGGAAGTGCCGGAAGCAGGTGCAGCTCGCCGCTGTGGCTCTGCAGGAGTGCCTCCGCAATGCCGGCGCTGCCGCCGAAATTGCCGTCGATCTGGAAGGGGGGATGGGAATCGAGGAGGTTCGGGTTCGTCGAATGGGACAGGAGCTTGCGCAGGTTCTCGTAGACCATGTCCGCATCGCAGAGCCTTGCCCACATATTCATGATCCAGGCACGGCTCCAGCCGGTATGTCCTCCGCCGTGGATGAGGCGGCGGATCATGGTGGCGCGTGCGGCGTCCGCAAGCTTCGGGGTCTTATGCGGCGAGATCAGATCCGCCGGATGAAGCGCAAAGAGCTGCGAGATATGGCGGTGACCGACCTCGACCTCGTCATAGTCCTCGGCCCATTCCATGATCTGGCCGTATTTGCCGATGCTGATGGGGGGGAGCTTTTGGAGCATTGCCTTCAGGGTCTCTGCAAGCGCCTGCTGTTCGCCCAGAATTTCGGACGCTTCGATGACATCCCTGAACAGCACGGTGATGATCTGCGTATCCATGGACGGTCCGATGCACAGGCTGCCCTTGGTGCCGCTCTTTGTGAGGTAGGTGTTCTCCGGAGAGGTGGACGGCCCCGTCACGAGCTGTCCCTGCTTGTTCTCGAAGAGGTAGTCCGTGAAGAATTCCGCCGCCTCGCAGAGCGCCGCGAAATGCTCGCGCAGGAAGGCTTCGTCCTGCGTGAAGCGGTAATGCTCGAAAATGTGCAGGCAGAGCCATGCCGCACCCATCGGCCAGATGGTCGCCGGCATCCAGAGATCCTGCGGTGCGCAGTCGCCCCAGATATCGGTATTATGGTGGCAGCAGAAGCCCTTGGCATGGTACATCTCCTGTGCGGTCTTTCTGCCGTGGGGGCGCATTCTCTCGATCAGGTCAAAGAGGGGCAGGTGGCATTCGGAGAGATTGCCGCTCTCGGCGCCCCAGTAGTTCATCTGGGTGTTGATATTGATCGTGAAGCGGCAGCCCCATGCAGGCCACATGTCCTGATTCCAGATGCCCTGCAGGTTCATGGGCTGGCTGTCCGGACGGCTGGCGGCGATCATGAGGTATCTGCCGTAATTGTAGTAGAGTACCGCAAGCTTGCTGTCGTAGATATGGCCGTGGCATTCCTTGCTGTCGTCCTCATTGCCGCGCAGGCGCAGGATGCGCTCGTCGGTCGGGAGCTGTGCCGCGGCGCCCTCGCTGTTGTCGGGGAGGGTGAATTTCACGCGGTCATAGAGTGCTTTGTAATCGGCAATATGCTCGGCGAGGAGCTTTGCCGCCAGCGCGGAGACATCCGTCGCGCCGGAGAGCACCGCATGCAGGCGGTCGAGTGCGGCTTCGCGGTAGGCGTCGCCGCGGTAGAAGCTCGTTTCCGCGGAGAGCAGGAGCAGTGCCTCGTCCGCACCGGACACCTGTACGGCATTGCCGATGGTCTCCACGGTGCCGCCCTTGGCGATAGCGGTCAGGCCTGCGGCAAAGAAAATGCCGTCGCGGCTGCCGGTGCCGCCGGTGTAGAGGATGGTGTTCTCCTCAACGGGGCGGTTGTCGTCGTAATAGTCATCGCGGCCGTCGATGGCAGCGGAAAAATCGAGCTTGCCCGGCTCACTGCACTGCAGGTGGATGACCATGAGCTGTGCCGGATGGGACACGAAAACGCGTCTTGTGAACTGCACGCCGGCATCGTCGGTGAATTCCACTTTCGCGACCGCCTCACTCAGGTCGAGGCTGCGTGTATAATTGCGCGCCTTGCCGGTGAAGCCGCAATACATCGTCAGTTCACCGAGGGGCATATAGTGACGGGAATTGGGCGTCACGCCCTGCATCTTCTGGAAGGCAAGCTTCTCGGCCTCGGGGATCCTTTCTTCCATCAGGAGGCTGCGGATTTCCTGCAATCCCTCATAGGCTCTGGGGTTGATGCGCTCGCGCATGCCGCCGGAGTAGATGGAATCCTCGTTGAGCTTGATGGTTTCCTTCTGCGCACCGCCGAAGACCATGCCGCCGATCCTGCCGTTGCCGACGGGGAGTGCGTGGTCAAAATCCGGTGCTGCTTTTTTGTACCAGAGTACCTGTTCGATGTCCATAATTCCCTCCTGTAAGTAGGTGCTGCGTTGGGTCTGCCGCAGGGACGGCAGAACTTCTCATGCTAATACTAATCCCTAAAACTCCTATAGACATAGGAGTTTTAGGGAACGCCTGCTATCGCAGGCTACAATTGGCTACGCCAATTGCCGTCTCATGCAATCCAGGGCGCTGACTGCGTCAGCTAAATTCCTGTAGACTTTGTCTACAGGAATTATGAGGATTAGTATAATTATACCACAACTGCGGAGCGATTGCAAGGAACGCCGGAAATTTTCAGTAGAATCGCCAAAATTCCGCCGCTTTTGCGATGGAATATGACAGGAATGCAGAGAGGGGGATCCCCCCTCCGCACAAAAAAGCCCTCCCCGGAAGGGGAGGGCTTTCAGCTTGTCAATAAACCCACCCTAAACGAATATCCCCAATAAGCAAGCCCTC
>CAYYIT010000098.1:0-5286 GCA_964472035.1 uncultured Ruminococcus sp.
TCCAGCCCTGCGCCAGAGGCGCAGTGGCTGGACGGGACTTTTTCGACAGACTGAATTCCGGGAATGCTCAGGTTGATTGTTTCTGCTTCAGCTTTTGCAGATATTGCTTTGTCTCCGCTGCCACGACGCCGGAAAGCGCGATCAGCGCAATGATATTCGGCAGTGCCATCAGGCCGTTGAAGATATCGGCAATGCCCCACACTGCCTCGACCGTCAGATACGGACCGATGAACACGGCTGCGATATACAGCCAGCGGAACACCATGGTCGCGTTTTTGTTCGAGCCGGTCAGATAGGACAGACAGCGCTCAGAATAGTAATTCCAGCCGAGAATGGTCGTGAATGCGAAGAAAATCAGACAGATCATCAGCAGGAAGGACGAAACGCTGTGCGGGAAGGGCAGTCCGTACTGGAACGCCGCATTCGTGATCTCCACGCCCTGCAGCTCAGGATTGGTTTCCGTGCAGCCGGAGATGACGATCGCAAGGCCGGTCATCGTGCAGACAATAATGGTATCGATAAAGGTGCCGGTCATGGTCACGAGGCCCTGACGCACCGGCTCGTTCGTTCTGGCAGCCGCAGCTGCGATCGGTGCGGAGCCGAGACCTGCCTCATTCGAGAAGATGCCGCGTGCGATACCGTTGCGCATGGAGAGCATGATCACCGCCATGCCGGCTGCACCGCCTGCAATGGAACGCAGACCGAAGGCGCTTTCAAAAACTTTCACAATGGCTGCGGGAATTTCCGTCAGATGAGTGAACAGGATGATCAGGCAGCACGACACATAGATCACGATCATGAGCGGTACGACAATTTCTGAAACGGTCGCGATGCGCTTGATGCCGCCGATGACGATCAGTGCAACGAACACAGTGATCACCAGACCCGTGATCACCTGCGCCCAGGTGTATTCCATACCGAAGAGCGTGATCGTGTTTGCCTTATCCGGATCGAAGAAATTATTGGCAGCGGACGTAATGCCGTTGATCTGGGTGATCGTACCGATGCCCAGCAGCCCAGCCAGCACGCCAAACAGTGCAAAGAGCTTCGCGAGCCACTTCCAACGCGCACCCATACCGTTCTGGATATAGTAGAACGGGCCGCCGAGGATCTGGCCGTTTTTGTCCGTGACGCGGTATTTGATCGCGAGCAGTCCCTCTGCGTATTTTGTCGCCATGCCGAACAGTGCAGCGATCTCCATCCAGAACAGCGCACCCGGGCCTCCGGCAGCAATGGCGGTTGCCACGCCGACGATATTACCCGTACCGATGGTGGCGGAGAGTGCCGTGCAGAGTGCTGCAAAGCTCGTCACCTCACCGTGACCATTCTCCTCGTCCGAAAACATGTACTTCAGCGCCAGACCCAGCTTACGGAACTGCACGCCGCGCAGCCGCACGGTCATCAGAATGCCGCAGCCAATGATCAGAACGATGAGCGGTACACCCCAGACGAAGGTATCGATCTTCGTAATGATTGCATTGAATTGTTCCATAAATCCGCTCCTTCATCAAAAATCTCTTTCTCTATTGTACCACATTGTGATAGAAATGTCAATCTTTCGAGAAAAATTTACCGAGTTCTTCCCCTTGCAGCAGCGCGTACTGTCTGCGAACGCGTTCGGCCGCCTGACGGCGGAACGCAGGGGGACCGAGGATCTCCAGCACGGGGCCGAATCCGAGCAGACGGATCAGCACCTCGGTCTCGTCCTGGCGGTCATACCAGAGCTGCACACGGCAGCGTCCGGTCTCCGGATCGCGCTCCGTATGCTTCTCATAGGACGCAAACTCGGTCATGAAGCGTTCGATGCCGTTGCGTTCGCCGGATACCTCGAGCTGCACCGGCACGGGGCAGCGGCGGCGGCGTTCCCATTTCCGCAGATGGCGCGCAGGATCCTCCGTACGTCCCGTGCCCTGCACATACATGATCCGTCCGAGATTGATGATGCCGTAATCCACACTGCCGTTCCTGAAGAGATGGCAGCAGAAGAGCCGGAACTTGTCATTTTTCTGCGAATATTCCAGCCGCAGCGGCAGGAACCATCCGCTGCATTGCACGTTTTTGCCGTTGACAAAACGGATGTGCAGCACCTCATGGTCACGGAGTCCCTGTAAGATGCGCCGGAAATGGCCGCGGTACACCTCGCTGTCATAGCGGTCGCCGTCGGAGAAGCGGTCATAATAATACAGCATCTCCGGACGGAACAGGGGTTCCACATCGTGCAGTTCCTCCGAGAGCGACGCGAACGCCTCCTCGGACAGGAAGAGCCGCATTCTCGGGTCGGAGAGCTTCGTCTTCAGCCAGCGTTTTTGCAGCATCGTCAGAAAACCGGGCGGTGCGTGCTTTGTCACGCGGCCGAGCCGTCCGTCCGGAAGGCGGCGGAGCAATCCCCAGCTTTCCGGTTTTTCGGGCTTGAGGTGGGATTCGAGCGCAAGCCACGACTCCCCGAAGGCCTCCTCGCTGACCATCTGCTGCAGCTCCTTATCCGTACAGGCACCCTGCGACAGGATCCGCGCAACGGCGCGGAAATACGCGCCATAGATCTCTGAAAAGAACGTCATGCCTGCTCCCCTCCTTCCTCCGGCGGCTGTGCATACATCCGCTGCATTCTATGGATATCCTCCGCAAAACGGCGCAGCTCGTCGGGCGCGCCCTCGATGGTCACGATCCTGCCGATATAGGTCTTCAGCCAGCCCATCAGCTCATTGGGATCAAAGACGGTGACGCAGAACGCAAACTGCGTTTCGTCCAGCCGCTGCACGCTGCCGCAGCGTTTCTCGCGCTGTAATCGCTGGAGGATGTATGGCTCACGTTCTAGATCGATGCGCATGACAACGCGGACGGTGGTTTCGCGCAGGGGCGCGCGGTTCTGTCCGAAGGATACGCCGAAACATTTGCCGGCGTTGCGCGCAAGGATCTCCACATATCGCACATATTCGGGACAATCGCCGCCATCCTTCACACTGCGGATGCAGTCGAGCCGGTAGGAAGACAGCCGCCGCAGCCCCGTCCGGTACAGGATCAGGTACCGCCTTCCCGTCTGGGAGGAGCAGTAGATGCGCAGCGGTACGCCCTCGGCTGCAACCGGATTTCCGCTTCTTCCGCAGTATTGCAGCTGCACCGCATGCTCCTTCTGCATCAGATCCAGCAATTGCAGCAGCACTTCGTCCTCGAGGACATGCACGATGTAGCGGTGCTTCATCAGGAACATCGTATTGCGCAGCCCTGCGGCCTTGAGGAGGGTATGTCCCACGAAGCCGAATTCCGGCACGCCGGCAAAGAACCGCACGGCATCCGAAAGCTCCGGAAACCGCGCAAACAGGCCGGAAGGCGAGTCCTGCCCGAGCTGATAGGTCACTGCTGTGCCCTGCTTTCCGGTACGCAGGATCCCCTCGGCGGCATATTCGCGGAGCTTGCCGCGAACGGTCTGTTCCTCGAAGCAGGCACCGTACTCCGCGTTCAGCGCATCCGTCAGGGAACGGATGGAATGCGGCGCACCATCCGCCAGAAGGTCGAGCAGCAGAAAATGCAGCCGGATGTCGTTATCCGTGAAGCTGCGCGATTCCAGCGCACGGAACAGCGGATTCTCGGTGATCGTGCCGCTGTTGACGGAGATACTCACCTGCTTGCCGCGCTCGGTGGTGCGGCTCTGCAGATGATCGGAGAGCCAGCTTTCGACGCGGCGTTTTTCATTGTCGTAGGTACGCGCGCTCTTGCGGTCGAACTCGCTGCGCACCTTGCAGCCGTAGATAAAAAAGTCACGGACATAGTCCCTCGTCTTGTCGAAATTCTTGATCAGCTCAGAAAAACCAGCCATGGGGATGCCTCCTTTCATTCTGTCGATTCCGTTATTATTATAGCATACCGCAGCCGGAATTGCAATCTTTGGCATAAAGCTCGCAGCTTTTTTTACAGGACAGCGCGGCCGTTCCGTGGTAGAATAGAGCCATGGAATACAACACACCGAAAGGAGGAACAGCAATGTTCATACATCAACAGGAAAACCATCTTCCCATTCACATCTGGTGCAGCGAGCCTGCGGCCGTGGAGGGTCTGTGCCTCGAACAGGCACTGCATCTGGCAGCACTGCCCTTCGCGTTCGATCACATCGCGCTGATGCCCGATACACATCCCGGCAAGGGCATGCCCATCGGGGGCGTGATCGCCTGCGAGGGCGTCGTCATCCCCAATGCGGTTGGCGTGGATATCGGCTGCGGCATGGGCTTTGTGCAGACGGACATTCCCGTCACCGCACTCCGCGAAACCATCACCGGCAACGGAACGCTCCTGCAGGCGATCATCGGCGATATCCTGCGCAATGTTCCGACCGGAAAGAATCACCACCGCACCCGTCAAAGCTCCGCGGTACTCGACCGCGCCCATGCGGAGCTGTCGCTCTACGAGCAGGAGACAGCGCTGCTCCCCCAGCTGGAGGACGGCTACTTCCAGATCGGTACACTGGGCGGCGGCAACCATTTCATTGAGCTGCAGGAGGCGCCGGACGGCACCTGCGCGATCATGCTGCATTCCGGCAGCCGGCATTTCGGCAATCAGGTCGGACAGTACTTCAACGCCATCGCCTCCGAGCTGAACGTAAAATGGCACAGCCGCGTCGATCCTGTGTGGAACCTTCCCTTCCTGCCGGCGGACTCCCCCGAGGGGCAGCGTTACCTGCGCTGGATGCAGCTGTCGATGGACTTCGCGCGTGAGAACCGCGACGCGATGCTGCGCACCGTCAAGGAGATCTTCGGGCGGTACACGGAGAAATTCCTCGGCACTGCGCCGGAATACAGCGAGGAGATCAACTGCCACCACAACTACGCCGCGCTGGAGGAGCATGACGGACGGCAGCTCTGGGTACACCGAAAGGGTGCAGTTTCCGCGCGTGAGGGAGAGCTTGCGGTGATCCCCGGCGCGATGGGCAGCTACAGCTATGTGGTACGCGGCAAGGGCAATCCCGACAGCTTCTGCTCCTCGTCCCACGGTGCAGGGCGCGTGCATTCACGCAGCGCAGCCATGAGCGCCTTCACGACCGAGCAGGTCATGGTCGATCTGAAGGAAAAGGGCGTGGTGCTCGGCAAGCACAAGAAATCCGATGTGGCTGAGGAGTGCCGATTTGCCTACAAGGACATCGACGAGGTCATGGCAAACCAGCAGGATCTCACAGAGCCCGTCAAGCGTCTGTTCACGGTCGGTGTCGTGAAGGGATAATGCAAAAAGCCCCGTCTTTTGACGGGGCTTCAGCTTGTCAAAAAAGGGGCAATTTCCTGAAAATTGCCCACCCCCTAA
>CAYYIT010000099.1:0-5135 GCA_964472035.1 uncultured Ruminococcus sp.
CCAGCCCTGCGCCAGAGGCGCAGTGGCTGGACGGGACTTTTTCGACAGACTGAGAACGCTGCATGGCAGCGTTCTTTTTGTTATTCCGCCATCCTGTCCGTATACAGAATGTTCAGATCCACGTCGCCCGTGATGCCGTCGATCCGGCCGCGGCTGCTCATCTGCCACAGCATATAGTCGCCCTCGTAGTCCGTCTCGCTCGTGTAATGGGCAAGCCAGACGGGATGGTCGTCATGATCGTACCAGAAATTGTTCAGATAATTCTTGCTGCCGTAGAGCATCGCATCGTAGCCGTAGCCCTCCATCTCGTCGGCAAACAGCGCAAAATAGCAGTTCAGATCGTGGATGCTCATGCCGTACTGCTGGAAGTGCGAGAAGCTCTCCCAGTCGAACACCACGGGGAAATCCAGTGCCATGCCGTTCAGATGCTCGGCAAGCCACGCGGCGTTCGCAATGACCTCCTCCTCGGTGTTGGCGGTGGTGTAGATGTACACGCCCACGTCAAGCCCTGCCGCGCGCGCCTCCTCCATGTTGGAGAGATACCACGCGTCCATCTCGTGCGTGTCGTAGAAATAGCCCATGCGCATGATGACAAAGCTGCAGCCGGCTGCCTTGACGGCCTCGAAATCAATGTCGCCCTGCCATTTGGACACATCGATGCCGAAGCGGCGGTTCTCGCCGGCGTAGGCGGTGACAAAATCGGAGAACTGCAGGCGCGCGTAATTGTCCTCGGGCGGCACGATTTCCTCCACGACATGGATCGTCAGCTCCCAGCTGGTGGCATTGCCAGAGGCATCCGTCACCGTCGCCGTGAGGGGATAGCTGCCGCAGACGGAGGTGTCCACGGTGCCCGTGTAGGTCAGCACGGGCGCAGGGTCGTGGTTGTCCGCGTAGCCCACATGCTCGTCAAGGTCGAAGACCTCGCCAAGCTCCACCTGCGCGCCGTAGCCGCCGTTGAGCAGCAGGGGCGGTGTGGTATCCTCCACGGTGTAGCGGATGTCGTGGGCGTAGGCTTTTCCCTCGTAGGTGTACGAAATGCAGAGCTTCTGCTCGCCCGTAACGCGCGTATCGACGGGATCGTCGGCGTTGTCGGGCGTGATGCCGCAGTCGCCGAGCAGCTCCCCGACGGTCAGTGTGCTGTGGACCTCGGCGTCCTCCGGCACATCGAAGGAAAGCTCCTCGGGGGGCTGGGTCAGCACGGGCGGCTCGGTGGGAGGCGCCTCGGTTTCGGGCGCTGTGGTTTCCGGTTCGGTGGTATCGGGGACGGTGGATTCTGTGGGAGCGGCGGTCTCTTCCGTGGGTGCCGGCGCAGAGGCAGGCTCCGCCTTGCCGGCGCATCCGGTCAGCAGGAGCGCAGCGGTCAGGGCGCATAGGGTCAATGCACGTCGTGTCATGGCGATGTCCTTTCTTGGGGAATGGGGTCGTTTCTTCTCCATTATAGCATATTTTCCGGAAGGACGCAACTGGAAATCGGATGAAAGAAAGCCCCCGCGCAGGGCAGGGGCTTTCTTCGCTTATTGCAGCGCCAGGTCATAATAGACGCCGCCGATCTCAATGCCCGTCAGGTCATCGAGGGAGAACGCCACATTGTAGTCATGCTCCCAGCAGTTGTTCGGTGCCTCGGTGTTGAAGATCTCGCCGGCCATCCAGATCAGATCGGATCCGCCGTTCGCTTCGTCCGGCTCCACCGCCTCGCTGTACAGCGGCTCCAGCGGCAGCATCGTGCCGTCGGAGAACACAAGCTGCACCTTGGTGCCGTACAGATCATCACGATCCGCATCGGTGAGCGTGGACTGGAGCGTGTAGCCGCCGTCCTCGTGGTCGATGCGCTCCGTCAGCGCCGTCAGGGACTGCGCATAGAGCGTGTAGGACAGCTCAGAGATCTGCAGGCAGGACGGCTGCACGAAGCTGCTGCATGCCGCATCGCCCTCGATCGTGTAGGTGCGCACGTCCATGGTGCCGCGGATGTCCACCTCTGCGGTGCGCTGGCCGTCCGGCATGGGATAGGTGAAGGTGCCCTTCAGCTCCGGTGCATCCCAGATCGACTCGTGCAGTCCGCCCAGTACATAGAAGCAGCGGCCGGTCTCCGTGCGCTGTTCCTCCAGCTCGATGCTGCCCCATTCGTTCATGCCATACTCCGAAACGTTTGCCTTGATGTTGATGCTCTGGCTCGATGCAAGGTGATCCTCCGCAAATGCATATTCTGCAAGCCACTGCGCACCGGTCTCGTCCAGTGCCTCGTAGCGCACCGCCGCATGGATGCGTCTGCCGTCGCTCAGGAGCTGCTCGATCGTCACCTTGACATGGCCGTCACTGTCCTCGTAGACGTTTTGCTGGATCTCGGAGGAAAGCGACTCGCGGCCGCCGAACAGCTCGGACAGATGCGGGAAGCCATAGGCTGCGCCGACACCGATGGTGCCGATGGCAAGCACTGCGGCGGCTGCCGCCGGAACGAGGAAGGATGTTCTGCGGATGTGCCTGCGCGGCTGCACAGCCTCCGCCTTGCGGAGCGTTGCTTCGAAGCATTCCGCATCGCTCATGCCGGATTCGATCCTGTCAAACAAACGGTTGTATTCCTGTTTCATTGATACCCCTCCTTCAGAAGTAGTTCTTTGAGTTTTCTTCTTGCGCGTGTGAGGCGCGCACGCACGGCAGCTGCGGTCGATTTCCGCAGCGAAGCGATCTCCTCCGCCGAGTAGCCCTCGTAATAGAACAGATAGAGCACCGCGCCGTCCTCCGGCCGGAGCCGTCGGATGCTGTCGAGGAGCGCGCCCTCCTCCGGACTTTCACACACGATATGGTCGGAAAGCTCCGCGCGGTGCCTGCGCCACGCACAGCGCAGCAGATCCTTGCAGAGGTTCATCGTCACCCGGATGAGCCACGCCTTGACATGCTCCTCCGTGGCGAACGCCTCCTTTGACTGGTACAGCCTGAGGAAGGCCTCCTGCGTGATGTCGTCCGCATCCTCGCGGTGCTTCACCATACTGTAGGCCAGCCGGAATACCGTTCCCCGATGCAGGCGGATCGCCTCCTCCAATTGCTGCTGTGTCATGTCCACACCTCCTTTTCTCGAAAGCCGCTTTCATAAGGAATACGATGCAGAAGCGGAAAATGTGACAGGGTGTTCTTGATTTTTTGCAAAAAAATGCACCGCCCCGTCCGGAGCGGCGCTGCATGTTCGGATATTGCTAAAATTCAATGCCGTATCTTGCGCCAATGCCCTGATCGAAGGGATGGCGCACGCAGCGGATCTCGCTGATGTAATCCGCCCGCTGTACAAAGCATTCCGCAGGATCGCGCCCCGTCAGGACGATCTCGCAGCGCGCGCCGGCATCCGCGATCAGCTGTTCGGCAAGCGTCCGGTCCATGAGCCCCTCCCCGTAGGCGAGATTGAATTCGTCCAGCACGATGACGTCAGCATCGCCGGAAAATGCCGCCTTCAGCAGCGCATTATGGCAGTCGGTCAGCTCTGCGCGTTCGGCGTCGTCCATCTCCCAGAGAAATCCGAATGCCCTGCTGCAGCGCAGCACGGAGACCTCCGGCAGCCTTTGGAGCGCGCAGAGCTCGGCGGTGTCGCCGCCCTTCATGAACTGGACGATGCGGACCTTCATGCCGGCACCTGCCGCACGCAGGGCAAGTCCCAGCGCGGCCGTCGTCTTGCCCTTGCCGTCGCCGCAGTAAATATGGAGCAGTCCCATGGGATGCATCCCCTTTCCGTTTGTGATAACCATCTGTATTATACCACTCCGCCGCGCGGCTGTCAAGGAATCGTGCGGTGCTTGCGTTTCTCCGGAGGATGTGCTATAATGGATGGGTGATTGTTACAGAAAGAAGGTCATCGCAGCATGTATTTACGCGAAAAATTATGCAAGGTCATCAAGATCATCAATACCCTGCTGGCGGCGTTCGGACTGCTTAGCCTCGTCTTTTCGGGCTATGTCATCCTGTCCCTCTTTGCCTATTACAGTGACGACATCCAGACCGCCATCCACGCCAGAGCCATGCCGGACGCCGTGCTGGGCGTCGTGATCGGCGCGATCCTGCTGGTGGTTTCGGGCATCGTACGCCGGCTCATCGGCGATGCGCATTTTTATTCGAGCTATTTCGAGAACGACCTCGACGGCAATGTGGAATGCCGGGATCTTGCCGCGGTCGCCGGCAAGCGCGAGTCCGCCGTGGCGGCGGAGCTGTCGCTGTTCCGCAGGACGATCATGAAGAACTTCGACCTCGTGCCAAGCAGCAGCGGAACCCACGCCGTGCTTAAAAGCAAGACCTATGCCTGCCAGTGCAGGAACTGCGGCGCCGGCATCGAAAAACGCGCCTATTTCACGGGCGAGTGCGCCTACTGCGGAAGCTCCGACCTCTTTGCGAAGGTCCTCACCGACGACAGATTCTACTGCATCTCGAACGACACCTCCGGCGAACGCAAGCCGATCTCCTACTATACCGCAAAACACATCTCCTTCAAGCGCACCCTGCACATCACTGTGCTGCTGCTGGCGGGGCTGCTGCTTGTGATCCTTGTTCCCTTTGCCATAAGCTGCATCTCCAATTATAACAATGAGGAATATCTGCGCGAGACGCTGCTCTCCCCGGACAACCATCTGTATTCCTTCGAGCTGATCCGCAAGGATCTGGTGGATACGTTCATTTTCTGCTTGTCGGTCATTCTTATGCTGCTCCCCGTGATCTTCACGAGAGCCGTCCGGATCAAGCGGATCTCCACTGCGCAGACATGCGCGGCGTTCTTTGCAAGGGCAGGATCGCCGTTCATCCGGATCAAGGACCTGCCCGCGGTGGATTTCTCTGAGGATCAGCGCGGCAAGATGAAGTCCATCAAGGACTCCCTGCGCAGCGGCTACCTGCTCCACTGCACCTTTGAAAAGCATGATGCGGAGCTGATGGTCGCGCTTGCGAAGAAGATCGTAAAGGACCAATGCCCCTCCTGCGGTGCCCCGATCACCGGCGCCGCCGACGAGCACTACCGCTGCCGCTACTGCGGCCGCCTCATCATGGAGGTCATCCGCAGGCAGTGAGGGAAGAAATAAAAAAGCCTGCATTCCGTTTTGCACAGAATACAGGCTTCAGTCTGTCGAAAAAGTCCCGTCCAGCCACTGCGCCTCTGGCGCAGGGCT
>CAYYIT010000100.1:0-4430 GCA_964472035.1 uncultured Ruminococcus sp.
AACCCAAGAAACGGAGGAAATGAACATGGATGAAAATACAACCACACCCACCGCCCCCCAGACCGGGACGGACCCTGCACCTGCGCCGGAAAGCAACGCCCCCACACAGGGCAGCTGTGCAGCAGAACCGAAGGCAGAATCACAGAAGCCTGCACCGCACTCCCCTGCTGCGGATACGCCCACCGCCGAGGAGCTTGCGGAATTCCGCAAGTGGCAGGAATCCAAGCGCACTGACGCCGAAAAGCATGCCGCGGCACTCTCCAAGGCAGAGAAGGCAAAGTCCGCCGCCGAGCAGAGAGCCGCCGCCGCTGAGCTGAAGGTGACCGCCCTCGGCAAGGGCGTGAGCGCGGATGCACTGGAGGATGTGATCGCACTGGCAAAGACCAAGATCAGCGATCAGGTGACCGCAGAACAGGCGATCGACAGCATCCTGAAGAAGTATCCGGCATTCGGCGGCAAGGCAGTCACCACCGGAACCGCCACCACCAACAACAGCCCTACCATGGATACGGATGATGCCAAGATCCGCAAAGTGATGGGACTCCCCGAGAAGAAATAACAATACTGGAGGTAAAGAATTATGGCAAATGCAATCACAAAATTCAAGAAGTACATCGACAATCTCGATGAGGTCTACCAGCTCGCGTCCCTGACGGCATGCCTTGACAGCGACAGCACGCTCGCACAGGCAGGCGCAAACGCCAATGAGATCATCATCCCGAAGCTGAGCATGGATGCGCTGGCTGACTATTCCAGAGCCAGCGGCTATGTGGACGGCGATGTCACCATGACGAATGAGACTGTCACCTTCAATTATGACCGCGGCAGAAAGTTCAGCGTGGACAACATGGACAACGAGGAGACCGCAGGCCTTGCATTCGGCAAGCTGTCCAGCGAATTCATCCGCACCAAGGTCGTGCCCGAGATGGATGCTTTCCGCTTTGCGACCTATGCCGCTACGGAAGGTATTTCCACGGCTCCTGCGGCAAATCTCACGACCGGCGAAATGGTTATCGCAGCACTCAGAGCGGCAACCACCAAAATGAACGAGGATGAGGTGCCGCTGGAAGGCAGAATCCTCTACATCACCCCCACGCTGAAGGGCATGATCGACGACCTGGACACCACCAAATCCAGAGAGGTCCTCAAGCAGTTCAGCAGAATCATCGAGGTGCCGCAGAGCCGCTTCTACACTGCCATCGAGCTGAGGGACGGCACCACGGAAGGCGAAAAGGCCGGCGGCTATGCCAAGGCAGAGGGCGCCGCAAACATCAACTTCATGGTCATCCGTGCGGATGCGCTGATGCAGTATCCGAAGCACACTGTCAGCAAGGTCATCTCCCCTGAGGACAATCAGGATAAGGATGCATGGATGTTCTTCTACCGCGCATACGGCCTCGCCGATGTGTACGAAAACAAGGCAGCCGGTATCTATCTGCACAAGGCTACCGCATAAGGAGGTCTGGATCATGGGAAAAGTCGTAGGCATCACCTATCCGAAGAAGCCGAAGCCCAAGGAACCGAAGCCCAAGGAATCCGGCGGTGATCAGGCGTGACGGATTTTTACCGTACCATCTGGAACGGCAGCTTTGACGGCACGGAGGAGGAGCTTGCCCTCCTTCTCTCCCGTGCGTCCGATGCGGTGGACAATGCCATTGCAATGAGCGGATACACGGTCGGCACTGTACCTGAGATCTTGGCTGCACCTGTGAAGAAGGCGGTCTGCGCACAGGCGGATCACATCGAAGCACAGGGCGGCGCGGAGAGCCTCACAGATGGCTCCTACAGCTCGGTGACGCTTGGCAGGTTCAGTTATTCAGCAGGATCAGAAAGCGGCTCTGCGAGCGCGTCAGGGGCTTCTCTGTGTGTGCTTGCGGAGAGCTACCTTGCGCCCACCGGATTACTCTACAGAGGGGTGGCGGTCGTATGAAGCCGATTCCGAAACGCCTGCTGATCCATTCGGCGCAGCTGATGGAGGTGAGGCAGGATATCTGGCAGTCGGAGACGCTGCAGCACATTGCGGATCTCCGTCACATCCGGATCGAACCGTCCTCAAAGCTCGCAACAGATAAGCAGAACCGACAGATCGCATTATCTGCGGTGTTGTTTTTTGACTGCCGCAGCAGTACGCCGAAGCGAATCACATTTTCGCACGGCCAGAAAATCATCTGGGACGGTGCTGAATATCGTATTGAAATCATCGAAGCCATCTATGATGACAGGCGGCTGCATCACTACGAACTGGGGCTGGTGTAATGGATGTGAAGATCTCACTGAATCTGAATATTGCTGCGACGGAGGAACGCCTGAAGAAGGCTGCTGAGAAGGCAATCCTTGTGACGTCCGAAGCGGCACTGCAGGACTGCAACTATTACTGCAAGCAGGATCAGGAAGGACTGATCGGCAGCAGCCTGACCCACAGCGAGCCGGAAAAGGGTATCCTCCGCTGGCAGACCATCTATGCGCGAAAGCAGTATTATCTGGATGCAGCCAGAAAGGACAAAAACCCGAACGCCCGTAAGATGTGGGCGCACCATGCCGCAAGCGTCCACGGCAGCGAATGGCTGCTGCGGATGCAGAAGGCGTTTGCAAGATTTGCAAAGGAGGATTGAACATGCGCACAGAGATCATGGCCTATATTGCAGCACTGACGGATGCCGCCATCGGACAGCTGCCGGAACGCGGAGGACTCGTTGTGCAGACGGCTCCCTCCGGTGCAGGCACCCCATATTTTGACGGCTCCAGCAGCGATACGATGTCGCTGCTCTTTTTGTGCAAATCCAAGGCGCAGAGTGATGCGCTCGGCAGGCTCCACAATATCTGCCAGATGCTCACAAGGCAAAGAAAGCATGAACATGGGATCTATGGCATCACTGTCGCGACTGCCCCGAATTATGTGGCGAAGGACGGCGATTTCTGGATCTATTCATGCATCATCAACTTCAATTTTTACAACAAGGAGGAATTCTAAATGGCCGATACACCTATCAATTCTGAGATCACGCTGAATCACGAATATGCGCTCAGGATCAATACCACACCCGAAGCAGAAACCGCCACCATGGCAGTGATCGCAAAGGGCTTTTCGAATCTCACCGAAGCTGTGAACGAAGTACTCTATCAGGCTTCCTTCCTCGGTGACGGCGGCTATGGCTCCAGCTATGTGACCGGCGGCCAGATCACTGCAGCACTGACCGGCAAACGCTTCAAGGGCGATCCTGCGCAGGACTATCTGTTCAGCGATGCGGTGTACTACAACTGGGGCAAGGCGAGGGAAACAACGATCGAGATGGACACACCGGACGGTATTTCCATTTCCTGCCCCGTCACGCTTGCCAAGATCAACCGCGGCGGCGGCGATGCCAACACCGCAACCGATGTTTCCGTGGAAATCCATTTTAACGGCAAGCCCACCATCGGAGAGAAGACAACTTAACCAGATGCCCCGAATCATCGGGGCATTTTCGATGTTAGGAGGTAATTATGGCATATCAGATCAAGAAATCACCGCGCCTTGAAGAGGATCTGGAATTTCTCGAGGAGGATGGCACTGTCGGTCTGCGGATCCATGTGGATATTGTACCCGAACGCATCGCCAAGGACTACCGTAGGATCAAACTGGATCTCATCCATGCGCAGGAAGAAACCAAAAAGAGCAATCCTGAAGCGGTGGAGATGTTCGGCGCCGCGATCGTAGCAATGTGCAGGACGCTCTTTGGCGAAGAGCAGGCCGCACAGATGCTGGAATACTACAACGGCAGATACACCGACATGATCGTGAACCTGTTCCCGTTCATTCAGGACAGGGTGGAGCCGATGCTCCGGACGGCGGCAAACGACAGAAAGGCATTCATGGCGCAGAATTACAGGCTGAATCGCCGGCAGAAACGAAAGATGGGATTGTGATGCTGGATATCACAAGACCCCTTCCCCGTCGGATCGAGTTTGAAGGCAGGAAATACGCCCTCGATCTGAGTTTCAACAGGGTTCTGGATGCATACAGACTGCTCAGAGAGCCTGCTCTGTTCGACGAAGAAAAGGCACAGTTCATTCTTGCACTGCTTGTGAAGGAGTCCCATGCGCCCCCTCAGATGCTACGGAAGCTCTTCGATGAATATCTGAGCATCACGAAGAAAGCATCCGGCAAATCGATGCGCGTCGTGGATTTCGAGCAGGACGGCATCTATCTGTATTCCTCCTTTATGCACGATTATGGGATCGATCTCATCCGGCAGCGGAACCGCCTGCATTGGTGGGAGTTTGTCTCCCTGTTTCAGGGGCTTTCCGAGCAGACCAAGATGCGCGAGGTCATGCGCATCCGCAGCCAGAAGATTCCGGAGCGCACCAAATATAATGGCGATTACATTGACAGCCTGATCGAGCTGAAGGCCTATTATGCACTGGATATCTCGCAGGAAGAACGGGAACAG
>CAYYIT010000101.1:0-4139 GCA_964472035.1 uncultured Ruminococcus sp.
CACTTCTATGTGAAAAAGTCCAGCACTGGGCTGGACTTTTTTGACAGACTGAGGCAGCTGTGATGAACAGCTGCCTTTTCATAGTGGAGTTAAGTTGAGAATGCTTCTTACGCAGCGGAATCAGAACCGCCCGTATAGAATTCAGCGAGGTATTCTGTCAGTGTCATGTCGTAGCCGGAGCCAACGTAAGCTGCATACTGCAGCAGCAGGGAAGCGTCAAGTGCATCCATGGTACCGTCGCCGTTGATATCCGCAGAAGCAAGCTGTGCCTCTGTCAGATCGGATTCCATGCCGGCACCAATTTTCGATGCAGCAACCAGGATCACAGCAGCATCCGTTGCATTTACTTCTGTATCCTCATTCAGATCGCCGAATGTAGTGAGATACTGTACCTGTACACCGGTGCTGATCGCATATGCCTCAGCAGTGGAGTCTTCATAGCAGTTAACGATGAAGTCCTCAATTACCTGATGGATGAAGACATAGGAGTACTGTCCGGTCTGTGTAAAGATGGACAGGCAGCCGAATGCTTCCGTACCGATGCTGACATTCTTACCAAGAATGGTAACTTCTGCAAGGGACTTGCAGTTGATGAAGGCTTCCTTCTCGATCTTGGTAACGCTCGCGGGGATCGTCAGGGAAGTGATCGGTGTGCTTGCAAATGCGTTTGCACCAATGGTTTCGAGATTTGCAGGGAGATTGAATGTTGTCATTGCCTCACAGCCGTTGAAGGCATCGGGTCCGATGCTTACCACGCTGTCGGGAATCTGAACGGATGTGATGTTCTTGTTCATCTTGAAGGCGCTGCCGAGAATTACGGTTACGCCGTCCGGAATCACAACATCACCCACAGCGGTGGTACCGTCGATCAGGTAGTTGTTGATGATCAGGAGCGGAGATTCGGCAAGCTGTTCTGTGAGCCAAGGCGTGTTCTTGAATGCATTTTCGCCGATGACTTCGATCGTGCTCGGCAGTGTGATCTCTTCGAGGATCGTGCAGCGATAGAACGCTTCCTTACTGATGGATGTTACACCCTCGGGGATGATCACTTCTGCCACATAGCCATTGTTCTTTCCGAAGATCTGCTCACCGATAGCGGTCACGCCTTCGGGAATGGCAACAGTCATGGGTTCTACATAGCCCTCGGGCGGAAGCTCGATCTCGGGGATCTGTACGCCGGTAGAAGCGTGGCCTGCAGCAATACCGCCGTTCTGCTCACACAGATAGGAGGTGAGCCATGCAAGTGCGGAGTTCCAGTTGATCGCACATTCGTTGACAGAATATGCTTCGATGTTGTCAATATAAACGGTCTGCGGAGCAACCTGACCAGCCTCCCAGTCAGTTGCCAGAACCACGGTGTCTTCAAGACCGGTGTTGGGACCGCCGATCAGAACGCCGCAGGGAGCCTTGGGATACTCAGTATCCAGGGACTTTGCCCACCAGCGGTGGTGCGGATACTGGGATGTGTGTACGCCATAACCTGTCACATAGGAGAGATCCAGAGGATTTCTGCCAAGGATGTAGTCCATTGCGCTGACCGCACTATCAAGGTAATCGGTGTTTGCGCTTGCTTCATAAGCATAGGCAAGAATGATGGCGTTGTCTACAACGAAGGAGTTGGAACCCCAGGTGTAGCGCGGGAATGCATCGCCTTCCTCCATGGTGCCCTGGTAGGGAAGACCGTAACCCTGCTTCTCAATGACATCCATATAGGTGTCAGCAGTTGCTGTCAGATTGGAAGCGATGGTCTGGCTCTCTTCATCCGTCAGTGCTTCGGGGAAGAGCGTTAGTGTCAGAGAACCGAGCGTAGCAGTGTGACCCCAGTCAAAGCTGCCGGTGAAACCGCTGGCTTCGCCGCCGTTCATATCGGACGGAACCTTCAGTGCCCAATCGGAAGCTGTCAGATCATCATAATAGGTGCTGTCATTTGTAGCGGCATACAGCTCGCATGCTGCCCAGTAGAATTCATCTGTCACGTTGTCATCGCCGTAAGGGCCACCGCCCACAGCGTCAGTATCAACGAGAGGCGCGTACATTTCAGGATTTGCCTTTGCAGCGGCATAAGCTGTCTTTGCAGCTTCGAGGCACTGCTCTGCAAACTCCGGATCCAGTTCCTTCCAGAGACGATAGGACTGTGCACCGCATGCAGCCAGGTTCAGTGTTGCTGCGGTCGTCGGAGGCATCAGAATGCGGCGCTGAACATCCTCAGAAGGCGCAGTCGCCAGTGCGGTCCACTTGATGTCGTGTACCTTGTGATAAACCATGCCCTCGCAATCGCCGTCCTGCACGATCATCTTGAGCATCCATTCCATCTCATAACGTGCTTCATCCAGAAGGTCCGGATAGCCGTTCTGATTCTCGGGAAGCTGCATTACGCCGTCCTGATAGGCATCAGCGGTGCCATTTACAACAGCACGTTCGTATTCGTTCTGCATCAGCCACAGGGAAATACCGCCGTTTACGACATATTTACCGTGGTCGCCGGCATCATACCAGCCGCCGGAAACATCCTGTGTACCGGAGGTGCCGGTGTAGCCCCATGTCTGATAGATCTCTGCGATATCTTTGGTGTGACCCGCAGCGCGAGCGAGTTCTTCAGCATCGCCGGAGGTGATGTACTGTGACTCGATCTCCATGCCGGAGCGTGCCTGATAGAAGAAGTTGAGCGAATCATAGAGCATGCCGGAATAGAGATCGGTAATGCCGATCGTAAAGGGCTTGGACTCTTCACCGGTAGCTGCTTTAATCGTATAGACACCCTCAGTTGTGAAATCGCTGAAGTCAAGGATCTGCACATCGTCGCCGGATTCGATATCGTATCCGAACGGTGTGGAGGTGCCGCTATAGACGCTGTTGCCGTTTTCATCGAACAGCTCGAACGCAATTGCTTCGGTGGATTCAGTTACAAGAGTTGCCTTTTTGGTTCTGTCTGTGAAGTAACCGATCTGGTTAGTCAGAATGGAATAACGCTGCCAGTTTTTGGACTGTTCAATCTGCTCAAGGAGCTGATTGCGTTCTTCTTCGATCTCCACCAGACGAGCATTGATGACTTCAAATGCATCGATCAGAATGCCATTGACAATGACATAGGGAGACTTTTCCCTCTGCGCAGCGATCCAGGGGGTAGCTTCAAATGCCGCATTGCCGATGTAGCTCAGGGATGCAGGAAATTCAATGGTTTCCAGTACCTGACAATCATTGAATGCAAAGCCTTCGATCGTTGTGAGCGTGGAAGGCAGTGTCAGATCCGCCAGCTGCTTGCAGTGCCAGAAAGCGCCGGAGCAGATCGTTGTCACACCTTCGGGAATCACGATCGAAGTGAATTCTGCGCCATAGAAGGCAGTTGCTCCGATCTTGGTAACAGGCATTCCGTCGATCTCTGTCGGAATTTCTACCGGTTCCGTTGTGCTTTCGCAGCCTGTGATCGTGACACATCCGTCTTCAACAGAATAAGTCAGGATCCCGTAGGTCGGTTTTTCTTCGGCCGCAGAAGCTACGGTCATTTCGTTGCCCGGCATATTCGTGATTGGAATTGCCGTGCACAGCAGGCATAATGCTGCTGTCAGTGCAGTGAGTCTGTGTTTCTTCATTTTTTACCCTCTCTCCCCGCATTAGCGGAATAAATTATTAACATTATATCAAAAACTTACAACAAATTCAATGGTTTTGCGCTAAAAATCACAAAAAACTGTTGTAAACTTTTCAAAGGCTCGTTAACAAATGCAAAGTGTTCATAAAATCAAAACAAAAAGCGTTGCAAACAAGTTTTTTGTCGTCAATGCTGTCGTTTTTGGAAATTATGCCCATTCTCCGTCAACTTATCCGACTTCTGCCGGTTGCAGCACATATGTGCAAGCTGGAGGTTTGCAAGATCGGACGGATGGCCGCCCCTTGCGACCGGAATGATATGGTCGATGCAGGGAGAAAGCGGATGCGGAAATTTGAATCCGAAATCGACCTCTTTTCCGCAGATGCCGCAGACCGTCTGCGTGGCGTAGATCTTTTTCTTGTGCGATTCAAACTGTGCCCTCTGCGTGCCGTTGTGATCGGGGCGAAGGTTGGGTTTTGCCATGGGTCACCATCCTTGGGGTATAAAAATAGCGTCCCTTTCGGAACGCTTGTTAACATATTTACGCCTT
>CAYYIT010000102.1:0-3663 GCA_964472035.1 uncultured Ruminococcus sp.
GGCGTGCGTTAGCTGTGGGGGCAGTTACATGATGCCTATCCCTAAGAAAAAGGACTTTTTTGACAAGCTGAGGGGTATCGTACAGATACCCCTTTTGTTTTGGGAGAAGCGGGATTTCATCTAAACTTTACATAAATTTAACAGATTTTTTAAGAATGCATCAAGGATTTCCCCTTATAATGAATATGTACGGCTTGTTCGGCGTACATCGTTTCAGCCATGATCTTGATAGGAAAGTTACAACGAAAGGACACAGTATATGGCAGGATTTACATCAGTAGCACTGGCAGTCATCATGGTGGCGGGCGGCCTCGCCTTCTTCCTCTATGGTATGAATGTCATGTCCTCAGGACTCGAAAAAATGGCGGGCGGTAAGCTTGAGCAGGCGCTCAAAAAGCTGACCTCCAATCGTTTCAAATCCCTTCTGCTGGGTGCAGGCATCACCATTGCCCTGCAATCCTCCTCTGCACTGACCGTTATGCTGGTCGGCCTTGTCAACTGCGGCGTCATGCAGCTCGGACAGACCATTGGTGTCATTATGGGTTCCAACATCGGTACGACCTTTACCGCATGGCTCCTCAGCCTGATGGACGTGGGTGAGGGCAACTTCTTCGTGGCGATGCTCAACCCCAAGAACTTCTCGCTCGTATTTGCACTGATCGGTGCATTCCTGATCCTCTCCGGCAAGAGTGTCCGCAAAAAGGACATCGGTAACATCATGGTCGGCTTTGCCGTTCTGATGTACGGTATGAAGATGATGGGTGATGCGGTATCTCCGCTTGCCGATCAGCCGGAATTCCAGCAGCTGCTGGTAGCCTTCAATAATCCCCTGTTCGGCGTTGTGATCGGTGCATTGGTCACCGGTATCATCCAGAGCTCCGCGGCCTCCGTCGGCATCCTGCAGACACTCGCCAGCCAGACCGGACAGATCACCTACAGCATGGCGATCCCGATCATCATGGGTCAGAACATCGGTACCTGCGTGACCGCCCTGATCTCCAGCATCGGCGTCAGCCGCAATGCAAAGAAGGTAGCGATCGTCCACATTTCCTTCAACCTCATCGGTACGATCATCTGCCTGTCCCTGTATATGCTGGCCGACTCCATGATCCAGTTTGCCTTCTCCGATATGGCGATCGATTCCGCCGGCATCGCGCTGGTACATACGATCTTTAACGTGGCAACGACCATTCTCCTGCTTCCGTTCATGGGTATGCTTGAGAAGATTGCCAATCTCTTCCTGCCCAATCAGGAAGAACCCGAGCCGGCGGCAGATCCGCATGACGCCATGATCGACAAGCGACTGCTGACCATGCCCTCCGTTGCTGTTTCCGAGAGCGAAGCTGCGTCCTTCCGTATGGCTGCACTGGCAAAGGAGAACCTCCTGCTCTCCCTGTCCCTTCTGGAGCACTACGACGAAAAGATCGTCGAGCAGGTACAGAAGAACGAGGACATCCTCGACCGCTACGAGGACCAGATCGGTACCTGTCTCGTACAGATCTCCGCACAGGCGCTCTCCGAGCACGACAGCCAGACCTGCTCCAGGATCCTGCGCATCATCAACGATTTCGAACGTCTTGGCGACCACGCCGTGAATTTCTCCGACGTGGCGACCGAGATCCATACACAGAATGTCCAGTTCTCCGCAGAAGCAAGGGAAGAGCTTGCTGTGCTGGGCGCAGCGGTCCGTGAGATCCTCGACCTGACCTTCCGTCTCTACGAGAATCCGGACGAAGCTGCCGCTGTCGAGATCGAGCCGCTGGAGGAGGTCATCGACAACCTCACCAAGGCCATCAGGGCAAACCACGCAAAGCGTCTGCAGAAGCAGATCTGCACGATCAACACCGGCTTTGTGCTGGGCGACCTGCTCAACAGCTACGAGCGTGTTTCCGACCACTGCTCCAATATTGCCGTGCTGATGATCGAGACCGCGCACAATTCGCTGGATATGCACCGCTACCTCAACCAGGTGAAATTCGGCAACCAGAACTTCATCGACCGTTTCGAGAAGTATACCGAAAAGTATCATATTGCCGATAAGGCATAACACAAAGCGCCCCGTCTGATCGGGGCGCTTTTTCTTGACATCTGCGGCGGAATCTGCTATCATAGAAGTACCGGAGCTTCCGGAGAAAAGGAGGAATCCCATGGTCTATCTGTCAGAAATCATCTACTACGCCATTCCCGTGGCAGCAGTCCTGTTCTTTTTTATCAGCCTGTTCCGCTATCTCAGCGGCAGACACCGGAACCGCCGCCAGCCGGGCAGCGTCAGCGAGCAGAGCATGCGCACGCGCAGGATCCTGCTCATCATTTCATCCGTCATCGCCGGAATTCTTGTCGCATTTGTCGCTGCGCTCATCGCACTGATGATGCTGGCGGTCGCTTATATGTGAGGTGCCTATGAAGGACAAAGTGTTTTACAGAGTGCTGATCGCCGTGATCGCCCTGTGCCTTGTGCTGACTGTTGCGCATCTCTGCTATGTGGTGCAGGCGTACCAGCACTGCTCCATCATCCAGTTCATTGCAGAGGAGTTGTGGTAAATGGAGAGGCGTAAGAAACTGACCGCGCAGCTGCTCATCCTCCTGCTTGTGATCGCAGTGTTTGCGGCATTCAACATGAGCGTGTACCAGCTGTTGACAAAACGGCTTTCGAACAATTTCAGCGACACGTCCCAGTCCAAGATGATCGATGTCCGCCGCTACCTTCCCCACGAGGAAGGCTCCGACCTTGCGCGGATCGACGCGTCCCTGCACCTGACGGAGAATCTCCCCGTGCTCGACGGTGCCGCCGCGCTCGTGCCCGTCTATGCGTCGATCATCGAGAACGTCTATCCGGAGGGCTGCGTGACCTACGAGGGCGGCAGCTTCTCGGACGATAACTTCTACGGCGAGAATTTCGCCGCGGACAGCAAAATGCAGTACAAGAACACCGTGCGCGGCTATCAGGCGATCGTGGACGGCACGACCGACATCCTCTTCTGCGCTGCCCCCTCCGAGGAGCAGAAGCAGTACGCCGAGGAACAGGGCGTGACGCTCAACTACGTCCCCGTGGGACTCGAGGCGTTTGTGTTCTTTGTGAATGAGAAGAACCCCGTGGAAAATCTCACCACCGCGCAGATCCGTGATATCTACGCCGGCGTCCACCGGAACTGGTCGGAGCTTGGCGGTCCGGACCGCGTGATCAATCCCGTGACGCGACTCCCCGGCAGCGGCAGCCAGTCCGCCATGGATGCCTTCATGGGCGGCAGGGAGATCGCGCCGAAGTCCCCCTTTGCCATCACGGGCGCATCCATCGGCTTCTCCTTCCGGTACTACATGGACGGTATCGTCGGGAACCGCGCCGTAAAGATGCTCTCCCTCAACGGCGTGTACCCGAGCGCGGAGAACATCCGGAACGGCAGCTATCCCATCATTGCGCAGTTCTACGCCATCTACCGCGAGGATAACGAAAACGAAAACATCCCCGTCCTTATCGACTGGATCCTGTCCGACGAAGGCCAGCAGATCATCGAGGAAACGGGGTATGTGCGGATCGCGGAATAACAGCAAGCCCCTTCTTCCATAGGAAAGAAGGGGCTGCAGCTTGTCAAAAAAGTCCTTTTTCTTAAGGATAGGCATCATGTAACTGCCCCCACCCCAACCCCTCCCCGAGGGGAGGGGCTA
>CAYYIT010000103.1:0-3621 GCA_964472035.1 uncultured Ruminococcus sp.
CCCTCCCTTTAGGGAGGGGGTTAGGGGCACCCGAAGGGCGTGCGTTAGCTGTGGGCAATTTTCAGGAAATTGCCCCTTTTTTGACAAGCTGAATTCCGGCACGGATCGTGCCGGAATTCTTTTTTGAAAAAAGTTTGAAAAAAGGCTTGACAAATCCTCCGGAATATGGTATACTATATAAGTCGTCGGCACGACGACCCATAGGGGCGTAGTTCAACGGTAGAATAGGAGTCTCCAAAACTTTTGACGAGGGTTCGATTCCTTCCGCCCCTGCCATGCAAAGAACTTCCGAGAAATCGGAAGTTCTTTTTTTATGCTTTCCTCATTGCGTGCTTTGTAAGCGAGAGATCTCATTGGATACAATTTCACTATTCTGAAAAAATTCAGCACACCTACTTGACAAAACCAAGTAGGTGTGCTATACTATACTCAAGCTACTTTGGAATGCATAGTAGCTTGGAAACGGAGGTGCGCTATGGATCAGGCACAGCTGCTCAAGGGGATCCTTGAGGGATGCGTACTGGCGATCATCGCCAGGGGGGAGACCTATGGCTACGAGATTCTCGGCAATCTCGAGCAGGCGGGCTTTGAAGAGATCGGGGAGGGGACGCTCTACCCGGTGCTGACACGCCTTGACAAGAACGGCCACATCGTCTGCCGCCGTGCAAAATCGCCGCTCGGTCCGGTGAGAAAGTATTATTCTGTGACAGAAACGGGGCTTGCGCGCCTTAGCGAATTCAAGGAACGCTACCGCATGATGACGGCGCAGGCTGACCGCGTGCTATTTGATGGGGAGGAAGAACAATGAGCCTGAATTATCAGACAATGGAATCACAGCTGAGCGGTGAATACCGCGAGGTGTTCGCGAAAACCGCACTCTACGCCTGCACGAAGAACATCGAGACGCAGGAGTCCGATGAGAGAATGGCGGATCTCTACGAGCTGCTGCTGACGGCGCAGGCGGAGGGCAAGCCCGTCGAGAAGCTCGTCGGCAAGGATCTCAGCAGATTCTGCAAGGACTATTTTGAGGACTACACCTGGAAGGAACGCCTGAAGCTCATCCCTAAGGATCTGTTCCGCATGTCCGTGATCCTGCTGGTGCTGGAGCTGCTGGAGCTCTGGGCCGCGAAGGGGACAGCCGGCTCGGTGTTCAGCATCCGGACGGATCCGTCCGGCTATCTGTTCGGTCTTGGCATCGGCGTATTCTTTGCGATGGTATGCAATACTGTGTTTTCTCCGCTGGTGCTGAAATCCAAAAAGATCAAGCCGGGCGTGTGGTATTTCCTGATGCTGCTCGTTCTGGTGGGACTCTTCATCGGCGGCATGACGCTTCCGTCCCGCGTGGAGATGAGCGTCCCTGTGATGGTGCTGATCCTCATCGCTGGCGGCTATGCAGCGCTGTACCTGATCATCAGATCCATCTGGCGTTACCGGAATTTCGGCACCATCCGCAATACAAGAAAGCAGCTCGCCAAGGACAGCTACTACAGAAACCTGCAGGACAAGGATCTGGAGAAGGCGTACCTCGAGGGCATGCAGATGCGCTGGAAACGCTACGACAAGAAAAAGAAGATGACCGCAGAGGAATTCCTGCCCTTCATGCTGAAGGAGGAGAAGCTCATGGACAGGATGCCGGCTATCTACTGCGTGATCTTTGGTGTGGTGACGGCGGCTTCCATCATCAGCGTGGCATTGGACGGCAGCGGCATTCTGGATGTGCTGACCTTTGCGCTGTTCATTTGTGTGATCGAATTTTTCATTCTGCGTGCGGTACTGCGCTCCGAGCGCAAGAGCGCCGTCCTGCGCAAACGCCTGTACCGCGAGTGCGAAGCCTCCGGCAAGACCCTGCCGGACTACCTCGCCGAACGCATCGACGCCTGCAGCGGCAAAACGGCGGAAGAATGTGACGAAGCGTGACGAATTTGTGAATTTTTCTAAAAATACTTGACATGAGATCCGAAATATGGTATACTTTATATAAAGTGAACGAGAAATTTACAATTACCTTTCTTTCTTTTGTAATGATGCAGTATGTTCCCCGCTCAGCGCAGGCTGGACGGGGCATTCTGTTGCATGGGGAAGGCGCGGTTCACGCAATCTGAACGAAGGAGTATTTCAAATGTACGAAATCATCGAATCGGTCATCGCCAGTATCAGCGATGCACTGTACAGCTATCTGCTGATCATCCTGCTGGTCGCAGCGGGCATCTACTTTACATACAGGACGGGTTTTGCGCAGTTCCGCCTGCTGGGGGAGCAGCTGCGCGCTGTGATGGAGAAGCCTAAGGACGGCAATGGCGTATCCTCCTTCCAGGCGCTCATGGTCTCCACCGCATCCCGTGTGGGAACGGGCAATATCGTGGGCGTGTCCACGGCGCTGTGCCTGGGCGGCTTCGGCTCCGTGTTCTGGATGTGGCTCATCGCGATCATCGGCAGTGCCTCCGCATTCGTGGAGAGTACCCTTGCGCAGATCTATAAACGACGCGGTCCGGAGGGAAGCTACGGCGGCCCTGCCTACTATATCGAGGCAGCGATGTGCAATCGTCCGCTGGCGATGGTGTTCTCCGTGTTCCTGATCCTGACCTACGGCATCGGCTTTAATATGCTGGCATCGTACAACCTGCAGTCCACCTTCTCGGGCTACGGCTTCTACAATGCGACATCAAGCCCCTGGATTATCGGACTGCTTCTGGCGGTGATCGTCGGCTACTGCCTGATCGGCGGCGGCTCCCGTATCATCAAGACCACCAGCCTTCTGGTGCCGGTGATGGGCATTGCCTATGTGCTGGTATCCCTGATCGTTATTGTGCTGAATATCACATCCCTGCCTTCTGTGTTTGCAGCGATCTTCACGCAGGCATTTGACTTCAAGGCGATCTTCGGCGGTTTCAGCGGCTCCTGCGTGATGTACGGCATCAAGCGAGGCCTGTTCAGCAACGAGGCCGGCGTCGGCTCCGCGCCGAATGCCTCCGCCTCCGCAGAGGTCAGCCATCCTGCAAAGCAGGGTCTGGTGCAGGTGCTGTCCGTATTCCTGGATACACTCGTTGTGTGCAGTGCGACCGCCTTCATGTGCATGTGCTCCGGTGTGGAGCCGACCGCGGAGCTGTCCGGTGCGCCGTACATTCAGGCTGCGCTGCGCGAAGTCCTCGGCGATTTCGGCCCGATCTTCATCACCGTTGCCATGATCCTGTTCGCGTTCACCACAATGCTGGGCAATCTGTTCTACGTGGACAAGTGCCTTGCATACCTGCTGGGACATGTGCCGGGCAAGACCTTCATGCTCGTCTATCGCATCATCGCTTCGCTGGTAATCTTCGTTGGCGCAGGCCTGAGCGCCGATCTGCTCTGGAACATCTCCGATATCACCATGGGCGGCATGACGCTTATCAATATTCCGGTGATCTTCTTCCTGAGCAAATACGCATTCCGCGCGCTGAAGCATTACGAGCAGCAGCGCAAGGAGGGCAAGGAACCGGAATTCCACGCAGCGGACATCGAGCTTCCGCACGCGGTGGACTACTGGGCATAATTCAAATCTATTGCAGCCCCCTCGGCATCCCGAGGGGGTTTCAGCTTGTCAAAAAAGGGGCAATTTCCTGAAAATTGCCCACAGCTAACGCA
>CAYYIT010000104.1:0-3280 GCA_964472035.1 uncultured Ruminococcus sp.
TGCAAACAGATGACGTGCTGAGCCGTCAGGCGGTCTTTGTGCGGTGTTGCCTAAAGTTGCATTTATCAGAAAAATCTGTTATAATAGAGAAAAACGATTGAAACGAGGTGCTTCGTATGTTCAAAATACTTGTGGTGGAGGATGACGCGGATCTGCAGCAGCTGTTCTGCCGGACGCTCATGCGCAATAATTACCAGCCCGTCGGCGCGGATGATGCCGCACAGGCGCTGAAGATCCTTGAGGACGAATACATTGACCTGATCATCTCCGATGTGATGATGCCGGGCATGAACGGCTTCGAATTCATCCGCCAGCTCCGCAGTGCCGGCATGGACCAGCCCGTACTGATCATCACCGCAAAAGGGGATATCCTCGACAAGCAGAGCGGATTCAATGCCGGTGCGGATGACTACATGGTCAAGCCCATCGACATCAATGAAATGCTCTTCCGTGTGACGGCACTCCTGCGGCGTGCCAAAAGCGTCAGCGAAAAACGTCTGGTCTTCGGCGGTACGACCATGGAATACACCGCCTGGACCGTAACGGATGCCCAGGGGACCCAGGTGCTTCCGCAGAAGGAATTCCTTTTGCTCTACAAGCTGCTTTCGTATCCCGGCCAGATCTTCACGCGCCAGCAGATCCTGGATGATATCTGGGGCATCGACAGCTATGTGGATTCCCATACGCTCGATGTCCATATCAGCCGCCTGCGTGAGCGTTTCAAGAACAATACCGACTTTGAGATCGTCACCATCCGCGGACTCGGCTATCGGGGGATGAAGAAATGAAACGGGAGAAAGCACGCGCTTACCGGATGCGCACGCATTTCACAGCGGTGTTCTTCGGGATCATCACCGCCTTTGTGCTGCTTCTGTTCGGCATCATGTGGCTGCTGACGTATCTCGGTGTTTCCGCAAGGCTGATCCACAATCCGCTCCATGCACTGGTCGAGATCGCGATCCTGTGTTTTCTGCTCTCTTCGGCGGTGTTCTATTTTCTGTCGCGCAGGATCTTCCGGCCGCTTGAGGACATGAGCAAGGCCTCCCGGAGGGTCGCGAAGGGGGATTATGATGTGCAGGTGCAGTATGACGGCTCCGTGGATGAGCTGCACCACCTGATCCATAATTTCAACAAGATGATCCGCGAGATCGGCTCCGTTGAGATGATCCGGAACGATTTCATCGCCAATGTTTCCCATGAATTCAAGACGCCGCTGTCCTCCGTGACGGGCTATGTCACCCTGCTGCAGGATCCCGATCTGACGGAGGAGGAACGCAGTGAATACATCCAGAAGGTCTTTTTCAATATCGAAAAGCTCAACGATCTGACCGAAAACATCCTGCGCCTGTCACGGCTGGAGCACCAGACCCAGCAGCAGCCCGCCGTCACCTATCGGCTGGATGAGCAGATCCGCGAGGCGATCGTACTGCTGGAGGCGCGCTGGAGCAAGCGGCAGCTGGAGTTCGATCTGGATCTTCCGAATGTGACCTATACCGGCCAGCAGTCACTGCTCTTTCAGGTCTGGACGAATCTGCTCGGCAACGCGATCAAATTCTCCCATGCCGGCGGCTGCATCACCATTTCGCTGAAGCAGTACGAGGATTCCGTGGAGGTGCTGTTCAGTGATGACGGCATCGGCATGTCCCAGGAAACGATGGCGCATATCTTCGACAAATTCTATCAGGGCGACACCTCCAGACGCTCGCAGGGCAACGGTCTCGGACTTGCCCTTTGCAAGGAGATCGTCACAATGCTCGGCGGCAAGATCTACGTCACGAGCGAACCCGGACATGGCTCCGTCTTTATGGTGCATCTGCCGTATCAGGAGGAGCAGCAAGAAACATGATATCTGTCAGCGGATCGGAAAACCGATCCGTTTTTGCTTTCCTTTTTTTCAGAATTATGCTATAATAAGAATATCTGTACATTGGGCAGAAGAAGTATTGACCGGAGGTGAAACCGAAAATGTACGGAGCCAGCCCTTTTGTCCGTGCAGATATGGCTTTGTACAAGGAAAAGATATGTTCAAAATCGCAAAGGGTTATGACCATGTAACCAAGACGATCCGGATTCCGGAACCGTTGGCGGACAGGCTGGAACAGCTTGCCGCTGAAAACTGTATTTCTCTGAACCAGCTGGTGAACCAGTGCATTTCCTATGCACTCGACAGCCAGGAGCGCATGACGGATGAAACGTCACAGAAGCGCAATTGAAACTGATGCGATTTTGCAAGAGCAATGCAATCGGAACGGATGACAAAAATGGTTCTATATTTTTCCAGAAACTTCTTGTATAATAGAAGAAACAGTGACGGCATCACAGCTGTCCGTTCAATATTAGATAATGGAGTGTCATGCGTATGGAAAAGGATCAATTTCAGATCGAGAAGGGCTATGATAATGTTACCAAGACCTTCCGGATTCCGGTCCCGATGGCAGAACGTCTGGAGAAGCTTGCGGCAGAAAATAATATTTCCTTCAACGCACTTGTCATTCAATGCATTCAGTTTTCGCTGGATCATCTGAAGCTGTCGTAAGCACAGTTCCGCTTGCAGTATCGAATCAAACCTGCTTGCTTTTTGCAGGGAATTTTTAGAAGGGGGTGTCGCTGTGACTGATCTCTGATCTCACAGTAACTGATTTTTAAGAACATATCTTTTCAAGGTTTCACTGACGGAAAAACGTCCCATGCAGGTGCATGGGACGTTTTGCTTTTGCAAGCGTTTTTGCTTGCAAATTGAAGGCGTTTTTGCGTCTATCTTTTTTTGAGAAATTTCTGATAGAATAAAAGCGAGGCGACGTTTCGCCGTAATTAGATGATAAAGGAGAATGGATATGAAGAGAAAAAACGCAGGAATTGCAGTGCTGGCTGCATTATACGCAATACCTTGATAAATGCGGTATGATTGCAATCACCATGTAAAACGAAATAACAAAGGGGGGATAACGATGAAAATGAAAACCATATTCACTGTACTGCTTCTGTGTACAATGGCGGCACTGCTCTGCGGCTGCGGCGGAGGCTCGGATGATGACGGCGGCAACTACGGCGGTACCTGCCAGTTCGACGGCTGCAGCAGCAAGGCGGTCGGGCCGACCTACGAATTTTGCAGCTACCACAAGAAAGCGCTCAACGATTACTGGGATGTGCAGTATCAGCAGGAGAACTATTAGCGTGAAAAAAGGACTTCTTCCTATTCCGGAAGAAGTCCTTTCAGTCTGTCGCAAAAGTCCCGTCCAGCCACTGCGCCTCTGGCGCAGGGCTGGACTAAGTTTTTTCA
>CAYYIT010000105.1:0-3168 GCA_964472035.1 uncultured Ruminococcus sp.
AGCACCCTCCACTATTTCCCCCTCCCTTTAGGGAGGGGGTTAGGGGGTGGGCAATCCATAATATCATTCCAAATTATCACAAAACCTCTTGCTTTTCCTGCGGATTTGTAGTATAATAAAATTAACAATGCCCGTATGCAGCCGATACTGCGCATGACACTGCAAAAAGGGCTGAAAATTGGAGGAAGAATCTATGAATATTGCAATTGCACAGTCCGGCGGTCCGACCTGCGCCATCAATGCAAGTCTCGTCGGCGTTTTCAAGCAGGGTCTCCTGACCGAAGAGATCGACGCCATCTTCGGTTCCATCAACGGCATCGAAGGCCTCATCAACGACGATCTGCTCAACCTCAAGAGCGTCATCCGCAAGACCGAGGACATGGAGCTCCTGCGCCAGACACCGTCCACCATGCTCGGCTCCTGCCGCTACAAGCTGCCGTCCTACGAGGAGGATCCCGACATCTACGAGAAGATCCTCGGCACCCTGACAACCCACCGCATCGAGATCTTCGTTTACATCGGCGGCAACGACTCCATGGACACTGTTGTGAAGCTCTCCGATTACCTGAAGAAGATCGGCTCCGACATCAAGGTCATCGGCGTGCCGAAGACCATCGACAATGACCTGCCCATCACTGACCATACCCCCGGCTTCGGCTCCGCTGCGAAGTACGTCGCTGCGACCGTGCAGGAGATCATCCGCGACAGCTCCGTTTACAGCATCCCGTCCGTGACGATCGTCGAGATCATGGGCCGTCACAGCGGATGGCTCGCGGCATCCTCCTGCATCCTCCGCGCCAACGGCGAGGAAGCCCCCCACCTGATCTACCTGCCCGAGACCGATTTCTCCGCAGCACAGTTCATCGAGGACGTCCGCAAGGAAATGGCAAAGCACAAGGCAGTCATCGTTGCGGTTTCCGAGGGCGTGACCGTCAAGGACGGCGAAGCGGATCTCGAGGACTTCCAGTCCGGCGCGACCGATGTATTCGGACACAAGTACCTCTCCGGCATCGGCAAATTCCTCGAACGCCTCGTTGCGAAGGAGATCGGCTGCAAGGTGCGCTCCATCGAGCTGAACGTCATGCAGCGCTGCTCCTCCCATATCTGCTCCAAGACCGACATCGACGAGGCAGAGCGCATCGGCAGACATGCCCTGCGCGCCGCACTCGACGGCAATACCGGCAAGATGATGTTCTTCCGCCGCGTAAGCAATATGCCCTACGCCGTGACGATCGAAATGACGGACGCCAAGAAGGTCGCAAACCTCGAGAAAATGTTCCCCCAGAAGTGGATCACCCCCGAGAACAACCAGGTCACCGATGCCGCCATCAAGTACTTCCTGCCCCTCGTGCAGGGCGAGGTGGATATCTTCATGAAGAACGGCATGCCGGTTCACTTCCAGCGTCCGCTGCAAATGCGATAAATTCCATCCCTTCGGGGAAAATGCTATAACTGATACAGGAGAAAGAAAGACCATATGAGTATTCTGAATGTCGAAAACGTCACCCACGGCTTCGGTGCCAGACAGATCCTGAAGGACGCGTCCTTCCGCCTGCTCAAGGGCGAGCATATCGGACTTGTCGGTGCCAACGGCGAGGGCAAGTCCACCTTCCTCAACATCATCACCGGCAAGCTCATGCCGGATGAGGGCAAGGTCGAGTGGTGCCGCCACATCACGACCGGCTACCTCGACCAGTACAGCACCCTCTCCAAGGGCAAGACCATCCAGGACGTCCTGCGCGATGCCTTCGCGCATCTGGCAGAGCTGGAGCAGGAGATGCTTGCGCTCTACGACAAGATGGGCGACTGCACCGAGGAGGAGATGAACCAGTACATGGAGGAGGTCGGCGAGATCCAGGACATCCTCGATTACAGCGGCTACTACACCATCGACGCGAAGATCTCGGAATACGCAAACGGTCTCGGCCTCGGCGAGATCGGACTCGACCGCGATGTCTCCGAGCTGTCCGGCGGCCAGAGAGCCAAGGTGCTCCTTGCCAAGGTGCTGCTTGAGAATCCCATGATCCTGATCCTCGACGAGCCGACGAACTTCCTCGATGAGAACCACATCGCGTGGCTCAAGAATTTCCTGCAAAACTACGAAAATGCGTTCATTCTCGTGTCCCATGACATCCCGTTCCTCAATTCCGTCGTGAACGTCATCTACCATGTGGAGAACGCCGTGCTGACGCGCTACACGGGCGACTACGACAATTTCCAGCGCATGTACGAGCTGAAGAAGCGCCAGATCGAGCAGGCCTACGAGAAGCAGCAGAAGGAAATCGCTGACCTCGAGGACTTCATCGCTCGCAACAAGGCGCGCGTCGCAACGACAAATATGGCGAAATCCCGACAGAAAAAGCTGGATAAGATGGAGAAGATCACCCTGATGAAGGAGAAGGTCAAGCCCATCTTCCACTTCAATACCGCCAGAACGCCCGGCAGGGTCGTGGTTGCCTGTGAGGACCTCGTCCTCGGCTACGGCGAACCCCTGACAAGACCCGTTTCCCTCACGATCGAGTGGGGCAAGAAGATCGCCATCAAGGGCGTGAATGGTCTGGGCAAATCCACCCTCCTCAAGACGCTGCTGGGGATCATTCCCCCCGTTTCCGGCAAGGTCGAGCATGACCAGTTTGTCGAGATCGGCTATTTTGAGCAGGAGGAGGAGGCCACCACGGAGACCGCCCTCCAGACCATCTGGGACGACTATCCCTCTATGACCAATGCCGAGGTGCGCGCGGCACTTGCCAAGTGCGGCCTCACGACCGAGCATATCACTTCGCAGATGCGCGTCCTCTCCGGCGGCGAGAACGCCAAGGTGCGCCTGTGCCGCATCATGCTCAAGAACGTCAACCTCCTCGTTCTCGACGAGCCGACCAACCATCTGGACGTCGATGCCAAGGAGGAGCTCAAGCGCGCCGTGAAGGAATTCCGCGGCACCGTGCTGCTCGTCAGCCACGAGCCGGAATTCTACATGGACATTGCCGACGAGGTCTGGAACCTCGAGGACTGGACAACCAAAATCGTGTAACGACCGGGCCTGCGGGGCATTCCCTGCAGGCTTCGGGTGTTTCATTGGAACGGACAAAACGCGGTAATTAACGCGTTTTGTAAGGGGTGCAGGGGACGAAGTCCCCTGCACTTATCCCCCTCCCTTCGGGAGGGGGT
>CAYYIT010000106.1:0-3047 GCA_964472035.1 uncultured Ruminococcus sp.
GATCTCGAGTGGTTCCAGTACTGGAGAGGCTACTGCCGTGACTTCCTGCTGAATCTGGGCATCAAGGAGGAGAACCTGCGTCTGCGTGACCACGATCCGGAGGAGCTGTGCTTCTATTCCAAGGCAACCACTGACTTTGAGTATCTCTTCCCGTTCGGCTGGGGCGAGCTGTGGGGCATTGCGGACAGAACCGACTACGACCTGACACAGCACCAGAACCACAGCGGCAAGTCCCTTGAGTACTTTGATCCCGAGGACAACACCAAGTACATCCCCTACGTTATTGAGCCGTCCCTGGGCGTTGAGCGTCTGTTCCTGACGATCGTGACCGAGGCATATGACGAGGAAGTGATTGACGCTGAGAAGAATGATGTTCGTACCGTAATGCACCTGCATCCGGCACTTGCTCCCTTCAAGGCTGCTGTTCTGCCGCTGTCCAAGAAGCTGTCCCCTGAGGCAATGGAGATCTTCACGGCACTGTCCAAGAAGTGGAATGTGGACTTCGACGAGACCGGTTCCATCGGCAAGCGTTACCGCCGTCAGGATGAGATCGGTACCCCGTTCTGCATCACCTATGACTTCGACACCAAGGAAACCGACCAGTGCGTAACGGTTCGTGACCGTGACACGATGGAGCAGGTTAGAATGCCCATCACAGAGCTGGAGGCTTGGCTGGAAGCAAAGCTGGCATATTGATTTGCATAAAGAATACTGCTCCCCGTCGGTTTTGATGGGGGGCAGTTTGCAAAATGATGACAATATGGAGGACACATGAAAATAGTCATCCTCTCCCTCGCAGGACTGCTCCTATCCGTTGGAATCATGGTCACAGGCGATCATCTCGTGCGGAAAACAAGGCATATGCGGATCGGAAGCACACTCATTAAAATCGGCGCTCTGCTGTTTTTCATCGTCATTTCTATATGGGCAGCCTATGGGAAACGCAATTTATAACTGATGGAGGTAACTATGAGCCATATCCGCCCCGCCATCCCCGCCGATGCCTCACGCATTGCGGAGATCATCATCACAAACTACAGAACCAACTTCTACCCCTTCTTCCGGAATGATACCTACTATTTCGGGGAGCTGAATGTCATGGACATGGCTTCGGAATACGCCGACGGCAGCGATGCCCTGCGAAACACCTATGTCTATGACGACGGCGTGGTGAAGGGTATCATCCGCATTTCCGGCGATGAAGTCGAAAAGCTCTTCATTGAGCCTGCGTTCCAGAGTCAGGGAATCGGCGCAAAGCTGCTGGATTTTGCGGTTTCTGAAAGAAAAGCCTCGTGGCTCTGGGTGCTTGAATACAATACACGGGGCATTGCATTCTACGAAAGACATGGCTTCCGGCTCACCGGAGAGAAGATCATCGAGGATGAGTGGGTGCCGCTGTTGAAGATGGCGAAAACTTCCAAAATCCAGCTTTGGATTATTCCTAAAGATTCCCCCGATATATCCAAACTGGAAATCATCAACGAGGAAGCCTTCCCGATCAGCGAAAGAAATTCCATTGATGATCTGTACGCTTCCGGTCGTGACGGTAATCTGGATATGATTGGCATATACGCTGATCAGGAATTAGTGGGATTCTTTGCGGTACGGAAATTCGAAAGCATACGATATATGGCATATTTTGCGATTTGTTCCCAGAAACGCTCTCAAGGTATCGGCAGTAAAGCACTGCAATTGCTGAAGGATTTCTATTCAGGCTGTCAGATTGTAAATGAATTTGAAGCCCCCGATGAACGAGACGAAAATAATACAATTCGTCTTCGCCGCCGTGACTTCTACCTTAGAAATGGATTCTGCGAAACAGGATGGTATAGTTTTTACGATGAAACCGAATTTGAAATCGCATGTTCAGGAGCTGCATTTGATATGCAGGAATTCGAGAGATTCATCGCTTACCTCAATTCCATCGTTCCGGATCACATCCCCCATCCCTATCGAAAAAGCGTATCACTAGGGGGAGAGTAACATTGAACTTGATGAAAAGCACCAAAAATACAAGACAAATTATTCCGGATAGTTTTCGCTATATCAGAAGTGATGTTCCTGTTTTTCTCTCTGAAAAAGAACGCCAATGGCTTATTGATAATGACGTTACAACACTCCTTGATCTGAGAACGGAAACTGAACGCAGACAAAAGCCCTGTGCATTGGAGCATGATCATGCTTTCCATTATATTTCAATGCCGGTAAAAGGCGGAAACGCTGTGCCGGAATCAATGGATAAGGTAGCTGCCTCCTATATCGGCATGGTGGATAAGACGATGGAAATGATTATCAACACCATTATGAATGCTGGTTCCAATGTGCTGTACTTCTGCAATGCCGGAAAAGACAGAACAGGGGTAGTATCTGCGATCATTCTCAGCAGACTTGGATTCAGCAGGCAATATATCATTGAGGATTACCTGCGCTCCGGCATAAATCTCAAAGGCGAACTGCAGGTGTTTGCAGAACAGAATCCTGACGTTGATTTGAACGTCATCACGCCCCGTGCAGAATATATACAGGGTTTCTTAGACTGGTACGAGCAATCTTCCCGATAACACACACTACATAAGGAGACTACTATGTTTGAACAAGACCCCATCATGCGGCAGATCCATGATATCGTCAAGGCGGCTGCGAAAATGATGCATATGAATGTGGACATCGCGTCCGAACATCTTGTGCAGATCGAGGATACACAGGTCAGAGAGACAGCGGATCTGCTGCTGCAGATGATCGACTCCGGTAAGATCAACGAAGCGGAAAACGAGCTCTACACGCTTCTGGAATCGCGAACGCTGGACCATCTCCACACGGGCATCGCCTTTTATTCCCGTCTTGAAGAGAAGGAGGATGACTTCCTGACGGCATGCAATTTCAGCCGCGAGGAGATCATTGATGGCAAGAATCATTTGCTTGCCTGCTATGGTCTTGATGGTACGGAAGAATTGTTTTTTGGTGAATAAACTAACGCCCTGTCCGAGGACAGGGCGTTTCAGTCTGTCGAAAAAGTCCCGTCCAGCCACTGCGCCTCTGGCGCAGGG
>CAYYIT010000107.1:0-3012 GCA_964472035.1 uncultured Ruminococcus sp.
GGCTTGCTTATTGGGGATATTCGTTTAGGGTGGGTTTATTGACAAGCTGAAGCCCTGCTGAATCAGCAGGGCTTTTCTCTATGCAGTGATCATTATGGACTGTCGTCCTTTCCGAATACCACCGAGGCGACAAAGAATAGCGCGATCGCGACGTATAGTCCGACGCCGAACGTGACTTCCATCACACCCTCGTCAATGTAATCCTTCAACGGCACATCGGCGATCTGGTAGGTACTCGTTGCGGTAAACCGGAACACCAGCAGCAGAATTGCGGAAAGTGCGGAAAGCGCAGCACCGCCCTTTGCCTTCGCAAGCAGCGCAAACAAACCGAATACTGCGGCACCGATGACAAAGATATTGATCGTATCGGTACGGCTGCCCTCTTCGCCCTGGTATTCCATTGCCTCAGCGGCATCGTCACTGCCGATCACCATCTCAAGGCCGGTCAGTTCTTCCTCCACACCGCTGCAGGACACCGTCATAAACGGGAAGAAGAAGCAGATCAGTGCGATCAGAACAAGGATCTTTGCGAAGAAACGCAGCGGCAGCGCGCCGCCGCCCCCTGTCTGCATGGGCGGAACATAGCCGGTCGGCGCAGGATTCTGGTAGCCTGCCGGCGGCATCGGATTCTGGTAGCCCATCTGCTGCACGGGCGGTCTTGGAGGTGCCGGAGCAGTCCCCTGCTGTACATTCAGCGGCGAACCGCAGCCTGCGCAGAAGCGCACACCGGGCGCGAGATTTTTTCCGCATTTCGGACAAAAAGCCATAGAAAACACTCCCTATCATGGTTTTTCGAAGTTTCTTGAGAATCTTCATTATTATTATACTATAAATCAGCTTTTTTGTCAATAGAATTTGGAACTTTTGTCAATGACAGGGAATCGCCGCAGTTTTCCTACTGGAACGAGCCGTCCCAGACTTCCGTTTCGCCGAGGTATTCCTCGAAGACGGCGGGGACGTAGAAGATCCCGTAGGTCGTCAGTGCAGGATCCGTAAACTCGTCCTTGGGCATCTCCACATAGAACCGATAATACGGCATGAAATACGATTCGCGAATGCCGACGCGGTAGACCAGCTCCCGATGGGCAACGTCCTCCGCAGAGATGGGTTCGTCGCTGTAGAAATCCCAGTCCACCGTTGAAAGATACTCCCCTTCAAGCAGCAATGCCTGCGCATCGTCCGCAGTGATGATCGGATAATTGCCGACATGCTCCGCGGCCGCCGTATAGTCGTTCAGACTGATCCGGAACAGCTCATTGGCGTACACGCCGAATGCCGCTCTGTTCAGCCAGTACTCCAAAAAGCAAGCCAGCGGATCCGCCTTGTGGTCATAGACATCAAGGTAATAGTTCGTCTCGCAGTAGATGTTCCGGTCGGACCAGCAGTCCGTCCGCGGATCGTCCATCTGCAGGAGATTCCGGAAGGCCTCCGCGAGGAACTGCGTGGTCTGCTCTGCGCCGTCCTTATTGCTGTCCGGCTGCATGCCATAGTAGGGATCGGGCATCCGCACGCCGTTCTGGGCAAATTCCACATACAGGCGGCCGGAGCTTTCGGCCACGATCAGCAGGCGGCTTTCGCCGTAGGGCGCGCCGTCACATTCCGCGGTGATCCGGTGGGGACGCTGCGCATGCGCCTCCGGCATACCGCCAAGCACGTCATGCTCGTTCACAGATTCATAGGTCAGCTCTCCCGTATCGACCCCGAGGATCGCTGCGGTGTATTCGATCTTCTGCAGCATTTCCTCCTCGGTCAGGAGAATGCCAACACCGCTGCCGCTGCTGTCGATGCGGTTGCGGAATACGGGCAGCTCCGTGATCCCCCAGTCCTCCGTCCAGGGATTGGCGGTGATCAGCTCACTGATATCGTATGCCATCAGCGCCTCCATGCCCATATCCCCGAAGGCGATCTCCACCGGAAGGGTCTCCTGCTGCGGTGATGTAGCATCCAGCGCAGGATCGGCAGAAAGCGGATACTGCTCCATGACCTGCGCATAGCGGTCGGCATCCGCCGCAGGCGTGTGCAAAAGATCCAGCTCCGTGGCAGGTTCAGTCTCCGCGGCGGTGGGGGCCTCCGTAGAAGGCGGTGCGGTCCCCTGCTGGGAGATGGTCTCCTGCGGTGCGGTGGTCTCCTGCGGTGCAGCAGGCAGACGTTCGGGACGCTGCAGCTGCCATGCGGCGATTCCGACGAGAAGTGCGGCGCAGATGCCGCCGCCCCAGAGGATGCGGCGCGTGACGGAGGGTTTCGGCGCACGGGTGGAAAGCTCGGGCACGAGGGCCTCGTCGATCTCACTGAGCTCCTGCAGGAGCTGTTCGTGTTTGTTCATCATAGCAATTCCTCCTTTTCGAGAAATTCGCGGAGGGCGGTACGGGTACGCTGCAGGGACATTTTCGCGGCACCCTCGCTCACGCCCGTCCGGACGGCGGTCTCCCTGACGGAGAGCATGTACCAGTAGCGCAGGAGAAAGAGCTTCCGCGGCTGCGGCTGTAGCCCTTGCAGAAAGCGGTTGAGCGCGTCACGCAGCAGCAGCGTATCCGGAAAGCTTCCGCTGTCCCCCACGCACTGCGCGAGTTCGTCAAGGCAGAGCGCGGTCTCTCCGCTGCCGCGGCGCGCGGCATGGCTGCTCCGGTAGCGATCAAGCGCGAGGTTGCGCGTGATCCTCCCGAAAAATGCGGACAATCTGTTCGGACGCTGCGGCGGCATGGCATTCCACGCATGCAGCCAGGTGTCGTTCAGACACTCCTGCGTATCGCACTCGGAATGCAGGATATTCTGTGCGATGGTACGGCAGTAGCCGCCGTATTTCTGTTCGCTTGCTGTGATGGCGTCCTCGCTGCGCTCCCAGTACAGCGCAATGATCCTTGCATCGTCCATACTGCACCTCCTTAATTTTATTGGTAGGAAAAGGCCTTTCATCCATACAGACGGCATCCGCATGCGGAAGGTAACGCCGGAAAAGAAAAAACCTCATGGATTCAAAAGGCGATAGCCTTTTGGCGGGTGGAGGGTACGCAG
>CAYYIT010000108.1:0-2417 GCA_964472035.1 uncultured Ruminococcus sp.
AGGGGGTTAGGGGGTGGGCAATTTTCAGGAAATTGCCCCTTTTTTGACAAGCTGAAGCCCCCGTTCCATCACAGAACGGGGGCTTTTTTGATGATTTTAGTCAACGATCAGTGTCACGATCGGAAGCTCATCGATGATCTTCACGAGGTACTTCATGATGGTCAGTGCGTCGTTGGAGTTCACGACACCGCTCTCGTCAGCGTCCGCTGCGATGGCAGCCGTTTCGCCGTAATTGCCGAGCTGGTCGCTGCCCATGATGCACTTGCAGAGTGTGATAACGTCGGTCATGGTGATGCTGCCGTCATTGTTCACGTCGCCGGTCTGGATCTCACCGCTGAACGGTGCGTCAGTCGGCTCGTCAGTCGGATCGGTCTCGTCCGTGCCGGGATTCTCTGCGCTGATGGCGGTGTACAGATCCTCCGGCAGCTCGCTGAGCGTGATGCAGTACTCGCTCTGCATGAGCTTGGTCAGTTCCTCGGCGTTCTGGTAATTGTCGCCGCTGATGAAGTTGTCCTGACCGTTGTCATACCATGTGCAGTAGTACAGCCAGCCAGCCTTTTCGATCGTCAGATTGTCAAGGCTCGGAACGGTGGAGTTCTCGGGCATTGCTACCATCTTCTCGCCGTTCACATAGCTGTACAGATCGTAGAAGATGCCGCTCTCTGCATCAAGGTTCGGGCCGCTTGTCAGACCGTCGTGACGGTTGTACTGGGTGTTGTACTTGTCAAGGCCAACGATATCGACATATTCATCGCCGACATACCACTGTGCGGAATCCGGAGACCAGTTGTAGAGGTTCTGCACCCAGATCAGGTTGTGCAGGCCGTAGGTCTCGGTCAGCTCGGCGTAGAGGTACTTCCACAGTGCCTTGTAGGGCTCTGCACCCTCCTGTGCCCACCAGAACCATGCGCCCTCGCCGTTGAGACCGCCGTTGCCCTCTGCCTCATGGAAGGGACGGAACATGATCGGTGCGCCTGCCTCCTGTGCACGCAGCAGCTGCTCTGCAACGTCCGCAATGCACAGATCGAGGAATTCGTTCTCCTTGGTGCCCTCTACAACTGCATTTGCAACACTGAAGCTGGAATTGTTCTTGTAGCTGCAATCCTGCCAGCCGAGTGCCTCGCCCATCTCATAGCTTGTGAAGTCAAGCGGAAGGTTGAAGTGCCAGCAAACGGTCGCGATGCCGTTCTTGTTGGTGACCCAGTCGATCAGACGCTCGGTCGTGCCGTCGTCCCAACCGTAAAGGGGATTGTAGTTCATGATGTCAAAGCCGCGGATCGCAGCGGTATCACCGGTCAGCTCCTCAAGATACTCGAACTCGAGGTCGTAGTTGGTGTTTTTGTAGCAACGGTTCTGGCTGTCGTATTCATACTTCTTGCCGTTTTCGTCATAGCACTTCCAGACAAAGGTGGAGCCGTCATCCGCGGTGGAGAGGTCTGCCTCGTCGTAGGTGTAGATGTTGCCGGCGGAGTCGGTCAGATTGCCGGCTGCTGTGTTCAGCTGCAGGGAAATGGTGGACTGGTGCATGGAGCTGCCGCCGCCGTAGATCTCCTGCTGACCGGAAATGATGTGGTCGCCGTAAACGGACGCAAGGTAGCTCATGAGTGCCTTGGTCTCGGGCGTTGCATCGGGATCACAGGGGGTGGTGTTGCCGACAAGCTCGGGAAGCTCCGCTGCCTTTACGGTGATGGTGTCATAGGCAACATAGCCGTACTGCGGCTTGAACTCGATCACGTTTGTGCCTTCGTTCAGGCGGAAATTACCGAGAACGTAGTCGCTCCACTCGCTGGTGTAGGGGAACTTCTTGAGGTAATTGGAGCCGTTGACGCAGACGGTGCTGTCTCTGCCGCCCTCATCGAGGATCTGAACGTAACGGCAGGAGATCTCGTACATGCCGGATTCCGGTGCTTCGATCTCCATGGTAATGGTGGTGCTTGTGTGGTACACGAAGCCCGTGCCGCTGTAGCCGGGGAACTGCTGGCCGTAGATATCCGTCCAGACATTGGTCGGCTCGAGGTCCTCTGCCTCATAGGTGCCAAGCTCGAGCGCATTGATCGTGGTCTGCGGCATTACACTGTAGGTCGAAAGGCACAGTGCAGCGGCCAGTGTTGCGGCTGCGGCCTTTTTCCAAAACGTCTTCATATAAACCATCCTCTCTATACCTTTATATGTATCGGTAGATACCTTAATTATAGCACATTTTTCCACGTACTTCCACGCGCATTTTGAACAAAATTGCGCGGCGGTTTTTGGTGATAATGTGGAGTAGGGTGCTGCGGAAACTGCCCCACAGCTGACGCACGCCCTTCGGGTGCCCCTAACCCTTCCCGAGGGAGGGGAATCTTGACGGGGGCAAAGCCCCCGTCAGTCTGTCGAAAAAGTCCCGTCCAGCCACTGCGCCTCTGGCGCAGGGCTGG
>CAYYIT010000109.1:0-2241 GCA_964472035.1 uncultured Ruminococcus sp.
GGGAGATGTCGAACGCAGTGAGACAGAGGGGACGGGCTGTTCAGCGGCAGCACCCCGAAAAAAATCCCCCCTCCCCTTTAGGGGAGGGGGGAGGGGGTGGGGCATGCGAGAACATGAAGCCGGCTCCGCCGGCGGTCTCGAAAGAAAAAACAGCGATCCCCCCTTTGCCGTAAGGCATTGGGGGGATGCGTTCAATCGATCCAGTGAAAACCCCTCCTAAGAATCCTTGGCTGCGCGGCCTCCGCGCTATTTTATCTTCACAAGCTTGATATTCGTCAGCGTCACGTTCGTGTAGTCATGTCCGCCGACCTGGAATGCGATCTGCGCCGCCGTATCCGCCGCATCCGCCGTGAAGGTGTAGGAATACGCCGTCTTTTCCGATGTCGCCGTGATCGTCTCGCTGAAATAGGTGTCCGTACCGCGCACCAGTACCGGAATCTCTGCCTCCGGCGATGCCGTCACCTCGAAGGAAAGCGTGTACTCGCCGCCCTCGCGCAGCTCGATGCCCGAAAGCACTGCCTCGATATCGGAGGCGTCCGTGCCGCCCGTTACCGTGTTGATCCAGAAGGACATGTCATAGCCCACATAATGCGCCGCATTCGCACCGCTCTCGGAATCCACCGTCATGTCGTACACCGCGTTCGCCGCCATGTCCAGACCGATCTGGCTCGATTCCATGCCGAGTGCCTGACAGATCTTGTCCGCCAGCACATACGCGCTGCTTTGCTGGGTCACCTCGGAGGGATGCCAGTCGGAGCCGTAGCCGTCCGCCTGCTTCTGCGTCGCGGACTCGTAGTACAGGATGCGCTCCTCGCCCGTGTCCGCCTTGAACTGCTCCACAGCCTCCGCGATCAGGGGACAAATGCTGTCATTGCCGCCCATCGTGCCGAGCGTGCAGATGATGAATGCCTCCGGATTCTTCGCGCGGACATCCGTCAGGAAATCCACATAGCCTGCGATGAATTCGGCATTTCTTGTGTCGGGGTCGGCAGTGACATAGTTGATGTCGTTCGTGCCGAGGTTGATCACGACCACGTCGTTCGGTGCCGCGTCAAAATCCCAGTCCTCCGCGTAATGCTTGCTCGTGATGCCGTAATAATCCGGAATCAGGGAGTCCGCATTCTTGTCGCCGGAGGAATAGCCGGAGACGATGCCGTGGCCGCTGTAGCTGCATACATTGTAATCCGCGCCGAGCTGCTGCGCCGTCAGATAGGCGTAGGACTTTGTGAAGTTCTCGGTCGTGGTCTTGAAGCTGTCGGAGCTGGAGGTGCCCTCCACGCCGTATGCACAGGTGATGGAGTCACCGATGAACTCGATGCGCAGGTCATTCTGCGGTACGGGCTTGACCGGAACCGCCGCGGAGGAGCTGACGTTGATGCTCTTCACGCCCACGCCGCCGTACATCGCCTCCGAAAGCAGGATCACCTTCACCTGCGCCGTTCTCGATGCGCTGCCCTCCCAGAGGGAAATTGTCACACTCGAGGTGCCGAGGGTCGTATCCGTCACAAGCTCGCCATCCACATAAACCGCGTAGCGAGGACGATAATTCTCGTCCGCATCAATGCCGATCAGCCCCGCAAGCTCGATCTCAGCGGAATTGGCCGTCACGATGAATTCCGCCGCGGAGCCGCTCTGGCAGAGCCATGTCACGCCGTCGGAGATGCTGTGTCTGCCCTGGAGCTTGACGTACTGCGCCGTTGCCGCATAGCTTGCGTCCTTTACCTCGCCCGTGTCCGCAGAGAGCTGCTTCTTGAGCTGGCCGAGGTCGTAGATGTTGACGATGCCGTCGCCGTTGACGTCATCGTTTGCGGAAAGCACCGCGTTGCCGAGCAGTGCCTCCTGCAGGTGGCTGACATCGGAGATGCCGTACTGGTATGCCGCCGCCGCGGTCGATACGAGCGTCAGCGATGCGATCGAAATCGCTGTGGCAAGCCAAAGTTTTCTCTGTCTCATATGAATTCCTCCTGATTCCCATCGCTCTGGGATCTTCTCTTCTAATACTAATCCTCCAAACCCCAATAGATCATTGGGGGTTGGAGGGCGTCTGACTACGTCATCCGCCGATTTGAACGCTTTGCGTTCAAATCCCGTCCCATGCCCGAATGTGAGTCTGGATTCTGTCGAACATGAGCGGTATGCCGTGCATGGATTTGACACGGCTTGCAATCCCTAACGCCGACTTCGTCGGCTCAGTCTGTCGAAAAAGTCCCGTCCAGCCACTGCGCCTCTGGCGCAGGGCTG
>CAYYIT010000110.1:0-2216 GCA_964472035.1 uncultured Ruminococcus sp.
AGGGCTTGCTTATTGGGGATATTCGTTTAGGGTGGGTTTATTGACAAGCTGAAGCAGAGGCTTTCGCCTCTGCTTTTTGTTTTGAGTTACTTCACATAGCCATACAGGCCTGCGATCTTCTGGGACTTCACAGCATTTGCCACAAGACCTGCAACGATGTTTGCGCCGGTCTCGCAGAAGTGTGTGCCGTCTGTGGAACCGGATACCGCACCGGAGAGGTGGTAGGAATTTGCGGTATCATAACCAACGGAATTGTAGTGGTTTACCATCAGCGTGTTCAGATCGATGCAGGGAATGCTGTACTTGGATGCCAGATTCTTGCATGCATCGCAGTAATTGGTGTAGCTGTTCTGGAACTTGCCGGTGGAACTGTTGTATGCCTTCATGCCGATGACGGTAGTGACCAGGATCGGTGTCGCACCCTTTGCAAGGGTATCGTTGATGAACTGTGTCATGTACCATTCGTAGGAGCCTTCTGTCGGGTTGTTGACATCACCGCAGGTGGGCGCATATCTGTCAGCATTTGCAGAGCCTGCATCGTTGATGGCGAACTGGATCATTACATAGTCGCCTTCCTTCATGCTGTCCACGATGCCCTGCCATCTGCCTTCGTCGTAGGCCTTCTTGGTGCTTCTGCCGGCCAGGGAGCGATTGTCCACGTTGACGCCGTCAGTAAAGTAGCTTGACAGATAATAGCCCCAGCCCTGCTGCGGAGCATATTCTGCTTTGTAGGACTGTACGGTGGAGTCGCCAAGAATGAATATGGTGGGCTTGTTGGCATCGACCATCTGGTCGTAGCTGTTGGGATCATAGGTCTCGCCGTAGGGCTCGTCGGTCTGTGTCAGCTCGATATAATCGAGGTTCGGACCGCCTGCACCTGCAACTGCGGAAACAAACTGAATGGTGTTGACGCCCGCTGTCAGCGGAAGTACCAGACCAAATTCCAGCCAGGTCGTCCATGCGCCGGTGGTGGTGAAGGACTGGAGCCAGAATGCCTCGGTGTTGCCGTTGACATAGACCTTCATCTGACGGTCAATGGTGGAACCGTTTGCAAAGCGGATATGTGTCATATAGTTGCCGGTTGCCGGAACATTGACAGTAAAGGTGATATTGCTGGTGTCGTTGTTGTCGAGGTTGACATAGCCCTCAGCCTTGGTATAGCCGGCGTTCACAGTTTCGGACACGCCCTCCTGCCATACCTGATCCACTGCATAATAGCGTGTTTCGTATACGGCTGCAGGTTCTGCAAAATCGACGTTCTGGCCGAGGAGGAATTTTGTCATCAGGACAGCATCCAGAACGCTGACTGCGCCGTCGCCGGTCACATCCGCTGCTCTGAGCTGTGCCTCGGAGAAGCCGCTGCTCTTTGTCAGATACTTCTTCAGCATCGCAAGGTCAAATGCTGTGACGGTCTTGCTGCTGTCGAAGTCGCCCATGATCGCGGTTTCGGTAACGGGCGGATCGGTGGGTGCCTGTGTCGGAGGCTCCGTCGGCGCCTCGGTGGTTTCTTCCACATCCGGAACGTCCGTGATGGCAACCTTTTCAGCGATCCAGTTCTGGCACTTGTTATAGGTCCAGCTCCACTGCTGTACATTCGCGCCGCTTGCAGTGCTTGCGTTTTCGACCTCTACAAAGCAGGCGTCCTTGGAAGAACGTGTGGAGATGTAATAGGAACCGTCACCGACCTTGGTGAACTGGAACAGCATCATGCTGTCCTTGGTGGAATAGGGAACAAGCTCAATGTTGCCGCCGTCGGATCCGGTCATTGCCTTGAGAACATAATTCGGATCGATCACGGAGTGCATGTAATAATAAGTGGTGCCGCCTGCAAAGGGCTTGAGCTGGAACTGCTGGTTGGTCATACCGCCGGAGCCCCACTGCTGGACGTTGGTGCCCTCGGCCATGGTGCCGCCGGCAATATCCATCACCAGACCGCTGCCCACATTCTTGAAGGTGTAGTAAACGCTGGTATCCATCTCGGTGTCGCCGATCTTCATCAGGCTCTGTGCGAGCTCCGCGTTCTTCTGCGCGCCGAGCTTGCTCTGGTGGAGGTCGTCGTCTGCCGCATAGTAATCCGTCATGCCATCATAGCCGAGGGTCAGACCGAAGTTCTGCCATGCGGTGAAGAGGTCAATGACCTGTACGTTCTGTTCTGCGCCGATGGTGTCCAGCTGACCGCCGAACCAGCGGCCGCTGAGCAGGGGCGATTTGTTCAG
>CAYYIT010000111.1:0-1925 GCA_964472035.1 uncultured Ruminococcus sp.
CGCAGGTGAGCGGGTGGAGGGTGCGGTAGCACCCTCCACTATTTCCCCCTCCCTTCAGGGAGGGGGTAGGGGGAGGGGCGCCCGAAGGGCGCAAAAGAAACGGAAGCCGGCTTTGCCGGCGGGCTCCGCGCCTCTTGACAAATCGCCTGAAAGCGTGTATAATAGAAAATGAGCAGACTATGCGATAGCGTGGACGACTGAGTTCACGAGGAAAGTCCGAGCATCATAGAGCAGGATAGCTGCTAACGGCAGCCGAGGGCGACCTTAGGGAAAGTGCAACAGAAAAGAAACTGCCGTACTCCGTACGGTGATGGTGGAATGGTGAGGTAAGAGCTCACCGGAGTGCAGGAGACTGCACTGCCGTGTAAACCCTATCCGATGCAACGTCTAATGGTACTGACCGTCTTAACACTGGCTCGGTGGACGGCACAGTAACGGCGGCTTGAGCCATGGGGCGACCCATGGCCTAGATAAATTATCGCACACGACAGAACTCGGCTTATCGGTCTGGTCAGGCGGACGGCTTTGCTGTCCGCCTTTTTTATACCAATGACTCCGCTGCGCGGAGATTCCCGAAAGGATGATGGATATGATGAAGAAAATCGCGCTGCTGCTTGCAATGGCGCTCTGCTGCTGCGGATGCAGCAAAGCGGAAGAAGAGGAGGAAACGACCTCCTTGGCACCTGTCTATAAGGCACTGCCCCTGCCCGATCTCTACCTCGAGATCCCCGAGAGGTTTGTCACGACCTCCTCGCGCTTTTATGAGGAATATTATATCTGCGAGGACGCCAGCGTCATCGTCACCGAGGACACCGAGGGTGCGCCCTATTCCTCCGTGCAGGACTACGCCGACAAGGCGCTTGTCAAGTACATGGACGTCGCCACCGAGCTGACCGTCACGAATAACGAGGTGCTTTCCGCAGGAACCACCGCCGTGCATACGCTGGAATTCACCTATTCCATTCCGGCCGAGGACGGCTCCCTGATCACCAAGAATTGCTTCGTCGGCTTCCTCACGGACTCGCAGTCGATGTATATCATCACCTGCAAGTCCGACGTTGCGACCTACCAGAGCTACCGCGATGATTTTGTCAGCATCGTGACTTCCGCTTCCTTTGTTGAGGATCCCACTCCGTGAGTACAAGGCACAGCCGACTCATTTCCAGCGTGCAGACGGGTGTCCTTGCCGCGGTGATGGCGGTGCTTTCGCAGATCGCGATCCCCATGCCGGGGAGCGTTCCGCTGACGCTCCAGACCTTTGCTGTGGCGCTGTGCGCAGCCCTCGGGGGCATCCGGAAGGGTATGCCGGCGGTGCTGGTGTATCTTGCCCTCGGCGCGGCGGGCGTTCCGGTGTTTGCAGGCTTCCGCGGCGGCATCGGCGTGCTGCTTGCGCATACGGGAGGTTTTCTCTGGGGCTTTGTGCCAATGGCGCTGCTCTGCGGCCTCGGAGGGTGCAGTGAAAAACGCCTTTTTGCAGCCTTGATGGGCTTTGGCGGAATCCTCCTGTGCCATCTCTGCGGTATCCTGCAATACATGGCGGTGTCCGGACTGGGCTTTGCAGAGAGCTTTCTGCTCATTTCGCTGCCCTATCTTCTGAAGGACGCACTCTCCCTCGCGGCGGCACAGCTCTGTGCCCGTACGCTACGCAGAACAATGCGCAGCGCAGGGATACAGGAACTATAGCGGGGTGCCCCCGCTGTCGAGGCGCGGAGCCCCTGCTGCCGAGGCGCGGAGGCCGCGCTGCCGAGCTTTCTTAGAAGGATGGGGCCTGGATCAAGGGACCACATCCCCCAATGCCTTTGGCAAAGGGGGATCGTTGTTTTTCGTTAGAGACCGCAAGCAGAGCTTGCTTCATCTATAGCCCCTCCCCTCGGGGAGGGGTTGGGGTGTGGGCAGTTACATGATGCCTATCCCTAAGAAAAAGG
>CAYYIT010000112.1:0-1796 GCA_964472035.1 uncultured Ruminococcus sp.
CAAACAGATGACGTGCTGAGCCGTCAGGCGGTCTTTGCGCGGTGTTGCCTTTATACCGTCGGATAGGTGAGTTTTTCTGCTGTCCAGTCCTTCAGAACTTCGCACATATCCGCTGCAATTGCCTTTGCGCCGGCAAGGTCATGCATACGGTAATTGCCGCACTCGATCTTCTGGCTGCCGGGGATCTCCCCCTCAAAGTCACGGATGAAGGCAAAGCTCTCCTGAACGAGGCGGATGGCAGCCTCCGGCTGCAGTGTCCCGCGAACCAGGAAGTAGAAGCCCGTCAGACAGCCCATCGGGCCCACATACACGATCTCATCACTGTACTGCGTATTGCGTACATAGGTCGCAAACAGATGCTCAAAGGTATGCGCTGCGCCGTTTGTAAGATAGTCGTTCTCGTCGTTGTTCGGCTTCTTCATACGGATATCATAGGTCACAACATCCCCGTCAATGCGCGAGGTGTACATGCCCTTTCCCAGAATGTCGTGGTTGATCGTAAAGCTTGCAATCGTTTTCATAAGCCAACTCCCTTTCAAAGCTCTTTTCTTCATTGTACACTACTTTTTTCTGTGTTTTGTGAATAATCTGTAAATTCGAAGGTGCAAAGGTCCTGCGGAATGCCTGAAGGCGGTTTTTCTAAAACTTATTTAGATAATTTTCTAAATACCACTTGACAAGCGCCGCAATCCGTGCTATACTGTATTTAGATGATCATCAAAATACAGCGTGGGAGGTATGTCATGAATGATGCATGGAACGCGCTGGCGGATCCATCGAGAAGAAAGATCCTGACCCTGCTCCAGAAGCAGGATCTGACCGCCGGCGAGATCGGAACCCATTTTCAGTTTTCGGGGGCGACGCTGTCCCACCATCTGAAAATTCTGAAGGAAGCAGAGCTTGTCCGTACAAGGCGACAGGCACAAAGTATTATTTACAGCCTGAACACCACGGTTTTTCAGGAATTTCTGAAAAGCATGATGACGATGTTCGGGACACAGGAGGAAAACCATGAAAAAGAATAAATTCAGTATCATTGGCATTGTCATTGGTGTGGTGAATTTCATCGCATCACTGTTCTATATTCCGACCCTGCCGGACACGGTGCCGACGCATTTTGATGCAAGCTTCCGTGTGGATGCAGTTGGTTCAAGCAAAACCGCTTATCTCATGGCGGCACTTCCGCTGGCAGTTGCGCTGGGCATTCTTCTGGAACTGCTGCTTCGGAAAAAGGACTACGAAAACCGCAGGGTATTGCAGATCACACTTGTGACACTGACGCTGTTTTTCACAGCAATGAACTGGTTGACGCTGCTGATGATGGGCTCCGGCGCACAGATGGGAGAGATCCCGGAGATCACAGGCAGCCTGCCCTATATGCTCCTCATCCTGATGGGACTCGTATTTGTGCTGATGGGGAATTATCTGCCCACCGTCCAGCAGAACCGGACACTCGGCATCAAGATCAGCTGGACGCTGAACAACGTGCAGTGCTGGAAGCTGACCCACCGCTTCGGCGGCAAAGTGTTTGTGGCAGGCGGTCTGCTTCTGATCCTGGGCGGCATTCTGTGCATGGTAATGCATGCCCCGTACTTTATGACTGTAGTACTGATGATGGCAGTGCTGACAGCTGCGATTCTGGTGATCGGGATTTATGCCTATCAGCATCGGAACGATTGATCTGTGTAATGGAATCAAAAGCAGCACCTTCCTGGAGGTGCTGCTCAGTCTGTCGAAAAAACTCATGGATTCAAAAGGCGATAGCCTTTTGGCGGGTGGAGGGTACGCAGTACCCT